>CAUPLI010000002.1:0-441421 GCA_963512175.1 uncultured Hylemonella sp. | reverse complement strand
CGCGGGTGAGCAGGGCCGCGGTTTTGCCGTGGTGGCCTCTGAAGTTCGCTCGCTGGCGGGCCGCAGTGCCGAGGCGGCGAAAGAGATCAAGACGCTCATCACCGACAGCGTGGAGCGTGTGGGCCAGGGCACGGCCCTGGTGGACCAGGCCGGCACCACCATGCAGGAAGTGGTCTCCAGCATCCGCCGGGTGACCGACATCATGGGCGAGATCAGCGCGGCCAGCACCGAGCAGAGCCAGGGTGTGGCCCAGATCGGCGAGGCCGTGGTGCAGATGGACCAGGCCACGCAGCAGAACGCCGCGCTGGTGGAAGAGATGGCCGCTGCCGCAGGCAGCCTCAAGAGCCAGGCCCAGGAACTGGTACAGGCCGTCAGCGTCTTCCGCCTGGCCCATCAGGGCGATACGGGCCATGGCGCTGCTCCGATGCTGCTGGCGCATCGCTGAAAATACGAAAGACTGCCCCACCCAGCACCGTGATGGATGTGCCCCCATCACGGCATGGCCTTACCTACTGATTGTTCCCCCCCATGCGCATCAACTTTCCGGTCTCTCAACACGAGTTCCCCTTCCCCTCGGATCAGACCCTGGTGTCCGTCACCGATCTGAAAGGGCGCATCACCTACTGCAACCAGGCCTTCATCGACATCAGCGGCTACAGCCGCGAAGAGCTGCTGGGCCAGGCCCACAACATCGTGCGCCACCCCGACATGCCGGAGGAAGCATTTCGCGACCTGTGGGAAACCATCGAGGCCGGCAGCCCCTGGTCCGGCCTGGTGAAGAACCGGCGCAAGAACGGCGACCACTACTGGGTGCAGGCCAATGCCACCCCCATGCGCGATGGCGAGCGCATCACCGGCTACCTCTCGGTGCGTTCCCGTCCTGCGCGCGCCGACGTGGAAGCGGCCGAGCAGCTCTATGCCCTGATGCGCGAGGAAGCGCAGCGCGGCCGGCTGGTGCACGTGCTGCGGCATGGCCAGCTGCTGCGTCGCACCGCCTGGGGCCGTCTGCAGCGGCTGCTGCGCCCGGGCACCGAAGGCAAATTGCTGCTCATCCAGTTGCTGGCAGGGGCCGCCGTGCTGGGCCTGGCAGCCACCGGCCTGCCGACCCTGCTGCTCTGGGGCGGCGCGGCGCTGGTGGCCGCGGCCGGCTTCTGGCTGAGCCGTGCGCTCACGATCACGCCGCTGCATGCGCTGGTGCATGAAGCCAATGCCCTGGCCGCCGGTGATCTGTCGCACGAGGTCCGCACCGGCGCCACGGGGCCGGTGGGCGAGTTGCAACAGGCGCTGCACCAGATGTCCGTCAACCTGCGCACCGTGGTGCAGGACGTGCGCGGCGAGATCGACCGTCTGAACCGCGAGGCGCTGGAGATCGCCGCCGGCAACCAGAACCTGGCCGAGCGCACCGAATCGCAGGCCAGCAGCCTGGAGCAGACCGCCGCCTCGATGGAGCAGATCAGCGGCACCGTGCAGCAAAGCGCCGACTCGGCCGCCCATGGGGCGCAGATGGCGCACGAAACCTCGTCGATCGCCGGGCGCAGCAACGAGGCCGTGCGCGCCGTGGCCCAGACCATGACCGAGATCACGGCGTCCTCGCAGCGCATCGGCGCCATCATCGAGCTGGTCGAGGGCGTGGCCTTCCAGACCAACCTGCTGGCGCTCAACGCCGCGGTGGAAGCCGCGCGCGCCGGTGAAGCCGGGCGCGGTTTTGCCGTGGTGGCCGGCGAAGTGCGTTTGCTGGCCCAGCGCACGACCACGGCGGCGCGCGAGATCCGCCAGCTGATCCAGGAATCCGGCGCCAAGGTGAACCAGGGCAGCACGCGCACGCGCGAGGCCATGGCCCGTGTGCAGGAGTCCATCGACGCGGTGGCCAAGGTCAGCACGGCGCTGGACCAGATCAGCCTGGCCTCGGAAGAGCAGAAATCAGGCATCTCGCAGATCAGCGCCGCCGTGGTCCAGATGGACACGATCACGCAGCAGAACGCCGCGCTGGTGGAGCAACTGGCGGTGGCGGCCCGCTCCCTGCAGCAGCAGGCCCAGGGGGTCAGCGACTCCATGCGACTGTTCCGGCTGGTGCGCGGAGAACAGTCGCTGGCACAGAGGGATGCCGTGACCTTGCGGCGCGAAAACCGCCTGCTGCTGGGCCAGCCGGCTGAATCCATGGCGACATGAAAGACGGCCGGGAATACCGATCACACCTATAGAATCGATCAAATCGAAATCGCCCCCTGACCCTGAGCGAACCCTTGCATGAACGACGATTTCAAGAACAAGCCCTACCTCACGCCGCAGGAAGTTGCCGAGTGGATGATGGTCTCCCCCGTCACGGTACGCGGTTGGGCACAAAAAGGCCTGCTGCAGGCTGAAGTGACGCCAGGTGGGCACCGGCGCTTTCGCCGCGAGGAAGTGGAGCGCTTTGCGCGCCAGTGGAATCCGGTGGGCAACAAGGGGCCGCTGCGCGTGCTGATCGTGGACGATGACCGCGCCGTGCTGGGTTTCCTCAAGGAATTGCTGGAAGGCGGCAGCTATCCGGTGCAGGTGGAGATTGCCGAGAACGGCTTCGAAGCCGGCCGCAAGGTGCATCTCTTCCAGCCCGACGTGGTGCTGCTGGACCTGATGATGCCCGGCATCCGCGGCACCGATGTCTGCCGGCAGATCAAGCTGATTCCCGGACACTCCGATGTGCGCGTGATCGCCATGAGCGGTTACCTCACGCCCGAGAACGAGGCCGAGCTGCTGGCCGCCGGGGCGGAGGTCTGCCTGGCCAAACCCCTCGACACGACCCGGCTGCTGAAGCTGCTCGGACTCGAAGACTGAAAGGCGGGCGCGGTATGCTGCCACAGCAGACCATGAAGCCCGCCCTGCCCCAGCCCAATGCACACCCATCGCGGCTGCTGCGCCAGCAGCTGCTGCTGGTGGCCGTCAGCACGGTGCTGGCTGTCGTGTCCATGCTGCTGCCGCTGCACACCGTGCACCTGCCTCACCGGTACTACCTGCCGCTGCACACGACACTGGAATTCGTTGCGATCGCCGCCGCCTTCCTGGTGTTTGCCACGGTCTGGCACACCCGCACGCGGGAGCGCTCGTCCTCGCTGCTGTTCATCGCGGTGGCGCTGTTCGCGGCAGGCTGGCTCGATTTCTTCCACGCCTTGTCCTACAAGGGCATGCCGGAGCTGATCACGCCCGCCTCGGTTGAAAAAGGGATCGCCTTCTGGCTGGCCGCGCGCCTCATCGTGGCCGTGACGCTGTTGGCGGTCAGCCTGCTGCCGCGCCTGCCCCCTCCCACGAAACGCCTGCGCCTGGGCGTGCTGGCCGCCTACACCGCGCTGAACCTGCTGATCATCTGGGGGGTGCTCTTCCACGAGGCAGACCTGCCGCGCACCTATCTCGAAGGCATGGGACTGACACCGCTCAAGCGCTGGCTGGAGTGGCTGATCACGGGCCTGCTGGCGCTGGCCGCCTGGCGCTACTACTGGCTGGCCCGCCGATCGGAGGATGAATTCCTGCCGCTGATCTTCGGCGCGGCGGCGGTCGCGGGCCTGAGCGAGCTCTTCCTGGCGAACTACGAGGTGGTCAGCGATGCGCTCAACCTGCTGGGCCATCTGTACAAGTTTGTCTGCTACGGCCTGATCTACCGCGCCATGTTCGTGGTCAGCGTGCGCCGCCCCTACCAGGAACTGGCGCAGCAGACAACCACGCTGCGGCTGGCCAACGAGACCTTGCGCACCCAGTCGCTGGCGCTGGCGTCCATCACCTCCCCCGTGCTCGTGACCGACCTGGACGGGCGCGTCGGCTGGCGCAACCGTGCCTCGACCGAGCTCAACGCGGACAAGCCGGGCCAAGCGCCGCTCTCGCTGTTTGCCGCGCCCCTCACGCCCGATGCGGCGCAGGCCGAGGGCATGCGCAAGACGCTGCAGGCCGGTCAGATCTGGCGCGGCCTCGTGCACTCAAGCGACGGGCATGGCAACCAGGTGGTGCTCAACCGCACCGCCACGCCCTTGCGCAACGAGGGCGGCGAGATCATCGGCTATGTCTCGGTCGCCGAAAACATCACCGGGCAAAGCCGGGCCGAACTGCGGCAGCAGCGGGTGCTGGAGACGGCGATCGACGGTTTCTGGATTGCCGACGACGAGGGCCGGCTGCTCGAGGTGAACGATGCCCTGGTGCGCATGACGGGCTATCCCGCCAGCGAACTGCTCGGCAAGCACCTCACGCAACTGGAAGTCGTGGAGGACCCCGAAGTGACACGCCAGCGCCTGGCGCGGATGCGGGAGATCGGCCGCGAGCAGTTCATGACCCGCATCCGGCACAAGGACGGGCACACCCTGGCCGCCGAACTCTCGGCCACCTGGGACCCGCAGTCGCGCTGCTTCTACGTCTTCATGCGTGATCGTTCCGAGCGTGAGCAGTCGGAGGCCGTCAAGCGCGACCTGGAGCGGCAACTGCAGCAATCGCAGAAGGTGCAGGCGCTGGGGCAGCTGACCGGCGGCATCGCGCACGACTTCAACAACATCCTGGCGGCCATCCTGGGTTATTCCAATCTGGCGCTGGACCGGCTCGTCCCCGACAAGCAGGGCAAGCTGGCCAGCTACCTGCGCGAGGTGATCTCGGCCAGCGAACGCGCGCGCGACCTGATCGCCAAGATGCTGAGCTTCGCCCGGACCCAGTCCAGCGCCAGTGCGGGCGTGATCTCCCCTGCCGCCGTGGTCCGCGAGGTGGTGGCGATGATGCGGCCTTCCATCCCGTCCAGCATCGAGATCCGCTTCCGTATCGATACCCAGCAGAACATCCGCATGGACCCGGGTGAACTCAACCAGATCCTGGTCAACCTCATCATCAATGCACGCGACGCGGTGGGTGACCACGGCCTCATCGACATCCGGCTGCACACCGTCCTGGTGGACGGAGAAATCTGCGCCGCCAGCCAGCAGCGCCTGAGCGGGCCTTACCTGGCACTGGACGTGTCGGACAACGGCAGCGGCATCGCGCCCGAGCACCTGCCCCGCCTGTTCGACCCCTTCTTCACCACCAAGGACGTGGGCAAGGGCACCGGCCTGGGCTTGTCCGTGGTGCACGGCATCCTGCGCCGCTCAGACGCGCACGTCATCGTGGACTCCATCCCCGGCCACGGCAGTCTCTTCCGGCTGCTGTTTCCCGTCGCGGCGCAGCAGCCCGCCCGGCCCGGCACCCCAGCGGACCAGCCCAGCCCTGCGGCGGGTACGGGCCAGCGGATCTGGGTGGTGGACGACGAGCCGGCCGTGGCGCGTTATCTCGGCGAGCTGCTGGCCGACTGGGGTTATCACGCACGCACCTTCAGCGACCCGGCCGAAGCCGTGAGCGCCCTGGAAGCGGCACCGGACCAGATCGACCTGCTGATCACGGACCAGACCATGCCGGGCATGAACGGCCTGGAACTGGCCCAGCTGGCACGTCACTTCAAGCCGGGGCTGCCGGTAGTGCTGTGCACGGGCTTCAGCGAAAACATCGATGAGGGTGCGATGAGCCGGCTGGGCATACGCCATACCGTGCGCAAACCCGTCTCCCTCCCCGAGTTGTCCCAGGCACTGATCGACGAATTGCAGTAACGCTGGGGGCAGGGCCTGCCCTTCAGATCGCCACCAGCTTGCGCACGCCGTCGGCTTCCATGGCCTTGCCCTGGCCGGCGGCAATCACGGCGCCGCGCTCCATCACCACGTACTCGTCGGCCAGCTCCTGCGCGAAGTCGTAGTACTGCTCCACCAGCAGGATGGCCATGTCACCACGGTCAGCCAGCATGCGGATCACGCGGCCGATGTCCTTGATGATGCTGGGCTGGATGCCCTCGGTCGGCTCGTCCAGCACCAGCAGCTTCGGCCCCGCGGCCAGTGCGCGCGCAATCGCCAGCTGCTGCTGCTGCCCGCCCGACAGGTCACCACCGCGGCGGCCCAGCATCTGCTTGAGCACGGGGAAGAGTTCGTAGAGCTCGGCGGGAATCGGCGTGCCACCGGGTTTGCTGGCCAGGCCCATGCGCAGGTTTTCTTCCACCGTCAGACGGGCAAAGATCTCGCGACCCTGGGGTACGAAGCCGATGCCGGCTCTTGCTCTCTGGTAAGGCGTGTCTTTGTGGATGGCTTTGCCTTCGAACTCGATGCTGCCGCTCTTGATGGGCACCAGGCCCATGAGGGATTTCAGCAAGGTGGTCTTGCCTACGCCGTTGCGGCCGAGGACGACGGTGACCTTGCCTTTTTCGGCGCTCAGGGTGACGTCGCGGAGGATGTGGGAGCCGCCGTAATACTGGTTGATGTTCTTGACGTTGAGCATTTACTTTGCTCCTTGTTGCGTCTTGGTGTGCGTGGCTTTGTCGGGATGTGCCCCCGACAGGGCAGTAACTTTCTCTTGCGTGCCCAAGAGAAAGTCACCAAAGAGAAGGGCAGCCGAAGTCAGGGCCCCTGCGGGGTACCTTGCGCTGCTCGCATCGGACGGGGTCGGGCTAAACTCGCTGCGCTCAAACAACGCCCGCCCTGATCCGCCCGCTGCTGTGCTGCTCAGCCCTGCCACACGGCATGTGGGACCCAACAACCGACAGCCAGAATCCGACAACCGCACCCCACAAGGACGCGCCATGGCGCGTCCTTGTTGTTTTTGGGTTTGGTTTTGGTCTGCGGTCCCCCATTGCCGTGAGAGGAGGCGAGTAGCGCAGGCCGGGGCGGAAAAAGAAGTGCAGATGTCTGAGCCCGCAGGGCGAGTTTCTGCACTTCCCGCACTGGCCGAGCAACGCAGCGTGCCCGGAGCGAAGCGCAGGGACGACGAACCCGGCTCGCCTTTCTTTTGGGTACTTTGCTTTGGCGAAGCAAAGAAAAGTACCTCGCCCGCCGGGGCGAGACCCGGCAAAGCATCCCAGCCGGGAAGCAGGCAAAAGCGAAGAGGCAGAGGAGTGAACAAGATCATCTCCCGAGGTAAACCTCAATCACCCGCTCATCCGCCTGAACTTCCTCCAGCGTCCCTTGGGCAAGTACAGATCCATCACACAACACAGTGACGATCTCCGAGATCGCCTTGATGAAACTCATGTCGTGCTCCACCACCATCAAGGAGTGCTTGCCCTTGAGCGACAAAAACAGTTCCGCCGTGCGCGCCGTCTCCTCGTCCGTCATGCCGGCCACCGGCTCGTCCAGCAACAAGAGCTTCGGGTCCTGCATCAGCAACATGCCGATCTCCAGCCACTGCTTCTGGCCGTGGCTCAGGAAGCCGGCCTGGCGGGTCACGCTGTCGACAAGGTGAATGGTGTGCAACACCTCTGCCAGGCGGTCGGACTGGGCGGAATCGAGACGGAAGAACATGGAGGACTTCACGCCCTTGTCGGTCTTGAGGGCGAGTTCGAGGTTCTCGAAGACCGTGAGCTGCTCGAACACCGTGGGTTTCTGGAACTTGCGGCCTATGCCCAGCTGGGCGATCTCGGCCTCGCTGTGGCGCAGCAGGTCGATGGTGGAGCCGAAGAACACCGTGCCCTCGTCGGGCCGGGTCTTGCCGGTGATGATGTCCATCATCGTGGTCTTGCCCGCGCCGTTGGGGCCGATGATGCAGCGCAGCTCGCCCGGCGCGATGTCCAGGCTGAGCTTGTTGATGGCCTTGAAGCCATCGAAGCTCACGCTCACGTCTTCCAGATAAAGAATGCGGCCGTGGGTGACGTCCACCTCGCCTGCCACCTGCACGCGGCCGTAGCTGGCGGTCTGGCCGCCGGCGACCGTATTCAGGCGGGCGGCGTCGAGTGCGGCCAGGCGCTGCTGATAACGCTGCGCCCCCTGTTCGAGCAGGTCGGGTGTCATGACTTCTTCTCCCGCATCGCCTTGAGTTTCTTCACCAGCCCCACCACGCCGTCCGGCAGGAAGAGCGTGACCACGATGAACAGGCCGCCCAGGAAATACAACCAGAACTCCGGGGCTGCCACGGTGAGCCAGCTCTTGGCGCCGCTGACCACAAAGGCGCCGACGATGGGGCCCACCAGCGTGCCGCGCCCGCCCACGGCGGCCCAGATGGCGATCTCGATGGAATTGGCCGGACTCATCTCGCCCGGGTTGATGATGCCCACCTGCGGCACGTAGAGCGCGCCGGCGATGCCGCACATCACGGCCGAGAGTGTCCAGATCGCGAGCTTGTAGCCCAGCGGGTTGTAGCCCGAGAACATCACCCGGCTCTCGGCGTCGCGGATGGCCTGCAGCACACGGCCGAACTTGGCGCGTACCAGCCAGCGCGCCAGCAGAAAAAACGCCAGCAGCGTGAGGCCCGTCAGCACAAACAGGAACATGCGCATGTTGTGCGTGGCAATCGGCATGCCCAGGATGCGCTTGAAGTCGGTGAAGCCGTTGTTGCCGCCGAAACCCGTCTCGTTGCGGAAGAAGAGCAGCATGGCCGCGAAGGTCATGGCCTGCGTGATGATGGAGAAGTACACGCCCTTGATGCGCGAGCGGAAGGCGAAGAAACCGAAGACGAAGGCCACCACGCCCGGCACCAGCACCACCAGCAAGAGCGTGGCGACGAAGCTGTCGCTCAGCGCCCAGTGCCAGGGCAGTTCCTTCCAGTCCAGGAAGACCATGAAGTCCGGCAGATCGCTTTTGTAGTTGCCGTCGCGGCCGATCTGGCGCATCAGGTACATGCCCATGACGTAACCACCCAGCGCGAAGAACAGGCCGTGGCCCAGCGAGAGGATGCCGGTGTAACCCCAGATCAGGTCCATGGCCAGGGCGCAGATGGCGTAACACATGATGCGGCCCAGCAAAGCCACGGCGTAGTCGCTCATGTGAAAGACGCTGCCCGCGGGCACAACCAGGTTGAGCAACGGCGCCAGCGCGCAGATCAGCAGCAGCGCCACCAGGAAGCTGCCCCAGCCGCCGCGTGTGAGCAGAGGTTGGCGTGCAGGAAGTTGAACTTGGCTCATGGTCAGGCTTCCGCGCTGCGGCCCTTCATGGCAAAGATGCCCTGCGGACGTTTCTGGATAAAGATGATGATGAAAACCAGCACGGTGATCTTGGCCAGCACGGCCCCCGTCCAGCCTTCAAGGAACTTGTTGAGCACGCCCAGGCCCAGCGCGGCGTACACGGTGCCGGCCAATTGGCCCACACCGCCGAGCACCACCACCATGAAGGAATCGACGATGTAGCTCTGGCCCAGGTCCGGGCCCACATTGCCCACCTGGCTCAGCGCGCAACCGGCCAGGCCGGCAATGCCCGAGCCCAGGGAGAAGGCATAGGTGTCGATGCGCGCAGTGTTCACGCCCATGCAGGAGGCAATGGGCCGGTTCTGCGTGACCCCGCGCACGAACAGGCCCAGGCGCGTGCGCCCGATCAGCAGGGCCATGCCGGCCAGCACGGCCAGCGCGAAGGCGATGATGACCAGGCGGTTGTAGGGCAGCGTGAGGTTGGACAGCAGCTGCCAGCCACCGCTCATCCAGGCCGGGTTTTCCACGGCCACGTTCTGCGCGCCGAAGAGCGAGCGCACCCCCTGCATCAGTACCAGGCTGATGCCCCAGGTGGCCAGCAGCGTTTCCAGCGGACGGCCGTAGAGAAAACGGATCACGCCGCGCTCCAGCGCCGCACCCACCAGGGCGGATGTCAAAAAGGCCACGGGCACCGCTGCCACCAGGTACCAGTCGAAAGCGCCGGGCAGGTATTTCTGGAACACGCCCTGCACCAGCCAGGTGGCGTAGGCGCCGATCATCATGAGCTCGCCGTGCGCCATATTGATCACGCCCATGAGCCCGTAGGTGATGGCCAGGCCCAGCGCGGCCAGCAGCAGGATGCTGCCCAGGCTCAAGCCCGTGAACATGGCGCCCAGGCGCTCGCCCCAGCGCAGGCTGTCGTCGATCTGGCGGATGGCGGACTGCAGCTGCGCCTTGACCTCGGCATCGCTCTCCACAGACAACCGCTCGTTGAGCAGCAGCTTGGTGTCGGGCGTGCGGCTTTGCGCCAGGGCGCCGGCGGCCGTCAGGCGCTGGCTCTTGTCCTCGCTGGCCAGCAGCACGGCCGCGCGGGCCAGCGCCAGCACCGCCTTGACGCGCTCGTCCTGTTCACTCGCCAAGGCCTTGTCCAGCAGCGGCAGGCGCCCGGCATCGGGTTCCTTGAGCATGGCCCGCGCCGCATCCAGGCGCAATTTGGTATCCGGGCTGAACAGCTTGAGCACCGCCAGCGCGGTGTCGATCTCGCCACGCATGCGGTTGTTGTTGATGACGTCCTCGGCATCCTCGGGCAGGGCCAGCGCCTCACCCGTGGCCGGGTCGGTGGCCTTGTCGTCGCGCACGATGTAGACCTTGCCACCCGCCACCTTCACGGCGTCGTCGGCCAGGGCCTGCAGCAGCGCGGCCTTGCGCTCGTCGGGGTTGAGCACGGCCTGCTGCAGGGCCGTGATGCGACCATCGGTCTCGCCGATGACGATGGCCTGCGCCTCTGCGAGCGTGAGGGCCTGGGCTTGGGCCGCGAGCAGCAGCGCGGCGAGTGACAGCAAGAAATATCTGAGCATGGAAAGAACCTGTAGGGTGGGCACGGGGGGCCGCGCCCACGCTGCAAATCCCGTCTCCGGGAACGGATGCCCGCCGCAGCGGGCATCCTTCAGGCGAAGTGCTTACTTCTTGACGGGCTCATCGGGCTTCTTGTCGTTGCCTTCAATATAGGGAGACCAGGGCTTGGCCTTGACCGGGCCCGGGGTCTTCCACACCACATTGAACTGGCCGTCGGCCTTGATCTCGCCGATGAACACGCTCTTGTGCAGGTGGTGGTTCTTCTCGTCCATCTTGCTCACGATGCCCGAGGGTGCCTTGAAGGTCTGGCCGGCCATGGCGGCGATGACCTTGTCCACATCGGTGGACTTGGCCTTCTCGACGGCCTGCTTCCACATATAGATGCCAATGTAGGTGGCTTCCATCGGGTCATTGGTCAGCGGCTTGTCCTTGTGGCCGGCGATGCCCTTGGCCTTGGCATAAGCGCCCCACTTCTTGGTGAAGGCGTCGTTGTCCTTGTTCTTGATGGACATGAAGTAGTTCCAGGCGGCCAGGTGGCCCACCAGCGGCTTGGTGTCCACACCGCGCAGCTCTTCCTCACCCACGGAGAAGGCGACGACCGGCACGTCCTTGGCCTTCAGGCCGGCGTTGCCCAGTTCCTTGTAGAAGGGCACGTTGGAGTCGCCGTTGATGGTGGAGACCACGGCCGTCTTGCCGCCGGCCGAGAACTTCTTGATGTCAGCCACGATGGTCTGGTAATCGCTGTGGCCGAAGGGGGTGTACTTCTCGTCGATGTCCTTGTCGGCCACGCCCTTGCTCTTGAGGTAGGCGCGCAGGATCTTGTTGGTGGTGCGGGGGTACACATAGTCGGTACCCAGCAGCACCCAGCGCTTGGCGCCGCCGCCATCCTTGCTCATCAGGTAGTCCACGGCGGGAATGGCTTGCTGGTTGGGCGCGGCACCCGTGTAGAACACGTTCTTGGACAGCTCTTCACCCTCGTACTGCACGGGGTAGAACAGCAGGCCATTCATCTCTTCCACAACCGGCAGCACCGACTTGCGCGAGACGGACGTCCAGCAGCCGAAGATCACCGAGACCTTGTCCTGGCCCAGCAGCTGTTTGGTCTTCTCGGCGAACAGCGGCCAGTTGGAGGCCGGGTCCACCACCACGGGCTCGAGCTTCTTGCCCAGCACGCCGCCCTTGGCGTTGATCTCTTCGATGGCCATGAGCACGGTGTCTTTCAGAACCGTCTCGGAAATGGCCATGGTGCCCGACAGGCTGTGCAGCACGCCCACCTTGATGGTGTCGGCAGCATGGGCGGCCATGGAGGCCAGGCCCAGGGTGGAGACGGCGGTGGCAGCTGCCAGCGCCTTGAGGGTAAATCGACGTTGCATGTGGGTGACTCCAGGTGGTTGAACAAAACCGTCTCGCTGCGCCCGGCCGGGGAAACGGCCTGGGGACGGCGATGGAGTCACTCTAGGGATGAGCGGGGGAAGCGGGAATACGCCGGACGGCGTATGTGGGTGGCGGGCGGGCTGGGCGGATTGGTCAGCGAGACGCGCTGAAAGTCTCTTTCCTCCCCAAACCGGCCGTTCGCCAAGGTGAATTGCGGACGTTCTGCGTCAACTTCGCTTCGAGCATCTACATAGGTGCTTTTGTCTAAGGATAGAGATCCCGCGCCTATGTTGAAGTGGAGTCATCAAACATGACCATTTCAAAGCTGTCCTTTGAAAACTCAAAAACAATCTCCCCCCCCCAACCACAGCCCACCCTGCATGTGAATGAGTAGTGGATGAAAGATTTCCCATTCAGACTGAATACTGACGCGATGGTCGCTGCTGAATGGATAAGTTTCACTTTACCGTTTGAGTAGAGAAAATGCACTTGGTCCCCGGGCGTCATTGCATTCTGGTAGACAGCAACGTACTGATCACTCCCCATGGCTGGAAGGCGAAATAGCTCTGGCGTTGTCGGCGCTAATGCAAACTGGTGCTCGGCAGAAGATGGTTTGACTCCACCCGCGTCTCGACGAATACGGGTATCGACCTCCCTGGCTACCGATGCAGATGGCATTGGAAGTTTCTCAAGACGCATGTAGTTCAGTTGATTGTCACCAAGGACAGCCAATTCGAAATCAAAATTAGGACATAGGGATAGATCGATCTGTGTCAGAGGGAAGCTATCCGAAGGCGAGTCCGATTCAAAAGGAAACGACTTGATCGCACGAGCGAGACAAGTCTGACTGCTATTGGATGAAAGGAGCTGGATCGGTTGCCCTGCCTTCACCGTTCCCAGAATGCATCGCCCGAGACCTTTTCTGGAGCAATAAGGCAAGTCTTCATTGCTTTGATAGTTGAAAAATTGAGCGAACTGTCCCTGCCCTGAACTCGGCGTTCCAGAAACTGAACACGAAACAGATAGAGCAACCCAAAAAGAAAGAACGGCGATTCGGAACATGTGAAGTTTCCCCTGACGAATTTGCAAGTACTCTGGAAGTCTAGTTGACCCTTTGAGCGAGACGATCCCCAAAACATGGGATAAGTGACCGCTTTTGAGGGGTGGTTGAATGCCCGCTTATGACCAAAACCGCCTCATCGTCCGCACAATCTTCCAGCCAGTGACAATCCCCCCAACAACTCCTAGGACAGCCATGATCGAAGGCCTCATCACCGGCACCCTCGTAGGCCTGGCAGAACAACGGCAAGGCAAGAACGACACCACGTTCGTGCTTGCCAAGGTGAAGGCCACGCCGGGCGAAGGCGAGAGCCTGATCGTCAATGTGATTGCCTTTGCGGCCGAGGCCTGCGCGGCCCTGCTGGCGCTGGACGAGGGCGACAGCCTGGCGCTGTCTGGCGCGCTAACGCCCAAGGTCTGGACCGACAAGCAGGGCAACACCCGGCCCGCGCTGGACCTGGTGGCCAGCCAGGTGCTGACGGTCTACCATGTGGACCGCAAGCGCGCGGCCATCGGCGGCGCATCGAACGCGACAGAAGCCCCATGAAACCCCAGCGTCGTGTCATCCCCACCCCCGGCTGGTTGCGCCCGGTCATCCGCTGGGCCACACGCGTTTCCATGAGCGCGCCGGCCTGGGTGCCGCACTGGCTGAAGAACGCGCCGCTGAAACTGACGTCGCTCGTGCTGCGCGCCTGGATCGCCATCCTGCGATAACCGCGAGCGCCGGGTTCACCCGTCCAGGGTGGCGCTGCCGGGAACACATACCGGGCGGTGTACGCAAGCAGCGCTGAATGCGGGCAAACCCGGGAAAAACGCACAGCGCCCCGAGACAGGGCGTGGCTATACTGGTTTCGTCCAGGCCAACCCCCATTGCGAGAGGACAGCGCCGCGCGGCTGCCCACGACCCATGAGCCCGAGTCCCCTCCGACAGAAACTGGCGCGCCGGCCCCTGCTGCTGGCGCTCCTGCTGCTGGCCAGCCTGGCGAGCCTCGGTGTCCTGCTGCACCTGCAGGCCCGCTCCGGCGCCCGCACCGTCGCCTACGACAGCATGGCTTCCACGGCCACGCTGAGCGCCCGCACCCTGACCATCTGGTTCGACGAGCGCCGCGCCGACGCCGATGCCGTGGCCACCAGCCCCCTGTTCAGCCGGGCGCTGCGCCAGGCGGGCGGGAGCGGTGAGGGCGCCCGGGTGGCGCTGGCCGAACTGCAGCAGCACCTGGACCTGATCCGCTCGCGCTACGACTACCGCGCCATCGTCCTGCTCGACTTCACCACGCGCCAGCCCCTCTTGCGGGCCGGCGGGGTGAACTACAGCCCGGCCCTGTTTGGACAGATGCTCGACAGCACGGACGGCACCTCCGGGCGCTGGGTGGAGATGGTGGGTGATACGGCGGGCACCCTGCACGCCGGCCTGGTGCGGGCGGTAGGGCCCGGCCCTCTCCTGTCGCGTTACGGCCTGTTTTTCGAACTCGACCTGGCCAAGCTGAGCGCCTCGCTCAACCAGCAGGAGACTGCGCCCCGGGGCCTCTCCGTGCTGCTGCATGCCAGCCACCCGAATGGCGCCGGCCGCTACTTCCTGCTCGGCAAGCAGGGCTTGCGCGCGCTTAACGGCAGCGGCACGGGGCCGGCCGAGCCGGTGGAAAAACGCCTGGGCCTGGTGGGCAGCGGGCAGCTCGAAGGCCGCGACCACCAGGGCGTGCAGGTCATCGCCCATGCCGCGCGGGTGCCTGCCACCCCCTGGACGGTGATCGCCACCCAGGACCTGGGCCGGGCCCTGGCCCCCGCCGACCAGCAGACCCGCATCACCAGCCTGGCCCTGGGCGGTCTCTTCCTGCTGGGCCTGCTGCTGATCCAGGTCTGGCGCCGTGACGAGAAGCTGCGCGCGCTGGCACTGGAGACCGAATTGATGCGCCACCGCGAGGTGATGTTCCGCGGCTCGGACGACGCCATCGTCACCATCGACGAGAGCGACTGCGTCATCGAGGCCAACGAGGCGGCTTTACGGATGTATGGCTATCCGCGCGCGAAGTTCATCGGCATGCCCATGCAGCTGTTGCGCCCGCCCGAGGGCCGGCAGGCGCAGAAGGAGTTCATGGAGAACGTGCACCCCGGTGAAACACATACCCTGCATGCCGTGCACCAGCGCGCCAACGGCAGCACCTTCATCGCCGAGATCTCGCTGGGCATGAGCGAGGTCGACGGCAAACGCCTGCTGCACGCCGCCCTGCGCGACGTGACGGCCCGCCAGGCCATCGAGACCCGCCTGCGCATCGCCGCCAGCTTCTTCGAACGCTCCAACGCCGCCGTGCTGATTGCCGATGCCGAGGGCCGGGTTCAGATGATCAACACGGCCTTCAGTCGCACCACCGGCTACAGCGCCGAGGAACTGGTCGGCCGGCCCTGGGCCGGCCTGCAGGAATGCGTGGCGCAGGCCGGTGCCGGCGCCGCCGGCGGCGACAGCCTGCAGGCCCGCAAGTTCTGGGAGGGTGAACTGCCCCAGCTGCGCAAATCGGGCGAGACCTATCCCTCGCGCGTCATCCTCACAGCCTACACGGACGCGGGCGGCCAGATCGATCAGTACGTGATGGTGCACACCGATCTCACGCGCATCCGGCAGGCGGAGTCGCAGCTGCAGTACGCCTCCAGCCGCGACCTGCTCACCGGCCTGCCCAACCGCGCGCAGATGGAACAGCGCGTCAGCGAACTGAGCGAACGCGCAGGGCGGGACGGTGAGCCCTTCGTGTTCGTGATGGTCAACCTGGACCGCTGGCGCAGCATCAACGATTCAGTCGGCTTCTCCACCGCCGACCAGCTGCTGCGCCTGGTGGCCGAGCGCCTGCTGGCCCACTTCCCCGGCGAGCAGAACGTCTTCCGCTTCGGCGGCGACGAGTTCGCCGCCCTGCTCACCGGCGAGGCGGCGGGCGACTATGGCACCTTCATGGACCGGCTGCTGATCGCGCTGGTGCAGCCCATGCAGCTGGGCTGGCAGACCTTCCAGCTCACCGCCAGCGCCGGCGTCAGCCTGTGCCCGGGCCTGGCCGGCACGCTGGACGATCTGGTGCAACAGGCCAGCGCCGCCCTGCAGGTGGCCAAACAACAGGGCCGCAACACCTGGCGGCTTTACAACGCCACCATGGGCCGCAGCAGCTACGAAGACCTGGCGCTGATGCAGGACCTGCGCCAGGCCGCCGGCCGCGGCGAACTCTCGCTGCACCTGCAGCCCCAGTACACCACGGCCGACATGCGCCTGGTCGGCATGGAAGCGCTCTTGCGCTGGACCCATCCGGTGCGCGGCAACATCCCGCCCTTCACCTTCATCCCCATGGCCGAGGCCAGCGGCCTGATCATCGAGATCAGCCGCTGGGTGCTGCACGAGGCCTGCCGCCTGTGGAGCGACTGGCGCGCCCGGGGCCTGCAGCCGCCACCCATCGCCGTCAACCTCTCGGCCCTGCAGTTCCACCAGGCCAACTTCATCAGCGAGACCGCGGCCGTGCTCCAGCAGTACGGCCTGCCCCAGGGGGCGCTGGAAATGGAGATCACGGAAAGCCTGCTGATGTCGGACGTGGACTCGGCCATCGAGCGCATGCACGAGCTGGTGAAGATGGGCGTGCGCCTGTCCATCGACGACTTCGGCACCGGCTACTCCAGCCTGAGCTACCTGCGCCGTTTCCCGGTGCACAAGCTCAAGATCGACCGCTCCTTCGTGACCGAACTCTCGCAGGACGAGGGCGCCATCGCCGTGGCCGTCATCAACATGGCCAAGAGCCTGCACCTGACCGTCATCGCCGAAGGCGTGGAGACCGGTGCGCAACTCGCCTTCCTGCGTGAGCACGGTTGCGACGAGGTGCAGGGTTATCTCTGCGGCCGGCCCATGCCGGCGAGCGAGTTGCAGAAACTCCTGCCGAAGCCCTAAGGGTTGGGCACGGCAACACCCAGCCGGATCAGCTGCCGGCGTGCCGCGTCGAAACGCTCGCGCGCGGCTGCCTCGTACTCTGCCGGGCTCAGGTAGGCGGCCTCCAGGTTCAGGCGGGCCAGCAGTTCACGTGTCTGCGGCGCCTCCAGCGCACTGCGAAAAGCCTCGTGCAAGGTGTGCAGCACCGGCTGCGGCAACCCGCGCGGGCCGGCGATGCCGAAGGGCGCATTGGCCACCAGGTCCAGGCCCAGCTCGCGCAGGGTCGGCACCCCGGGCCAGCGCGACACACGCGCCGCCGTCCACACATTGAGCACGCGCGCGCGGCCCTGCTCCACCAGCGGCGCGATGGTGCCGGCCGTGATGCCCAGATCGATGTGCCCGCCCGCCAGCGCCGTGATGATCTCGGCCTCGCCCTTGTAGGGCACGTGCAGGAACTCGATGGCCAGGCGCTGCGAGATCTCCTCCATCGTCATGTGCATGGCCCCGTGCAGACCCGTGGTGCCGTAGCTGATGCGACCCGGCCGCCGCCGCGCATCGGCCACCACAGCGGCCCAGTCGGGCCAGGGCGCGTCCTGGCGCACGGCCAGGCTCAGCGCATAACCGGCCAGCTGGATCACGGGGCTGAAATCGCGCAGCGGGTGGTAGGGCATGGCCTGCAGATGCGGCAGGCGGTAGACCGACTCGGGCAGCAGCGCCAGGGTGTAGCCGTCGGGCCGGGCGCGCACCAGCTGGTTGGCGCCCAGCACGCCGGCCGCACCGGGTTTGTTGTCGACCACGACCGACTGCCCCAGCCGGGCCGCCGCCAGCATGGCAATGCCGCGCACCAGCGTGTCGGTGGCGCCGCCGGCCGGGAAAGGCACGATGAGCGTGACAGACCGCCGGGGGAAATCGGCAGCGGCCGCCGGCCAGCCCGCCGCGGCCAACAGGCTGCACGCCCCGCCAGAGAGAAGATCCCGTCGTCGGGTCAGAAGGATTCCCATTCATCGCCCTTGGCCGCCGGGGCGGTCGCGACGGCGGGAGCGGCACTGGGGGTGCGCGCCGGCGGCAGGGCCGGCTTAGGACGGGCAATGGGCGCCGGTGCGGGACGCGCGGCAAGTGCCGGGCGGGATGCCGCTGCAAGCTGGGGCATGGGGGCTGCGCTCCCGTCACCCAGACGGAACACGGCCACGGCTTCGACCAGGTCCTTGGACTGCGTCTGCAGGCTGCCGGCCGCCGCCGCCATCTCTTCCACCAGCGCCGCGTTCTGCTGCGTGACCTGGTCCATCTGCTGCACGGCCTCGCCGATCTGCGCCACCCCCTGGCTCTGCTCGGTGCTGGCCGCGCTGATCTCGCCCATGATGTCGGTCACGCGCCGGATGCTCGCCACCACCTCGTTCATGGTGGCACCGGCCTGGTCCACCAGCGCGCTACCCTGCTCCACCCGGCCCACGCTGTCGGTGATGAGCGTCTTGATCTCCTTGGCCGCCTCGGCGCTGCGCCCGGCCAGGCTGCGCACCTCGGCCGCCACCACGGCAAAACCACGGCCCTGTTCACCGGCACGCGCCGCTTCCACCGCGGCGTTCAAGGCCAGGATGTTGGTCTGGAAGGCGATGCCGTCGATCACGCTGATGATGTCGGCAATCTTCTTGCTCGAATCATTGATGCCCTTCATGGTGTCCACCACCTGGGCCACGACTTCACCACCCTGCACCGCCACTGTGGACGCGCTCTGGGCCAGCTGGTTGGCCTGGCGGGCGTTGTCGGCGTTCTGCTTCACCGTGGAAGAGAGCTCTTCCATCGAGGCGGCGGTTTCTTCCAGCGCGCTGGCCTGGCTTTCGGTGCGGGCGCTCAGGTCGTTGTTGCCCTGGGCAATCTCGGCGCTGGCCGTGGAGACCGAGTCGGCGCCACGGCGCACGCGCGAACAGATTTGCGCCAGGTTGGACTGCATGCGGGACAGGCTTTGCAACACATCGGCCACCTCGTCGCGGCCCGTCACCTGCACTTGCGTGCTGAGGTCGCCCTGGGCCACGGCATTGGACAGCTGCGACGCCTGGTCCAGCGAGCGCGAGATGCCGCGGATCAGCGTGATGCCGAAGACCGCCGCCACCACCAGGCCCAGCAGGATGGAAGCGATGGCAAAGATGCGGATGCTCTGGTAGCGACCCACGGCATCCTTGTACTCCTGCTGGGCAATATCACTCTGCAGGGTCATCAGTGCCTCGACCGCCTTTTGCACCGCGGGGGCCTGCGGGCTGATCTTGTCGCGGTAGATCGCCATGCCGCGGTCCGCGTCCTTGTCCACAAGCGCCTTGCCGGCCGGCGCGATGGCCTGGGCCAGGTACTCCGTGCCCAGCTTCTGGAATTCGGCCGCCAGCTTCTCTTCCTCCTTGGTGAGATGCGTAGCCATATAGGTTTTCCAGATGGCGGTGATCTTCTGGTTGTTGGCGATGATCTCGTTGTTGCGCCGCTCCAGCACGGCGCCATCGCCGCCGGCCGTGAGCGTCATGATCATGTCCATGACCAGGATGCGGTTGCGGTTGGTGAGGTAGTTGACGTCCGCCAGCTGCTTGAGCGGCACGGTGCGGTCTTCGTAGACCGTGCGCAAACCCTCGTTGGACTGGCTGGTGGCGTAGAGGCCGATGCCGCCGATGCCGATCAGCAGCAGGCCCAGCAGGGCCAGCAGCATGACGAGGCGGGTGGATATCTTCATGTTGTTCATCGCGCGATCCTTTGTAAGACTGGGTTTTCTCGCTCACCCTAAATACCCTGCGATTTGCAATCTACCGCCTCCCCGTCGCGCGGTCAATCACGCCGGCGTGACAAAACACCTCCGGGGGCATTCTGTGCACTGAATGCTTTTGAGCGTCGCCGTTCATACAGAACGGGGGCGCAGGCTGCGCAGAAAAACCGGTCTCAGGCGGCGCGGCGGGCCAGATGCACCTGGTGCAGGGTGATCTTGCGCACCTCGGCCTGGCTGGTCTGGATGTGGGCACGCAAGAGCATCACGGCCGGGTCGCTGCGCTTGCGCTGGATGGCGCGCAGGATCTTGGCGTGTTCCTCGTAGGTCGCGTCGATGCGGGCAGGCTTGGTGAAGTCGAGCCGGCGGATGATGCGGATGCGTTCGGTCACGTCGCGGTGCACGCGGGTCATCTCGGCATTGCCGGCCGCGGCCACCAGGCTGCAATGGAAGTCCTCGTCCCACTGCGCGACCTGGCGGATGTCGGTGCTGCGCTCGGCTGCGGGCACCAGCCAGATCGCGGCGATCTGGTCGAGCAGGGCACGGTCGACCTTGGTCTCGTCGGCGCACAGGCGCTGCACGGCCGTGGTCTCCAGCACCATGCGCAGGTCGTAGAGCTGTTCGAACTGCTCGAAGTCGAAAGGCAGCACGCGCCAGCCGTTGCGAAACAGCACCTCGACATAACCTTCCTGCTGCAGACGGAACAGCGCCTGGCGCACCGGCGTGCGCGAGACGCCCAGGCGCTCGCTGAGTTCGTTCTCGGTGAAGCGATCACCCGGCACGAGCTTGAAGTCGGCCACGTCGCGCTTGAGCTGGTCATACACCATCTCGGCGCGCGAGTGGAAGGCGGGCGCCTCGGGAGAGCTGGCAGGACGGCGGCGGGCGGTGTGCACGGTATGACTCTATCAGCGTCGAAAGGCGGCCAGCAGCTGGCCACTGGTGGCGGTCCAACCGACGATGGCGCCCTGCGCCCGGATCATTTCGACGGCGGCGGACTTGAAATGCGGGAAGTAGCTCTCGGTGCAGTCTTCCAGCAGCAGGCTGTCGTAGCCACGGTCATTGGCCTCGCGCATGGAGGTCTGCACGCAGACCTCGGTGGTCACGCCCATGAAGATCAGGTGGCTGATGCCGCGCGCCTGCAGCGTCTCGTGCAGACCCGTGGCGTAGAAAGCGCCCTTGCCCGGTTTGTCGATCACGAGCTCGCCCGCGATGGGCGCGAGCGCAGGGATGATCTGGTTGCCCGGCTCGCCGGCCACCAGGATGCGGCCCATGGGGCCGGCGTCACCGATGCGCAGCGTGGGATTGCCGCGGTTGCGTTTGGCCGGCGGGCAGTCGGACAGGTCAGGCCGGTGCGCCTCGCGCGTGTGCACCACCAGGCCACCAGCCCGGCGCCAGGCGGCCAGCACGGACTGGCAGGCCGGCACGATGGCTTCGAGCAGGGACACGTCGTTACCCAGCGTCTCGCCAAAACCACCGGGCTCGATGAAATCGCGCTGCATGTCGATGATGACCAGCGCGGTGTGCGCGGGCTCGAAGGCGTAGGCAAAGGGTTGTGCATCGAGTTTCATGGTGCTTTCGTGTCCCAAACGTGAAACCGCGGGCTACCGCGGAACCGGCTTTGCCGGGCCGCTGGTGGCGTCCCCCCTCTGGGGGGAAGGCGGCGAAGCCGACTCAGGGGGGAGCTCATTTCTCACCGCCCATGTGGGCACCCAGCACATGCCGTTCGGCGCCGGCGGCCGGGGTTTCGTAGACGATCCGGCCTTCGCTCATGACCACGATGCGGTCGGACAGCTCCAGCAGCTCGTCCAGGTCCTCGCCGATCAGCAGCACGGCACCGCCACGCGCGCGCACACCGCGCAGGCGTTCGTGGATCTCGCGCACGGCGGCGAAGTCCAGGCCGAACACGGGGTTGGCCACGATCAGCACCTTGATGTCGCCATCCAGTTCGCGCGCCAGCACGGCGCGCTGCACGTTGCCGCCCGAGAGGCTGCGCATGGGCGCGTGCTCGCCCTGGGTCTTGACGCCGTAGGCCGCGATCCATTCGCGTGCGCGCCGGCCCCAGTGCGAGAAACGCAGGCGCCCCCCCTGGCACAGCGGCGCGCGGTCGAAGTCGCGCAGCGCCATGTTCTGCGCCACGCTGAGTTCGCCCACGCAGGCGTTGCCCAGCGGCTCCTCGGGCAGGCAGCGCACCCTGAGGCGGTGGTTCTCCTCGCGCCGCGCCGCATAGGGCTGGCCCATGACGCTCACCACACCGCCCGCGCGCGCGCGCTGGCCCACCAGGGCCTCCAGCAGCTCGCGCTGGCCGTTGCCCGAGACACCCGCCACGCCCAGTATCTCGCCGGCCGCCACACTGAGGCTCAGGTCGCGCACGGCCAGCGTGCCGCGGTCGCCCATGACCTGCAGGCCCTGCACCTGCAGTTGTGCCGCGGCGCCCGGCACCACCGGCGTGGCCGCCGCCAGCAGCACGGGCGCGGCCACCGCCTGTCCCATCATGGCCTGCGCGAGTCCGCCGGAGTCGGTCGCAGCAACCGCGCCGTGATGGACGGCACGGCCGCGGCGCAGCACGGTGACGTCGTCGGCATAGGCCATGACCTCGCGGAACTTGTGCGTGATGATGATGACGCTGCATTGCCCGCTGCGGGCAAAGGCGCGCACATGGCCCAGCACGTCGTCGGCTTCCTGCGGCGTGAGCACCGAGGTGGGCTCGTCCAGGATCAGCAGGCGGGGCTTGAGGTAGAGCTGCTTGAGCAATTCCAGCTTCTGCTTCTCGCCGGCCGCCAGCTCGGACGGCCGCGCGTCCAGGTCCAGGCGGAAAGGCGTGGTGGCCAGGAAGTCCTGCAACTCGGCACGCCGGGCCTTCCAGGGGATGATCTGCTCCGAACGGCCGCCGGCCAGCAACAGGTTCTCGGCCACGGTCATGCCCGGGGCCAGCGTGAAATGCTGGTAGACCATGCCGATGCCCAGGGCGCGCGCCACCACCGGGTTGGCGATGTCCTGCTCGCGCCCGTCGATCAGCACGGCGCCCTCCTCCGGCGTGTGAAAGCCCGCCACGCACTTGACCAGGGTGCTCTTGCCGGCCCCGTTCTCGCCCAGCAGGGCGTGCACCGTGCCGGGCAGCACCTTGAGCGCCACGTGGTCCAGCGCGGTGAAGCTGCCGAAACGTTTGGTCAGCGCGTAGGTCTCCAGCGCCATGGCGCCGGTGGCGGCGGGGATGGGGTCGATGCGCATGGTGTTCCCGCTGCCTCAGGCAATCGCGTCGAGCACGGCCTGCGAGGGCGCGTGCGCGCCGAAGACACCGCCCTGCATGGTGATCATCTTGAGCGCGGCCAGGTGGTTGCCCAGGTCGGTGGCCGCGGTGCAATCCGACAGCAGCAGGCATTCGAAGCCGCGGTCGTTGGCGTCGCGCATGGTGGTGTGCACGCAGACATCGGTGGTGATGCCGGCGAGGATCAGGTTGGCGATGCCGCGCGTGTGCAGCACCATCTCCAGATCCGTCGCATAAAAAGAACCCTTGCCGGGTTTGTCGATCACCACCTCGCCGCTCAGGGGCGCCAGTTCGGGAATGATCTCCCAGCCGGGCTCGCCGCGCACCAGGATGCGGCCACAGGGCCCGGCATCGCCGATGCCCACGCCGCCGGTGCCGATCTGGCGCGAGCGCCAGCGCTTGTTGGCCGGCAGGTCCGACAGGTCCGGGCGGTGCCCTTCGCGGGTGTGCATCATGGTGTAGCCGGCCTGGCGCATGGCCTGCATGAGTTTCTTCAGCGGCTCGATGGGCGCACGCGTGAGCGAGATGTCGTAACCCATCTTGTCGACGTAGCCGCCGGGGCCGCAGAAGTCGGTCTGCATGTCGATCACGATCAGGGCCGTGTTGTCGGGGCGCAGGTCCCCGTTCCAGGGCCAGGCGTAGGGGTGGGCTTGTATGTGCTTGGGCATGTTCAGCTCTTGGAGGACAGTTCACCGGGGCTGCCGCGCATGACGCTGCCCGCGCGGCAGGTGAACAGCAGGATCAGCAGGGTCAGCACATAGGGCACGATGTTGAAGAGGTGGTAACCCCAGCTCACGCCAATGGACTGCAGCGCCGGTCCGATGGCGCCCGCGCCGCCGAACAGCAGCGCGGCACCGATGCAGCGCAGCGGACTCCAGCGCGCGAAGATCACCAGCGCCACGGCGATCAGGCCCTGGCCGCTGGAGATGCCTTCGTTCCAGCTGCCCGGGTAGAAGAGCGTGAGGGAGGCGCCGCCCAGGCCGGCGATCAAACCGCCTGCGGCCGTGGCGGCCAGGCGGATGCCGCCGACCGAATAACCCAGCGCGCGCGCGGCATGGGCCGAGTCGCCGGCCATGCGCACCAGCAGGCCGGCACGTGTGCTGGCAAAGGCCCACCACATCAGCAGCGCCAGCAGCAGGCCGATGGGCAGCAGCGCATTGATCTCCAGCGCCGAGCGCAGCGCCGGCGAACTGCTCCAGGCGCCCAGCGCGATGGCCGGCAGCTGCGGCGCCTGCGGCTGGATCAGCGGCTTGCCCAGGTAGAAGGCCAGGCCCATGCCCAGCAGCATCAGGGCAATGCCGGTGGCGATGTCGTTGACACGCGGCAGCGAACACAGCAGGCCGTGCACGCAGGCCAGCAGCGCGCCGGCCACCGCCGCCGCCAGCACCCCGACCCAGGCCGAGCCGCTCAGGTAGGAGGCGCCGAAGGCCACCATGGCCGACAGCACCAACACGCCTTCCAGGCCCAGGTTGATGCGCCCCGATTTTTCGGTGAGGCATTCGCCCAGACTCACGAAGAGAAAAGGCACGCCCACGCGCAGCGCGCCGCCCAGGATGCCGGCCAGGAAGATGAGCAGGGTGTCTGCCGTCATGCGACCTGCTCCTTCGCGGCCGGCACCGGCGCAGCGCGGCGCAGCCATGTCTTCAAGTCCACGTCGCGCAGGGCTTCGCTGGCCAGGATCAGCACGAAGGCGATGCCCTGCAGGAGCAGCACCGATGAATCGGGCAGGCCCAGGCGGCGCTGCAGCAGGCTGCCCGCCGCGCCGAAACCGCCGAAGAGGATGGCCACCGGGATCACCGCCAGCGGTTGGTGCCGCGCCATGAAGGCCACCAGGATGCCCGTGTAGCCGTAGCCCGCGATCAGCGCGGTGTTGGCGCTGGTGTGCACGGCCGCCACTTCCACAGCACCGGCCAGGCCGGCGCAGGCGCCGCCCAGCGCGCAGGCCCCCACGATGAGCCTGGAGGCCGGCAGGCCCACCAGCTGCGCCGCACGCCGGTTGCCGCCAACCACACGCACCGCGAAACCCGAAGGCGTGTGCCGCAACCAGGTCGCGGCGGCCAGGCAGCACAGCACGCCCAGCACCAGGCCCCAGTGCACGTCGCTGCCGGCGATGCCGCCGATGGCCAGGCCCGGGTCCAGCGCATGGGTGGACGGCTTGTTGAGGCTGGCCGGATCACGCAGCGGCCCTTCCACCAGGTGCTTGAACAGGCCGATGGCGATGTAGGCCAGCAGCAGGCTGCTGATGGTCTCGTTGATGCCGCGGTACTGCCGCAGCCAGCCGGCCAACCCGATCCACAGCGCGCCGGCCAGCGCACCGGCCAGGCACACCAGCACCGTGCCCGCCAGGTTGGCCGGCAACGGCAGGCTCTGCGCCAGGGCGGCGCAGGCCAGGCCGCCGAGCACCAGTGCCCCCTCGCCGCCGATGATTACCAGGCCCGCGCGCGCCGGAATCGCCACACACAGGGCCGTGAGCATCAGCGGCGCAGCGCGCTGCAGGGTGTTCTGCCAGGAGTAGCTGTCGCCGAAGGCGCCCTTGAACAGCAGCCACCAGACCTCCAGCGGGCTCACGCCGGCGAACCAGACGATGAGCCCGAAGAGCAGCAGCGCCAGGGCCACGGCCCCGACCGGCAGCAGGATGTCCTTGAGCAGCGCGCGCATGTCCCAACCGTCCCTTCAAGTTTCGTGCCGGACCAGAAGCGCCACGCACGAAGTGAAACAAACCGCGGGCCACCGCGGAACCGGCTTCGCCGGGCCGCTGGTGGCGTCCCCCTCGGGGGAAGGCGGCGAAGCCGACTCAGGGGGGCTTCTCATACAGAACCGATGACGCCTTCGACCAGGTAGTTCATGCCTTCGAGTTCGATGGCCGTCTGCTTGTAGGCCTTGCCGGCGGCGATCACCGTGTTGCCCTTGTTGTCCTTGAGCGGGCCCTTGAAGATGTCGAAGCCGCCGGCCATCATCTTCGCCTTGATGTCGTCGGCATTCTTCTTCGCCGGGGCGCTCACCGTGGGGCCGTAGGCCGACATCTTCACGTAGCCTTCCTTGAGGCCGCCGCGCAGGAAGTTGGGGTGCGGCTTGCCGCTCATGGCGGCTTCCACCATGGTCTTGTAGGCGGTGAGCCAGTTCCACTCGGCACCGGTCAGGTAGGCCTGGGGCGCGAGCTTGGCCTGGCTGGCGTGGTAACCGCAAACCATCTTGCCGCGCTTGGCCGCGGTCTCCACGATGACCTTGGGGCCGTCCACGTGCATGGTGAACACGTCCACGCCCTGGTCGGCCAGGCTGTTGGTGGCCTCGGCCTCCTTGACGGGCATGGACCAGTCACCGGTGAAGATCACGCTGGTGGTGATGCCGGGCTTGACCGAGCGCGCGCCCATGTTGAAGGCGTTGATGTTGCGCAGCACCTGCGGGATGGGCTTGGCCGCGATGAAACCGAGCTTGCCGCTTTTGCTCATGTGGGCCGCGATCACGCCGTTGAGGTACTGGCACTCGTCGATGTAGCCGAAGAAGCTGCCCACGTTCTTCGGGTGCTTGCCCTCGGTCCACAGGCCGCCGCAGTGGGCGATGCGCTTGTCGGGGAACTTGGCGGCGATGGCCAGCACGTGCGGGTCGAAGTAGCCGTAGGAGGTGGGGATCACCAGCGCGGCGCCGTCCTGCGCGAGCATGCCCGTCATGGTCTTCTGCACGGCCGCGGTCTCGGGCACGTTCTCTTCCTCGACCACCTTCACGCCGGGCATCTTCTTGAGTTCGGCGGCGGCCTGGGCCTGGGCCTGGTTGTAGCCGTAGTCGTCGCGCGGGCCGACATAGATGACACCGACCGTGATCGGCTTCTGGGCCTGGGCCAGGCTGGCGTAGGAGCCCAGCGTACCGGCCACGCCGAAGGCGGCCAGGGATTTCAGGGTGTCGCGACGGTTGAAGTTCTTGAAACTCATGGTGGTACTCCTAGAGGTGGGTTGAGGGACAGCAGGAAAACGGTACGGAGACGGGGCGCCGGGTGTTCATTCAGCACCCCGCGTTCTTGAGTTGGGCCAGGCCGGACTGCTGCAGCGCCAGCGCCGCGCGCAGGGCCAGGTCTTCACGCCAGGGCGCGGTGATGAGCTGCACGCCGATGGGCAGGCCACCCGTGCCTTCGGGCCACAGCGGCGCAGCCACCACCGGGCAGCCGGCAAAGGAGATGGGCTGGGTCAGCAGGCCCAGGGCGGGGCGGCAGGGCTGCTGCTCGCCGTTGATGTCCAGCCACTCGGTGCCGATGTGCGGGGCGGCCACCGGCGTGGCCGGTGCCAGCAGCACGTCCCACTGGCTGAAGAGCGCGTTGACCTTGTCGCGGTAGAGCCGGCGAAAACGCTGGGCCCGCAGGTACCAGGCCACCGGCTGCAGGGCGCCGGCGATGAAACGGTCCACCGAGAGCGGCTCGAAATCATCCGCGCGCGTGCGCAGGTCGGCCAGGTGCAGGCTGCCGCCCTCGCTGGCCGTGATGATGAAGGCCGCCGCCCGCGCGGCGGCCGCGTCGGGCCACTCGACCGTGTCCCGCGCCCCCAGCACACGCGCCGCCAAACGCACCACCTCACGCGCCGGCGCCGTGGCGTGGTCATGAAAGTAGCCCCCCAGCACGCCGATGCGCAAGCCACCCGTGCCCTGCCCCAGGGTGGCACCCACGGGCTCGACGGCCGTGGCGTGGCAGCCCGGATCCAGCGCGTCGGGGTATTGCAGTGCGTCGTAGGCCAGGGCCAGGCCCTCGACCGAATCGGCGATGGGGCCGAGGTGGTCGATGCTGTGCACGAAGGGGTAACTGCCGCGCCGCGAGAGCCGCCCGAAGGTGGGCTTGAGCCCCCAGACCCCGCACAGCGAGGACGGCACGCGGATCGAACCATTGGTGTCCGAGCCCAGCGCGATCGGCACCTGGCCGGCCGCCACCGCGGCGCCCGATCCCCCCGAGGAGCCGCCCGCGATGCGGCTCAGGTCATGCGGGTTGTGGCAGGGACCATAGTGCGTGTTCTCGGTGGTGAAGCCGTAGGCGTACTCGTCCATATTGAGCGAACCCACCAGCACCGCGCCGGCCTGCTGCATGCGCTGCACCAGCACGGCGTCTTCTGTGGCGGGTGCATGGCTGCGGTTGATCTTCGAGCCCGCCAGCGTGACCTCGCCCGCGATGTCGAACAGGTTCTTCACCGCATAGGGCACGCCGGCCAGCGGCGGCAAGGCCTCGCCGCGCGCACGGCGGGCATCGATGGCGGCGGCCTCGGCCCGGGCGCGTACATAACTCCTGCCGGTGAAGGCATTGACGCGGCTGTCGGTGGCCACGATGCAGGCAATGCTCTGCTCCAGCAGCTCGGCCGCGCTGAACTCGCCGGCCGCGACACCACGGGCCAGTTCATGCGAGCGCAGGGTGTGCAGGGGCATGTTGTTCAGGCCTTCGGCGCCGGTGGTGCGGGGCAGTAGATTTCCGCCAGCTCGTCTTCGGGTGTCATGGGGAAAGCTTCCAGCAGGCCGGCCAGCGCGGCCGTGCGCTGCAGATGGGCGGCCACGCGCTGCGCGCGCGTCGCGTCCAGCGGCAGACCCAGGGCCGTGGCACTGGCAATCACATAACCCAGGGCTTGGTCTTCGCTCACGATTTACCTCCGGCAACAGAAGGACAGTGCGCACCAGCGCTTCGACAAGCTCAGCCCGAACGGGAGAGAGGGAGAGGAAGTACCCAAGGCCGCGCAGCCGGCCGTTCCAGGGCACCCGTGGAACCGGCTTTGCCGGGCCACCGGGTGCGTCCCCCTTGAGGGGGAAGGCGCGAAGCGACTCAGGGGGTGCTCCATATCAGCGCCTCACCTCGCGCTGGAAGATTTCCAGGCTCAGCTTCTTGGTGCGGATGAAGCTGGGCTCGCTCAGCGTCTCCACCGTGCGCGGGCGCGGATCGTTGTAGGGCAGGATCTCCGCCACCTTGGTGGGCCGTTTGGTCAGCAGCAGCACCTGGTCGGCCAGGTACACCGCCTCCTCCAGGTCGTGCGAGACCAGCAGCATGGTGGTACCGGTCTGCATGAAGACCTCCTGCAATTTCTCGCGGATGAAGAGCGTCATCTCGAAATCCAGCGCCGAGAAGGGCTCGTCCAGAAACAGCACCTCGGGCTTGGGCGCCAGGGCACGCATGATGGACGCCGTCTGTTGCTGCCCACCCGAAAGCTCATAGGGATAACGGTTCAGGTCGAACTTGACGTCGAAACTCGCCACCAGCTCGGCCATGCGCCGGTCCACCTCGGCCTTGCTCTTGCCTTCGAGCTTGAGCGGGTAGGCGATGTTGTCGATGGTGCGCATCCAGGGGAACATGGCCTCGCGGTAGTTCTGGAAGACGTAACCGATCTTGGTGTCCTTGAGCGACTTGCCGTCGAACAGGATCTCGCCACTGTCGATGGGGATGAGGCCGGCGATCATATTGATCAGCGTGGACTTGCCGCAACCGTTGGGCCCGAAGACCGAGACGATCTTGCCCTTGGGGATGTCGAGGTTGAAGTTCTCGTACAGCGGCCAGCCCGCGAAATACTTGGTCAGGCCGCGGATGGTGATGTGGGTGCCGGCCGGGCCGGGCTGGAAGGGCGGTACCGGCACATCGGCCACCACGGGAGCATTGAGGACTGCGCTCATCTTCCACTCCAATGGACAATTCTTCGTTCGGCGACGAGGAACAGGATATTGAGCGCGTAACCCAGCACACCCGCGGCCAGGATGGACGCGTACATGTCGCGCACGTTCATGACCTGCTGCGAGTTGATGATGCGGTTGCCCAGCCCGCTGTCCGAGCCGATGAACATCTCGGCCACGATCACGATCACCAGGGCCATGGACACCGCCGAACGCAGGCCCACGAAGCTGGGCTGCAGGCTTTCCCAGACCAGCACGTCCTTGAAGATCTGCCAGCGCGAAGCGCCCATGACCTTGGCCGCCATGACGCGTTGTTTGCGCGCGTTGATCACGCCATAGGCGCTGTTGAAGACCACGATCAGCAGGGCACCGAAGGCGGCAATGGCCACCTTGTTGATGTCCGACACACCGAAGATCATCAGGAAGAGCGGGATCAGCGCCGAGGACGGCGTGGAGCGGAAGAAGTCGATCAGGAACTCCACGCTGCGGTAGGCCTTTTCGGCGCTGCCCAGCACCACGCCCAGGGGCACGCCCACCACGGCCGCGATCAGGAAGGCCTGCGTGGTGCGCCACAGGGTGACCACAAAGTCCTTGAGCAGCGGACCACCGGCCAGGCCGTTGATCAGCGTGGTCACGGTCTCGGCCGGGGGCGGCAGCAGGATGGCCTTGATGGCGCCAAAGCGCACCGTGAGGTCCCACACGATGAAGAGCAGGACCGGGCCGATGAAGGGCAGGGCCCTGCCCCAGTTGACCTTGCGCGGCGCGGCCGCCACCGGCACCGCCGGTGGGGACCAGGGCGCAGCCGGTGTGGCGGCGCTGGTGGTGGTGGAGTGCGTCATCATGGCACCGCCGGGCAGCCCCAAGGCGCCATGGGCCCCCTTGGGGGGCAGAGAAGCCGTAACGCGGCGAACGTGGGGGCCTTCATCTCATCAGCCCTTGTAGAGCATGCTGTCGACCATCAATCGCGAGGAGAAGATGCCCTTCTCGGCGAACAGGTCGAAGAACTTCTGGAAGTGGGCCACGTCGGACGGCTTGAACTCGTTGTACATCATGTAGGCCGCCAGCGGCACTTCGGCGGTCAGCGCGCCTTCGATGGCGGTGTAGCCCTTGAGGTACTGGCGCGCTTCCACGTTCTGCGCGCGCACATAGGCCACGCCCTTGCCGTAGGCGGCAATGAACTTCTTCGCCTCTTCCGGGTGCTTCTTGATGAAGGCCGACGACAGCGAGGCCGAGCCGCCGAACCAGGGCGCCATGGGGTCGCCCAGCACGTACCTGGCGATCACCCCGGCTTCGAGCACGCGCGTGGTGCCGTTCAAACGGCCGATGGTGCCCGTGGGCTCCAGGGTGTAGCAGCCGTCGAGCTGGCCCGCAGCGAGCGCGGCCACGTGCTGGCCGATGGGCAGCTCCACCACGGTGGCGCCGGTGGCGCCGCCGCGCTCCAGCACGGTCTTGGCCAGGGTCACGTTCTGGATGCCGGGGCCGGAGCCGATGCGTTTGCCCTTGAGGTCGGCCAGGGTCTTGGCCGGGCTGGCCGCCGGCACGATGATCTCGTCCAGCACGTTCTTCACATTGCTGGGGTTGGCGCAGAAGATCTTGAAGGTGCCCGGCGCGGCCAGTTCACCGATGGCGATATTGGCCGAGCCCGTGCCGTTGGACGTGCCGTCGGCGCGCTCGGCCAGCACGGCTTCCATCACCTGCTGGGCACCGGCGAAACGCAGGGCCTCCACGTCCAGGCCGGCTTCCTTGAAGTAGCCCTTCTCGATCGCCGCGTAGAACGGCAGGCCGGCCGCGATGGGCCAGTAGCCGATGCGGATCTTGGGGCCGCTCTGCGCGCGCACCAGGGCCGGTGCGCCCAGCGCCGCCAGCGCCAGGCCGGCGCCGCCCGCCTGCATGAGCTTGCGGCGCGTCGTGCTGGCGGTCAGGGAAGTAAGGGTCTGGTCTTTCATGGAGCGCTCCTGCAGAGTGGTTAAGGGAAGGGATGGGTGTGGGGGGCCTGCGCGACCTGGAGCGAAGCCAGGTAGGCGCGCCAGCCGCCGAAATGCGTGATGTCCAGCGCGCCGCTCAGGGCCTGCGCCTCGCACAGAAAACCCTGCACGCTGCTGCCGTCGGCCAGCGTCAGCGTGCCGATGCCCAGGGGCGCGGGCACCAGGGCCACGAAGGAACCGTAGTGCCCGACGGGCATCTCCCAGAGTTCGAGCTGGATGCGCGCGCCCTCCCCCGGCGCCACCCGCAGCAGGCCGGGTTTGGGCGGCACGGTGCCGGCCAGGGCGTAGAAGCGGTAGTCCGGCGCGGTCTCGGTGGCTGCCAGCAGGCGTGCCCCGCGCTCGGTGAGCTGGCTGTTGAGCGGCATGCCCGAGAGGTGCGCGCCCACCACGGCCACTTTCACCGTGGCGCGCGGGCGGATGCCGGGAATCGGCAGGGGCGCGGGCAGCCGTTCGCCGGTGGCGCCCTGCGTGAGGCCGGTGGTCTGATGGAAACGCTGGCCCAGCTCGGCCAGTTGCCAGTCGCTGGCGCAGGGGCCGATCAGCGTGATGCCGAAGGGCAGGCCGTCCTTGCGGATGCAACTGGGCACGGAAAGGGCCGCATAGTCCAGCAGGTTCACGAAGTTGGTATAGGCGCCCAGGTTGCGGTTGAGCACCACCGGGTCGGCCTGCATCTGCGCAATGGTGTAGTGCGTGGGCGCGGTGGGCACGCACATCAGGTCCATGCCCTTCCAGACCTCGGCTGCGCGCTGGCCCAGGGCCCGCAGCTGCGTCTGCGCCTCGTACAGATCGGCCGCGCTGTAGGCCTTGCCCTTGCCAATGATGCTGCGCACCGGCTCCATGACCTCGGCCTCGTGCGCGTCGAAGAAGGGGCGAATCGCCGCGTAGCGTTCGGCCACCAGCGCGCTTTCGTAGAGCAGCGTGGCCGCTTGCGCGAAAGGCGAGAAGTCGATGCGCACCTCCACACCACCCAAAGCGCGCAGCTGCGCCAGGGCTTCCTTGTAGGCCGCCTCGGCCAGTGCATCCCCGTAGAACTCCAATTGGTCCGGCACACCGAAACGGAAAGCTGCGGGGAAAGGCTGCGACGCCATGTCGAGCTCGCGCGAATACGGGTCCAAGGGGTCGTAGCCCCGCGCCGCCTCCAGCACCTGCGCCGCCAGGCCCACGCTGCGCGCGAAGATGGAGACACAGTCCACACTCTGCGCCGCGGGCAGCACACCGCGTGTGCTGATGAGCCCTTTGGACGGCTTGAGCCCGACGATGTTGTTCAGGCCCGCAGGCACCCGACCCGAGCCGGCCGTGTCCGTGCCCAGCGAGAAATCGGCCTGCCCCGTGGCCACCACATAAGCCGAGCCGGAACTGGAACCGCCGGAGACATAGGAGGCGTCGAACGCATTGGGCACCGGCCCCCAGGGCGAGCGCGTGCCGTTCAGGCCACAGGCGAACTGGTCCAGGTTGGTCTTGCCCAGCAGCGATGCACCAGTGGCGAGCAGCCTGTGCACCACGGCCGAATGTTCGGCGGGCTGGAAAGCAAAGGCCTTGCAAGCTGCCGTGGTGGGCAGGCCGGCCGCATCGATGTTGTCCTTGACGGCGAAGCGCAGGCCACTCAGCGGCCCGGCCCCGCCCGGCAGCGCCGTCTCATAACGGGAGATCCAGGCCTGTGCCGCAGCCGCGGGCTGGGCCTGCTGTTCGGCACCGGGGACTGGGTTTGTAAGCTGCACCATCTTGTTGCATTCGATCTTGTATACATGTAGACATGCAACATGTATGCCAATGAACGCAGATGGTTTTGCCGTTCGTCTTGTACAGAAACAAGTACAAGCAGGGCGAAGAAAGGCGCTCACGCGCGCATGCGGAACGCCTTGCGAAAAACGCAGACCGTGATGGACTTACTTTAGGAAAAGAGGGCCGAAACCGGAATACGCCGGAGGCCGTACGACAGAAGCCGTGTCAGTTCAGGAAGAAAGCGATCAGCAAGGCAAAGGCACCCATGGCCTCTGTCTTTCGAGCCTGCGATACCAACTCTGGTGACAGCGTCTCAAGCTGCGTCCGGTGCCAATGCCAAACGTAGAAAGCCATCGCCGCAGCGATACCGTACAGCAGAGGCCAAAGTGCCTGCACCGCCGAGGCAGCAAAACCACTGGCCGTGATTCCGAATGCAGCGACGACCACGCCTACCCCGCCAGAGGAACGATGCGCATAGGAGTAGCGTCCACACGCGGGACAGCTGGCGGGAAGCGCGGGGGAGGACAGCCATTTCCGGAAGAAGCTGATGCTCATTGCCTGGCAGGACGGGCATGCGTACATATGAGACCAAGGTGATGTGGGTCGCCGCATCCTAGCGACCATCACGCCGCCCGCCTATCCCCCAAAAGGGTCATAAGCACACGCCTACTGAAACGCCACTTCCGCAAAACTCCGCAGCTTGCGGCTGTGCAGCTGGTTCATGCCGGCCTGGCGCAACAGCTCCAGCGCGCGGATGCCGATGCGCAGGTGCTGGTCCACGCGCTCGCGGTAGAAGTGGTTGGCCATGCCGGGCAGTTTGATCTCGCCGTGCAGGGGTTTGTCACTTACACACAGCAGGGTGCCGTAGGGCACGCGGAAGCGGAAGCCGTTGGCGGCGATGGTGGCGCTTTCCATGTCCAGGGCCACAGCGCGGCTCTGGCTGAAACGGCGCTGGGGCTGGTTGTCGGGCAGCAGCTCCCAGTTGCGGTTGTCGGTGGTGGCCACCGTGCCGGTGCGCATGATCTGTTTGAGCGCCGCGCCATGCAGCCCCGTGACGTCGGCCACGGCCTGCTCCAGCGCCACCTGCACCTCGGCCAGCGCGGGGATGGGCACCCACAGGGGCAGCTCTTCGTCCAGCACATGGTCTTCACGCACATAGGCATGGGCCAGCACGTAGTCGCCCAGCTGCTGGCCGTTGCGCAGGCCGGCGCAGTGGCCCAGCATGATCCAGGCGTGCGGGCGCAGCACGGCGATGTGGTCGGTGATGTTCTTGGCATTGGCCGGGCCCACGCCGATGTTGACCATGGTGATGCCGTTGCCGTCCGGCCGCACCAGGTGGTAGGCCGGCATCTGCGGCAGGCGCGGTGGGGCCTTGCCCAACGCATCCCCCGCCTGCGCGGCCTCGCCCGTACGTCGGGTCACCACATTGCCGGGTTCGATGAAGGCGCTGTACTCGCTCCTGGCGTCCTGCATGAGTTCGTGGCCCAGGCGGATGAACTCGTCGATGTAGAACTGGTAGTTGGTGAAGAGCACGAAGTTCTGGAAGTGCTCCGGCACCGTGCCCGTGTAGTGGCGCAGGCGGTGCAGCGAATAGTCCATGCGCTGCGCCGTGAACAGCGAGAGGGGGAAGGGCCGGCCGGGCTGCGGCTCGTAGGTGCCGTTGGCGATGCCGTCGTCCATGGCGCCCAGGTCGGGCAGGTCGAACCAGTCGCGCATCATCTGGCGGCGCTCGGCGGCCAGGTTGCCTTCGATGTGGTCGTTCTCGGCAAAGGAGAAATGCACGGGGATGGGCTGCTTGCTGGTGGTCACCTCCAGCGTCACGCCGTGGTTGAGCAGCAGCAGGCGGAACTGCTCCAGGTAATAGTTGTTGAACAGGTCGGGCCGCGTGAGCGTGGTCTCGAACACGCCCGGCCCCGCCACGAAGCCGTAGCTCAGACGCTCTTGCGCGCCGGCCGGCTGGCGCAGCACGGTCTCGGTGCGGATGCGCACCAGGGGGTAAAAGGCGCGCACCGGGCCGGCGCTGTCGTCCCCCGCCACAAAACGCTGCATGCCCGCGCGCAGGTGGGCGATGCTGCTGTCATAGATGCGACGCACATGGGCCAGGGCGGCGGCCGCGTCGGTGTACTCTTGCGGGGCGATCAGGGGCGGTAGATGGTGCATACGGAAACATTGTGCCTCGGTCGCATGACACTTGGTGCCGTACGGCCGCGGCTCAGGCCACGGGCTTGGGCACCGTGTAGCGCAGCTCGGCAAAACCGGTGCCGACCTGCCGCACCGAGTCCAGCCGCAAGGGCGGGCTGGTGAGACGGCGCGGGAACAGGGGCTTGCCTTTACCGAGCGTGACCGAGCCGATCTGGACGATCATTTCGTCCAGCAAACCCGCGTCATAAAACTGCCCCGCCAGATCGCCCCCGCCCACCACCCAGAGGTTCTTGTCGCCCGCCGCCTTCAACATGGCCGCGTGCACGGGGCGCACATCCCCCTGCACGAAATGCAGGTTCGCGCCGGGGATGGCCGGCAGCTTGCGGCTGGAGAAGATCCAGGTGGGCTGCGCATAGGGCCAGGGCGAGCCGGTCTCGGCCGTGACGGTCTGCGCGTGGCGCAGCATCCATTCGTAGGTGGACGAGCCCATGGCCAGGGCGCCTACTTCGGTGATGAAGGCCGGATAGCTCGTATCGTTCACGTCGCCGAGGGGGAACAGCCACTCCAGGGAGTTGTCTTCGGTGGCGATGTAGCCGTCGAGGCTGGTGGCGGTGTAGTACTGAGTGATCATGGAGAGAGGTAGCAAGGAAATGAATGACTGATACGCCAAATGATGACGCCAAATCTTGTCTCATGATTTGGCAGTCACTTGCTTCCCATGCTCAAAGTAGACCTCACCACCATCCCGTCCTCCCCAGAGGATTGAGAATTTTCCATGGGGACGGCCCGCGACAAATGGACCGTCCCACTCCACCGATTCCTTTTGCCCCCGGGCATGGCCGGTGTATGGAGCCCCGGCACCATCGATCGCTGAAATAGGGACGACCCAATTCTCTTGATAGGTGAAGACTACTTCCTTCGGCGTTGTGTAGTTGAACATCATTTCCTTCACACGGGAGTTTTCCAATGACCGGCATACCGTTCATGCGGAAAATTCTAGGGATATCGGGTCCGAATGCCATCCCCCAAAAGGGTCACCCCACCACAGTCCTCAGCCCTCAAACTGCGGATGCAACTGTCGTATCCGTCCCAGCGCCAGCGCCGCCGCTGCGGTGCGCGTCTCCACACCCAGCTTGGCGTAGACCCGCTCCAGGTGTTTCTTGACCGTCATGGGGCTGCTGCCCAGGATGTCGCCGATGTCGCGATTGATCTTGCCCTTGATGACCCAGTAGAGCACCTCGGCCTCCTTGGCCGTGAGGCGAAAGCTCAGGGAGATGGCTTCGATGACGCTCTCGTCTGAGGCCTCCTGCATGATGAGCAGCCAGTCGCCGCCGGTGTCGGGCGCACCGGTGTCGTCGTTGCGCTGGTGCAGGCGGAAGGTCAGGCGTTTGGGGCCGTGTTCCAGGGACAGGCGTGGTGGTTCGGCCAGAGTCTCGCCGCGGGCCTGCACCTCGGCCAGGTGGGCCACGCTGCGGTGCAGCCAGGCCAGCACGGGCTCGGGCACGTTGGGACCGCTGGCGCCGTAATAACGCTGCAGCAGCTCGCGCGCCAGCGGGGTCTGCCACATGAGGCGGCCGTCGCCCAGGCGCACGGTGATGCTGGCGTAACCGAAGGCGTCGAGCGCGTTGCGGGCCTGGCGCCGCTCGCGTGCGCCCTGCAGGTGCACCTGCATGCGGGCAAGCACTTCCTTGGGCCGTATGGGTTTGGTCACGTAGTCGGTGCCGCCGGCTTCGAGCGCGGCCACCAGGTGCTCGGTCTCGGTCAGGCCCGTCATGAAGATGATGGGTATGTGGGCGGTGGTCGCGTCGGCCTTCAGGCGGCGCGCCACTTCGAAGCCGTCCATGCCGGGCATCATGGCGTCGAGCAGCACGATGTCGGGGCGGGCCTGCGCGGCGCGCTGCAGGGCCGAGGCGCCGTCCAGCGCCACCAGCACGGTGCAGCCCGATTCGTCCAGCGCATCGTGCAGCAGCGAAAGGTTGTCGGGCACGTCGTCCACGATGAGCACCACGTCGCTGTGTGCGCGGTTGAGGGCCTGGTCCAGGGTGTCGTTCATGGCGTTTCGGCGTTTGGTTCCAGCAGGGGGAGGATGGCGTCGAAGCGGTAGGCGCGGGTGAGCGCACGCACCTGCTCGACCCAGGCGTGGTGCTCGGGGCCTTGCGCCTCGATCTCGTCGAGCAGGCGCACGATGCCGCGGTAATAACCCAGCACCACCAGCTCGCGCAGCTCGGCCAGGCGCTCGCCGCGCGGCGGCAGCACGGGCCCGGGCGGCGCCGCGGGCACGACCACGGGCTCGGGCCGCACGGTCCACTGCAGTTGCAGGCGGCGCTCCAGCCAGTCCAACAGTTCGCTGTGGCGTATGGGTTTGGTGATGAAGTCGGTGGGGGCGATGCCGGCGTCGTTCTCCAGGCCCTGGTCGAAGGCATTGGCCGAGACCACGGCCACGGGCAGTTTGGCCAGGCCGCTCAGACGGCGCAGGCGGCGTATGGTTTCCCAGCCGTCGATGCCGGGCATGGCCAGGTCCATGAAGACCACGTCGGGGCGGTAGCCCGCGGCCAGCAGGTCCAGCGCGTCGTGCCCGCTGGCGGCAGTGCGCAGCACGAAGCCCAGGGGCACGAGCAGCTGGGTGAGCATTTCGCGGTCGGGTTCTTCGTTGTCCACCACCAGCACATGGCGGCGTGCGCCCGCGTAACCGCGGCGCGGCGGTTTGGCAGCCACGGGTTTGGCCGAGGGCAGCGCGGCATGCACCTCGGGCAGGAAGAGCTTGACGTGGAAGACCGAGCCCAGGCCCGGTGTGCTCTGTAGCGTGAGCTCGCCGCCCATCAGGTCGGTCAGCATCTTGGCGATGGTCAGGCCCAGGCCGGCGCCGGGTGTGCCCTGCGAGGACGAGGCGGCGCGCGTGAAGGGCTCGAACAGGCGCTCGGTCTCCTGCAGGGTCATGCCGGGGCCGGTGTCGCGGATGTCGATGTGCGCCATCTCGCGCGCGTAGCGCACGCTGAAGGTCACCTCGCCCTGCGCGGTGAACTTGATGGCGTTGCCCAGCAGGTTGATGAGGATCTGGCGCACGCGCTTTTCGTCGGCGCGCACACGCTCGGGCAGCACGTTGAGCGGCATGAAGTGGAAGCGCAGGCCCTTGGCCGCGGCCTGCAGCTCGAACATGGCGGCCAGCTCGTGCACGCAAGAGGCAAAGTCCATGGGCTTGAGCTCCAGCGTGAGCTTGCCCGATTCGATGCGCGCCAGGTCCAGCGTGCCTTCGATCAGCGTCAGCAGATGCTCGCCCCCACGGCGGATGACCTGCACCGCGTGCTTGCGGTGGGCCGGAACCTGCGGGTCTTCGCCCATGAGCTGCGCATACCCCAGGATGCTGTTGAGCGGCGTGCGCAGCTCGTGGCTGATGGCGCTGATGTAACGGCTCTTGGCCTGGTTGGCCTGCTCGGCCTGGTGCTGGGCGCGTTCGGCCGTGCGGCGCGCGTCCTGCAGGGCGGCGTCGGTCTGCTGGTGCAGTTCGATCTCGCGCATGAGCAGGGCGGTCTGGCGATTGGATTCCTCCTGCGCCACCTGCCGGCTCTTGTGCGCCAGCACCACCCACCAGGCCGCCATGCCCGCGATGAGCAGCAGGGCCATGTAGGTCTTGAGGAAGGCTGAACGCAAAGTTGCATCCGCTGCTTCCAGCGCCGCGTCAGTGGTCTCGACCCCATGCCAGCCCAGCACCTGCAATTCCTGCTGGTAGAACAGGCCGAAGACGCCAGCCAGCAGCGGCACGATGATGAGCATGAGCAGCAGGAAATGCGCGAGGCCCGTGTCCAGATAGGGCCAGAGGCGTTTGGGCAGCAGGCGTTGCAGCATGCCCGACCACTGGGCCGAGAGGCTGGCGTGGGGCTTGCACAGGTCGCCACAGCGTGCGTCCAGCGTGCAGCACAGCGAACAGATAGGCCCCTGGTAGGCCGGGCAGTGAGCCATGTCCGGCCCTTCGTACTCGCCCTCGCAGATCACGCAGCGGCGCACGCCGTAACGGGCGTAAGGGCCTTCGTTGGCTTTGGATTCGGCCACCAGCTCACTCTGGCGCGCAATGTAGTAGCGCCCGCGCGTGGCCCAGGCGATCAGCGGTGCGGCGACAAAAGCGGTGCCCAGCGCGATCACGGCCGAGAAGGCCTGGGCCAGCGGGCCGAAGAAACCCAGGTGCGCCGTGACCGAGAGGATGGAGGCCAGCACCATGGCGCCCACGCCCACGGGGTTGATGTCGTAGAGGTGCGCGCGCTTGAACTCGATGCCCTTGGGCGACAGGCCCAGCGGCTTGTTGATCACCAGGTCGGCCACCACGGCCATCATCCAGGCGATGGCGATGTTGCTGTACAGGCCCAGCACGTCGCCCAGGGCCTGGAAGACATTCATCTCCATCAGCATGAAGGCGATGAGTGTGTTGAACACCACCCAGACCACCCGCCCCGGGTGGCTGTGCGTGAGGCGCGAGAAGAAGTTGCTCCAGGCCAGCGAGCCCGCGTAGGCGTTGGTGACGTTGATCTTGAGCTGCGAGATCACCACGAACAAGGCGGTGGCCGCCACCGCCCAGCCGTAGTTGGGGAAGACGTATTCATAGGCGGCCAGGTACATCTGGTTCGGGTCCACCGCGCGTTCGATGGGCACGGCATGCGTGATGGCCAGATAGGCCAGCAGCGCGCCGCCCAGCATCTTGACCACGCCCAGCAGCACCCAGCCCGGCCCGCCCGCCATCACGCCGAACCACCAGCGCTTGCGGTTGGCGGCGGTCTGGGCCGGCATGAAACGCAGGTAGTCGGCCTGCTCACCCATCTGGGTGATGAGGGCGATGCCCACCGTGAGAGCGGCACCAAAGAGGGGCAAAACAAAGTCCGAACTATGCCCCTTCTCCCCCTTGTAGTGCGTGATGCCCGAAAACGCGTCAGGGTCCAGGGCCAGCACATAGGCAAAGGGCACGACCAGCATGAGCAGCCACAGCGGCTGCGTCCAGACCTGCAGCCGGCTGATGGCCGAGACCCCGTGCGTGACCAGGGGGATGACGACGAGCGCGCAGATGAGGTAGCCCCAGCTGGGCGGGATGCCCAGCGCCAACTCCAGCGCATAGGCCATGACGGCCGCCTCCAGCGCAAAGAAGATGAAGGTGAAGCTCGCGTAGATCAGCGAGGTGATGGTGGAGCCGATGTAGCCGAAACCCGCGCCACGCGTGAGCAGGTCCATGTCCACGCCATAACGCGCCGCGTAGACGCTGATGGGCCAGCCCGCGAGGAAGATGATGAGCCCCGTGGCCAGGATGGCCCAGAAGGCGTTGGCCCAGCCGTACTGCACCAGCAGCGTGGCGCCCACGGCCTCAAGGATCAGGAAGGAGGCCGCGCCGAAAGCCGTGTTGGCCACCCGCCATTCGCTCCACTTGCGGAAGCGCTGCGGCGTGTAGCGCAGCGCGTAATCCTCCATGGTCTCGCGCGCCACCCAGCTGTTGTAGTCGCGCCGTATCTTGACGATGGACTGCACCGCCGCCGGCGTATGCGGCGGCGCAGCAAGGTCAGTGGAAGGGCGGGCCGGGGCGTCCATGCCCCGGGAGAGTGCAGATTCCGTGCCATGCCCCGGGCTGGGGCGGCAACTGCCTGGCGTTAAAGCTGAGGCCGCGGCCTCTCAGGGGCGCCGCCCTGCGGCGTATGGCAGCCGCCGCTCAGCCGCGTAGCGCCGCCTCGATGGCGCTGACGTCGATTTTTGTCATCTCCATCATCGCATCGAAGGCGCGCTTGGCGGCAGCCGGGTCGGGGTCAGCTATGGCCCGGGTCAGAACCACCGGTGTGATCTGCCACGACACCCCCCACTTGTCCTTGCACCAGCCGCAAGCGCTTTCCTGGCCTCCATGGCCAACAATCGCGTTCCAATAACGATCCGTTTCGGCTTGATCCGTGGTGGCCACCTGGAAAGAAAACGCCTCGCTCTGCGTGAAGGCAGGCCCGCCGTTGAGCCCGAGACAGGGGAGACCCATGACCGTGAACTCCACGGTCAGCACGTCGCCTTGCTTCCCCGACGGGAAGTCTCCCGGCGCGCGGTACACGGCGCCGACGAAGGAGTCGGGGAATGTACGGGCGTAGAACCGCGCCGCTTCTTCGGCCCCGCCGTTGTACCAAAGGCAAATTCTGTTCTTTGCTGGTGTAACCATGTCACTTCTCCATTGAGACAGAAACTCCCGCTTTTCCACACCGGCGCTACGGCACTTTTCTTTGGCCGCTGACGCTCCGGCTAGGCGTCATGGTTCCCCCGGCGCCGGAACACCACATGGGTAGCTTTCTCCGACGCGACGAACTGAACGCACTCGTATCCCAGAGCGCGCATGTCCACCCCCTCGAACAACCGCTCTCCCCCGCCCAGCAGGACCGGCGAAATGGCGATGTGCAGCTCATCGATGAGGCCCGCACGCAGATATTGCTGGATGGTGTTGGCTCCGCCGCCGATGCGCACGTCCTTGCCCTTGGCGGCCTCGCGCGCCCGGTCCAGCGCCTCATGGATGCCGCCCGTGACGAAGTGAAATGTCGTTCCGCCTTCCATCTCGATGGGCGCGCGCGCGTGATGGGTCAGGATGAACGTGGGAACGTGATAGGGCGGGCTGTCGCCCCACCAGCCTTTCCAGTTGTTGTCCGGCCAGGGGCCGCGTATGGGCCCGAACATGTTCCGCCCCAGTATCCAGGCGCCTACATTCTGGAAACCACGGGCGGCGAAATCGTCGTCGACCCCGGTCGTACCGCCGTCCTTGCCGAACAAGGCCCGCTGGAACGTGCGTGTCGGGAACAGCCACTGGTGCAGATCCGTCCCGCCCACGCCGAGCGGATTCTGGAGGTCCTGATCCGGGCCTGCGCCGTAGCCATCGAGCGAGATGGTGAAGCCTTCAACGCGAACGCGTGTCATCGTTTGTCTCCGTTTAGACGTCTAGCGCTGGAGATGAGCGGAAGCCACAGGCGAACCGCGCTTGCCTGAATTATTAGCCTTCCTCATCGCCACCTTCTACGTATCTTTATGGATGGCGGAGCAGATTTGCTCTCGCTACTGCGGGGTATCCGATTGGCCACGCTCAAGGCAATACCCTCGAATACAAACCCGAGAAATGCGAAGACTCCACCTGCAGCGCTTGCCGCCGCGATGACATACAGAAGCGCCGCAACGACAAGACATGAGATTCCGATGACGTGAAGTGTCTTCACGCTAGCTAACGTTTGAGATGAGCGGAAGCCGCAGGCGATCCGCTCTCGATTGAATTGTTAGGCAGCGCTCGGAGAGGCAATTGAACTCTATTCACTCGGTCGCTTCCTTCCCAGGCGGAAATACAGAGCTCCTGCGCTTACCACCCAAAACAATAACCAGAGAAGAACATAGAAGATGAAAAAACCTGGCGATTCGGCGTAAGTAATCACGTGTGACTTGCCACCGGTACGAGTGATTTGGTGGACCGCCTCGTAGGCGACCGCCTGAAATAGCGCATATGACGACCAGCAGAAAATCGCCAAGCCAATGACACTTTCGATAACGCGATTGACCTCAATGAACCAAGTACGCATTGCCTAACGTTCGACGTGAGCGGCGGTTGGAGGCAAGCGAAGCTTGCCGGAAACCGTCCGCTCGATGGAGGGGTTATGCGTCATTGCTCGCAAGCTCCACGAATGTGCGCGATGCCGGCGTGTGGGTTACGAACACACCGACTACTGCGACGGCGCTCGCGACCGCGGCAGCCATGCCGTAGGACACAGGCAGCGTGGGCAGAAGGGCCGCACCGATGGCGACCGCCAAGAGGGAGAACACGCCTACCCGAAAGATGAGGCCACCGAACAAGAGGCGCGCATGCAGTGAGCGGTGCCACTGGATGCGCCGCCCGCAACCGGAGCATGCAATTGGCCGCGCGGCCCCGAGCACCGTATTCATGCGCCGTTGCTCGGTGCGCGTGAGCTTGTGGCTGCAGGCGGGGCACGACACCCCAGTGCTAACACTTGCCTCGCTCACTTGCACCGCCTATGACGCATAATTTGATATAGGCCGCAAATCTGTCGGCATAACAAAGTTCATGGTGCCTCCCGTGATGTGCTCTAAGTGCCTGATTTATATCAGCCTTTCGCCCAAGTGCCATGCGAGCTGGACCATGAACAAAACTGCGAAATCCTGCAAACCCGTCTTATGAACAAGACCGGCTGCCGGATAACACCCGCAGCGACAAGAGAAGAAAGCACCGCTGGATCAAGGACTTGGCGCCGAATCCTGCCAAATCTGCCGTGTTATCCGGACCGGCTTAACCTGGACACACCAGGGGCATGCTGGGGCGGCCCATGGCCCTAGCCTTCCTGCAACAAACTGCTCGCAATCGCCGCCGCCGTGCGGGTCTCCACGCCCAGCTTCTCGAAGATGTGTTCCAGGTGCTTGTTCACCGTGCGCTGGCTCACGCCCAGGATGTCGGCGCTGGCCTGCCCCACGTGCGGGGCGTACGCTAGCTGGTAGAGGATGCGCATGCCGCCGTGCACGCACGCTTTTCATGCGCCTAGAACCCAAGATCGCCCCTGACTGGTGCCCTTTCGGTCTGTTTTGCACCACGAACAGGCAATGGTTGGGGCCGGATGCACGATCTAGGGCGGCTGGCCGGACGGCCGACGCGGCACGGCTATTGCATAGTCATGAGCAATTCAAGACGCAAGACAGCACGACCATGGAACTCACGCCCCGCGTTCGGCCAGCTCTTGCGGCCGCACGGTCTGTTTTAAGCGAAGCGATATGGAACTGACCCCCCGTGCTCGGCCGGCCTTTGCGGCCGCGCGGTCTGACATTTGAGCGAAGCGATATGGAACTTACACCCCGCGAAAAAGACAAGCTGCTGATCTTCACCGCCGCCCTGTTAGCCGAACGGCGTATGGCGCGCGGGCTCAAGCTCAACTACCCTGAAGCCGTGGCCTACATCAGCGCCGCGGTGATGGAGGGCGCGCGCGACGGCAAGAGCGTGGCCCAGCTCATGAGCGAGGGCCGCACCCTGCTCAAGCGCGGCGACGTCATGGAAGGGGTTGCGGACATGATCCCCGACATCCAGGTCGAAGCCACCTTCCCCGACGGCACCAAGCTCGTCACCGTGCATCAACCCATTGTTTAAGGAAGCACCATGCGCACGCTCTGCACCGCCCTCACCTCTCTTCTGATCGGCAGCGCCGCACTGGCCCACGACGGCCACGGCGCCACCAGCACGCACTGGCACGCCACCGACCTGTGGGGCTTTGTCGTCTTCGGCGCGCTGGCCGTGATGGTGATCTGGCACCTGCGCAAATAAGGCAACCCCCATGGCCCCCGCCCTGATCCCCGGCGAACTGCTGATCGACGATGGCGCGCACACGCTCAACCCGGACCGGCGTACGCTGACCGTGGTCGTGAAGAACACCGCCGACCGGCCCATCCAGGTCGGCTCGCACTACCACTTTGCCGAGACCAACGGCGCGCTCGATTTCGACCGCACCGCCGCGCGCGGCATGCGCCTGAACATCGCCAGCGGCACGGCCGTGCGCTTCGAGCCCGGCCAGCAGCGCACGGTGGAGCTGGTGGACTACGCCGGTGAGCGCAAGGTCTACGGCTTCCGCGCCCTGGTGCAAGGGAAACTGTGATGAACATGATCCCCAAACGCGCCTACGCCGAGATGTTCGGCCCCACCGCGGGCGACCGCGTGCGCCTGGCCGACACCGACCTCATCATCGAGGTCGAGCAGGACTACACTCTGCGCGCCGGCGGCTATGGCGAGGAAGTGAAGTTCGGCGGCGGCAAGACCATACGCGACGGCATGGCGCAATCGCAACGCACCCGCGCAGAGGGTGCGATGGACACGGTGCTGACCAATGCGCTCATCATCGACCACTGGGGCATCGTCAAGGCCGACATCGGCCTGAAGGACGGGCGCATCGCCGCCATCGGCAAGGCCGGCAACCCCGATACGCAGCCGGGCGTGGACGTCATCATCGGCCCGGGCACCGAGATCATCTCGTGCGAAGGCAATATCGTCACGGCCGGCGGCATCGACAGCCACATCCACTTCATCGCCCCGCAGCAGATCGAGGAAGCGCTGTGCTCGGGCGTGACCACCATGCTGGGCGGCGGCACCGGCCCGGCCACGGGCACCCTGGCCACCACCTGCACCCCCGGCCCCTGGAACATCGAGCGCATGCTGCAAGCGGCCGATGCCTTCCCCATGAACCTGGGTTTCCTGGGCAAGGGCAACGCCAGCCTGCCGGCCGCGCTGCACGAGCAGATCGACGCCGGTGTGATCGGCCTCAAGCTGCACGAGGACTGGGGCACCACGCCCTCGGCCATCGACAACTGCCTGGACGTGGCCGAGGCCACCGACACGCAGGTGGCCATCCACTCCGACACGCTCAATGAATCGGGCTTCGTCGAGAACACCATCGCGGCCGTGAAAGGCCGCGGCATCTGCGCCTTCCACACCGAAGGCGCGGGCGGCGGCCACGCACCCGACATCCTGAAGGTGGTGGGCCAGGCCAACTTCCTGCCCAGCTCGACCAACCCCACGATGCCCTACACGGTGAACACGCTGGACGAGCACGTGGACATGCTCATGGTCTGCCACCACCTGGACCCGGCGATTGCCGAGGACCTGGCCTTTGCCGAAAGCCGCATCCGCAAGGAGACCATCGCGGCCGAGGACATCCTGCACGACCTGGGCGCCATCAGCATGATGAGCAGCGACAGCCAGGCCATGGGCCGTGTGGGCGAGGTCATCATCCGCACCTGGCAGACCGCGCACAAGATGAAGGCGCAGCGCGGCCGGCTCGAAGGCGATGGCGTGCGCAACGACTACTTCCGCGTCAAGCGCTACATCGCCAAGTACACCATCAACCCGGCCATCGCCCACGGCATCAGCCACGAGGTGGGCAGCATCGCCCCGGGCAAGTGGGCCGATCTGGTGATCTGGAAACCGGCATTCTTCGGCGTGAAACCCGCACTCATCCTCAAGGGTGGCTTCATCGCCTTCGCCGCCATGGGCGACCCCAACGCCAGCATCCCCACGCCCCAGCCCGTTCACTACCGGCCCATGTTCGGCGCCTACGGCGGCGCACTGCGCCAGACCTCGCTGACCTTTGTCTCGCAGGCCGCCCTGGCCGCCGACGTGGGCAGGCGCTACGGCCTGGGCAAACAGCTTGCGGCGGTGAAGAACATCCGCGGTGTCAGCAAGCGCCACATGATCCACAACCACTACGTTCCGACCATGGAAGTGGACGCCCAGACCTACCAGGTGCGCGCCGACGGCCAGCTGCTGGTCTGCGAACCGGCGACCAGCCTTCCCATGGCGCAACGCTACTTCCTGTTCTAATTTCGGCATGCTCACCGTTTCCAAACTGCTATCGCAAGGCCAGGGCCTGGCCCCCGTTCTCCTCAAGCGCGCCTCCTCCGTCGAACTCGACTGGGACGTGCGCCAGAAAAGCCGTTTCGCCGCCACCGACAGCCTGGGCCGTGAGCTCGGCGTCTTCCTGCCGCGCGGCACCCTGGTGCGCGGCGGCGACGTGCTGGTGGCCGAGGATGGCTCACTCATCCGCGTGATCGCCGCGCCGCAGGCGGTGCTGCGCATCACGGCCTGCGCCCAGCACGGCTCACCCTTCGACCTGACCCGCGCCGCCTACCACCTGGGCAACCGCCACGTACCCATCGAGCTCAAGCCCGACCACCTGAAGATCGAACCCGACCATGTGTTGGCCGACATGCTGCGCGCCATGCACCTGACCGTGGTCGAGGCGCAGGAGGCCTTCGAACCCGAGGGCGGCGCCTACAGCGCGGGCGGGCACGGCCACGATCATGGCCACGATCACGGTCATGAGCACGCCCATGCCCACGAGCACCCGCACGACCCTGGCCATGAACACGGCCCAGGCTGCGGCCACGACCATGGAGATGCCCATGGACATGCGCACAAACACGCTCACTGAACCGCTCGCGCCTTCCAGCCTGCTGCAGCTGATCTGGCTGGCTTCGCCGGCCCTGCCCGTCGGTGGTTTTTCCTACTCCGAGGGCATGGAAGCCGCGGTCGATGCGGGCCACGTGACGGACGAAGCCACGGCCGCCGAGTGGTTGGTGCAGCAACTGCACCTGACGCTGGCGCGCGCTGACCTGCCCGTGATTGCCCAGACCCTGATCGCCTGGCGGAAAAACGACCACGCCCGCGTGCGCGCGCTCAACGCCTGGCTGCTGCAGACCCGCGAGACCGCCGAACTGCGCCTGCAGACCGAGCAGATGGGCCGCTCCCTGCGCGAGTGGCTGCGCAACCTGCCCGGGGCCAGCCCCGCTACGCTGGAGTTCGCCACCGCGCTGGAGCCGAGTTACCCCGTGCTGTTCGCGCTCACCGCCGCCGGCAGCGGCGCGGGTGAACGCGACGTACTGCTGAGCTACGCCTTCGGCTGGGCCGAGAACATGATGCAGGCCGCGCTCAAGGCCGTTCCCCTGGGCCAGACGTCTGGCCAGCGCATCCTGGCGCGCCTGGCCACCGAGATCCCCCTTGCCGTCGAGCACGCCCTGGCCCTGCACGACGAAGACCGCCAGGCCTTCAGCCCCATGCTGGCCATCCTCTCCAGCCGGCACGAAACTCAATACTCGCGGCTCTTCCGCTCCTAGAACGTCCTATGAACGCACCCTCCCTGCACCACATCAAGAACCGCAGCAAACCCCTGCCGCCTCTGCGCGTGGGCATCGGCGGCCCCGTCGGCTCCGGCAAGACAACCCTGCTGGAAATGCTCTGCAAGGCCATGCGAGAGAAGTACGACCTGGTCGCCATCACCAACGACATCTACACCAAGGAAGACCAGCGCATCTTGACGGTCAGCGGCGCGCTGCCGGCCGAGCGCATCATGGGCGTGGAGACCGGTGGCTGCCCGCACACCGCCATCCGCGAGGACGCCTCGATCAACCTGGAAGCCATCGACCGCATGCTGGTGGACTTTCCCAATGCCGACGTCGTCTTCATCGAGAGCGGCGGCGACAACCTGGCCGCCACCTTCAGCCCCGAACTCAGCGACCTGACGATCTACGTGATCGACGTGGCCGCGGGCGAAAAGATCCCGCGCAAGGGCGGCCCCGGCATCACCAAGAGCGACCTCTTCGTGATCAACAAGACCGACCTCGCGCCTTACGTAGGCGCGAACCTGGACGTGATGAAGGCCGACACCGAGCGCATGCGCAAGACCGCGCAAGGCCTCAAGCCCTTCGTGATGACCAACCTCAAGACCCTGACCGGCGTGGACGAGGTGGTGGCGTTCATCGAGACGCGGGGCTTGCTGAAGGCCTGAAGCAACGCGGGCTCACCGCAGCCGCTGGCCGGCGGCACAGGCCTCCAGCAGCTTGGTGAACCTCCGGTAACGCGTCTCCGGCTTCTTCGCCCCGCAGATCCAGTGGAGCACGACCTTCTTGTGGCTCGGCGGACTGTTCTCGAAGAAGCGCCAGGCTTGTTTGTTGCGCTTGAACTCCCGTAGCTCGTCCGGGGCAAGCTCGGCCGGTGTCTCCTGCTCGTGGGCGTACACCACGGACCTGGCCTCTCTGCGGTGCTGGAATGCCTCAAGCCCTGCAGGTGTCATGCGCCCTTCGGCCTGGAGCGCCTCGAACTTGGCGATGTTGACGGCGCTCCAGATGGACGTGGATCGTCTGGGCGTGAAGCGGATCTGGTAGGACTCGTCATCAATCCGCCTGCGGATGCCATCTATCCACCCAAAACACAGCGCTTCATCGACGGACTCCGACCAGGACATGCTGGGCTTGCCCGTGGCGACCTTGTGATAGCCCACCAGCAGTTCTGCGGCACTGCTCGCGTTGGCTTCAAGCCATTTGCGAAAGGCATGTGCGTTCGGGAAGAACTTTGGAGCGGGCATCTGAGGCGGCTATGCGGCTTGACGTCCGAGGCCACCGGCGTGCAACACACGCCGCGAAGCGGCAATCTGATGTTGTGTATCCGTGTGGGCCAACTTGTTAAAGCTCTCATTCGCCATCCGCTATTCGTTTCAGAAATTGGATGCGCTGCTTCAGTTCATTCTCCATGCATATCATTCCGGAAAATGTCACGTTTAGATTACTTCCCCCTTCGAGACCACCAACCAGCGCACAGTTGTCATCTTTGAATTTCAGCCACGCACGCTGTGACTTTCTGAGTTGCTCCCGTTCCTTCCGGACATCCATTTCATCACGCTCGGGAAGTTTCGCGAGAGCACGTCGATATACCGCATTCAATTGCGAATCGAGCCAGTCAAGGTAGCGGCTCAAACACCTTGAGTCCTCATGGAGTCCCTCGCCTCCACATCCATGGTCTTTCATCGTCAGAAACGGTGGTTCCTGCGAACTGCGCGCCTGTTTAGGTAACGCCGCTGCATTGCGCTTCTCGGCTGGCAGCGTATCTGACGCGCTTGCGCCGGACCACACCAAAACGCCAGTAACGATTAGAAATGAGAGCCGCATCTGAGTTTTAACGTTGGAGATGAGCGGGACCCGTAGGCGATCCGCTCTCGATTGAGATGTTAGTGTTCGTCTGAAATTTCTGGCTTCGCGAATGCATCCGCTATCAGTATGACGACTGACCACGCCAGAATGAATGGTGGTGCGACGAACCCAATAAAAAGAAACGCCGCTGGGACGCATGCGAGTAGCCAGATCACAGTCCATTTGAGGTTTATCTTGGCTTCCTGGACAAACCTTGAATTAGTACCGGAGCCTGGTGCAGCGATGAACAACAGAAGTACAAGGTAGCCAATACCACCCGCCCAAAAGGCATACCCTTGACCCGTCGGAACTTGGCTGCCACTGCTACCCACGGCCACAAATCCAGCGAACCCCCACCAAAAGATCCCCACGAGCGCAAGCCCTAAGAAACCCAGGAGTATCTGATGATGCTTTTTCATGAACACTAACGTTGGAGGTAAGGGGCGCGGAGCCGGCTTGCCGGCGGAGCGTCCCTCTTGACCGAAGGGTTAGCGTGCAAACATTTGCTAGAGGCCACGCTTTAGCTCCCCCAACATAAATGCACACGCGGAAGATTCACTTTCGAACGAGCCCAGGATTGCTTCTTGCCCCCGCTCGAAGAACGAGACTTTCCATTTGCCTTCACTCTCAAGAAGGCAAACCCGTTCATTGGTATTGCTTCCACTGAGGGAGTAATACCCAGAAGGGACACCAAGGTTTTTTAGTTCTGCGAGAAGCTCGGAGCGGTTCATTCTGGGGTGCTCGCTAACGTTTGAAGTAAGCGGATGCCGAAGGCAATCCGCGCTTGACTAAATTGTTAGGAGACATGGCGATACTTTGTACAGGAAGATTTACCCTCGAAGCTCGGATTGGTGAGCCGCCCGGCAACCTCGCAGCGGTAGCCCTCGTCATAGCGCACGAATGCATATGAAGCGCGATGTCTCTTAGCCAAGTTGTCAAGAATGCAATTCGGCAATTGGTCCCCCGAAATCGACGGGCACAACGATTTGTACTTCGTAAGAACGTCAGCTGACACCTCCTGGTACTCCGCCTTGAACTTCTGGATGTGATACGCGGGATTTACAAAGTATTGGTGGATAAACACGACATCCCAAACAACCTGTTCGTTTACCGCGCCAGTAAAGCGATAGAAGTCGCAAGTGTTGAAGCAGACCTCTATGGACCCACCTGATTTCTCGCGTTTCAACTGCGGAGGTTTTCCGCCGTCTGCAAAATAGTTGGCGATTGCCTCTTTCGTGGAAATTGGTTGTGCCAGCGCGAGCGAATTTTGCGCCAACGTGGCGATGAGCAGTAGCTTGATGAGGGTACGCACCGTTGTCGCCTAACGTGATATAGACCGCAAAAGTGCGGAATAACATGGACGGATGCTCATCCTGACGCCTCCCTTGCTGCAAGCTAAGTGCTTGTTTTGTTTGAAGAATTCAGGCCAATATAGCGCAGAGCCGCGCTCTTAACAAACCATGAAACACCGCAAAAGTGCGGAATAACATCGGCCCCTCACCGATACATGCTCGTCCCGACAAGCGCAAGTGCTTGTCACACAAGGCGTTTTCCCCGCCCGGTCGACAGGGCGAGAAATAACAAGACGACAAACCCCGCAAGGTAGCACCCGCATGGTGCTACTAGGCCCGGTCGGCCAAGCACCGGCGTGCCCCGCCCCGTGCGCCCTTGTGCGCGGCCAGCTAGGGTGCGGATCGCACGCCGGAGTGAACCGCCCCTAGACGGCCCAGTACTCGCGCGCGCCCGGCGGCAGCGTGGCCAGCACACGCTCCAGCGCCGCCTCGTCCACCTGCCGGCGCAGGGCCTGTGCCACGGAGCGGATGGCGTCGTCGGGTGAGAAGTTGTGCGCAAGGCGCAGCGACCGCACCTCGTGCGTGAGCGCGGCGCGGTCGGCAAAGGGCAGCGGCGCCGCGTCTGGCTGCCACTCGCTGACGAAGATGGCGCGCAGCACGGGCGGCAACACGTCGGCAAAGCGCAGCGCCTCGGCCACGCTCAGGCGGCGGCGGAAGGTGTGCAACACGCCCACCACCATGTTCCAGGCCATATTGGTGGTAGCCAGGCCGGCCGCGTCGCGCGCGTCGACCATGAAACGCTCGAAGTCGAGCGAGGCGCGCTGATAGTCGGAGGGGATGGGCATGTTCAGGCCGGTCCGGTCGCGCCACCGTGCAGCAGCTCGCGCAGCTTCGCAAACTCAGTGTGCACGTGGGCGTCCATCGCCCGCGCGAAGGTCGGCGTGAAATGCAGGCGCAGCAGCGGGTCCAGCACGCGGCCCGGGCCGGCGTAGCCGGCGCGCAGGGTATGCACGATGCGCACACCGCTGGCGTCGTCGTCGAACTCCAGGGTCAGCGTGGCGGGCAGCCGCACCAGCTTCTTCATGCGCATGACCAGGCGGCGTCCCGGCACCGCCTCGGTCACCACGGCATTCATCCGGACCCGGTGGCGCCCGACGTATTCGTCCATATGGATCTCGCTGCCGACGCCGCCCTCACCACGATCCGCGCCGCCGACCAGATGCAGCTGCAGGTGCGTGCCCAGCCACCAGCGCTGGTAGCTGCGGTCGTCCGGGTGGGTGAGGAAATCGTAGATCTCCTGGCCGCGCAGGCCCGGCACGTAGGTGGTGGTCTGCAAGACGATCATCGGGCGTTCCCTTCAGCCATCCACCGGTTGCGCCGGCGTGTCCAGGATGCGCTGGTAGAAGGCCAGGTCCAGCCAGCGCCCGAACTTGAAACCCGCCTGCCGGATGGTGCCGGCGTGCACAAAACCCAACTTCGTGTGCAGCGCGATGCTGCCCTGGTTCGCGGCGTCGATGCCGCCCACCAGCACATGCACCCCTTGCGCCCGGGCCTGCGCCACCAGGGCCTGCAGGAGCTGCTCCCCGAGCCCACGGCCGCGGTGCAGATGGTGGACGTAGACCGAATGTTCGACCGTGTACTTGTAGGCCGGCCAGGCCCGGAAGCTGCCGTAGCTCGCGAAGCCCAGCAGCTCGCCGTCGTCGGACACCAGGCCGAGCACCGGGAAGTGGCCCGCTTCCTTGGCCTTGAACCACCCGGCCATGCTGTCCAGGGTGCGCGGCCTGTAGTCGTAGAGCGCCGTGGAGTTGGTAATGGCCTCGTTCAGGATGTCGAGGATGGGCTGCGCATGCTGCTCGTAGGTGCAGGGGATCAGTTTCATGCGTGCTGCCATGACTTCCACTTCAATGCCGGGGTACGCCATACCGCGCCACGATCGCCTCGTGCCGCGCCGGATCGATGTTCACCTTGCCCAGATCCCCGCGCACGTGCGGCAAGGCCAGCAGGCGCGGGTCCATCACCCGGAACCACAGCGGCGGGATGTAGGCCAGCGGGAACATGCCGAAATAACCGCTGGGCAATTGCGGCAGGTCCGGAAAATCACGCAAGGACTGGTAACGCCGAGAAGGGTAGGCGTGGTGGTCGGAATGGCGCTGCAGGTGGAACAGCGCGAGGTTGGTGACCAGGTGGTTGGCGTTCCAGGAATGGTGGGGTTGCGGGGTTTCGTAGGCCCCGCTGGGCAGGCGGTTACGCAGCAGGCCGTAGTGCTCCACGTAGTTGGCCGAGGTCAGCTGCCACCAGGCCACCACGTTGTGCGCGGCCAGGAAGGGCAGCATGATCCAGCCCCAGGCCACGATAAGCCCCAGCTGCAGCACGGCCGTGATGGCATAGGACTGCAGCATGGTGTTGTGCGGGCTCCAGGCGCTGCGGCCCTCCTTCTGCAGACGCTCTTTCTCCAGCGCCCAGGCGCGGCGGATGCCGCCCGGCAGTTCGCGCAGGGCGAAGCGGTAGATGTTCTCGCCCATGCGCGCGCTGGCGTGGTCCTCGGGTGTGGAGACCCAGCGGTGGTGGCCGCGCCCGTGCTCCACGGTGAAGTGGCCGTAGGCCGGCACGGCCAGCACCAGGCGCGCCAGCCACTGCTCGGTGCGCGTGTACTTGTGGCCCAGCTCGTGGCCGGTGTTGATGCCCAGGCCCGAGTCGGTGCCGGCGATGTAGGCCAGCATGAGCACGGCCCACCAGGACAGGTCCTGCGTGCCCACCCACCAGGCGCAGCCGATCAGGGCCACGAAGTGCAGGGGCACGGTGGCCCAGGTCAGCCAGCGGTAATAACGGTCCTGCTCCAGCTGGGGCACCACGGCCTCGGGCGGGTTGTTCTCGTCCTCGCCCAGCAGATAGTCCAGCAGCGGCATGAGGCCGTAGCTGATGAGCAGGGGCAGGCCCAGGGCGATCTGCGCGCCGGTCCAGGCCTGCAGGGCCATGCCGGTGAAGGGCAGCAGCGGGTACACCACCGACAGCAGCCACCAGGCGCGCTTGCGATCGCGATATTCCACGCGGCCCAGCTGCGGATCGTCTGCGACATACACCTGCGACATGCGTCTGCTCCCCGGTGGTCCTTGGTGATAACCATTATGAGACAGGGCGGACGCGTGGGCTAGCATGGTTCGCATACGCTGGCACCAGCCACCGGTCAAACCCGAAAGGACATCTCTTGGAACAGCAACGCATCGCCATCATCGGCCTGGGCCGCATCGGTTCGGCCTTCCTCAGCCAGATGCTGCAAAAGCGCAGCCAGGGCATCGAGCTAGTCTGTGCCGCCGAAGCGGCTGACACCCCCGGCCGCAAGCAGGCCGCTGAGGCGGGCATTGCGCTCAAGTCGCTGGACGACATCGTGGCGCTGGGCAACCGGATCGATGTGATCTTCGATCTCACCGGCATCCCAGAAGTGCGCCGCGAGCTGCGCGACAAGCTGGTGGCCGCCAAGAACGCGCACACCGTGATCGCCTCGGAAACCATCGTGCGCGTGATCTGGGCCCTGATCAGCCAGGACGCCCTGCCCGTCATCCAGGGCCGCAAGACCGGTTATTGAGGCAAAACGAATGCCTATGAAACTTGCTAAGAAATCGTAGCGAGCGGCCCGAGCGCAAGGCGGACGGAGCGCAGGAACCGGAACGTACTCAAGGTACGTGAGGATTCCGAGTACCGCCCAACGCGGCGATCGGGTCGCGCAGTAGATTTATTGGCAAGTTTTAGTGGTGGTGGCCGTGGGCGCCATGCACATGGCCATGGGCAATTTCTTCTGCGCTGGCCGCACGCACCTCCACCACCGTGACGTTCAGGCGCAGGGCCTTGCCGGCCAGGGGGTGGTTACCGTCCAGGTGCACTTCGGGGCCCTTGATCTTGACCACGGTGAAGACATGGGTGTGCCCGTCCTCGCCCCGGCCTTCGAGCTGGCCGCCGACCTTGACCCCGGGCGGGAACTGGGTCTTGGGGATGACCTGCACCAGGGCCTCGTTGCGCTCACCGAAGGCGTCGGCCGGCTGCAGTTCCAGGCTGGCCTGGTAGCCGGCCTCGCGGCCCTCCAGCGCCTCTTCCACCTTGGGAAAGGTGTTGCCGTAGCCGCCGTGCAGATAGGAATTGGGCTCCTTGCCGTCCTCCAGCAGCTTGCCCGTGGCGTCGCTGATGCGGTAGCGGATGGTGACGGCGGTGTCTTTGGTGATCTTCATGATGGGTAGGGGTTCTGCGGCCGGGGGCCAAAAATGAAATAATTGCGGTATTCGACTTCAAGGATACCGAAATATGAGCGACGCCCAGCAACGCATCGACGACCTCGTCAAACAAAGTGAAGTGCTCCTTTTCATGAAAGGCAGTGCCAGCTTCCCCATGTGCGGTTTTTCCGGCCGCGCCATCCAGATCCTCAAGGCCTGCGGTGTGGACCCCAAGGCCGTAAAGACCGTCAACGTGCTGGAAGACGACGGCATCCGCCAGGGCATCAAGGAATACAGCAACTGGCCTACCATCCCCCAGCTCTACGTGAAGGGCGAGTTCATCGGCGGCTCGGACATCATGATGGAGATGTACGAAAGCGGCGAACTGCAGAAGGTGCTGGGCACCCAGGCCTGAGCCCCGGCGCTGCCCGCCCCGACCACCGCCAGCCCTGCGCTGCCGGTGGTTTTTTCATGCCCGCGCCGAACGGCTAGCGCGCCGGCGCATCCCGGGATGGCTCGTCGCGGTACTGCCAGGAGCGCTGCGCGGCGAGGACGGCATTCGGGTAAGGGGACTTGCCGCGCGAGCCGTTGTAGCGCCCCAGGGCCATGAAAAGGTCGCCGCGCTCACGCTCCAGATAATGGCGCAGGATGACGCAACCGAAACGCAGATTGGTCTGCATGTGGAACAGCTTGCCCACGTCACCGTCGCCGATCAGGCGCGACCAGAAGGGCATGACCTGCATGTAACCGCGTGCGCCCACGCCGGAAACGGCAAACTTGCGGAAGTTGCTTTCGACCTGGATCAGGCCCAGCACCAGGGCCGTGTCCAGGCCGGCACGCTTGCTTTCGTACCAGACGGTCTGCAGGAAATCACGGCGCTCGGGCCACTCGGCCTTCTTCTTGCGCAGGCGCTCGCTCATGGCACCGAGCCAGCGCAGGTAGGCCAGGCGCGCTTCGGTATCGCTGAAAACAGGCACTGGCGGCGCCGTGTTGGCGATGGCCGCGCCCAAGGCCGTGCGCACGGAGTCGGCCAGCGGCTCTTCGATCTGGCCGCCAGCGCGCGCCAGCGGCGGCAGGCCCAGGCCGGCGGCCAGCGCCAGCAGGGCCCGCAGCCCCGTGCGCCGCTGCATGGCCGGCACCGTCATTGTCAGGCGCCGAGCCTGGACTTCAGCACAGCGGCCATGTCCGCCAGCGGCAAGGGGGTGGCGGCTGCGTCGCGACGGTGCTGGTACTCGACCTTGCCTTCCTTGAGCGTGCGGTCGCCGATGGTGACGCGGTGCGGCACGCCGATCAGCTCCCAGTCGGCGAACATGGCGCCGGGGCGCTCGCCGCGGTCGTCCAGGATGGCGTCGATACCAGCGGCCATCAGTTCACCGTAGAGCTTCTCGGAGGCGGCTTTCACCTCGGGGCTGCGGTCCGGGTTGATGGGGCAGATCACCACCGTGAAGGGGGCAATGCTGTCGGGCCAGATGATGCCCTTGTCGTCGTGGTTCTGCTCGATGGCCGCCGCCGGCAGGCGCGTGATGCCGATGCCGTAGCAGCCCATCTCCATGAACTGCGGCTTGCCGTTCTCGTCCAGGAAAGTGGCGTTCATGGCCTTGGAGTACTTGGTGCCCAGGTAGAACACATGGCCCACCTCGATGCCGCGTTCGATGGCCAGCGCGCCCTTGCCGTCGGGCGACAAGTCGCCGGCCACCACGTTGCGGATGTCGGCCACCAGATCCGGCTCGGGCAGGTCGCGGCCCCAGTTGACGCCGGTGCTGTGGAAACCGGCTTCGTTGGCGCCGCAGACCCAGTCGCCCATCACCGCCACCTCGCGGTCGGCCACCACATGCAGCGGCTTCTTCAGGCCGACGGGGCCCAGGTAACCGGGCTTGCTGCCGAAGTGCTCCTGGATCTCCGCCTCGGTGGCGAAGCGGAAGCCGCCTTCCATGCCCGGCAGTTTGCCGACCTTGACTTCGTTCATGTCGTGGTCACCGCGCAGCAGCAGCAGCCAGACGGTGGTCTTGCCGATTTCTTCCTTGTCGGTGATCTCGTCGGTGGCCAACACGATGGACTTGACGGTGCGCGCCAGCGGCAGGCCCAGCAGCTCGGCCACCTCGGCGCAGGTGCTCTTGCCCGGCGTGGCCACCTTGGCCATGGCCTGGCTGGCCGTCGGACGCGGCGCTTGCGGGGCCAGGGCTTCGGCCTTCTCGATATTGGCCGCGTATTCGCTGCCCGGGCAGTAGACGATGGCGTCCTCGCCCGTGGCAGCGATCACCTGGAACTCCTCGCTCAGGTCGCCACCGATGGCGCCGCTGTCGGCGGCCACGGCGCGGTAGGTGAGGCCAAAACGGTCGAAGATCTTGCGGTAGGCCTGGGCCATGACCTGGTAGCTGGCCTTGGCCGCCACCTGGTCGCGGTCAAAGCTGTAGGCGTCCTTCATGATGAACTCGCGCCCGCGCATCAGGCCGAAGCGCGGACGGCGCTCGTCACGGAACTTGGTCTGGATCTGGTACAGGTTCTTGGGCAGCTGCTTGTAGCTCTTGATCTCCTGGCGCGCGATGTCGGTCACCACCTCTTCGCTGGTGGGCTGGATGACGAAGTCGCGGTCATGGCGATCCTTGATGCGCAGCAGCTCGGGGCCCATCTTGGCAAAACGCCCCGTTTCCTGCCACAGTTCGGCGGGCTGCACCACGGGCATGGTGAGTTCCACGGCGCCGGCGCGGTTCATCTCCTCGCGCACGATGGCCTCCACCTTGCGGATCACGCGCAGGCCCATGGGCATGTAGTTGTAGATGCCGGCGCCCAGCTTCTTGATCATGCCGGCGCGCATCATGAGCTTGTGGCTCACCACCTCGGCGTCGGCCGGTGCTTCCTTGAGGGTGGAGATGAGAAATTGGGAGGCTTTCATGGCGTGCTTTTTCTGACGGATGCAGGCTGATCCCCTTGATGCGCGGCAAGTGCCGTGCATAATGGAAACAGTTCAAAATTTGGGGTTTGATTATGCTTGACCGGGACGGCTTTCGGCCCAATGTCGGCATCATCCTGCTCAACCAGAAGAATCAGGTGTTCTGGGGCAAACGCATACGCACCCACTCGTGGCAGTTTCCGCAGGGTGGCATCGACCGGGGCGAAACCCCGGAACAGGCCATGTTCCGCGAGCTGCATGAGGAAGTCGGGCTCCAGCCCGAGCACGTGCGCATCGTGGCCCGGACCCGTGACTGGTTGCGCTACGAGGTGCCGGATCGTTACATCCGACGCGAAGCACGTGGCCACTACAAGGGCCAGAAACAGATCTGGTTCCTGCTGCAGCTGATGGGCCAGGACTGGCACCTCAACCTGCGCGCCACCGACCACCCCGAGTTCGACGCCTGGCGCTGGAACGAGTACTGGGTGCCGCTGGACATGGTGGTGGAGTTCAAGCGCGGCGTCTACGAGATGGCGCTGACCGAGCTGGCGCGTTTCCTGCCCCGCACCGACCAGCGCAACCGTTTCCTGCGCCAGGGACATCGCCCGCGCGAGGGCGATCATCTGCACCACGTTTCGACGGCTGACGGTCATGGCATGGAACTGCCGCCCGGCGCGAGCTTCGACCCCGATCCGCAATCCGATCAAGCCAGCAAGGACCGCACGGAACCGCAGGGGCAATAAGGCGACCCTGGCGGTGCGCCCTTAACGCATCAACACCAGGTTATCCCGGTGCACCATCTCGGGCTCGGCGGTGTAGCCCAGCAGTTTCTCGAAGTCACCCGAAGGCTTGCGGCACAACAACCGCGCCTCGGAACTGGCGTAGTTGGCCAGGCCGCGCGCAATCTCGGCGCCCTGCGCATCGCGCACGGCAATCACCTCGCCGCGGGAAAACTCGCCTTCCACGGCCGTCATGCCGATGGGCAGCAGGCTCTTGCCCTCTTCCACCAGCTTGCGTGCCGCTCCGGCATCCACCACCACGGCACCGCGCAGCTGCAGATGGTCGGCCATCCACTGCTTGCGCGCCTGGGTCTTGGCGGTCTGGGCCACCAGCAGGGTCCCGATGGATTCACCCTGCACCAGACGCACGAGCGCATCGGGCTCACGGCCCCAGGCGATCACCGTTGATGCCCCTGATCCGGCGGCGCGCTTGGCCGCCAGGATCTTGGTGATCATGCCGCCCTTGCCCAGGCTGGAGCCCGCGCCGCCAGCCATGGCCTCGAGCGCCGGGTCACCGGCCTGGGCCTCGTGCACAAACTGCGCGGCCGGGTCCTTGCGCGGGTCGGCCGTGTACAGGCCCTTCTGGTCGGTCAGGATGATGAGGGCATCGGCCTCGACCAGGTTGGCCACCAGGGCGCCCAGCGTGTCGTTGTCGCCGAACTTGATTTCGTCCGTGACGACGGTGTCGTTTTCGTTGATGACCGGCACCACGCCCAGCTGGATCAGGGTCAGCAGCGTGGAGCGGGCATTGAGGTAGCGCTCGCGGTCGGCCAGGTCGGCGTGCGTGAGCAGCACCTGGGCGCTGCCCAGGCCGTGCGCGCGCAGGCGCGTCTCGTACATCTGGGCCAGGCCCATCTGGCCGACGGCGGCAGCGGCCTGCAGTTCGTGGATTTCTTTCGGTCGGCTGGTCCAGCCCAGGCGCTTCATGCCTTCGGCGATGGCACCGCTGGAAACCATGATGACCTCGCGCCCATCCCCGATGAGGACGGAAATCTGGCGGCTCCACTCCTCGATGGCGGCCTCGTCCAGCCCGCGCCCCTCGTTGGTGACGAGGCTGGAGCCAACCTTGACCACGATGCGCCGGGCGGCGCGCATGACAGCTGTCGCGGATTTCTGATTCATGTTGAGGGCAGCAGCTGCGCGACGGGTGCGGGCAGCGATAGAGGCAATCCGGGGATTCTAGTTCGCCGCCGGTCCGCCCCAAGGTGGACTCGCCCCCTCAGGGGGCAGCGCAGCCCACGCAGTGACAAGCGCGGACGATCACGATTCGTCCGGCATGTCCTTGAAGCGTGGATCGATCTCGGCCACGGGGGGCTGCTCGGCCACCTGCTGGATCTTGACCTGCTTGTAGACGGCCTTGACCAAGTGGTCGCAGCCTTCATGCGTGAGCGCCGAGATCTGGAAGACCGGACCTTTGTACTTCATGCGTTTGATGAAATCGTTGACGCGGGCCTCGCGCTCGTCGAGCGGGATCATGTCCAGCTTGTTGAGCACCAGCCAGCGCGGCTTCTCGTACAGCCCGGCGTCGTACTTCTTGAGCTCGGCCACGATGCCCTTGGCCTGGGCCACCGGGTCGGCGTTGTCGTCGAAGGGCGCGAGGTCCACCACATGCAGCAGCAGGCGGGTGCGCTGCAGGTGACGCAGGAACAGGTGTCCCAGGCCGGCGCCTTCGGAGGCCCCTTCGATCAGGCCCGGCAGGTCGGCCACCACGAAACTCTGCTCGGGGCCGACGCGCACCACGCCCAGATTGGGATGCAGGGTGGTGAAGGGGTAGTCGGCAATGCGCGGACGGGCATTGGAGATGGCGGTGATCAGGGTGGACTTGCCGGCATTGGGCAGGCCCAGCAGGCCGACATCGGCCAGCACCTTGAGTTCGAGCTTGAGGTTCTTCTTTTCGCCCGGCCAGCCCGGTGTCTTCTGACGCGGGGCCCGGTTGATGGCGCTCTTGAAACGCATGTTGCCGAAACCGCCGTCGCCACCCTTGGCAATGGTGATGACCTCGCCCGGCGTCAGCAGCTCGTACAGCACCTCGCCGGTCTCGGCGTCGGTGATGATGGTGCCCACGGGCATCTTGAGGGTGATGTCCTCGCCCGCGGCGCCGAACATGTCCGAGCCCATGCCGTGCTGGCCGCGCTTGGCGTCGAAACGGCGGGTGAAGCGGAAATCGACCAGGGTGTTGAGGTTGGGGTCGGCCACCGCGAAGACGTGGCCGCCACGGCCGCCATCGCCGCCGTTGGGGCCGCCGAATTCCTTGTACTTCTCATGCCGGAACGAGACGCAGCCGTTCCCCCCATCTCCGGCGGAGATGTCGATAAAGGCTTCGTCAACGAACTTCATAAGAACAATTTTCCCAGATGACAAGCCGCTGGCGGCTTGCGTTACAGGCTAACTTCGCGACGCGCAAGTTAAACACAGTGGGCTGAAAACAAAAACCCCGCGCTTGAGGCGCAGGGTTTCGTGCGGGAGCCAGTGGGGCCTCAAGCGGAGGTGACGTTCACCGTGTGCTTGTTGAGTTCACCCTTGATGGCAAACGACACCTGGCCGTCGACCAGTGCAAACAGGGTGTGGTCCTTGCCGATGCCGACATTGGTGCCGGGATGGAACTTGGTGCCACGCTGGCGCACGATGATGGAACCGGCGCTGACCTGCTGGCCGCCGAAGGCCTTCACGCCGAGCATCTTGGGCTGCGAATCGCGCCCGTTTCGCGTAGAGCCGCCGCCTTTTTTCTGTGCCATGTCTCTTGCTCCTTATGCGGAGATGGCGCCGATTTGCAGTTCGGTGAACTGCTGGCGGTGCCCTTGACGTTTCTGATAGTGCTTGCGACGGCGCATCTTGAAGATGCGAACCTTGTCGTGCTTGCCATGAGCCACGATGGTGGCTTTGACAGTCGCGCCGGACACCAGGGGCGTACCAACCTTGAGTTCAGCGCCGTTGCCGACAGCCAGAACCTGGTCAATAACGATCTCCTGGCCTACGTCCGCAGCAATCTGTTCTACTTTAATTTTTTCGCCAGCAGCAACACGATACTGTTTGCCACCGGTTTTTATGACCGCGTACATGAATGACCTCTTGAATTGAGCCTCTGCAGACGGATTTCCGCAGAGCCGAATATTGTAGCACGGTTTGCGCTTACTGACATGGCCATTCTGGGGGCCGCCAAGGACGGGGGGCCCTCTTCCTATAATCGGGCCATTCCGCCCCGGTTTACCCCCATCCCACCCGTGAACGCCCCCCACCCCGCCTCCCCGCTTGCCCTGATAACCGACGACATGCGGGAGGTGGACCGTGTCATTGCCGAAAAGCTGGATTCCGGGGTCCCCCTGGTGGGCCAGGTGGCTCGCTACATCATCAGCGCCGGCGGCAAGCGCCTGCGTCCGGCCCTGCTGTTGATGGCCTGTGGCGCCTTGGGCTACCGTGGTGAGCAGCGCTACAACCTGGCGGCCGTGGTCGAGTTCATCCACACGGCCACCCTGCTGCACGACGACGTGGTGGACGACTCCACCCTGCGCCGCGGCAACGCCACGGCCAACGAGACCTTTGGCAACCCGGCCAGCGTGCTGGTGGGCGACTTCCTCTATTCCCGCGCCTTCCAGATGATGGTGGACGCACAAAGCATGCGCATCATGCAGGTGCTGGCCGACGCCACCAACGTCATCGCCGAGGGCGAGGTGCAACAGCTCATGAACATGCACAACGCCGACCTGGACGAGGCTGGCTACCTGCAGGTCATCCGCTCCAAGACGGCCAAGCTGTTCGAGGCCAGCGCCCGCTGTGGCGCCATCCTGGCGGGTGCAGAGACCCCGCTGGAAGAGGCCTGCGCCGAATACGGCCAGGCCCTGGGCACGGCTTTTCAGGTCATCGACGACGTGCTGGACTACGCGGGCGATGCCACAGTGATGGGCAAGAGCCTGGGGGACGATCTGCGCGAGGGCAAGGCGACCTTGCCGCTGATCGCCGCCATGCAGCGCGGCACGGACCCCGAACGCACACTGATCCGCGACGCCATCGAACACGGCTCCGTGTCGGAGCTGGACCAGGTGATCGCCATCGTGCGGCGCACCGGCGCCCTGGACGTGTCACGCCAGGCCGCGGGCCGCGAGGCGGAACGCGCGGTTGCCGCGGCGCGGCGCCTGCCCTCCGGACCCCATGCCGCCAGTTTGATACAATTGGCGTCCCAGTTGCTGGAGCGTCAATCCTGACGCCCACCCGGCAGTTCGGGACATCGGAATGTAGCGCAGCCTGGTAGCGCACTTCGTTCGGGACGAAGGGGTCGGAGGTTCGAATCCTCTCATTCCGACCAATCACTTGCCTTGCCATCAAGCCCCGACGGGCTCGAGTAAGCCCTTGGGTGCTCCGGCCGGGCTTTCCCTCTGCATCTTCCTCATGTTGCGCCGCAACGTCTGCTTGCAAAATGGCGCCGTGCTTTCGTTTACATCAGCCGGGCAATCGGCGATGATCCGTGGGTTTCCTCCCCCCGGAATTTCGAAAACCACAGCCCATGGCCGCCGTAGATACCGCCATCCACCGCGAGAATGTTCCTGTTGCCCTGCCCGGACTGGGGCGCGCCCTGATTCTGGCTGGCAAGCTGGAGCAGAAGTCGGCCGAGGAGCTCTTCCGCAAGGCGTCCAGCAACCGCACCAGCTTCATTGCCGAACTCACAGGTTCGGGGGCCGTTTCCGCTGCGGATCTGGCCCACACCATGTCGGCGGCATTCGCCGCCCCGCTGATCGACCTGGATGCCGTCGACACGCAGCGCCTGCCCAAGGAACTGCTGGACAACCGGATCTGCCACGACTACCGCGTGGTGGTCCTGGGCAAGCGCAACAACCGGCTGGTGGTTGCCACGGCCGACCCCTCCGATCAGGCCGCCGCTGAAAAGATCAAGTTCGCCAGCCAGATGGGGGTGGACTGGATCATCGCCGAGTACGACAAGCTGCTCAAGCTGGTGGAAGTCCACGCCACCACGGCTTCCGAGGCCATCGACAACATCGTCGGCGGCGACATCGAGTTCGACGAGTTCACGACCGAGGCCGTGAACGACAGCACCGAGTCCACCACCTCCGAGGTGGACGACGCGCCGGTCGTCAAGTTCCTGCACAAGATGCTGATCGATGCCATCGGCATGCGCGCCTCGGACCTGCATTTCGAGCCCTACGAGCACAACTACCGGGTACGCTTCCGTATCGACGGCGAATTGCGCGAGATCGCCTCGCCGCCCGTCGCCATCAAGGACAAGCTGGCCTCGCGCATCAAGGTCATCTCGAAGATGGATATCTCCGAGAAACGGGTACCGCAAGACGGCAAGATGAAGCTCAAGGTCGGCCCCGAACGCGTCATCGATTTCCGGGTCAGCACGCTGCCCACGCTGTTCGGTGAAAAGATCGTGATCCGTATCCTGGACCCGAACAGTGCCAAGCTGGGCATCGATGCGCTGGGCTACGAACCGGAAGAAAAAGAACGGCTGCTCAAGGCCATCAGCCGTCCCTACGGGATGATCCTGGTCACCGGCCCCACCGGCTCGGGCAAGACGGTGTCGCTGTACACCTGCCTGAATTTGCTGAACAAGCCGGGCGTGAACATCGCCACCGCCGAAGACCCGTCCGAAATCAACCTGCCGGGGGTGAATCAGGTCAACGTCAACGACAAGGCTGGCCTGACCTTCGCCGCCGCGCTCAAGTCTTTCCTGCGTCAGGATCCCGACATCATCATGGTCGGCGAAATCCGCGACCTGGAAACCGCCGACATCGCCATCAAGGCAGCCCAGACCGGCCACCTGGTGATGTCCACACTGCACACCAATGACGCGCCCACCACCCTCACGCGCATGCGCAATATGGGGATTGCCCCGTTCAACATTGCCTCCAGCGTGATCCTGATCACGGCGCAGCGTCTGGCGCGCCGCCTGTGCCCGAACTGCAAGGCGCCGGCCGAGATCCCCAAGAAAACGATGCTCGACGCCGGCTTCCAGCCGGACGAACTGGACGGTTCCTGGATCAACTACCGCCCGGTCGGCTGCTCCGCCTGCAACAACGGCTACAAGGGACGCGTGGGCATCTACCAGGTCATGCCGATCACCGAGGAACTGCAGCGCATCATCCTGCGCGATGGCTCCGCCCTGGAAATCGCCAAGCAGGCGCAGGCCGAGGGTGTGCGCTCGTTGCGCCTATCCGGCCTGCACAAGGTCAAGCAGGGTCTGACTTCACTCGAAGAAGTCCTGGCCGTCACCAACGAATAACAAACAGGAGCTTCAGGGGACAGCATGGCAACAGCACAATCCAAGAGCGCCAAGGAAGTGGTCTTCGAATGGGAAGGCAAGGATCGCAACGGCAAGTTGGTGCGCGGCGAGATACGCGCCGCCGGAGAAAACCAGGTGCTGGCCTCGCTGCGCCGCCAGGGCATCATGCCCGGCAAGGTCAAGAAACGCCGGATGAGATCCGGCAAGAAAATCACTGCCAAGGACCTGACCCTGTTCACGCGCCAGCTGGCCACCATGATGAAGGCCGGTGTACCCTTGCTGCAGGCCTTCGACATCGTGGGGCGCGGCAATGCCAACCCGAGCGTGACACGACTGCTCAACGACATCCGCAACGATGTCGAGACCGGCACCTCGCTGAGTACGGCCTTCCGCAAGTACCCGATCTACTTCGACAACCTCTACTGCAATCTGGTCGAAGCGGGTGAGCAGGCCGGCATCCTGGACCAGCTCCTGGACCGGCTGGCCGTCTACATGGAAAAAACCCAGGCCATCAAGTCCAAGATCAAGTCGGCCTTGATGTACCCGATCTCGGTGATCGTGGTGGCCTTCGTCGTGATCGCCGTGATCATGATCTTCGTGATTCCGGCCTTCAAGCAGGTTTTCTCTTCGTTCGGCGCCGACCTGCCCGCCCCGACGATGTTCGTCATCGGCATGAGCGAATTCTTCGTCGCCTGGTGGTGGCTGATCTTCGGTGGTATCGGTGGCGGCCTCTACTTCTTTTTCCAGGCCTGGCAGCGCAACCGCAAGATGCAACAGTTCATGGATCGGCTGATGTTGAAGATCCCCATCTTCGGTACGCTGATCGATAAATCGTGCATCGCGCGCTGGACCCGCACACTCTCCACCATGTTCGCCGCCGGCGTGCCACTGGTGGAGGCGCTGGATTCGGTGGGTGGTGCCTCGGGCAACTGGCTTTATGAAGAAGCCACCCTCAAGATCCAGCATGAGGTCTCCACCGGCACCAGTCTGACGACGGCCATGGCCAATGTGCATCTGTTCCCGAGCATGGTCCTGCAGATGTGCGCCATCGGCGAAGAGTCCGGCTCAATCGACCACATGCTGGGCAAGGCGGCCGACTTCTATGAAGCCGAGGTCGACGACATGGTCGCCGGCCTCTCCAGCCTGATGGAACCCATCATCATCGTGTTCCTGGGCACCATCGTTGGTGGCATCGTGGTCGCGATGTACCTCCCCATCTTCAAGCTGGGTCAGGTGGTCTGATGCTGGTCTCGCAGGTATTCGATGCCGGCTTGGCCGGCGTGCTGGGGCTGATGATCGGCAGTTTCCTCAATGTCGTGATCTACCGCCTGCCCAAGATCATGGAACGGCAATGGGCTGCCGAGTGCGCCGAACTGGCCGGCAAGGACTTGCCGCAGGCGGAGGCCTTCAACCTGATGCTGCCGCGTTCACGTTGCCAGAAGTGCGGCCACCAGATCCGCTGGTACGAGAACATCCCCGTGCTGAGCTACCTCTTCCTGCGCGGCAAATGCTCGGCCTGCGACACGCCGATCAGCCTGCGCTATCCCTTGGTCGAACTGACCACCGGCGCCCTGTTCTTCTATTGCGTCTGGCGCTGGGGTGCCACCCCGATGGGTCTGGTCTGGTGTGGTTTCTCGGCGGCCATCGTCGTCCTGGCCATGATCGACTGGGATACCACGCTGTTACCTGACAGCATCACCCAGCCCCTGCTCTGGGCCGGCCTCATCGTGGCGGCACTGAAATGGAACAACGTGCCCCTGGCGGACGCACTCTGGGGTGCCGTCGCCGGCTATCTGGCCTTATGGCTGGTGTACTGGAGTTTCAAGCTGGCCACAGGCAAGGAAGGCATGGGGTTTGGCGATTTCAAGCTCTATGCGGCCCTGGGTGCCTGGTTCGGCTGGACTGCACTGGTGCCCATCATCCTGATGGCTTCGGTGATCGGCGCCATCATTGGCATCACCCTGAAATTCAGCGCTGGATTGCGCGAAGGCGGCTATGTGCCTTTCGGCCCCTTTCTGGCAGCCGCCGGGCTGACCGCCATGATCTTCGGGCCGCAAAGCATCCTGCGTTCTGTCGGGTTGTGAACGATGCGGGGCGTGACACGTCTCGGCCTCACCGGCGGCATGGGCAGCGGCAAGAGCACGGTAGCCGGCATGCTGGCCGAGCGCGGTGCCGCCATCATCGATGCCGATGCGATTTCACGCCAGACCACGGCAGCAGGTGGCCACGCCATCGATGCCATCCGGCAGGCCTTCGGTCCGGCATTCATCACCGCCGAAGGTGCACTGGATCGGGACAGCATGCGCGCCCTGGCCTTCAGCGACCCCACGGCACGCCAACGGCTGGAACAGATCGTGCACCCGCTGGTCGGCCTGGAAACCAGGCATCTGGCGCAGGCTGCCATCGAGGCAGGCCACCGCTGCCTCGTCTTCGACATCCCCCTGCTGGTCGAATCCGCCCACTGGCGCGCCCGACTCGACCAGGTACTGGTTGTGGATTGCCGACCCGAAACCCAGATCGAACGGGTCATGCAGCGCAACAGGCTCAGCCGCGACGAAGTCGAGCGCATCCTCGCACAGCAAGTGAGCCGTCGCCTGCGCCTGCAGGCGGCCGACCACGTGATCTGCAACGAAGGCCTGGGCCTGCCTGAACTGGCACGCCTGGTCGGGCTCCTGGCACGTCGCTTCGGGCTATGATTCGCCGTCCGGAAGTACCAGCGTGATCACCTACGAATATCCTTTCAACGAACGCATCAGGACCTATCTGCGTCTGGAGAACCTGTTCCGCCGACTGCTCGAACTGGTCGCACGCGACGAGGCACTGGACCACCACTACGCCCTGGCCAGCCTCTTCGAAGTCATGGACGTGGGCGCCCGCGCCGATCTCAAGGCCGACGTGCTACGCGACCTGGACCGCCAGAAACAGATCCTCAACGGGTACCGGGGCAATCCGAGCATTGCCCAGTCCGTGCTCGACGAAGTCCTGCAGCAGGTCGAGCAGTGCTACAGCCAGCTCAACAACCTCTCCGGCAAGGCTGGTCACCACCTGACCGAGAACGACTGGCTCATGAGCATCCGCAGCCGCATCGGCATTCCGGGTGGAACCTGCGCCTTTGATCTGCCGGCTTACTTCGCCTGGCAACATCAAACCGGCGACCAGCGCCGCACCGACTTGCAGCGCTGGATTGCCACCCTGACCCCCATCGCCGATGCCATCGGCCTGCTGCTGACGCTGCTGCGGGACTCGGGTGTGCCGCAAAAAGTCATGGCACCAGGTGGTCAGTACCAGCAGCCCCTGCCCCAGGGACGCACTTTCCAGTTGCTGCGCCTGACCATCGACCCGGCCTTGGGCCTGATTCCGGAAATCAGTGGCAACCGCCTGATCGTCTCGATCCGTCTGATGCGCCTCGAAGCCGACGACCGTCTGCATGCCAGCAACCAGGACGCTTCGTTCGACCTGACCCTGTGCTCCTGAGACTTCAGTCCCGGTCACGCCATCGCGCCATGCATCGTCCCACTGACACATCAGCAGACCAGGCAAGACGGGTGACCTGCCCGACGTGTGGCGGCGACAGCGTTTACGCCCCCAGCAATCCCTACCGGCCCTTTTGCAGCGAACGCTGCAAGAAAAGGGATTTCGGCGCCTGGGCCAGTGAAAACTTCCGTATGCCGGCCGAAGCACCGCCGGACGACCAGGAATTCGGCGACCCCAAGCTGCAATAGCCTGCGCTCCGGAGTTCAGACTGAGGAGCGGGTAGCGCCTGTGTAGGCACGCTCCTCGGCCAGCCACTGCAGCACCGGTACGGCGCCAGGTAGCACGGGGTTCATCTGGACCGGCAGTTGCTGCCACGCAAAGGACTGGCCTTCGCGCATCTGCAATTCGCCGCGCCAGGACGTCACCTTGCAGAAATTCAGGCGCACCAGCGCATGTGGATAGTCGACCAGCTCGCTCTTCCAGGGCTGGATCGCCAGCGCTTCAATGCCCAGTTCCTCATGCAGTTCGCGCGTCAGGGCCTGCGCCACGCTTTCCCCAGCCTCCAGCTTGCCGCCCGGGAACTCCCAGTAGCCGGCATAGACCTTGCCGTCAGGACGGGAGGTGAGCAGGAAACGACCATCCGGCTGGACCAGCACGCCAACCGCAACCTCGGTCACCGGCCGGTCGGCCCCCCCCTCACGTGGACGGTGGCCATCGGCAACCAGGGCGGGCTTCATGCCTGGCTGCCATGTTTGCCGGCGTAGTCCTTGGCGAACTGATAGGCCACACGGCCGCTGCGGGAACCCCGCTCCAGTGCCCAGACCAGCGCTTCGGGCTGGGCAGCTGCAATGGCGGACTCAGATACGCCGAAAGACGAAAGCCACTGTGACACGATGCTCAGGTATTCGTCCTGGCTGAAGGGATAGAAGCTGACCCACAGGCCGAAGCGCTCGGACAGGGAGATCTTCTCCTCCACCACCTCACCAGGATGGATCTCGCCATCATCGGTATGCGTGTAACTGAGGTTGTCCTTCATGTACTCGGGCAGCAGGTGGCGCCGGTTGCTGGTCACGTAAATCAGCACATTGGCCGTGGTGGCCGATACCGAGCCATCGAGTATGGACTTCAATGCCTTGTAGCCGGGCTCACCCTCCTCGAAGCTGAGGTCGTCGCAAAAAACGATGAACTTCTCCGGGCGCTGGGCCACGGCCTCCACGATGTCGGGCAGGTCCACCATATCGCTCTTGTCGACCTCGATCAGGCGCAGGCCCTGCCCGGCATAGGTATGCAGGCAGGCCCGGATCAGCGAGGACTTGCCCGTTCCGCGCGCACCGGTCAGCAGCACGTTGTTGGCCGGCAGACCGCTCACGAACTGCTCGGTGTTGCGCTGGATCTTCTCTTTCTGCTGATCGATTTCCTTGAGATTTTCCAGCTTCATCGCGCCCACGTGGCGCACCGGCTCGATGACACCGTGGCCCGAACTGCGCTTGCGGTAGCGAAAGGCAATCGAGGCTCCCCAGTCAGGCTGGCTCAGGGGCTGGGGCAGAATGGATTCGATGCGTGCCATCAGGTGCTCGGCACGGAGCAGCAGGCGTTCGAGTTGGGACTGCATGGAAATCAGGAACGGTAATCCGCGTTGATCGTCACGTACTCATGGCTGAAGTCGCAGGTCCAGACCGTATCCTCAGCCTGGCCACGCCCCAGCATCACACGCACCGTGATCTCGCTTTGTTTCATCACGCGCTGGCCATCTTCCTCGCGGTAGGAAGGGTTGCGCCCCCCCTGCACGGCCACGTGCACGTCATCCAGGAAAAGATCGATGCGGCTCTGGTCCAGGTCGCTGATGCCGGCATAGCCCACAGCCGCCAGGATGCGGCCCAGGTTCGGGTCGCTGGCGTAGAAGGCCGTCTTCACCAGAGGGGAGTGGGCGATGGCATAGGCCACCAGACGACACTCCTCGGTGTACTTGCCGCCCTGCACGCGGATGGTCATGAATTTGGTGGCGCCTTCACCATCGCGCACGATGGCCTGGGCCAGCTTGCGCGCCACCTCGAGCATGGCCGCCTTGAGTTGCCGGCCCTCGGCGCTGTCCAGCGACTCGATCGCCGGATGGGGCGCCTTATTGCTGGCAATGACGACGAAGGAGTCGTTGGTGGACGTGTCACCGTCGACCGTGACGCGATTGAACGATCCCTCGGCCAGCTCACGCGCCAGCTGCTGCATCACGGCCGGGCTGACGCAGGCGTCGGTCGCCATATAGCCCAGCATGGTGGCCATATTCGGGCGGATCATGCCGGCCCCCTTGCTGATGCCCGTGATGCTGACCTTGGCGCCGGCGATGGTAACTTGGGTACCGAACGCCTTGGGCACGGTATCGGTGGTCATGATCCCTTCGGCCGCGCGCATCCAGTTATCCTGGCGCGCATCGGCCAGCGCCGCCGGCAAGCCGGCCTCAATACGATCGTGCGGCAAGGGCTCCATGATCACACCCGTCGAGAACGGCAATACCTGCTCGGGCGCAATCTTCAGTTGTTTGGCCAACGCCGCACAGGTGCTTCGCGCACGTGCCAGGCCTTCCAGCCCAGTGCCCGCATTGGCATTTCCCGTGTTGATCACCATCGCGCGGATACCGCGTCCCGCGGCCAAGTGCTCGCGACAGACTTGCACCGGTGCGGCACAGAAGCGGTTTTGCGTAAAGACACCGGCCACCGAAGCTCCCTCATCGAGCAGTACAACCGTGAGGTCTTTGCGATTGGCCTTGCGTATACCGGCTTCGGCAACGCCGATGCGCACCCCCGCGATGGGGAAGAGTTCAGCTGGATTGGGAGCAGACAGGTTGACGGGCATGGTGCAACTCGTGAACGATGAGTAATACGAGGAAGGCCTCAGCTCAGCTTGCCGTGGCAATGCTTGTATTTCTTGCCGCTGCCGCAGGGGCAGGGCTCGTTGCGACCTACACGCGGCACGGCTGCCACCTGGGTCGCAGCGTCAACGGTGGTCACCACCTCGCCGGTCTCGGACGGCGCGGTATAGGTCACGTTGGCAATGTGCTCTGCCTTGCTCTCCATGGCCTCGGCCGCCTGCTCGATCTGCTCGCTGGACTGCACGCGCACCGTCATGAGCACACGCGTCACTTCGTTCTTGACGGAATCCAGCAACTGGCCAAACAACTCGAAAGCCTCGCGTTTGTATTCCTGCTTGGGCTGCTTCTGCGCGTAACCGCGCAGGTGGATGCCCTGGCGCAGGTAGTCCAATGCGCTCAGATGCTCGCGCCATTGCGTGTCGATACTCTGTAGCAGCACCATGCGCTCGAATTGGGTGAAATTGCCGGGGCCGACTTGTGCCACCTTGGCTTCGTAGGCCGCATGCGCTGCGGCAATCACTCTCTCAAGAATGTCTTCGTCGCTGATCGCACTGGCATCCTGCACCAGACTTTGCAGAGACAAGTCCAGCTGCCATTCGTCATGCAGCACTTTTTCGAGCGCTGGAATATCCCATTGCTCTTCCACCGACTCTTCCGGCACGAATTGACGCACCAGATCGGCGAAGCAGCCTTCGCGTAGCGAGGCGATCTGCGTCGACAGGGCTTCCGCGTCGAGGATGGCATTGCGCTGCTGGTAGATCACCTTGCGCTGGTCGTTGGCCACGTCGTCGTATTCGAGCAATTGCTTGCGAACATCGAAATTGCGCGCCTCGACTTTGCGCTGGGCACTCTCGATGCTGCGCGTGACGATGCCGGCCTCGATGGCTTCACCATCAGGCATCTTCAGCCTGTCCATGATGGCGCGCACACGGTCACCGGCAAAGATGCGCATCAGCGCATCGTCCAGGCTCAGGTAGAAGCGCGAAGAACCAGGATCGCCCTGGCGACCAGAACGACCGCGCAACTGGTTGTCGATGCGACGTGACTCATGGCGCTCGGTGGCGATGATGCGCAGGCCGCCCAGGGCCACCACCTTCTCATGCTCCTGGTTCCACTGCACGCGCAGCGCGTCGATCTTCTGCCGCTTGCTGTTCGAGTCCAGCGCTGCATCGGCTTCGATCGCCTCGATGGCCTTCTCCACATTGCCACCCAGCACGATGTCGGTCCCGCGGCCCGCCATATTGGTGGCGATGGTGATCATCTTGGGACGTCCGGCCTGGGCGATGATGTCCGCCTCGCGTGCATGCTGCTTGGCGTTGAGCACCTGATGCGGCAACTTGGCCTTCTCCAGCAACTGCGCAATGATTTCCGAGTTCTCGATCGAGGTCGTCCCCACCAGCACCGGCTGGCCCCGTTCGTAGCATTCGCGGATATCGGTGATGGCCGCTTCGTACTTCTCGCGTGTGGTCTTGTACACGCGATCGAGCTGATCGTCCCGGCTGCTCGGTCGGTTGGGCGGTATCACTACCGTCTCCAGGCCGTAGATCTCCTGGAACTCGTAAGCCTCGGTGTCGGCGGTACCGGTCATGCCGGCCAGCTTGCCGTAGAGACGGAAATAGTTCTGGAAAGTGATGGAGGCCAGGGTCTGGTTCTCGGCCTGTATCGCCACCCCCTCCTTGGCCTCGACGGCCTGGTGCAGGCCGTCGCTCCAGCGCCGACCGGTCATCAAGCGTCCCGTGAACTCGTCGACGATGACCACCTCGCCGTTCTGGACCACGTAGTGCTGGTCCCGGTGGTACAGGTGCCGTGCCCGCAAGCCGGCATAAAGATGGTGCACCAGCGTGATGTTGGCCGGGTCGTAAAGACTGGCGCCTTCCGGCAGCAGGCCGGCTTGGGCCAGCAGGGCCTCGGCCTTTTCATGACCCATCTCGGTCAGGAAGACCTGATGGCTCTTCTCGTCCACCGTGAAGTCACCCGGTTTGATGACACCCTCACCGGTGCGGGGATCAGCCTCGCCCTCCTGGCGTGTCAGGCCCGGCACCAGCTTGTTGATCGCCAGGTACAGCGCCGTATGGTCTTCAGCCTGTCCACTGATGATGAGTGGCGTGCGCGCCTCGTCGATCAGGATCGAGTCGACCTCGTCCACGATGGCATAGTTCAGGCCGCGCTGCACCCTGTCCACCACCTCGTAGACCATGTTGTCACGCAGATAGTCGAAACCGTATTCGTTGTTCGTACCGTAGGTGATGTCGGCGGCGTAGGCGGCCTGTTTCTCCTGGCGCGACATCTGCGGCAGATTCACGCCCACCGTGAGGCCCAGGAAGTTGTACAGCCGCCCCATCCACTGGGCATCTCGGTTGGCCAGGTAATCGTTGACCGTCACCACGTGCACGCCCTTGCCTGTCAGGGCATTCAGGTAGACCGGCAGCGTGGCTGTCAGGGTCTTGCCCTCGCCCGTACGCATCTCCGAGATCTTGCCTTGGTGCAGCGACATGCCACCCATGAGCTGTACGTCGAAGTGACGCATCTTCATCACCCGCTTGGAGGCCTCCCTCACGGTAGCGAAGGCTTCCGGCAGCAGCGCTTCCAGGCTTTCGCCTTGAGCAACGCGTTCACGGAATTCGACGGTCTTGGCCTGCAAGGCACTGTCGTCCAGCTTTTCGAATTCCGGTTCCAGCGCATTGATGCGGGCTGCCACGCCGCGGTATTGTTTGAGCAGCCGGTCATTGCGGCTACCAAAAATTTTGGTGAGGATGTTGATGCCCATGAACGCCGCACCGCCCTGCTGGTCAGAAAAACCGGCAGCGCCGTGCAATCCTTATCTGTCTAGTGGTGAGTGTCGCCAATTAAGGCGACAGCTGTCCCCGGCGCCTTGCAGCACCGGGAGCGCGAAGCGCTTGATTCTACCTTTGTGCCGCTGGGGCGGCGGTTGCCGCAGGCACGGGCAATGCCGTCGCGGCAGCCACGGCCGGAGCAGCAGGGGCTGCTGCTGCCGGCTTGGCCGGGGAGCCTTCCGGAACGGAGGCCGGTATCGGATTCACAGACGCTGGGGCCGTCAGCGGCACAGCCGCCTTGACGGGCGCCGGCAACGGCGTCGTCACCGGCGGTTTGGGAACGGCGACAGCCGGTGCTGCAACCGGTGCTGGTGCCCTCACAGCCGGGGCAGCAGACGCCAGCGCCAGTTGTTGCGCAGGCTGGCTGCGGCTGGCGTTCATGAACTTGTGCGGATCCTGAGGCACCCCACGCACCAATACCTCAAAATGCAGGTGCGGGCCGGTTGAACGCCCCGTGGTCCCCACTTCGCCAATCTTCTGCCCCCGCTTGATCAGATCACCCTTTTTCACCGTGAGTTTGGACGCATGGGCATAGCGGGTGATCAGGTCCTTGCCATGGTCGATCTCAACCATATTGCCGTAATCGGGGCGAAATTCCTGGGTCACCACCACACCGCCGGCTGCCGCCAGAATCGCCGTACCGGTCGTGGACTGGTAATCGATGCCGGTGTGCAGGGCCGAACGCCCGGTAAATGGGTCAATCCGCCAACCAAAGCCGGAACCGGCACCGCCGAACGCCACCGGGTGCTGAGTCGGAATCATCATGGTACGAACTTTTTGTTCGAACAGGCGGGACTCGACCACCGCCATCAGATCGGTGCGCTGCTCCGTCACCCGGTCCAGGTCCGCCAGTGTTTTCTCCAGCTCTTCCATCGTCAGGGGGCGGCCCGACACCAGAGCACCGCCCTGGCCGGGTTTGGTCCGGATGTCGGCGGGATTGATGCCAGCCAAGCCGGAAACACGTTCCCCCAGGGACTCCAGTTGCAGCAGTTTGGCCTGCATTTCGCCGAGCCGGCGGGCCATGACGTCGAGGTTTTCGCGCATGAAGCGATCCCGCAAGGCGAATTCGTCCTTGACCACCAGCTTAACCAGCGCGCCAATCACGGGCCAGCCTTCACGCGCACCCTTCAGGAACACCCAGTGGTACAGACCAGCAGCCACCATCATCAGCGCGAAGGACAGGCTCAGGCCGACCAGCAGCAGCTTGGTACCACTGAGATGTATTGCACGGCTTTTGGCCAGCCATGCATCCGTGATAATCAAATGCATCTCTATTCCTTCTTTGCCCACACTCGAATGACGACCCGCCGCCATCAGTCAGTCACGCTGCTGCAGGCAACACAGGAATCGCCGATGCTGGCCCGCCTGAGCGAACTCAGCAAAGACTCCGTCGCCCGGCTCAAGGCTGTTGAAGCGATGATACCGGCCGTGCTGCGCTCTGCGGTCACGGCCGGGCCGATCGACGGTTCGAATTGGTGTCTGATTGTTAACAGCAATGCTGCTGCTGCCAAAATCCGCCAGCTTCTGCCGGCGATGGAGGCTCATTTGCGCACCAAAGGCTGGCAGGTTAGCGCAATTCGGCTCAAAGTTCAAATCCCGTCGGGCCGCTGAACGCGGCCGAAGCCATCAAAAACGTGATTTTTGCCGGGAAGTGGTGCCGATTGTCGGATTCGAACTGACGACCTACCGCTTACAAGGCGGTTGCTCTACCAACTGAGCTAAATCGGCGCGCTGGCAATTTTACTGTACGGCCCAGAGGTCAGGGCAAGATGCAAGCGGCGTCCCCACGCCCACCGGCCGTCTTATTTGACACGCTTGAGCGCAGGACGTGCACCGCCCGGCCGTGGTGGTTCAGGCTCATCACCCCCGTCATCGCGGACCGGCACGACACTGCTCAGGACGGTTGCCGGGCTGGCGGCCGGTTCGGCCTCAACAGGTAGCCCGGCCGCACCGACCTCGTCGGTCATCGGCGCTTGCTCATCCTCGTCCAGCGCGAAAGCCATGCCCTGACCGCTTTCGCGCGCATAGATGGCCATGACGCGGTTCAGCGGGACCATGATGTCGCGGGCTACGCCGGCAAAGCGGGCCTTGAACTCGATGTAGTCGTTCCCCAGCTTCAGGGCGCTGGTGGCGTCCATGCTGATGTTGAGAACGATCTCGCCGTCCTTGACGTATTCGCGCGGGACACGCACCGTGTCATCGACCCTCACGGCCACATAAGGCGTCAGACCGTTATCGGTACACCACTCGTAAAGGGCGCGAATCAGATAGGGGCGGGTCGAAGTCGTCCCGCTGGCACTCGTCGTAGACACGGAAGCTGACCTTACTTGCGCATCACCTTTTCGGACGGTGTCAGGGCTTCGATATAAGCAGGCCTCGAGAAGATACGCTCTGCATATTTCAGCAACGGCGCCGCATTCTTGCTCAACTCAATGTCGTAGTAGTCCAGACGCCACAGCAGCGGAGCGATAGCCACGTCCAGCATGGAGAAGTTCTCGCCCAGCATGTACTTGTTCTTCAGGAACACCGGGGCGAGCTGGGTCAGGCGGTCACGGATGTGCGAACGCGCTTTTTCCAAGGCCTTTTCATTGCTCTTGGCGGCACGCGATTCGAGCGTGGACACGTGAACGAACAACTCCTTCTCGAAGTTGAGCAGGAACAGGCGCACGCGGGCACGGTCGACCGGATCGCCGGGCATGAGTTGTGGGTGAGGGAAACGCTCGTCGATGTACTCGTTGATGATGTTCGACTCGTACAGGATCAGGTCGCGCTCCACCAGGATCGGCACTTGGCCGTAGGGGTTCATGACACTGATGTCTTCGGGCTTGTTGTAGAGGTCGACGTCACGGATTTCGAAATCCATGCCCTTCTCGAACAGGACAAAACGGCAGCGGTGGGAGAAGGGGCAGGTCGTGCCCGAGTACAACACCATCATGGGGGGAAGCTCCTAAAGGTCAAAACGTAGTTTCAGTGGTGGCTGACTTGCATTCAAGTCAACTCGAAACTAAAAGAGTGGGCTGCATTGTCGCAAACCCACTCTACAAATAGCAAGTTTTGCACCAAATTGGTGCAAAACTAAGTCAAATCCGCCGTTTACTTGATGTCTTTCCAGTAAGCAGCATTCAGTCGCCAGGCAATCACGGTAAAGACCAGCAAGAAGAGCATGACCCAGACACCGACGCGCACGCGGGTGTTCTGCGACGGTTCGCCCATCCATTGGAGAAAATTCACCAAGTCACCCACGGCCTGGTCGTACTGCAAGGGCGTCATCGCGCCGGGCGTGATCTGCTGCCAGCCCTTGAAGATCTCGACATCGTGGCCGTGTTCCTTGCGGATTTCGACCAGCGGACGGCGCTGGCCCTGCAGTTCCCACAGCACGTGCGGCATGCCGACGCTGGGGAAAGCCAGATTGTTCCAGCCCGTGGCCTTGGTCTCGTCAGGATAGAAAGTGCGCAGGAAGGTGTAGAGGTAATCAGCACCGGTGCCACCGTGGCCGGCACGCGAACGGGCGATCACGGTCAGGTCGGGCGGGTTGGCGCCGAACCATTCCTTGGCCTGTTTGGGATCAATGGCCGCCTTCATGGTTTCGCCGACCCTGTCGGTCGTGAACAGCAGGTTGTCCTTGATCTGCTCGGTGGTGAAACCGATGTCCTGCAGGCGGTTGTAGCGCATGTAGGCTGCCGAATGGCAGTTCAGGCAGTAGTTGACGAAGAGACGGGCACCGTTCTGCAACGAGGCATGGTCGCTGGTGTTACCAGGTGCCTTGTCCCAGGCAATGCCGCCGCCGGAGGCATGGACGGTACCGCTGAGTGCAAGGAAGGTGGTCAGGGCAAGAATGAATTTTTTCATTTTTGTAGTCTCCGGCTCAGTGGGCCTCGAAGGTCACGCGGCTGGGCACCGGCTTGGTCTGACCCAGGCGACTCCACCAGGGCATCAGGAGGAAAAAGCCGAAGTAGAACAGGGTGCCGACCTGTGACACACGCTCGCCGATCGGCGATGGCGGCTGCACGCCCAGATAGGCAAGGATGACGAAGTTGATCACGAAGATGCCGTACAGGATCTTGTGCCAGTCCGGACGGTAGCGGATCGACTTGACCGGGCAGTTGTCCAGCCAGGGCAGGAAGAACAGGATGATGACGGCACCACCCATGACAAGCACGCCCCAGAACTTGGCATCGATAGCCAGCATCAGCGCAATCAGCACCAAAGCAGCACCCAGCACCACGCCCTTGCCCAGCGTCGAAAGCTGGGCACGCAAGACGCCCAGGGCAGCGGCCAGCACCACGCAGGCGATCAGCGCGTACATCATCTCGGTGGTGATCGCACGCAGCATCGAATAGTACGGCGTGAAGTACCAGACCGGGGCGATGTGCGCCGGGGTCTTGAGCGGATCGGCCGGGATGAAGTTGTTGTACTCCAAGAAGTAGCCGCCGAACTCAGGCGCGAAGAACACGATGGCAGAGAACACCATCAGGAACACGCTGACCCCCATGATGTCGTGCACGGTGTAATAGGGATGGAAGGGGATGCCATCCAGCGGCTTGCCCTTGGCATCCTTGGGCGCGTTCGGACCCTTGATCTCGACACCGTCGGGGTTGTTGGAGCCGACATCGTGCAGCGCCAGCAGGTGGGCCACCACCAGGCCCAGCAGGACCAGAGGCACGGCGATCACGTGGAAGCTGAAGAAGCGGTTCAGCGTGGCGTCACCGACCACGTAGTCACCGCGGATCAGCAGGGCCAGGTCCGGACCGATGAAGGGAATGGCGGAGAACAGGTTCACGATCACCTGGGCACCCCAGTAGGACATCTGACCCCAGGGCAGCAAGTAGCCCATGAAGGCCTCGGCCATCAGCACCAGGAAGATGGCGCAGCCGAAGATCCAGACGAGTTCGCGCGGCTTGCGGTAGCTGCCGTAGATCAGGCCACGGAACATGTGCAGGTAGACCACCACGAAGAAGGCAGAAGCGCCAGTGGAGTGCATGTAGCGCACCAACCAGCCCCAGGGCACGTCGCGCATGATGTACTCGACCGAGCCGAAGGCCAGGGCCGCATCCGGCTTGTAGTGCATGACCAGGAAGATGCCCGTCACGATCTGGATCACCAGCACCAGCATGGCCAGCGAGCCGAAGAAGTACCAGAAGTTGAAGTTCTTCGGAGCGTAGTACTCCGACATGTGCACACGGTAGGCGTCGAACGCGGTCGGGAAGCGGTTTTCCAGCCAGTTGGTGAGCTTGGCCACCACCGGAGCGTCGGCAGCGATTTCCTTGAATTCAGCCATGTTCTTGTTCCTCAAGCCTTCTTGTCTTCGCCGATCAGCAGCTTGCTGTCGGACAGGTACATGTGCGGCGGCACTTCCAGGTTATCGGGTGCCGGTTTGTTCTTGAACACTCGGCCAGCCATGTCGAAGGTCGAACCGTGGCAGGGGCAGAGGAAACCGCCTTGCCAGTCGTCGGGGAGCGAGGGCTGGGCGCCCGGCTGCAGTTTGTCGGACGGCGAGCAACCCAGGTGGGAGCAGATGCCGACACCGACGAACAGTTCCGGCTTGATCGAACGGTGACGGTTCTTGGCGTAGTCGGGGGTCGGATAGGCCTTGCGATCGGAATTCGGGTCGGCCAGCTGGCCTTCCACCTTTTCGAGAGTGGCCAGCTGCTCGGGCGTGCGGCGCATGATCCAGACGGGCTTGCCACGCCACTCGATGGTCACCTTCTCGCCCGGCTTGAGGGCAGAGATGTCCACTTCAACCGCCGCACCGGCCGCCTTGGCACGCTCGGAAGGCTGGAAACTGGCGACAAAGGGAATGGCGGCTGCCACACCACCTACGGTACCTGCACAACCAGTGGCAATCAGCCATGTCCGTTTGCTCGGGTCCATCTGACTCTTATCGGCAAGCGTGTCGCTCATGGAAATCCTCAATCAAGTCTACCGGGTTCGGAATCTATATGCTTATTGACTTATATGATCATACAAATCAGCTGATGATTCTAGCTGACGTCATCGGGTCCAAATTGGAGTTTGGGAGCTTGCGCACTGATGCGCAATACCCGGAAGCACTAACCCCAAGGGCGTAGGCGCCGATTTCACGCATGGCACCGGCTCAACTGGCGCACCATGCGAACCGCCTCGATCAGACTGGAAGCATCGGCCTGCCCCGTCCCCGCTATGTCGAAAGCCGTGCCATGGTCCGGGCTGGTACGCACCAGCGGCAGGCCCAGCGTGACATTCACGCCTTTCTCCACCCCCAGATATTTCACAGGGATCAGTCCCTGGTCGTGATACATCGCGACCACCACATCGAATTCCCCAGGCTTGCCAGGTGCCGCACGCGCACGCATGAAGACGGTATCGGGGGCAGAAGGCCCATGCACATCCAGGCCCTCGGTACGCGCCTGTGCCAGCGCCGGCGCAATGATGTCGCCCTCTTCACGCCCGAAGAGCCCGCCTTCACCCGCATGCGGATTGAGCCCGGCCACCGCAATGCGTGGAGCGCGGCCCAGCAGCGGCGTCAAGGCCGCGTGCGTGATACGCAGCGTCTGCAGAACATTGTCGAAGGTCACCGCCTCGATGGCCTGGCGCAGCGACACGTGGATGCTGACCAGCACGGTACGCAACTCGTCATTGGCCAGCATCATGCGAACCGGAAGCTCGCCCACCGGCTTGCCCAGAAAGGCAGCCGCCTCGGCCTGCAACAGTTCGGTGTGGCCGGGGAAGGCAGCAAAAGGCGCACCGGCGGCAGCCAGGGCTTCCTTGTGCAAGGGCGCGGTAACCAGGCCGGCAATCTCGCCGCGCAGCGCGGCCTGTGCCGCCCACACCACGCAACGCCCGGCCAGACGGCCAGCCTCGGCGCTGATGCGGCCGAAAGGCACGGGCGCCGCCAGCGCCTCGACCTGCAACACCGGCAGGCAATGCGGCGGCACCATCAGCGCTTCCTCTACGCTGTCCAGCAGCACGAGCGGCTGGACAGCCTCGCCCTCGCGCCGGATCAGCTGCGTTGCACGTCGCAGCGTGGCGGCATCCCCCACCACGAAGCAGCCGCGCGTCAGTTCGGGGGCGTCGCGAAAGGCCTTGGCGATGATTTCCGGTCCGATACCGGCGGCATCGCCCAGGGTGATGGCCAGCGGTCGCGTCATGTCAGGCCGGGTTGTCGATCTCGATGAACTCATGGACCAAGCCCAGCTGTGCCGCGACATGTCCCGCCACGGCCGGCGCGCCATAACGTTCGCTGGCGTGATGCCCGCAGGCAATGAAGACAACACCGCACTCGCGTGCGTAATGCGCCTGCGGCTCGGAAATTTCACCTGTGATGAAGGCATCGGCGCCAGCAGCAATAGCCGCCTCGAAATAGCCCTGCGCGCCACCCGTGCACCACGCTATCTTCTGGATGGCTTTACCGGAGCTTCCTACCACCGTGACCGTGCGCTCGAGCACCTGCTGCACGTGACTGGCCAGTGCAGCTGCATCGGCAAACGCGCCACCATCCATGCGCTGCCCCAGAAAGCCGAGGTCCTGCTCGCCAAAACGCGCCTGAACCTGCAGGCCCAGCCGCACCGCGAGCTGGGCGTTGTTGCCCAGTTCGGGATGCGCGTCCAGCGGCAGGTGGTAGGCATAAAGATTGATGTCATGCGCCAGCAACAGGGCCAGGCGGTGTTTCATCCAGCCCGTCACGCGGCCGTCCTGCCCGCGCCAGAACAGGCCATGGTGCACGAAGATGGCGTCGGCCTGGGCCGCAATCGCCGCCTCGATCAGGGCCCGGCTGGCGGTGACGCCCGAGACGATCTTTCGCACCGGCAGGCGCCCTTCCACCTGCAGGCCATTGGGGCCGTAGTCGCGAAAGCGCTCGGGTTGCAGCAGGGCATCGAAGGCCTGCAGAAGCAGGGTGCGGTCCGTCATGGCGCCGATTGTCGGTCAGTTTGTGCGTCCGCCTGGCCTGGCGACACCTCCAGGCTGCAGTCGCAGCCCTGCCCGGCAGCAATCCAGCGGCCGGCCAGCCGCCGCAGCGCAGGCAGCAGGACGGGCGACAGCCAGGCCAGACCCGTTGGCAGGGCGGCACGCAGCACCTCCCGCGGCTGCCCCATGGCACCGCAGCGGTACTGGGCCCGGTCATCCTCCCAGCGCAGCGCCGTACAGGCACCACGGCGGTGCCCCGACAACAAAATGCCCAGCGGACAGGGCTCATGCAGGCAGCAAACGCCGCAGCCGTTGCAGGGCTGGCCCAGGACCGGCTTGGACGGGGCAAGTGGCTGAATATGGATGATCCGCGGCAACATGGCAGGAGGCACTCTACAATTTCCCACATGAAACGTTACTGGCTGCTGTTTTCGCAGGCTGTCACCATCTTGCTGGCGGTCTATTTTGTCTTGGCCACGCTCAAGCCGGAATGGATCATCAGTCCGCAGAGCGGCTCGCCGACGGTTGCCCTCTTCCAGGCGCCCTCCGACCGCAATGCCGCCCCTCCTCCCGGCAGCTTCCGCCTGGCCGCCCAGAAGGCCTCGGCCGCCGTGGTCAGCATCAACACCAGCAAGGCAGCCCGGCGCAACCCGAACAGCAACGATCCCTGGTTCCGCTTCTTTTTCGGCGACCAGGACAACGAGCCCCAGGTGGGCCTGGGCAGCGGCGTCATCGTCAGCCCCAGCGGCTACATCCTGACCAACAACCATGTGATCGAGGGTGCCGACGAGATCGAGGTCATCCTCAACGACAGCCGGCGCAGCCGGGCCCGTGTGATCGGCAGCGATCCGGACAGCGATCTGGCCGTGCTGAAGGTCGAACTCGACAAGCTGCCCGTCATCGTGCTTGGCAATTCGGACGCGCTGCAGGTGGGCGACCCGGTGCTGGCCATCGGCAACCCCTTCGGCGTCGGCCAGACCGTCACCAGCGGCATCGTCAGCGCCCTGGGACGCAACCAGCTGGGCATCAACACCTTCGAGAACTTCATCCAGACCGATGCCGCCATCAACCCGGGCAATTCGGGTGGCGCGCTGGTGGACGCCAGCGGCAACCTGCTGGGCATCAACACGGCCATCTACTCACGCTCGGGCGGCAATATGGGTATCGGCTTTGCCATCCCCGTAGCCACGGCCCAGCAGGTGCTGGAAAGCATCGTCAAGGAAGGCCAGGTGACACGCGGCTGGATCGGTGTTGAGCCCAGCGACCTGTCGCCGGAACTGGCGGAAACCTTTGGCGTGAAGACGGATGAGGGCGTGATCATCACCGGCGTGCTGCAAAACGGGCCGGCGGCCCTCGCCGGCATCCGTCCGGGGGATGTCATCACGAACGTGGCCGGCAAGCCGGTGCAAAACGTTTCGGAGCTGTTGTCCCGGGTGGCCGCACTCAAGCCGGGCAGTCCGGCCAGCTTCAGCGTGCGCCGTCAGGACCGGACGCTGGACATCAGCATCACGCCCGGCGTTCGTCCGAAACCACGCCGCGTTCCGCAGCAATAGGATCAGGAATCGGCCGGTTCGGCGTCGGGCGCACGTGTGTGCTTGATGAAGATCTGCGCCGCCCAGATGCCCACCTCGTAGAGCAGACACATCGGGATGGCCAGCGCCAGCTGCGACACCACGTCGGGCGGCGTCACGATGGCCGCGATGATGAAGGCCAGCACGACAAAATAGCCGCGAAAATCCTTGAGCTTCTGGATACTGACCAGGCCCATACGTGCCAGCACGATGACCACGATGGGCACCTCGAAGGCCAGGCCGAAGGCGATGAACATCGTCAGCACAAAGCTCAAGTAGGCCTCGATATCCGGCGCGGCCGTGATGCTCTTGGGCGCAAAGCTCTGGATGAAGGCGAAGACCTGCCCGAACACGAAGAAATAGCAGAAAGCCACGCCGATGAAGAACAGCACCGTGCTGGAAATCACCAGCGGCAGCACCAGCTTCTTCTCATGGGTGTACAGGCCGGGCGCGACGAAGGCCCAGACCTGGTAGAGCACCACCGGCAGGGCCAGCAGGAAGGCCGCCATCAGCAGGATCTTGAGCGGCACCATGAAGGGCGAGATGACCGAGGTGGCGATCAGCGTCGTGCCCTTGGGCAGGTGCGCCACCAGCGGTTGGGCCAGGATGTCGTAGAGCGCCGCCGGGCCCGGGTAGAGGGCCAGGATAGCCGAGGCGATGGCCATGGCAATCACCGTCTTGATGAGCCGGTCGCGCAACTCGATCAGGTGCTGCACGAAGGGCTGCTCGGTACCGGCCAGCTCGTCGTCTTTGCTTTGTGGGTCTGCCATGCGTTGTTACCGGTTGCGGGGCCGTGCTGCCCGCACCCTGCCTGTGTGCTGGGCGAGCCGGCAAAGCTCAGTTCAGTTTTTGAGGCCGGTAGCGGGCCACCCGCGCCGCGCCGGACAAGGCCCGGGTACGGACGCCCTGGCGTGCCTTGTACCAGCTGGGCGTGCTGCCGCGCTTGAGGCGCCAGTTCTTGCCCGGGTGCTTGTACTCGGGAACGATATTCAGACTGGAGGACAGATCGGTCGCCGACTCCAGCCCCGAAGTGGCGCCGGCCCAATCCTTCTCGAAGTCCGAAGTGGTGGTCTGGATCGAGTTTTCGACCTCCTGGGCCGCCCCCTCGACCGTGCTTTTCATCTTCTTGAGCTCTTCGAGCTCCATCGAGCGGTTGACCTCGGCCTTGACGTCCGACACATAACGCTGGGCCTTGCCCAGCAGCGTGCCGATGGTGCGCGCCACGCGCGGCAGCTTCTCCGGCCCGATGACGATCAACGCCACCGCGCCGATGAGCGCCATCTTGGAAAGGCCGAGATCGATCATGCCTGAGGGCTACGCGGGGCGTTCAGGACTTGGTCTTGGCTTCGACGTCGATGGTGTTCTTGTCAGCCGCGGGAACTGCCGTGCTGGCCACCTGCTGGGGCGCGGGCGCAGCAGCGGACTTCTCTTCGGTCGAGGAGCCATCCTTCATGCCGTCCTTGAAACCCTTGACGGCGCCACCCAGGTCACTGCCCAGGTTTTTCAGCTTCTTGGTGCCGAACACCATGACCACGATCAGCAGCACGATCAGCCAGTGCCAGATGGAAAAGGAACCCATATTTCTCTCCTAAGGAATTCGTGATTTTAATCGCCATGCAGCGCAAGTGGCCCGGATCCGGAAAATCAACCTTTCAACCAGGGGCGTGGACCGCCCACCACATGCATATGCAGGTGGTGTACTTCCTGGGCGCCGTCCGCCCCTGTGTTGCAAAAGATGCGGAAACCGCCTTCTGGGTAGGGACGACAACCTTCCTGCAGGGCCAGTTTGGGCACCAAGGTCATCATGCGCCCCATGAGCCCGATATGCTCGGCGCCGAGCTGGGCCATGGAAGGAATATGCATTTTCGGAATCAGCAGGAAATGCACCGGCGCCCAGGGATGGATATCGTGAAACGCATAAATCTCCTCGTCTTCATAGACCCTCTTCGAGGGGATCTTCCCGGCAATGATTTTGCAGAAGATGCACTCGGGATCGCTGTGCTTGACGTCGCTCATGCGTAAAACTCCGTGAATGATGCAGGGGATGGCGAGGGCTTACTGTGCCCCGCCCTCGCGGGCCAGTGCCTTGCGCAGGGCCTTCTCCTCGATCCCGCTGGTGCCTTCGCGGCGCTCCAGCTCGGCGATCACGTCGGCCGGCTTGAGGCCGTAGTGGGCCAGCGCGATCATGGTGTGGAACCAGAGGTCGGCCACCTCGCCCACGATCTTGCTGCGCTCGCCGCCGTGGTCGGCGTCCTTGGCCGCCATCACGACTTCGGTCGCCTCCTCACCCACCTTCTTGAGAAAGGCGTCCGGGCCCTTGTGCAGCAGGCGGGCCACGTAGCTTTTTTCGGGATCGCCACCGCGCGCCGGCAGGCGGCTCTCGATCACGGCCGCCAGTCGGGCCAGTGCATCACCAGAGTTGCTAGGGTCGGACATGGTCGTCACTTGTAAATGGTTTCGGGGTCCTTGAGGACCGGGTCGACGGCACGCCAGGCACCGTCCTTGTAAACACTGAAAAAGCAGCTGTGCCGGCCGGTGTGGCAGGCGATGCCGGGCTCATGGCCCAGTTGTGTGACCTTGAGCAGGACGACATCGTTGTCGCAGTCCAGCCGGATCTCGTGCACGGTCTGCACATGGCCCGACTCCTCGCCCTTGAACCAGAGCTTGCCACGCGAGCGGCTGAAGTAGACCGCACGACCCAACTCGGCCGTCTTTTGCAGCGCCTCGCGGTTCATCCAGGCAAACATCAGCACATCGTTGCTGCCCTGTTCCTGGGCGATCACCGGCACCAGGCCCTGGGCGTCCCATTTCACTTCGTCGAGCCAGTTCATGCGCTTATTGTCGTCCGGTTTGGTTTTCAGGCTACCGCTTCGATGCGCACCGGAATGCCAGCGCGGGCCATGCGGTCCTTGGCCTGGGCAATGGTGTACTCGCCGTAATGGAAGATGCTGGCCGCCAGCACTGCATCGGCGCCGCCGATCTTGATGCCCTCCACCAGATGGTCCAGATTGCCCACGCCGCCGGAAGCGATGACCGGCACGCTGACGGCATCGCTGACCGCGCGCGTGAGTGCCAGGTCGAAGCCGGATTTGGTGCCGTCGCGGTCCATGCTGGTGAGCAGGATCTCGCCGGCGCCGTGTTCGGCCATCTGCCGGGCCCAGGCCACGGCATCCAGCCCCGTGTTCTTGCGCCCGCCATGGCTGTAGACGTCCCAGCCCTCGCCGCGCGCCAGCAGGTCCTCGCCATAGCGGCGCTTGGCATCGATGGCCACCACGATGCACTGGGCGCCGTACTTGTGCGAGGCATCACGGATGACCTGCGGGTTGGCGATGGCCGCCGAATTGAAACTGGTCTTGTCGGCCCCGGCGTTGAGCAGGCGCCGCACGTCCTCGACCGTGCGCACGCCGCCGCCCACGGTCAGCGGAATGAAGACCTGGGAGGCCACAGCCTCGATGATGTGCAGGATCAGGTCGCGCCCGTCGCTGGTCGCGGTGATGTCGAGGAAGGTGAGTTCGTCGGCGCCCTGCTCGTTGTAGCGTGCAGCGATTTCGACCGGATCCCCGGCATCGCGCAGTTCGACGAAATTGACGCCTTTGACGACGCGTCCGCCCGTCACGTCCAGGCAGGGAATGATTCGTTTGGCCAGCATGCCCGGATTGTAGAGTCGGGCGCGCCGCCCTCAGGCGAGGCTCAGCCGCTGCCAGCCCTGCCAGGTGCCACCCGCGGGCACGGCGATGGCCTGCATGACCTGGGCCGCCTCGACGCAGAGCATGTGGGCATGGCCATCGGCCGGCAGGTCGGGCAATGCGGCGGCCAGCTCCGCCCCCGGGTTCCAGACCACGGTCTGGGCCCAACCGGGACTTTGTTCGATCCGCAAGCGCTGCTGCCCGTCGCGCAAGACCAGCGCCTCAGACGCGGCGCCATAGACGCGGTCGAATCCCCCCTGGAACCGCAGGGGGCCACTCCCTCGCCCATGCCGGTCCGTCAGCGCATCCCACTCAGGCTGACCTTCCAGGCCCGCGAGCTGCACCGCCGCGATGTCATCGACCGCCAGATAGGTGTGCAGGGCTCCGGTGAAGCTCAGGGGCACGACGTCCCTGTTGTGCACGTCCAGGGTGAGCTGCAGGCAAGCCGGGCGCAATTCCAGCGCCAGGGTGAGCTCGAAAGCCTGGGGCCAGAACTGCCGCGTTGCCGCACTGGCGGGCAGACGCAGGCTCATGCGCGCCACCTCCGGCGTGACCACGGGCGGCACGTCGGCCACCCAGGGCAGGTTGCGCGCGAAACCATGCTTGGGCAGCGGCCCGCGCTGGTTGAACTGGGGAAAACAGATGGGAACGCCGCCGCGTATCGCGGACCGGCCGTCGAAAACGCTACGGGGACTGAGATAAAGACGTTCGCGGCCGGCCGCCACCCAGGACACGACATGGGCGCCGTGCAACAGGACCCGCAGGCGGTCGCCGTTGGGCAGGCTCAGGGCAAGGGAGGGTAGACCGCGGAACAGCTCGGGGCCGTCGCTGGCCGGATCAGCCATTCAGTTCGTCGGCGCGGATCTGGGCAGCTTCGAAGTCGAGGTCGCCGGTGTAGATGGCGCGGCCGCAGATCACGCCTTCCACGCCCTCGCTCTCCACCGCGCACAAGGCCTCGATGTCGGCCATATTGCTCAGGCCACCGGAGGCAATCACCGGGATGGTCAGGGCCTGGGCCAGCTTGACCGTGGCGTCGATGTTGATGCCCGAGAGCATGCCGTCGCGGCCGATGTCGGTATAGATGATGGACTCGACACCATAGTCCTCGAACTTCTTGCCCAGGTCGACAACTTCGTGGCGGGTCAGCTTGCTCCAGCCGTCGGTCGCGACCTTGCCGTCCTTGGCGTCCAGGCCGACGATGATGTGACCGCCGAAAGCCGTGCAGGCGTCCTGCAGGAAGCCGGGGTTCTTGACGGCGGCCGTGCCGATGATGACGTAGCGCAGGCCGGCGTCCAGGTAGCGCTCGATGGTGTCCAGGTCGCGGATGCCGCCGCCGAGCTGCACGTCGATCTCGCTACCCACCTCTTTGAGGATGCTGCGGATGGCCAGCTCGTTCTTCGGCTGGCCCGCAAAGGCACCGTTCAAGTCCACCAGATGCAGACGGCGGGCACCCTTGTCCACCCACTTGCGCGCCATCACCGCCGGGTCTTCGCCGAAGGTGGTGGACTGGTCCATATCGCCCTGCTTGAGGCGCACACAGTGACCGTCTTTCAGGTCAATCGCAGGAATTAAAAGCATGATGCTGGGGCAAGGACTAGGACTGACGCGCGTTCAGGCTGAACCGGGCGAAGAATCAGGGGTTCCAGTGGAGGAAGTTGCGATAGAGGGCCAGGCCGTGGGCTGCACTTTTCTCTGGGTGGAATTGTGTCGCAAAAATATTATCGCGTGCAATGGCCGCCGTGAAGCGGCCACCGTAGTCGGCTTCGCCCGCGCTGTGGCGCGCATCCGACGGTCGGGCGTAGAAACTGTGCACGAAATAGTAGTAGCTGCCGTCCGGCACGCCGGCCCACACCGGGTGGCGTCCCTGGCCAGGGTCCATCTGCCGAACCTGGTTCCAGCCCATCTGCGGCACCTTGTAGCGGCTTCCATCGGGCTGCAGGCGACCGGCCAGGTCGAACTTGACGACTTCGCCATGGATCAGTCCCAGGCCCGGCGTATCACCCTCGGCACTGTGGTCCAGCATCATCTGCATGCCCACGCAGACACCGAACAGGGGCTTGGCGGCGGCGGCCTCCAGCACAGCATCACGCAGACCGGATTCCTGCAGTTCACGCATGCAGTCGGGCATGGCGCCCTGCCCCGGCAGCACAACGCGGGCCGCCGCACGCACCTCGTCGGGGCGCGAGGTGATGAGCACGTGCCAGCCGCTGCCCTGGGCCGCGGCCTGCACGGCCTGCGACACCGAGCGCAGATTGCCCATGCCGTAGTCGACCACGGCAACGGTCTTGGCCGGCAGTCCGGAAGTCATACGACTAGAGCGATCCCTTGGTCGAAGGAATGGTACCGGCCGAGCGCGGATCGATTTCCAACGCGGCACGCAGGGCACGGGCGAAGGCCTTGAACACCGTCTCGGCCTGGTGGTGGGCATTCTCGCCACGCAGGTTGTCGATGTGCAGGGTGACGAAGGCGTGGTTCACGAAGCCCTGGAAAAATTCGTAGGCCAACTGGCTGTCAAACGTACCGATCATGCCGCTCTTGAAAGGCACGTGCATCTCCAGGCCGGGGCGGCCGGAGAAATCGATCACCACACGCGACAGCGCCTCGTCCAGGGGCACATAGGCATGGCCGTAACGGCGGATGCCTTTTTTATCGCCTACGGCCTTGGCCACGGCCTGGCCCAGGGTGATACCCACGTCTTCCACGGTGTGGTGGCCGTCGATGTGCAGGTCGCCCTTGGCCTGGATGTCCAGGTCGATCAGGCCGTGGCGCGCGATCTGGTCCAGCATGTGGTCGAAGAAACCGATGCCGGTAGACAGACGCGACTGGCCGGTGCCGTCGAGGTTGACCTTGACGGTGATCTGGGTCTCCGCGGTGTTGCGGGACACTTCGGCAGTACGTGGTGTGCTCATAAGGATTCTTTCAGCGCGGCCAGCATCAGCTGGTTTTCCTGCGGGGTGCCCACCGTCAGGCGCAGGCAGTTGGTCAGCAGGGGGTGCAACTTCGACACATTCTTCACCAGGACCTTGCGCGCCTTCATGCCTTCGAAGGTCTTGGCCACGTCAGGCACACGGATCAGGATCATGTTGGCGTCGCTGTTCCAGGCCCGCACCCCGGGCAAGGCCCTCAACGCTTCCAAAATCATAGCACGCTGGGCCTTGATCTCCTGCGCCTGGGCCGCAAAGACCTCGGCATGCTCCAGCGCGAACAGGGCGCACTCGTAGTTCAGCACGCTGACGTTGTAGGGCGGGCGTACCTTGTCAATCTCGGCGATCAAGGCCGCCGGGCCCATCATGTAACCCAGCCGCACACCGGCCAGGCCGAACTTGGAGAGCGTGCGCATCAGCAGCACGTGGCTGTTGGCCGCCGGCTTGGCGCGGATGCGCTCCAGCCAGCTGCGCGCGGCAAAGGGCTGGTAGGCCTCGTCCATCACCACCAGGCCGCCCTGCTCGCCCACAGCGGCAATGATCTTCTCGATCGCCGTGTCGTTCCAGAGATTGGCCGTGGGGTTGTTCGGATAGGCGATGTAGGTGATGCTGGGCTTGTGCTTGGCGATGGCGCCCAACATGGCCGTCACATCGAGCTCGAATTCGGGGGTGAGCGGCACACCATGGAAGCTCAGGCCCTGCAGTTGCGCGCTCATGGCGTACATCACGAAACCCGGCACCGGCGCCAGGATGGAGGCACCCGGAACGTCACAAGCCATGGCCAGCAGGGAAATCAGTTCGTCCGAGCCATTGCCCAGCATCAGGTCATAGCCCTCGGGCATGCCGGCGTAGCTTGCCAGAGCGGCACGCAGGTCGTTGATGCGACCATCAGGGTAGCGGTTCAGCGCCAGCTGGCCCAGGCGCTGCCCCAACTTGGCCTGCAGCGCGGGCGGCAGGCTGTAAGGGTTCTCCATGGCGTCAAGCTTGACCAGACCGGCCGACTCCTGCACGGCATAGGCATGCATGCCCTGGATGTCCTGACGGATCAGACGCTGCAGCTTGGGATCGAGGGCTGTCATTTCTTGCTGTCTTTCAGGCGCATTTCCGCCGCGCGGGCATGGGCTTGCAGGCCTTCGCCGTGCGCCAGCACCGAAGCGATCTGCCCCAGGGTCTGCGCGCCGGCTTCGCTGACCTCGATCAGGCTCGAACGCTTCTGGAAGTCATAGACGCCCAGCGGTGAGGAAAAACGCGCGGTGCCGCTGGTGGGCAGCACGTGATTGGGGCCGGCGCAGTAATCACCCAGCGATTCGCTGGTGTAGGCCCCCAGGAAGATCGCACCGGCGTGCTTGAGCAGCGGCTCCCAGCGATGCGGCTCGCTGCTGGAGACTTCCAGGTGCTCGGGTGCGATGCGGTTGCTGATGGCGCAGGCCTCTTCCATGCTGCGCGTGTTGATCAGGGCACCGCGGCCGTTGAGCGACTTGGCAATGATCTCGGCGCGCGGCATCTGAGGCAGCAGGCGGTCGATCTCGTGCTGCACCGCCTCGATGTAGGCCGCATCGGGGCAGAGCAGGATGCTCTGCGCCAGCTCGTCGTGCTCGGCCTGAGAGAACAGGTCCATGGCCACCCAGTCGGCCGGTGTGCTGCCGTCGGCCAGCACCAGGATCTCGCTGGGACCGGCGATCATGTCGATGCCCACCTGGCCGAAGACTCGGCGCTTGGCGCTGGCCACATAGGCATTGCCTGGCCCGGTGATCTTGTCCACGCCGGGCACGGTGGCCGTGCCGTAGGCCAGTGCGGCCACGGCCTGGGCACCACCGATGGTGAAGGCACGCGTGACACCGGCCACATAGGCGGCCGCCAGCACCAGCGGGTTTTTCTCGCCACGCGGCGTGGGCACCACCATGATGATCTCGCCCACTCCGGCCACATGCGCGGGAATCGCGTTCATCAGCACGGAAGAGGGATAGGCGGCCTTGCCCCCGGGCACGTAGATGCCCACGCGGTCCAGCGGCGTGACCTTCTGGCCCAGCAGGGTGCCGTCGGCATCGCGGTAACTCCAGCTCTCGCCGCTGGCACGCTTCTGCGCCTCGTGGTAGCTGCGCACACGCTGGGCGGCGGCGGTCAGGGCCTCGCGCTGGGCAGCTGGCAGCCCCTCGTAAGCGGCTTTCAGTTCATCCTGCGTCAGTTCCAAGTCTTTGAGCGTGCCAGCCTGCAGACCGTCGAAGCGGGCGGTGTACTCGAGCACGGCCGCGTCACCACGCTGGCGCACGTCGGCCAGGATCTCGGCCACGCGCTGCTCGATGGCCGCGTCGGTCTCGCCGGACCAGTGCTGGCGTTCCTTGAAGCGCAACTCGAAATCAGCTTGCGCAGTGGACAGGCGCAGGGGCCGGGCGACCAGGCTCATGGCTGCCCCAATGCCTGACCGAAGGCGTCGATGATCTTGCGGATAGGTTCTCGATTGAGCTTGAGCGCGGCCTGGTTGACCACCAGGCGCGAGCTGATGTCCATGATGCGCTCGACCTCGACCAGATGGTTGGCCTTGAGCGTGTTGCCAGTGGAGACCAGGTCGACGATGGCGTCGGCCAGGCCGGTCAGCGGGGCCAGCTCCATGCTGCCGTAGAGCTTGATCAGGTCCACGTGCACGCCCTTGGCGGCGAAGAACTCGCGCGCGATGGCCACGTACTTGGTGGCCACGCGCAGGCGTGCGCCCTGGCGCACGGCGGCAGCATAGTCGTAGCCCTGGCGCACGGCCACGCTCACGCGACACTTGGCGATCTGCAGGTCCAGCGGCTGGTAGAGCCCGTCGCTGCCGTGCTCGATCAGCGTGTCCAGGCCGGTGATGCCCAGATCCGCACCGCCGTACTGCACATAGGTCGGCACATCGGAGGCACGCACCAGCACCACGCGCACCTCGGGCTGGTTGGTGGCCAGGATGAGCTTGCGGGTTTTCTCGGGATCGTCCAGCACCTCGATGCCGGCCGCCTTGAGCAGGGGCAGGGTCTCGTCGAAGATGCGACCTTTGGAGAGGGCGAGCGTGATCATCTGGTTATTTTCTCACTTGATACGCTCGATGTCCGCGCCGATGGCTGCCAGCTTGGCTTCCATGCGGTCGTAACCTCTATCGAGGTGATAGATACGATCCACCACGGTCTCGCCTTCCGCCACCAGGCCGGCGATCACCAGGCTGGCCGAGGCCCGCAGGTCGGTGGCCATGACGGTGGCGCCCGAGAGATGCTCCACGCCTTCGATCACGGCCACCTTGCCGTCGATCTGGATCCTGGCGCCCAGGCGCACCAGTTCGTTGACGTGCATGTAGCGGTTCTCGAAGATGGTCTCGGTCACCTTGGCCGTGCCCTGGGCGATGCAGTTGAGCGCCATGAACTGGGCCTGCATATCGGTGGGGAAACCCGGGTACTCGGTGGTGCGGAAACTCTGCGCCTGCAAGCGGCCCTGCGACTGCACGCGGATGCCGTCGGGCAAGGCAGTGACGGTGGCGCCAGCCGCCACCAGCTTCTCGATCACGGCGTCCAGGTGGTCGGCGCGACCATGCTTGAGCACGACGTCGCCCCCGGTGGCCGCCACGGCGCACAGGAAGGTGCCCGCCTCGATGCGGTCGGCCACCACCTGGTGCTCACAGCCGTGCAAGGCCTCCACACCCTGGATGCGGATGCGGCTGCTACCATGCCCCTCGATCCTGGCGCCCATCTTGATGAGCATTTCGGCCAGATCCGGAATCTCCGGTTCCTGTGCCGCGTTTTCCAGGATGGTCTCGCCTTCGGCCAGGGTCGCCGCCATCAACAGGTTCTCGGTGCCCGTGACAGTCACCATGTCGGTCGTGATGCGCGCGCCCTGCAGACGTTTCCTGCCCTTGGGCAATTTGGCAATCATGTAACCATGCTCGACCGTGATCTCGGCCCCCATGGCCGTCAGGCCCTTGATGTGCTGGTCCACCGGGCGCGAGCCGATGGCACAGCCGCCGGGCAGCGAGACCGTGGCCTCGCCGAAACGCGCCAGCAGCGGCCCCAGCGCCAGCACCGAAGCGCGCATGGTCTTGACCAGTTCGTAGGGCGCCTCGGGCGAACTCAGCCTGGAAGCATCAATGCGTACCGTGCCGTCCTGCCCCTGCTCCACCTGCACGCCCATGTTGCGGATCAGCTTGAGCATGGTGGACACGTCCTGCAGGCGCGGCACGTTGAGCAGCGTCACCGGCTGTGCCGTCAAGAGGGCAGCACAAAGCTCGGGCAGGGCCGCGTTCTTGGCGCCGGAAATCGGCACTTCACCGCGCAGCTCGCGCCCGCCGCGTATCAGCAATTTATCCATGGTCGCTCACTTCGCTTGCGCCGCCCATTCGGCCGGCGTATAGGTTTTCATCGAGAGGGCATGCACCTCATCGGTCTGCATCTTCTGGCCCAACGTGGCATAAACGCGCTGGTGACGCTGGATGGGGCGCTTGCCCTCGAACTCGGGCGAGACAATGGTGGCATACCAATGGCGTCCGTCACCCGTGAGCTCGATGTGCTCGCACTGCAATCCGGCAGCGATGATGGTCTGGAGTTCGTCTGCAGTCATGTTCTTTATCCGCGTATCTTGTAGCCGGTCCGCAGCAGTTGCACGGCCAGGCTTCCAACCCCCAGCAGTGCGATACCCACGATGGTCAGGCTCAACCAGGGCGAGACATCACTCACCCCAAAGAAGCCGTGGCGAAAGCCGTCGATCATGTAGAAGAAGGGATTGAGATGGCTCACCCCCTGCCAGAAGGCCGGCAGCGAGTGGATGGAATAGAACACGCCGCTGAGAAAGGTCATGGGCATGATGACGAAGTTCTGGAAGGCCGCCAGCTGGTCGAACTTCTCGGCCCACAGGCCGGCAATCAGGCCCAGCGAGCCCAGCAGGGCTGCACCCAGCACGGCAAACACCAGGATCCACAAGGGCGCCTGTATCGTGAGGTCGGTGAACCAGAAGGTCACCAGGAACACCCCCGTGCCCACCACCAGGCCACGCAGCACCGAGGAGCCGACGTAGGCCAGGTACCAGGCCCAGTGCGACAGGGGCGTGAGCAGCAGGAAGACCAGGTTGCCCATGATCTTGCTCTGGATCAGCGAGGACGAGCTGTTGGCAAAGGCGTTCTGCAACACGCTCATCATCACTAGGCCGGGGATCAGGAAAGCGGTGTAGCCGATGCGGTCGTAGACCTTGACATGGTCTTCCAGCACATGGCCGAAGATCAGCAGATAGAGCACGGCGGTCAGCACCGGCGCGGCGATGGTCTGGAAACTGACCTTCCAGAAGCGCAGCACTTCCTTGTACAGCAGGGTCTGCCAACCGCTCATTTCTTGTCTCCCATCACCTGGAGAAAGACGTCTTCCAGATCGGCCTTGGTGATCTCGACGTCGTCCACGATCACCCCGGCCTCGCGCACGGCGGCCAGGTAGGTCTCGATCTCGCGCGCGTCATGCGCCGGGAACTGCACGATGCGTCCGGTCACCCGCGCCTGCGCGGCCAGGTCGGCCGGCAGCTGGCCCTCGATTTTCATGCGCAGCACATGGCTGGACGCGGTCTTGAGCAATTCGCTGGTGCGTTCCAGCGCCACCACCCGGCCCGCCTTGAGCATGGCGATCCGGCCGCACAGGGCCTCGGCCTCTTCCAGGTAATGGGTGGTCAGCAGCACCGTGTGCCCTTCGCGGTTGAGCCGGGCGACAAACTGCCAGAGTGTCTGGCGCAACTCCACGTCCACGCCGGCCGTGGGCTCGTCCAGCACGATGACCGGCGGCTTGTGCACCAGGGCCTGGGCCACCAGCACACGCCGCTTCATGCCGCCGGAGAGCTGGCGCATATTGGCCTGGGCCTTGTCAGCCAGGCCCAAGCTGTCCAGCAGTTCGTCGATCCAGGCGTCGTTGTTCTTGACACCGAAATAGCCGGACTGGATGCGCAAGGTCTCGCGCACATTGAAGAAGGGATCGAACACCAGCTCCTGGGGCACCACGCCGAGCAGCTTGCGCGCCTGGGCGTAGTCGGCCTGCACGTCATGGCCCAGCACGGAGACTTTGCCGCTGCTGGCACGCACCAGGCCGGCGAGGATGCTGATCAGGGTGGTCTTGCCCGCGCCATTGGGGCCGAGCAGGCCGAAGAACTCGCCCTCCTCGATGTCCAGGCTGACATCATCCAGAGCGGCGAAGGTGGCGCCCTTGGGACCGCGGGCGAGCGGGTAGTGCCGGGTGACGGACTGGAAGGAGATGGCGGGCATGGGAACCCGCTATTTTAGGCGCTCACAAGAGCCCCCACGCTCAGGCGGTCGGCAACAGCAGTTCGGCTACCCCGTAGAGGCGGGCCAGATCGACCAGGCGGGAGGAAAGGTTGCGGATTTCGAAACCCTTGCCACGCTTCAGACTGGCACGGCGGAATTCCAGCAGCACGGACAGGGCGGAGGAGTCGAAGCGTTGGAGCGAAGCCGCGTCCACCAGCACCGCAGCACCGGTCTGCGAAGGCAGGCCCTGCACCAGCATGCGCAGGCAGGCCGTGGCCTGTTTGTGGGTCAGTTCAGAAGGCAGGACCAGCATGATCAGGCCTTCCTGGCATTGGCCTTGTTGCGCTCGACCAGCGAGGCAATCAGGCCGTCGATGCCCTTGGCATGGACCTCCTGGGCGAACTGGCTGCGGTAGGTTTCCACTAGCCAGACGCCCATGACATTGAGGTTGTAGATCTTCCAGCCCCTGCCTTCGCCCGGGGTTTTCTCCAGGCGGTAGTCAAGCTGCACGGGTTCAGGATTGCCCTTGCCCCTGACTTCCGTGCGGACCACGACTTCCTTGTCCTCGGGCGTCGCACGCATGGGCTTGAGGGATACCGTCATGTCGTTGACCTGTGAAAGGGCGCCGGCGTAGGTTCGCACCAGCAGGATCTTGTATTCCTCCTGCAGGCGCTTCTTCTGCTCCGGGGTGGCCTGGCGCCAGCCGGGCCCGACCGAGGCCGCCGTCATGCGCTGGAAATTCACGTTGGGCATGATCTTGCTGTCGACCAGGGCAATCAGGCGATTGATGTCGCCGTTCTTGATGGCTGCATCGGCCTTGATGCTGTCGAGCACCTCGTTCGACAGCTTCAGGATCACGACATCAGCGCCTTCGTCGGCCGCCCAGGCAGGCGTCAGGGCCGGTGCCAGAAAAATGGCCATGGCGGCACAGGCGGCCAGCAGGCGATGGAAAACTCGTCGTTGCATGGTGTAACACTCCAGAACACAGGCAATGCGCCGGCTGGATGCCGACCTCACCGTAACGCCCGCCGGCATCTCCCAGCCGACACGAAAGACATCACTTGGCAGTTTCATCCCCGTCCGTCTCGACATCTTCGATCATCGGCTCTTCGGGCGGGTTTCCGTCATAGACGAGATTGCGCCGATGCTGCAGATAGGCGTCGCGCAGGAAAGTATATTTGTCCAGAGCGGCCCCTTCAAGCAGGCCTTCCTGCTTGAGCAGGCGGCCCCGCTTGTGAACCACGCGCACGCCGATCAGCGTGTTACGCGTGGGCACATCCTCGATATGGGTCACGAGGTCACCACGCCACTCCGCGGGCAGGGCAGCAGTATCGCGCACCGTAGAGGGCCCCAGCAAGGGCAGCATGACATAAGGCCCCGCCCCCACCCCCCAATAACCCAGGGTCTGGCCGAAATCCTCGTTGTGGCGCGGGATCTGCATCTCGCTGGCCACGTCCAGCACACCCGCCAGCCCGAAGAAAGAATTCACCCAGAAACGGGTGAAACTCTCGCCGGCAGCCTGCCCCTTGAGCTGCAGCACGCTGTTGACCGTGGTCCAGGCATCCTCGAGGTTGGCGAAGAAGTTGCCAATGCCCCTGCGCAGCAGTTCAGGCGTGGACTCCTGGTAAACCGTGGCCACCGGCTTGAGCACGGCGCGATCGAGCGCATCGTTGAACTTGTAGACACCCCGGTTCCAGGGTTCCAGAGGGTCAGCGGGATGGGCCTGCGGACCGGTCGCGCAGCCGGTCATGAGCAAGCCCAGCCCCAGCGCCAGCAGGCGTAGCAGCCAGGACTGTAGAACTGACCGGCCCGGTTGGAAACAACCCGCCAGCGTCATTTCTTGGGCGCGTTCGGCCCAGCGCCTTCAGCCGACTTGTTGTAGATGAACTGGCCGATCAGGTTTTCCAGCACGATGGCCGACTGAGTAGAGGAAATGACGTCGCCTGCGGCCAGGTTCTTCTCCTCGGCGCCGGCTTCGATGCCGATGTACTGATCCCCCAGCAGACCACTGGTCAGGACCTTGAGCGAGCTGTCCTTGGGGAATTTGTAGCGGCTCTCCATGGCCAGCACCACGCGGGCCTGGAACGTCTTGTCATCGAAGGTGATTCCCTCGACGCGGCCCACCACCACGCCACCACTCTTGATGGCCGCCTTGGGCTTGAGTCCCCCGATGTTGTCGAACCGTGCCTCGACGCGGTAGGTGGACTGGAAGCTCAGGTTCAGCAGATTGGCGGCCTGCAGCGCCAGGAACAGGATGGCGCCCGCGCCGATCAGGACAAACAGGCCAACCCACACATCATTTTTCGAGCGTTGCACCACACCCTCCTCAAATCGTAAACATCATTGCCGTCAGGATGAAATCCAGACCCAGAACCGCCAGCGAGGCCATCACCACGGTCCGCGTGGTGGCACTCGACACGCCTTCAGGCGTCGCCTGCGCCTCATAACCTTGCAGCAGGGCCACGAAGCTCACCGTGAAGCCGAACACGATGCTTTTCACCACGCCATTGCCCACGTCCTGCCAGACATCGACACCACCCTGCATCTGGCTCCAGAAGGCCCCCGGATCGACGCCGATCATGACCACGCCGACCAGCCAGCCACCCATCACGCCCACCGCGCTGAACACGGCGGCCAGCAGAGGCATGGCGATCACGCCGCCCCAGAAGCGCGGCGCCAGGATGCGGCGAACCGGGTCGACTGCCATCATTTCCATGGCGCTGAGTTGCTCGCCAGCCTTCATCAGACCGATCTCGGCGGTCAGCGAGGTACCGGCACGGCCGGCAAACAGCAAGGCCGCCACCACCGGGCCGAGTTCGCGCACCAGGCTCAGGGCCACCATCTGGCCCAGCGCCTCGGTCGAGCCGTAGTCCACCAGGATGTAGTAGCCCTGCAGGCCCAGCACGAAACCCACGAACAGGCCCGAGACCACGATGATCGCCAGAGAGTGGTTGCCCAGGAAATGCACCTGATCGCGCACCAGGCCCAGGCGCTTGAAGGTGGGGCCGGCCAGCCGTACCAGACGAAAGAACAGCCGCGTCGCGTAGCCCATGTCATCGAGCTTGCGCCGCACGGCATAACCGACATCGGATGGGCGCCACCAGCTCATGCCTGAACCTCCCCGAAATCCTGCTCCACGCTGGGACCTGGGTAATGGAAATGCACCGGCCCCTCGGCCTGGGCCTGCACGAACTGCTGCACCAGGGGATCCGTCGAGCGCTTCACCTCATCCGGCGTGCCCTGGGCCGCGATGCCGCCGTTGGCCAGAATCACCACCTGATCGGCAATCTGGAAGGTTTCCTCCAGGTCGTGCGACACGACGATGCTGGTCAGTCCCATGGCATCATTCAAACGACGGATCAGCTGCGCGGCCGTGCCCAGGGAAATCGGGTCCAGCCCGGCGAACGGTTCGTCATACATCACGAGTTCGGGGTCGAGCACGATGGCCCGCGCCAGCGCCACGCGCCGCGCCATGCCGCCCGAGACCTCGCTGGGCATGAGATCGCGCGCACCGCGCAAGCCGACGGCATTGAGCTTCATCAGCACGAGGTGGCGAACCAGTTCCTCGGTCAGATCGGTATGCTCGCGCAAGGGGAAGGCCACGTTCTCGAACACGCTGAGGTCGGCAAACAGGGCGCCGAACTGGAACAGCATGCCCATGCGGCGTCGCGCCAGATAGAGCTGGCGCTGGTCCATGCGGGTCACATCCTCGCCATCGAACAGCACTTCGCCCTGCTGGGCCAGATTCTGCCCGCCAATCAGGCGCAGAACGGTGGTCTTGCCGCCGCCGGAGGCCCCCATCAGGGCTGTGACCTTGCCACGCGGCACGCTCAGGTTGACGTTGTCAAGAATGACCCGGTCACTGTAGCCAAAGGTGACGTTGCGCAGCTCGACCAAGGGAGTGTCTGATGATGCAGCCATAAAAATGCAAAAGCCGGCGTGTTCCGGCTTTTGCATCATACGGCAAAGCGCCTGGTCAGCGCGGCAGGGTACTGACCCCCACCAGGAACTCGTCGACGGCACGCGCCGCCTGGCTGCCCTCGCGCTTTGCGGGCGGGCAGCCCGCAATTCCTAGAACGCCCTTGGGGCGATTTGCGAGGGACGCCTTACCGAGGCAGGTCGCTCGCCCCCATCAGAAATTCATCGACCGCACGGGCAGCCTGGCGACCCTCGCGGATCGCCCAGACGACCAGGCTCTGGCCGCGACGGATGTCCCCTGCCGCAAAGACCTTGGGTGCGCTGGTGACGTAACCACCCTGGAAGTCCGTGCTGGCCTTGGCATTGCCGCGGCCATCCTTGCTCACGCCAAAGGCATCGAGGATCGTCGCCACCGGGCTGACGAAGCCCATGGCCAGCAGCACCAGATCGGCCTTGTATTCCTTCTCGGTACCGGGAATCTCGACGAACTTGCCGTCCTTGAACTCGACGTGTACGGTCTTCAGGCCCGTGACCTTGCCGTTCTTGCCGATGAATTCCTTGGTCGAGACGGCGAACTCGCGGGCGCAGCCCTCTTCGTGGCTGGAGCTGGTGCGCAGCTTGAGCGGCCAGTAGGGCCAGACCAGAGGCTTGTTCTCCTGCTCGGGCGGCTGGGGCATCACTTCGAACTGGGTCACGCTGGCCGCGCCATGGCGGTTGCTGGTGCCCACGCAGTCGGAGCCGGTGTCACCGCCGCCGATCACGATGACGTGTTTGCCCGTGGCCATGATCTGGTCCTTGATCTTGCCGCCCGCGTTGATGCGGTTCTGCATCGGCAGGAACTCCATGGCGAAATGGATGCCATCAAGGTCACGCCCCGGCACGGGCAGGTCGCGCGAAGCTTCGGCGCCACCGGCCAGCACGACCGCATCAAACTCCTTCTGGAGTTGCACGGGGCTGACCGTTTCCTTGGCCCAGTTGGTGACCTTGGAGTCCTTGGGCAGTTCGCCGACCATGACGTTGGTCTTGAACACCACACCCTCGGCTTCCATCTGCTTCACCCGGCGGTCGATGTGCGACTTGTCGAACTTGAAGTCCGGGATGCCGAAACGCAGCAGCCCACCGATGGTGTCGTTCTTCTCGAACACGGTCACGGCGTGGCCGGCCCGTGCCAGCTGCTGGGCAGCAGCCATGCCGGCGGGACCGGAGCCCACGACGGCGATCTTCTTGCCGGTCTTGACAGCCGCCGGCTGCGGCTTGACCCAGCCTTGGGCCCACGCCTTGTCAATGATGGCGTGCTCGATGGATTTGATGCCCACCGCATCGTCATTGATGTTCAGCGTGCAGGCCGCCTCGCAGGGTGCGGGACAGACGCGCCCCGTGAAGTCCGGGAAGTTGTTGGTGGAGTGCAGCACCTCGATCGCATTCTTCCAGTCGCCCCGGTAGACCAGGTCGTTGAAGTCCGGAATGATGTTGTTGACCGGGCAGCCGCTGTTGCAGAAAGGCGTGCCGCAATCCATGCAGCGCGCGCCCTGCACCTTGGCCTGCTCATCGCTCAGGCCGATCACGAATTCCTTGTAGTTCTTGACGCGCTGCGTGACGGGCGCATACCCCTCCTCGACACGCTCGTACTCCATGAAGCCGGTGACTTTTCCCATGATTCTTTCCTTCGTCCTTCTTCTTACTTGGCCGCAGCGGCTTCTTTTTTGGCAGCCACCTTGGCCGGAGCAGCGTCAACCTTCCTGGCGTTGATCTCGCCCAGGGCACGCTTGTACTCGTTCGGGAACACCTTGACGAACTTGGCGCGGGCCTCGCTCCAGTGGTCCAGCAGCTCGCGTGCGCGCTTGCTACCGGTCCAGCGGTGGTGGTCTTCCAGCAGCTTCTTGAGCTGGGCCTCGTCGGTCTGGTCGCGGTGCCAGATGGCGCGCGGGATGTTCTTTTCCTGCTCGGCCGCCGGCAGCACCTTGTCCAGCGACACCATGGCGGTGTTGCAGCGCGCGGCGAACTGGCCATCCTCGTCGTAGACGTAGGCCAGGCCGCCGCTCATGCCGGCAGCGAAGTTGCGGCCGGTCTTGCCCAGCACGGCCACCGTACCGCCCGTCATGTACTCGCAGCCATGGTCACCCGTGCCTTCGACCACGGCGTTGGCCCCCGAGAGGCGCACGGCAAAACGCTCGCCAGCCACGCCGCTGAAGAAGGCCTCGCCACTCGTGGCGCCGTACATCACGGTGTTACCGACGATGATGTTGCGGGTGGATTCGCCGCGGAAATCGATGCTCGGGCGCACCACGATACGGCCACCTGACAGGCCTTTGCCGGTGTAGTCGTTGGCATCGCCGATCAGGTAGAGCGTGATGCCGCGCGCCAGGAAGGCGCCAAAGGACTGGCCGCCCGTGCCTTCGAGCTGGATGCGCAGGGTGTCGTCCGCCAGGCCTTCCGGGTGCACCTTGGTCAGCGCGCCCGAGAGCATGGCGCCCACCGAGCGGTTGACGTTGCGCACCACTTCCATGAACTGGACCTTCTCACCCTTGTCGATGGCAGCCCTGGATTTCTCGATCAGCACCCGGTCCAGGCTCTTCTCCAGGCCGTGTTCCTGCTCGGCGACATGGAAAACAGGCACACCGGCGGGCACGATGGGCATCGCGAACAGACGGCTGAAGTCCAGGCCACGGGCCTTCCAGTGCTCCAGGCCTTTGCGCACGTCCAAGAGGTCGGCACGGCCGATCATCTCATCGAATTTGCGGATGCCCAGCTGCGCCATGATCTGGCGCACTTCCTCGGCGATGAAGAAGAAGAAGTTCACCACGTGCTCGGGCTTGCCCGAGAACTTCTTGCGCAGCACGGGGTCCTGCGTGGCCACCCCGACCGGACAGGTGTTCAGGTGGCACTTGCGCATCATGATGCAGCCCTCGACCACCAGCGGCGCGGTGGCGAAGCCGAACTCGTCGGCCCCCAGCAGGGCGCCGATGGCGACGTCACGGCCGGTTTTCATCTGGCCGTCGGCCTGCACACGGATGCGGCCGCGCAGGCGGTTGAGCACCAGGGTCTGCTGGGTCTCGGCCAGGCCGATCTCCCAGGGGCTGCCGGCGTGCTTGATGGAGGACCAGGGCGAAGCGCCCGTGCCGCCGTCATGGCCAGCGATCACCACGTGGTCGCTCTTGCACTTGGCCACACCCGCAGCGATGGTCCCCACACCGATCTCGGACACCAGCTTGACGCTGACGCTGGCATGCGGAGCCACGTTCTTCAGGTCGTGGATCAACTGAGCCAGATCCTCGATCGAGTAGATGTCGTGGTGCGGCGGCGGCGAGATCAGACCCACGCCCGGCACCGAATGGCGCAGGCGACCGATGTAGTTCGACACCTTGCCGCCCGGCAGCTGGCCGCCCTCGCCCGGCTTGGCGCCCTGGGCCATCTTGATCTGGATCTGGTCGGAGCTGGACAGGTACTCAGCGGTGACGCCAAAACGGCCCGAGGCCACCTGCTTGATCTTGGAGCGCAGCGAGTCGCCGTCTTCCAGCGCAATGTCGACTTCGACCTGCTCGGCGCCAATCACGCTCTTGAGGGTCTCGCCCTTCTTGATCGGGATGCCCTTGAGTTCGTTGCGGTAGCGCGCCGGGTCTTCGCCGCCTTCGCCGGTGTTGCTCTTGCCGCCGATGCGGTTCATGGCCACAGCCAGAGTGGCATGGGCTTCGGTGGAGATGGAGCCCAGCGACATGGCGCCCGTGGCGAAGCGCTTGACGATCTCGCTGGCCGGCTCGACCTCCTCGACCGGAATGGCCTTGGCCGGATCCAGCTTGAACTCGAACAGGCCGCGCAAGGTCATGTGACGCTTGCTCTGGTCGTTGATGATTTGAGCGTATTCCTTGTAGGTGCTGAAGCTGTTGGCACGCGTGCTGTGCTGCAGCTTGGCGATGGCGTCCGGCGTCCACATATGCTCTTCGCCGCGGGTGCGCCAAGCGTATTCGCCACCGGTGTCCAGCATGGTAGCCAGCACCGGATCATTGCTGTACGCGGCCTTGTGCATGCGGATGGCTTCCTCGGCCATCTCGAAGACGCCGATGCCTCCCACGCGGCTGGGCGTGCCAGTGAAATATTTCTCGATGGTTGCGTCGTTGATGCCGATGGCTTCGAACAGCTGGGCACCGCAGTAGCTCATATAGGTCGACACGCCCATCTTGGACATGATCTTGGACAGGCCCTTGCCGATTGCCTTGATGTAGTTGTAGATGGCCTTGTCGGCGCTCAGGTCGCCCGGCAGGTCCTGATGCATGGCAGCCAGGGTTTCCATCGCGAGGTAGGGGTGCACCGCTTCGGCACCATAGCCGGCCAGCACGCCGAAGTGATGCACTTCACGCGCGGTGCCGGTCTCCACCACCAGGCCGGCGGAAGTGCGCAAGCCCTCGCGCACCAGATGCTGGTGGATGGCCGACAGGGCCAACAGCGCAGGAATGGCCACCTGCGCAGCGCTGACGGCACGATCGCTGATGATCAGGATGTTCTTGCCGCCCTTGATCGCGTCCACAGCTTCGGCGCACAGCGACGCCAGCTTGGCTTCCACGCCCTCGTGGCCCCAGGCCAGCGGATACGTGATATCCAGCGTGGCGCTGCGGAACTTGCCCTGCGTGGTGGTTTCGATATTGCGCAGCTTGGCCATGTCGGTGAAGTCCAGAATGGGCTGGCTCACTTCGAGGCGCATGGGCGGGTTGATCTGGTTGATGTCCAGCAAATTCGGCTTGGGGCCGATGAAGGACACCAGCGACATCACGATGGCTTCGCGGATCGGATCGATCGGCGGGTTGGTCACCTGTGCGAACAGCTGCTTGAAGTAGTTGTACAGCGGCTTGTTCTTGTCCGACAGCACGGCCAGCGGGCTGTCGTTGCCCATGGAGCCGATGCCTTCCTCGCCGTTCACGGCCATGGGAGCCATCAGGAACTTGATGTCTTCCTGCGTCATGCCGAAGGCCTGCTGGCGATCCAGCAAGGTGGGCGCCACGTGCTCCAGGCCCAGGGACGCCGACTCTGCGACCGGCCCCTTCACCGTGCTCTCGCCTTCGCCGGCCACCGGCTGGCTCACATCGTCCAGACGGATGCGCAGGTTCTCGATCCACTGCTTGTAGGGTTTGCTGTTGGCGAGGTTGGACTTGAGCTCCTCGTCGTCGATCATGCGGCCCTGTTCCAGATCGATCAGGAACATCTTGCCGGGCTGCAGGCGCCACTTGCGCACGATCTTGTTCTCGGGCACCGGCAGCACGCCGGATTCGGAACCCATGATGACGAGGTCGTCATCAGTGATGCAGTAACGCGAGGGGCGCAGGCCATTGCGGTCCAGCGTTGCGCCGATCTGGCGGCCGTCGGTGAACACGATGGAGGCCGGGCCGTCCCAGGGTTCCAGCATGGCAGCGTGATACTCATAGAAGGCCTTGCGGCGCTCGTCCATGGTGGTGTGCTGTTCCCACGGCTCGGGGATCATCATCATCACGGCCTGGCTGATCGGATAGCCCGCCATGGTCAGCAGTTCGAGACAGTTGTCGAAGGTGGCGGTATCGGACTGACCGGCGAAGCTGATCGGGTAGAGCTTCTGCAGGTCTTCGCCCAGCACCGGCGAGGACATCACGCCTTCGCGCGCCTTCATCCAGTTGTAGTTGCCCTTGACGGTGTTGATCTCGCCGTTGTGGGCGACATAACGGTAGGGGTGGGCCAGCGGCCACTCCGGGAAGGTATTGGTGGAGAAACGCTGGTGCACCAGGCCCAGGGCCGAGACGCAGCGCTTGTCCTGCAGGTCCAGGAAGTAGGTGCCCACCTGATCAGCCAGCAGCAGGCCCTTGTAGACCACCGTGCGGCTGGACATGCTCGGAACGTAATATTCCTTGCTGTGCTTGAGCTGCAGGTTCTGGATGGCGGCGCTGGCTGTCTTGCGAATGACAAAGAGCTTGCGCTCCAGCGCGTCCTGCACGATCACATTGCTGCCGCGGCCAATGAAAACCTGGCGCAGGATGGGCTCCTTCTCGCGCACGGTGGGCGACATGGGCATGTCGCGATTCACCGGCACGTCACGCCAGCCCAGCAGCACCTGGCCTTCGGTCTTGATGGCGCGCTCCATCTCCTGCTCACAAGCCAGCCGGGATGCGTGCTCCTTGGGCAGGAAGATCATGCCGATGCCGTATTCACCGGGCGGTGGCAGGGTCACGCCCTGCTTGGCCATTTCCTCGCGGTACAAGGCGTCAGGCAGCTGAATCAGTATGCCCGCGCCGTCGCCCATGAGCTTGTCAGCACCGACGGCACCCCGGTGGTCCAGGTTTTCGAGAATCTTGAGTGCGCCCTGGACGATGTCATGGCTCTTGTGGCCCTTGATGTGCGCCACGAAACCCACGCCGCAGGCGTCATGTTCGTTGGTGCTCGAATACAAACCGTTTTCTTGGAGATGCTGAATCTCGGCAGCCGTGGTCATGGCGCACTCCTAAATATTTCGCAGGGGTCGTTAGCATAGTGCACTGCAACAATATTTCCAAGGGAAATAATTGGGGTCAGATCCTTATTATTTCCTGACATTTTCATTCGGTAAATAATTAGGGACATATTAAATGCAGCCGGGCCACCGCCAGGCCATGAATGAAGAAGGTCAGTCGGACGGCGAAGCCCTGGAAATGGGGCGACCAGGATGCGCCTTGCTGAGGCGACGCTCGGTTTTCTTCTGCAGTGCCGCCATGAAGTCGGGGCTTCCAAGCGCCCATCCCCTCAGAGCCGACTCGGTCAAGGCCAGTTGTTGTTGGGGGCTCAGTCCCTCCTGCACCAGCTTGGCATATGCAGCCTCGCGTGCAAAGGGAGTGTTGCCCAACTCCCAATAGAGCGGATGGGGTGTCACCATGCGGTCTACCCGCAAGCCGGCATAGTGCGCATGGCTGGACCAAGGATAGTCGCGAGCCAGCGTCACCAGACCGGCGCGTACCGGGTTCAGGTCGATGTAGGCCATGCAGGCCAGCAAATGGCTCTCGGCCTCGATCAGGGTGGACTTGTAGCGCCCCTCCCACAAGGTCCCGCTACGGCCGTGGCTGTCGTTGAAATAGCGCACGTAGCGACGACCGACCGCCTGCATCAGACGAGACAGGCCATCGCTCGTCTGGGGCGTCAGCAGCAGATGGAAATGGTTGCCCATGAGCACATAGGCATGGACGGCCACGTCGTGCTGGCGCGCATTGTCCTCGATCAGCTCCAGCATGCGCAAGCGATCGGCGTCGGCCAGGAAAATGGCCTGCCGGTTATTGCCACGCTGGATGACGTGATGCGGATAACCTGGAACGCTGAGACGGGGAAGACGGGCCATGATGGTGCGGGACGGGTGGCCGCACCATCATAAGTTGGTTCTGGCCCCGTTTATTGTTTAGGCGCCTTGGCCACGCGTACCTTGCCACTGGTGGTGATCAGGATGACCGCCTCACCCGGCTGGAACACCTCTTCGCCCTTGGCCTGCACAAGGGCACGCCGTTCGCCATTCTTGAGTTGAACGAGAATTTCGTAGGCCTCTTCGCGTGTGCCCGCACGCTCGATCACGTTGCCAGCCACGGCGCCAGCGGCCGCGCCCAGGATGCCGATGATCTGCGCCTCGCGTTGCCCGCTGCCGGCACCGTAACCGGCAATGCCACCGACCACGCCCCCCGTCGCGGCGCCCACGCCCGACTGGTTGCCCTCCACCGTCACCGTACGCACCGAAAGCACCACTGCGTCGACCACGGTGGACAAGCGCTGGGCGTCGCCGCGCTGGATCACGTCCGGGCTGCTGCTCGCACAACCGGCCAGCGCCAGCACGAAACTCCACATCCAAAGCTTCTTCATGATTCCATCCTCAATAAAAATTGCATGCCTGCACCATCAGGCCGCATCTTCAGACAACGCCAGACGGCACCGGCGGTTGACCCTCCGGCAAACGGAAGCGGCTTAACAGCAGGTCCGTCAATCCGAACTCCTCAAGTATCGCCTGCAGGCGCTGGGCCGCCGCACGTTTGCGCTGTCCGGTGTGCCGCGCAATGATGAGTTCGTTCTTGAGACTGTGCTCCCAGCCCACGAGTTCCGTCACAGTCACCTGGTAGCCCATGGCTTCCAGGTAAAGGCAGCGCAACACGTTGGTGATCTGGCTGCCCATTTCCCGGGTATGCAGGGGATGGCGCCACAACTCTGCCAGCGGCGTACGCGACAAGGACAGGGCCTTTCCGGAATTCAAGGTCCGCGCCACCTCGGCCTGGCAGCAGGGCACCAGCACCATGTAAAGCGCCCGCTTCTGCAAGCCGAAGGCAATGGCATCGTCGGTGGCCGTGTCACAGGCGTGCAATGCCGTCACGATGTCGATGCTCGCAGGCAGTTCGCTGGCCTGCATGGACTCGGCCACGCTGAGGTTGAGAAAGGACATGCGCCCAAAACCCAGCCGCCCCGCCAGCTCGCGCGACTTCTGCACCAGGTCCGGCCGGGTCTCGATGCCATAGACATGCCCGCTCGGGTTCTGCTTGAAAAAGAGGTCGTAGATGATGAACCCCAGATAGGATTTGCCGGCGCCGTGGTCTGCCAGCGTGATCCCGCGCTCATCCGGCGCACGGCCTTTCCTCTGCGCCTGCAAGTCCAGCAAGATCTCTTCAATGAAGCGGAAGAGGTGGTAAACCTGCTTGAGCTTGCGCCGGGAATCCTGGTTGAGCTTGCCCTCGCGTGTGAGGATGTGCAGTTCCTTGAGCAGTTCGATCGATTGCCCGGGGCGGATCTCGGGGGCCAGCGGTTGCGCTTGTGCAAGCTCCCCCTTCGCTTGGCCGGGCTTGCGGTCTTTGAGCTGTCCTTGTGTCATGCATCACCTCCGGTTCCGCCTTCGGGCTTGACGCTTTTGGCGCGGCGACCAATGCCCAGGTCGTCCCACCCAGCATGTCCTAGTTGTTCCAGGACCTGCATGTTCTTCTCATAGATGGCCTCCGCCTCAGGGAAAACCTCGACAGCCCGGTCGATGCTGGCTTCGCGCAAGAGATGCAGGGTGGGATAAGGCGCACGATTGGTGTAGTTGCTGATGTCGTCGGCGCCCGTGCCGGCAAACTGGAACTGCGGGTGGAAACTGGCGATCTGCAGTTCACCCTGCAGCCCCAGCTCGACCAGAACCGCGTCGGCTTGCGCCAGGAAATCATTGAAATCGAGAAAATCCGCGAAACACAAAGGCAGCACCAGCAAGGTGGTATCTCTTTGTGCAGGATCGCTGGCCTGCAGTTCCTGCAACTCGCGCACCAGATCGTTTCGAACGGCCTGCACATCGCGGGCTGGGCTCACGACCCAGTGGATCTGCCCCTTGACGTGCACGCTCTTGGCAAACGGGCAGAGGTTGAGGCCGATCACGGCACGCTCCAGCCAGACCTGCATGTCCTGCCGGACAGCGTCTGCCAAGGCGGTGGGGAGAACATCCTGTGATAACGTCATACCCTGATCCTAAGGCCCAGGCGCCAGGCCAGCAGCAAGCCTATGCCTGAACAGGCACCCGTCACGACCCAGGTCCAGTGCCAGCCACCTGCGCCGCTGGCAACCCAGGCCACCAGAGGCGGCCCGACGAATTGACCCAGCGAGGCCCACTGCTGCATCCAGCCAACCGTGGTGGAGACCGTTCCCTCTCCTGGCGCCAGGCGTACCGCCAGCGAAAACAAGGTCCCGGGAATCATGCCCCCCACCATGGAGAAAACCAGCACAGCGACGAAACGCACCGAGACCGGCAGCCCCGTACCCTCAGCCGCCAGTGGCCACACAAAAAAGGCCAGCAGTGTCCCCAGGCCCATGACCACAAAGCCGGTGTAAAGCAGCACTTGCGGACGCACACCGCGACCCAGCAGACGCCCCGATGCAATATTTCCCACCATGTTCACGGCCGCAACCAGCGCTGTCAGCACGGCACTGACACCACCGGCAACACCTGCCTGCGCGTAGATGGTGGGCAAGAAACCGATCACCGCCAGCCACTGCCCTGAGTACACGGCAAAGCTGAGAGCCACCAGCCAGGGGCCCGGAGCGCTAAGGGTCTGGCTCAGGCGCAGGACCCAGGCACGCTGTGTTGAGACAGCGACCGGAACCGGGGGCAGGGTTCGCAGTCGGTCCGAGGGAACGACGCGCCACACCCACCAGGCCATCCCCAGCGTCAGCGCGGCCAGGCCCCACCACCAGAACTCCCACCCGCTCAGCGCGATGACCCAAGGCCCACACAACAAAGCAAGCGCCGTACCCAGCGGCATGTAGGTGCCCCAGAACCCGAGCATGACACTCATGCGCTGCGGGTCCACCAGATGACGGATCAGGCTGGGCGCCGGCATGGAGACCAGCAGGAACCCCAACCCTTCCAGCGCACGCAATGCCAGCAGCGTGTAGGCATCCTGGGCCCAGCCGCCCAGCAAGGAAGCCAGCGACAGCAATAACAAACCGCTGAGCATGCTGCGCCGCAGACCCAGGCCGTCGGCCGCAAGGCCGACCGCCAGCCCCAGGACCATGCCGGCCAGCTGCACGAGGGAAAGCAGAAAACCGGCCTGCAGCAAGGTCACACCCAGCGCCCGCTCCAGCACAGGCAGGGCCGGCGAAAGCTTGCCTACGTGCAGGGCAGCGGCCACGCCGGCGGCAATCACCACATAGGCCGCATGAACACCCTGGCGCTTCATCCCCACAACCTCTTGCCGGTGAGCCGCTCATGTTCACGGCCCGCAAATCGGTCGGTCATGCCGGCAATGTAGTCAGCCACCACACGCAGCATGACACTCTCGGAATCCTCAGCACCCTGGGCGGCACGTGCTCGCGCAGCATGTCCGGACTGCATTTCCCCAGGCAGCTGGCGGTAGCAGTCGAAGAGTTCCAGGATGACCTGACGCGCCAGCCCGGTGGTCTGCATCACATTCGGGTGGCGGTACAGGTTCTGGAACAGGAATTTTTTGAGCGTGATCGAACGCTCGCGCATTTCGGCACTGAAAGACATCAACGCCGGCAGATGGCGAACTTCAGCAACGCTCTGCGGCCGCAAGCGTGCGAGCTCTTTTTGCGTGGTCTCGATCACGTCGTAGACCTGTGCACTGAGCATGCGGCGTATGGTCTCGTAGAGTAGCCTTCGCCCCGCATCGGCCTCCTCAAGCCGTGGATGCTCGCGCAGCGCCTGCAGGCGATACCCTTCGAAAAGGCTGACGGACTCCATCTGTTCCAGGGTGATCAGGCCCGAGCGCACGCCATCGTCTATGTCGTGGGCGTTGTAGGCGATTTCATCGGCCAGATTGCACAGCTGCGCCTCCAGGCTGGGTTGTGTGCGATTCAGGAAACGCGAGCCCACGCCCCCAGGCTCCACGGCTTCAATCTGCTCGGCATGGGCCCGCGAGCAATGTTTGAGGATGCCCTCGCGCGTCTCGAAAGTCAGATTGAGCCCGTCGAAGGCTGGATAGCGTTCCTCCAGCCGATCCACCACGCGCAGGCTCTGCAAGTTGTGCTCAAAGCCGCCGTGACCGGCCATGCACTCGTTGAGCGCATCCTGCCCGACGTGCCCAAAGGGTGTGTGCCCCAGGTCATGCGCCAGCGCAATCGCCTCGACCAGGTCTTCGTTGAGACCCAGGGAACGGGCAATCGAGCGCCCCAGCTGCGCCACCTCCAGCGAATGCGTGAGACGGGTGCGAAACAGGTCACCTTCGTGGTTCAGGAAAACCTGGGTCTTGTAGACCAGGCGACGAAAGGCGGTGGAATGAACGATGCGGTCGCGATCGCGCTGGTACTCGGTCCGCGTGGGAGCGGCTGCCTCCGGATACCGACGGCCCCGCGTGCAGGCCGGGTCACTGGCGTAGGCAGCAAGCATCGATGACCTCGCGCACCAGCGCATCGGGCGCGCCACGCACGCCGGCCCGGCCCGGAGCCTCGATCACGACAAAGCGGATTTCCCCGGCTTCGGCTTTCTTGTCCACGCGCATCAGCTCCAGGTAGCGGCCCGCGTTGTCCCTTGCATCCAGTTGCGGCCCCGTCACGGGCAAGCCAGCCCGGACGATCAGTTCCTTGAGCCGCTGCACCAAGGCATGGTCGATCAGACCAAGCCGCTCCGACAAGGTGGCGGCCATGACCATGCCGCAGCCCACAGCTTCCCCGTGCAGCCAGACGCCGTAACCCATGCCAGCCTCGATGGCATGCCCAAAGGTATGGCCGAAATTGAGGATGGCCCGCAAGCCGGTCTCGCGCTCATCCTGGCCCACCACCGAGGCCTTGATTTCACAGCTGCGCCGCACAGCTTGCGCCAGGGCCGACGGATCACGCGCCCGCAGGGCGTCCATGTTCAACTCCAGCCAATCCAGCAGTTCCATATCGGCGATGGGACCGTACTTGATGACCTCGGCAAGACCAGCACTGAGTTCTCGTTCCGGCAGGGTCTTAAGCGTATCCAGATCGCAGATCACACGCTGGGGCTGGTAGAAGGCGCCGATCATGTTCTTGCCCAGCGGATGGTTGATCGCCGTCTTTCCTCCCACCGAGGAATCCACCTGCGCCAGGAGCGTTGTCGGCACCTGTACGAAGGGCACGCCTCGCATGTAGCTCGCGGCAGCGTAGCCCGTCATGTCGCCCACCACGCCTCCTCCCAGTGCGTACAGCACGGTCTTGCGATCACAGGCCTGGGCCAGCAAGGCATCAAAGATCTGGTTCAGGGTCTGCCAGTCCTTGTACGCTTCGCCATCCGCCAATTCGACCACCTGGACCTGGCCGTAATGCGCTTGCAGCGCCTGCTTGAGCTTCGCCACGTAAAGAGGCGCCACCGTGGTGTTGCTAACGATCAGCGCCTGTGCTGCGCGTGGCAAGCCGGCATAGCTGTCAGGCTGTGCCAGCAGTCCGCTGCCGATAAGGATGGGGTAGCTGCGTTCGCCCAGCTCAATGTTCACCTGCATAGACGCTGGCCGGGTCAGATCGGTACTTTGTGACATCCCCCGAGTTTAGGGCACCGGCCGAAGCACAAGCGGCCGGCAGGGCATAGTGCCATCAATTCTGGGGCACGATGCCAGCCAGTTCCAGCTGCATCACGATCATGTTGACCAGGGTGGCGACGGAGGGGCGGCCGGTATCAATGACAAAGTGCGCCGTTTCCCGGTAAAGGGGGTCACGCACGGCATACAACTCCCGCAGTCGCTGCAAGGGATCGCCGACCTGCAAGAGCGGGCGCTGGGTATCGTGCCGCAGCCTGCGCATCAACTCTTCAGGTGTCGACTTCAAGTACACCACCTTGCCACGCATGTGCAGACGCTGTCTGTTGACGTCCCGGAGCACGGCCCCGCCGCCGGTCGACAGGACTCCCGACTGTTGCGTCAACTCATCGAGCACCTGCTCCTCGATGTCACGAAAGGATGCTTCACCTTCCCGCTCGAAGAACTCGCGAATCGGGCAACCAATGCGTTGCTCGATGGCCTGATCGGAGTCGCTGAATCGCAACTGAAGCCGACGGGCAAGCTGACGCCCGACCGTAGACTTGCCGGAGCCCGGCAAGCCGACCAGACTGATGATCAAGACAGGGCTCGCGAGTGTGGCTCAGCGCAGGGAGGTACGGTCTGTCAGCGTCTTGGGCGTGATGAAGACCAGCATCTCCTGCTTGTTGGCCACCCTCGACTTGGTACGGAACAACGCGCCGATCCCGGGCAGATCGCCGAAGAACGGAACCTTGGTCGTATCGTCGCGCTCCAGTTGGGTAAAGATGCCGCCGATCACCACGGTACCGCCGTTTTCGACCAGCACCTGGGTCTTCACGTGTTTGGTGTCAATGGCGAAGCCGGCTGGCGTGGATTGACCCACCGTGTCCTTGTTGATATCCAGCTCCAGGATCACATTGCCTTCAGGCGTGATCTGGGGCGTGACTTCCAGCATCAGGTTGGCCTTGCGGAAGGCGATCGACGTGGCGCCACTGGCCGAAGCCACCTGATAAGGAAGTTCCGTACCCTGCTCGATGATGGCCTTGACCTTGTCTGCCGTGACGACACGCGGGCTGGATACCACCTTGCCCTTGCCATCGGCTTCCAGGGCAGAGATCTCCAGGTTCAGGAATCGGGCTGCGTTCTCGCCGAAGATCGAGACGGCAAAAGTCGCCGCACTGAAGCCACCCTGGCCGCCCGAAGGCAGATTGACAAAGGTGCCAGACGTCGTGCCAGCCGATGCTGCGTTATACGAAGGGCCGAATTGAATACCGGAACCGTTCGAGTCCGCGGCACGGTTCATGCCACCACCAAGCCTGACACCCAGCGATTTCCCGAAGGTATCGGAGGCCTCGACGATGCGCGCTTCGATCAGCACCTGGCGCACCGGAATGTCCAGCTTGGCGATCAAGTCTTGCACCTGCTCCAGCTTGCTGCCGATGTCGGTCACGAAAAGCTGGTTGGTGCGGGTCTCGGCGATGGCGCTACCCCTGGGACTCAGGATACGGGAGCTGGCAGCCGCGGCACCACCAGCCGGAGCGGGAGCAGCACCAGCAGCCCCAACGCCCATGAGTTGCCTGGCCACATCGACGGCCTTGGCATAGTTGAGCTGGAAAGACTGGGTACGCACGGGCTCCAGCGTCTCGAGTGCGGCGTTGGCTTCACGCTCCAGCTTTTCCTTGGCCAGGATCTCATCCTTGGGCGCGATCCACAGCACGTTGCCGTTCTTGCGCAAGCCCAGGCCCTTGGACTGCAGAATGATGTCCAGGGCCTGGTCCCAAGGCACGTCCTGCAAGCGCAGGGTCACATTCCCGGCCACCGAATCGGAAGTCACCACGTTGAAGTTGGTGAAATCGGCAATCACCTGCAACAAGGCGCGGATCTCGATGTTCTGGAAATTCAGCGACAGCTTCTGCCCGTTGTAACCGGGCCCCTGGGTCAATTTCGCAGGGTCAACACGCTGGGGCTTGACTTCAACCACGAACTGGTCATCGCTCTGATAAGCGCTGTGCTCCCAGGCGCCCTTGGGTTCGATCACCATGCGCACGCGGTCACCCACCTGGAAGGCGGTCACGGTCTGCACCGGTGTGCCGAAATCGGTCACGTCGAGCTTGCGGCGCAAGCCCTCGGGCAGACTGGATTTCATGAACTCGACCACCAGGGTCTGCCCGCTCTGACGAATGTCGACACCCACCTGGCTATTGGGCAAGGCGACAACCACGCGACCCGAGCCGCTCACACCACGACGGAAATCAAGATCCTTGATCGGCAGGGTTTCGCGGCTCTTGCTTTCGGCAAAAGTGGGGACGGGCGCAGCGGGTGCTGTGCTCGCCGCTACAGGATCCAGCGTAAGCAGCAGCGACTTGCCCTGCAATTCAGCCTTGTAATTGGTAGCTTGCTTCAGATTCAGCACCACGCGGGTACGGTCTCCGGCGGGAATGAGATTGACCGAGCGCAAATTGCCCTGATTGACCTCGATCGTGGAGCGGCCCATGGCGTTGCCCACACCGGGAATATCGAGCGCAATCTTGGCCGGCGACTTGATGGAAAAACCGTTGGGCACGGCCGTCAAAGGCTGCGACAGGTCGATCTTGACAACTTCCGCCCCACTTTGCAGCGAGCCGGTCACGGATTCGATGATGGGCTGCGTGGCGGTCGCAGGAACAGCCTGCGACGCTTGCGTACCGGCCGTCTGCGCCAGCGCCGAAACTCCCAGCATGGCCAAGACCATGGCGCCAGCCCAGCGCGTCCACATAATCTGATTTTTCATTTAACTTTCTCCTGCAACTGCAGTGTGGCGGGACGCTCGATCCACTCGCCCACGGCGTCTTGCACAATTTCGCGCAAGATGACTTCGGTCTCGGTGATTTTGGTCACACGCCCATAGTTCATGCCCAGATAGCTGCCCAGCCTGACCTGGTAGAGCAAGCGGTCGACACGGATCAAGGCGGCCGGCTGCCTCTCCTGGATCAGACTGCCAACCATGGACATGGTGTCGAGCGGGAAAGCCTCAAGGGCTTCCTTGCGCCTAGCCAGTTCCGGTGCAATCAGGGCACTGGTAATCGTGGCCGGCTGGACCACGTCCCGCTTGAGGGCGGACGTCAATTTGTCCTTGCTGAAAGGATCAACGGTCGCCATGTCGACGTAGTTTTCCGGCTTGTATGGCTTGGGCTCTGAAATGGGGGCGACTCGCGGGCGCATCTGGTTGCGCTGCTCCAGCATCCAGGCACGCAACTCATCCTCGCTGGATGCCCCACAACCCGCCAGCACCAAAGCTGCCATCAGCAGGGTCAAAAACCGGATCAGGCTCATTTCTTGCCCCCTGCGGGCTTGCGCTGCGCGGCGATTTCGTCTTTGTCGAGATAACGGAAGGTCTTGGCTGTTGCATCCATGACCAGCGTCGAGCTGTCACGCCCAGCACCCGGCGCCATCGTCAGGTTGTTCAGCGTCACGATGCGCGACAAATGCGCAATATCGGAGGTGAAGGAAGCCATGTCATGGAAACGGCCAGTCACCTTGATGGCGATCGGCAACTCTGCATAGTAGTCCCGGACCACCACCGCGCCAGGACGGAACAGGTCGAACTGCAGGCTGCGCCCCAGACCCGCCTGGTTGATGTCAGACAGCAACGCATCCATTTCCGCCTTGCTGGGCAACTGTTTCTCCAGCTGTGTCACGTATTGCAAGACCTGTTCACGCTGCTTGCGCAATGCATCGAGGTTGATGGCCTTGGCCAGCTTGGTCTTGTATTCCTCGCGCAGTTTCACTTCTTTCTCGCGCGCCTGGGTGAGGATGTCATCCTCGCCACTGAGCCAGACGAACCAGAGCACCACGACCACAGCCACAGCGATGGCGAGGAACAAACCGAAGCGCGGCAACGCCGGCCAGACGACGGGATTGCGCGGGTCGAGATTGCTGAACTGGGACTGCAGCGTTGCCTTCCACTGCGCAAATTTCAGATTCAGGGTTGATGTGCTTGCCATATCGGTATCCCCTTATGGCTTGGCGGGCTGGGAAGCCACCGCCATAGGTGCAGATGCAGCCGCTACAGGGGGTTTTTGCACCTCGCTGGCACGCAGCATGCGCACCCGCACGGTAAAGTTGGCCACTCGCCGCTGCTCTTTGCCGAAAGCCACATTAGCCGCCACGATTTCGACCAGTTCAGGTTTCGAAAACCAAGGGGAATGGTAGGCCAGGTTGCGCAGCAACTCCGAGACGCGCTCGTTGGACTGCGCCGTACCCTGCAAGATGATCAGCTGGTTGTCCTGCCGCATATTGGTGATGTACACCCCCTCAGGAAACTGGCGGGTCAGTTCGGTCAGCAGTTGCACCGGCATGTTGCGATCGGCCTGCAGGTTTTCCACGGCCTGTTGACGAGCCCGTAAGGCAGCAATTTCCGCCTCAAGCGCGGCAATATCCTTGATCTGGTTGTCCAACTTCCGAATTTCCTGGGTCAGCATCGTGTTCAGGCCCTCCTGCGAGGAAATCTGGCCCTGAAGCCAGAGAAACACGATACCGGCAAGCAGGCCGCCGGTCAGAGCAGATGCGCCCAACGAAACGTTGAAGACATCCTGCCTCTTCTTGCGCGCGGCCTCGCGGTGAGGCAGCAGGTTGATCAGTATCACTGCAGAAACCTCCGCATCGCCAGACCACAGGACGTCAGATAGGACGGCGCTTCACGGGTCATCTTCTTGAGGCGAACCCCGTCACCGATCTCCATACCGTCAAAGGGATTGACCAGGCTGCACGGGAAGCTCAACTGCTGCGTCACGGCATCGGTCAGCCCGGACAGGGCAGCCGCCCCCCCCGCCAGCATGATGTAGTCCACCTTGTGGTGCGGCGTACTGGTGAAGAAAAACTGCAAGGCACGTCCGATCTCCTGGACCATGCTTTCGATAAAGGGACGCAACACGCTGTTCTCATAGTCCTCAGGCAACTCGCCACTGCGCTTCTTGGACTCGGCTTCCTCCAGCGAGAAGCCATACTGGCGCACGATCAACTGAGTCAGCTGGGCGCCCCCGAATGCCTGGTCGCGCTCATACAGCACCTCGTCATCCCGGATCACCTGCATGCTGGTGGTCAGCGCCCCGACCTCGAACAAGGCCACGATGGCCCCCACCCCCTGCTCAGGCAGATTGGCGATCAGGCGCTTGGCCGCCAGGCGGGAAGCATAGGACTCCACATCGACGATGACGGGCTTGAGGCCGGCCGACTCGGCCAGACCCTGAATGTCCTGGACCTTTTCCCGGCGTGAAGCAGCAATCAGCACATCGATATCGCCTGCCGTTGTCGCACTGGGGCCAATCACACAGAAGTCCAGACTCACTTCCTCAAGCGGAAAGGGAATGTACTGGTTAGCCTCGGCCTCCACCTGCATTTCCAGCTCGACCTCACTCATGCCACCGGGCAGGACGATCTTCTTGGTGATCACAGCCGAAGGCGGCAGGGCCATGGCGACATTCTTGGTCTTGGTCCCGCTTTTCTTGACCAGGCGACGCACGGCCTCGGCCACTTCATCGAACTTTTCGATGTTGCCGTCCGTGATCCAGCCACGCTCCAGCGGCTCGATCGCGCAACGATCGAGCACATACTGACCAGCTTTGTTCTGGCTCAACTCGACCAGCTTGACACTGGAGGAACTGACATCCAACCCCAGCATGGGCTCAGGCTGGCGACTGAACAAGGATCCCAATGAGATCAAGAGCATCCCCTGAAAGAAACCGGCGACAGGCCGGCAAACCTATGAATTCACTTCAATGCTAGCAGTTAGGTCCTTGTCCTGCAAAGGATTTTTCCAAACTCAGCACATTTGAACGTTGTCAAAAGCAGACGCTTTGTATGAGATTGCAACAAGCCGGAAGCAGGCATTTCACTATGGCTGAGGAATCAAGCATGAATAAAAGAGCAGCGGCAGCCCTCTTGGGGAGCCCGGATTTTTATAATGCTGACGCGACCTTACAAAGATTTTATGCCCCCTGATTCCCATCCCGAGCCCGCACCCTCCTCCAGCCCAACCGGCATGAAATCCCCTCGCTCTGCCGCTCTGCGCCGGCTCCTGCGCGTCGGCCTGTGGGCTGGCGGCATTGCCCTGGCGGGACTGGCCTCAATCTTCATCGTGGTTTCCATTGCCATGGCATTGGCCTACCCGAATCTGCCGGACATCTCCGATCTCTCGGAGTACCGCCCCAAACTGCCGCTGCGCATTTTTTCAGCCGAAGGCGAACTGATAGGCGAATTCGGCGAGGAACGCCGCAATTTCACCTCGATCAAGAACATCCCCCAGGTCCTGACCGATGCGGTCCTGGCCATCGAGGATGCGCGCTTCTTCCAGCATGGCGGCGTCGATTACGTGGGGGTCGTGCGCGCCGGCCTGGCCAACGTCGGCAGAGCCAAGAGCCAGGGTGCTTCCACCATCACCATGCAGGTGGCGCGTAATGTCTATCTGTCTTCCGAGAAAACCTTCACACGCAAGATCTACGAGATCCTGTTGACCTTCAAGCTGGAACACCTGCTCACGAAAGACCAGATCCTCGAGATCTACATGAACCAGATCTATCTGGGCAACCGCGCCTACGGCTTTGCCGCCGCGGCCGAGACCTACTTCGGCAAGGCTCTCAAGGACATCACGATCGCCGAAGCCGCAATGCTGGCCGGCTTGCCCAAGGCGCCCTCCGCCTACAACCCGATCAGCAACCCCAAGCGCGCGCGCAGCCGCCAGCTTTACATCATCGACCGCATGCTGGACAACGGCTTCATCACGGCCGAAGAAGCCGAGACGGCCAGAAAACAGGATCTGCGGATCAAGTCAACGGGCAACAACGCCGGCGGAAACGGGCCGACGCGCAGCCACGCTGAATTTGTGGCTGAAATGGTGCGCCAGTTGATCTTTGCCCAGTATGGCGAGGAAACCTATACACGGGGACTCAACGTTTACACCACGATACGCTCCAGCGACCAGGAGGTCGCCTACCAGGCCCTGCGCCAGGGCATCATGGAATTCGAACGCCGCCAGGCCTACCGGGGCCCCGAGAAATTCATTACCCTGCCCGAAAAGGGCTCCGAGCTTGAGGATGCCATCGATGACGCTCTGGACGAGCATCCCGACAACGGCGACCTGCTGGCCGCCGTGGTGCTCGAATCCAATCCACGCAAGGTCATGGCCATGCGACGCGGCGGAGAAATGCTGGAGATTACGGGCGAAGGGCTGCGCATCGCCCAGCCCGGCCTGCAACCCAGGGCCGGCCCCAAACTCAAGATCCGTCGTGGCGCCATCATCCGGGTCATGAAAACGGCGAAGAACACCTGGGAAATCCTGCAATTGCCGGAAGTCGAAGGGGCCTTCGTTTCACTGGACCCGCGCAACGGCTCCATCAAGGCCCTGGTCGGCGGTTTCGACTTCGAGAAGAACAAGTTCAACCACGTCACCCAGGCCTGGCGCCAGCCCGGTTCGAGCTTCAAGCCCTTCATCTACTCGGCCGCACTGGAAAAAGGCTTTACCCCGGCCACCGTGGTCAACGATGCGCCCCTGTTCTTCGAGCCCGAACTCACCGGCGGCCAACCCTGGGAGCCGAAAAACTACGACGGCGCCTTCGAAGGTCCGATGCCCCTGCGACGCGGCATGGCGAAGTCCAAGAACATGATCTCCATCCGCGTGCTGGACGCCATCGGCGCACGCTACGCCCAGGAATGGATCACCCAGTTCGGCTTCGACGCCGAAAAACACCCGCCCTACCTGACCATGGCACTGGGCGCCGGCTCGGTCACCCCCATGCAGCTGGCGACCGGCTATTCGGTCTTCGCCAACGGGGGCTACCGCATCAATCCCTGGATGATCAGCAAGATCACCGAGCAGAAGGGGAAAGTCCTGGCCCAGTCCAAGCCTGTGGTGCCCGATGAATCCATGCGTGCCGTCGATGCGCGTAACGCCTTCGTCATCTCCACCCTGTTGCAGGAAGTCACGCGCTCGGGTACGGCCTCGCGCGCCCAGGCCACACTGAAACGCCCGGACATCTATGGAAAAACCGGCACCACGAACGATTCGATGGACGCCTGGTTTGCCGGCTATCACCCCACCCTGACCGCCATCACCTGGATCGGCTACGACACGCCGCGCAAGCTGGGTGATCGTGAAACCGGCGGCGGCCTGAGCCTGCCTGTCTGGATCAGCTACATGGAGCATGCGCTACGCGACGTTCCGATTCTGGAACTGGCACCGCCCGAAGGCGTCGTCCATGCCGGCATCGACTGGCTCTATGCCGAGCATGCCAAAGATGGCGGCGTGCTGTCCCTGGGATTGGATGACATGCCAGCCGTCATGCCCCCGCCCGGGGGTGTCGTGCCAGCACCGGCCCCTGTAGCGCCCGCCCCTGGACCAGCGCCAGCGCCAGCGCCGGCAGCGACGCCCGCCCCCGCCGCTGCGCCCAACCCTCCCGCGGAAGAGAAACTGCGCATCCTCGATCTGTTCAAGAACTGATCAGGCAGAAAACTCGAGTGCCGTGGCAGCCTGTTCGCTCGCATAACGCGACAGGCTGGCGAAGAACTCCCCCTGCCCCTTGGTGTCGAGCCACTGGCGACCATCGAACTTGTAGTGAAAACCGCCCGAGCGGGCCGCCAGCCAGATTTCGTGCAAGGGTTTTTGCAGGTTCACCACGATCTGGCTGCGATTGCGAAACACCAGGGTCACCATGCCGCCGACGCGCTGGTTATCGATATCCACATCGCTTTCCTCGTTGATACGGTCGCAGCTGGTTTCGATGGCGCGCAGGACACTCTCGGCGCAGTCCATGAATTCGGTGTCGGTCATTACAATTCCGTGATGTTGGAAACCCCTCGAATTCTAGTCAGGCCTCTAAGCCATGCCGCGCTTGCTGTCATTGCTGCAAGTGCCTGGCTTGGCATGACGGGCTGCGGCCAGACCGGTAATCTGTACCTGCCCACCGAGCCCGCCGCCGCCAATCGTGCCACCTTGCCCCAGTCCATGTGGCCAGTGATGCCTGACAGGAAGACACCCGGCACACCAGCTACGCCAGACTCCGGTGCGACGCCAACGCCCACATCCGCCAACGTACCAGCCAAGCAATGACCGCCAAATCACTCCCGGGCCAGCCCTACATCGCCTACCGGGGCGATGAGCTCTTCATCGAAAACGTGCGCCTGGCCGATCTGGCCCGCCAGCACGGTACGCCGCTGTTCGTGTATTCCAAGGCCGCCATGCTTGCAGCCCTGGGCGCCTATCAGCGCGGATTTGCCGGCCGCAAGGCGCAGATCTGCTACGCCATGAAAGCCAACTCCTCGCTGGCCGTGCTGCAGCTGTTCGCACGTGCCGGTTGCGGTTTCGACATTGTCTCCGGCGGCGAGCTCGAACGCGTGCTGGCTGCAGGTGGCGACGCTGCCAAGATCATCTTTTCCGGCGTCGGCAAGACACGCGCCGAAATGCGCCAGGCGCTTGACGCAGGTATCGGCTGCTTCAACGTCGAGAGCGAAGCTGAAATCGATGTGCTCAACGAAGTGGCACTGGCCGCGGGCAAACGCGCGCCCATCAGCATCCGCGTCAACCCCAATGTCGATCCCAAGACCCACCCCTATATTTCGACCGGCCTCAAGGGCAACAAGTTCGGCATAGCGCACGAACACACGCTGGCCACCTACCAGCGCGCTGCATCCCTGCCCGGCCTGCATATCGTGGGCATCGATTGCCACATCGGTTCGCAGATCACGCAGGAAGCGCCTTATCTGGACGCCATGGACCGCGTGCTGGATCTGGTTGCGGCCATCGAGGCCAGCGGCACCCCGCTGCACCACATCGACTTCGGCGGCGGCTTGGGTATCGATTACAACGGCGACACCCCGCCGGCAGCCGATGCCCTGTGGGCCAAACTACTTGCCAAGCTGGATGCGCGCGGCTACGGTCAGCGTCAGCTCATGATCGAGCCCGGCCGTTCGCTGGTGGGCAATGCCGGCGTCTGCCTGACCGAGGTGCTCTACCTCAAGCCCGGAGAACAGAAGAACTTCTGCATCGTCGATGCCGCCATGAACGACTTGCCGCGTCCTGCCATGTATGAGGCCTACCACCAGATCGTGCCGCTGGTGCCGCGCGCCGGCACCGACCCGACCTGGGACGTGGTCGGGCCGGTGTGCGAAAGCGGTGACTGGCTCGGTCGTGACCGCAGTCTGAACGTGCAGCCAGGCGATCAGCTGGCCGTGCTGTCGGCCGGCGCCTACTGCATGAGCATGGCCAGCAACTACAACACGCGCGGTCGCGCAGCCGAGATCCTGGTTGATGGAAGTCAAGCCCACCTGATACGTCGACGAGAAACTCCGACGGACACGTTCCAGCACGAACGACTGCTTTGATCGCGCCAATCCTGCATGGTTTGACTCACATCAAATCATGCAGCGGCGACATTTCCTATAGTCGCGCCTTGTCATTTCATAAAGGCGCCTTCCGTGTCGATCGAACTCTACCGGGACCCCAACCATGTCTGCCTGATGTTCACCGATCTGGTGGAGGAGGATGGCGATACCGTCCAGTCCAACCAGTTCCTGATCGTCGACCATGACCATGGCGCCATCATCGACCCGGGCGGCAACCTGGCCTTCAACGAACTGTTTCTGACAAGTTCCCGCTTCTTCACGCCGCAGCATCTGTCCTACCTGATCGCATCGCACGCGGACCCGGACATCATCGCCTCGCTGGATCGCTGGTTGACCTCGACACCGGCAAAACTCGTCATCTCGCGCATCTGGGAACGCTTTGTTCCGCACTTCACCAAGGCAGGAAAGACGCAAGGTCGGGTCATCGGCGTCTCTGATGCCGGCGGCATCCTGCCCCTGGGCAAGAGCGAACTGCATCTGCTGCCGGCGCACTTCATGCACTCCGAAGGCAACTTCCACTTTTACGACCCGATCAGCAAGATCCTTTTCACGGGTGACCTGGGCGTCTCCATGATGTCGGGCCAGCAGGCGCAAAAGCCCGTGACCGATTTCAAGGCGCACGTGCCGCTGATGGAGGGCTTCCATCGCCGCTACATGGTCTCCAACAAGATTCTGCGACTGTGGGCTGCCATGGCGCGCAAGCTGGACATTTCCCTGCTGGTGCCGCAGCACGGCGCACCGTTGGCAGGCCCGGCCATCCCCGCCTTCTTCGACTGGATCGAAAACCTGCAATGCGGCGTCGACCTCTTCGACGAACGCATGTACCAGCTACCGCGGACCCTGATCGATCCGCGCCTGACCAACAGCCGTCCTGCGGCGCTGGCCTGACCAGGCGCGCCACAGGCGCCAGCCCAGCTGGGTTCCCAATACACCGGCATAAACCTGCACCTCGGCAAAATCGTTCTTGCCTGCGCGCATCCAGAAAAAATGCAGCACGGCGAGAACGGCCACGGCATAGACCAGCCGGTGCAGCAGCTGCCAGCGCGCAGCCCCCAGGGCGCGTATGGCCCGGTTCCACGACGTGGCGGCCAGGGGCGTCAGCAGCACGAAGGCCGAGAAACCCACCAGGATGAAGGGCCGCTTGATGATGTCGCGCGCGATGTCGCCCGGTTCCAGTCCCATGTCCAGCCAGGCGTAGCAGAGCAGGTGCAGCACGACGTAGAAGTAGACGTAGAGCCCCAGCATGCGGCGCCAGCGCGCCAGCGCCGGCAGCTTCAGCAGAACGCGCAGGGGCGTGACGAGCAGGACCAGACACAACATGCGCAGCGTCCAGTCCCCCGTGGAACGGATCAGCGCCTCGGCCGGGTTGGCCCCGAGCTGGTCACACGCCGCGGCATAGACCAGCCAGAGCGCCGGCAACAGGCAGACCAGGAACAGCAGGGGCTTGACGGCAGGGCCCAGCAGCCAGCGGTTCAGGCGCGCCGTGTCCACTTGGAGCCGTCTGTCAGTAATACTTTTTCAGGTCCATGCCGGCATACAACTGCCCCACCTGGGGCTCGTAGCCATTGAACATCAAGGTCTTGCGCTTCTTGGCAAAGAGCCCATCCTCGCCGATGCGGCGCTCGCTGGCCTGACTCCAGCGCGGGTGGTCCACCAGCGGGTTGACGTTGGAATAGAAACCGTACTCCTGCGGCGCGGCCACGCTCCAGGCCGTGGCCGGCTGCTTGTCGGTGAAACGGATCTTCACCAGGCTCTTGCCGCTCTTGAAGCCATACTTCCACGGCACCACCAGACGCAGAGGTGCACCGTTCTGCTTCGGCAGCACCTCGCCATACATGCCAAAAGTCAACAGGGTCAGGGGATGCATGGCCTCGTCCATGCGCAGGCCCTCAACGTAGGGCCAGTCCAGCACACGCGAGCCCACATAGGGCATGGTCTTGTTGTCGGCCAGGGTGACGAACTCGACATACTTGGCGCCGCCCAGTGGCTCGACCTTTTTGATCAGCTCAGCCACCGAGTAACCCACCCATGGAATCACCATGGACCAGCCTTCGACACAGCGCAGCCGGTAGATGCGCTCTTCCATGGCGGACAGCTTGAGCAAGTCTTCCAGCGTGTAATTGCCGGGTTTCTTGACCATGCCTTCGATGCTCACGGTCCAGGGCGCGGTCTTGAGCGTGTGCGCGTTGCGCGCCGGATCGCTCTTGTCCATGCCGAATTCGTAGAAGTTGTTGTAGCTGCTGGCGTCCTTGAAGTCGGTGAGCTTCTCCATGACGCTGGCGCCACTCACCGTCGACTTCCGGCCCCCCAGTTTGGCGCCCTGTCCGGGCATCTGTGCACGTGCATCGTGCGTCGCCCAGCTGGCCAGAGCGCCTGCGGCGCCTCCGGCCATCAGGCGCATCAGCTGACGCCGGTCCTGATAGACGGCTTGCGGGGTGATCTCGCTGGGTTGCGGATGGGTGTAACCATCGTCACGGGTCTTGATCAACATGATGCGATCCTCCTAGGGACTCAGTCGCAGGACTGGGGCCCATTCTTACAAAGATCGTGCCAGGCAGTGCGCACCGGCGGCATGACCCTACAGGGCGCCGTAGCTGTGCAGGCCGCTGAGGAACATATTGACGCCGATGAAGGCAAAGGTCGTCACGCCCAGGCCGGCCAGGGCCCACCACGAAGCGACCGTGCCACGCAGGCCCTTCATCAGGCGCATGTGCAGCCAGGCTGCGTAATTGAGCCAGACGATCAGGGCCCAGGTCTCCTTGGGGTCCCAGCTCCAGTAGCCACCCCAGGCCTCCGCCGCCCACAGGGCACCGAGCACGGTGGCGATGGTGAAAAAGGCAAAACCGACGGCGATGGACTTGTACATCACGTCGTCCAGCACCTCGAGCGAGGGCAGGCGCTCGACAATGCGACGGCGGCCCAGCAGGATGCCGCCAACGATCAGCGCGGCGATGATGAAGTAACCCAGCCAGTAGCTGCCACCGGCCACCGCCGAACTCTGGCGGAACGCCAGCGGGACGAAGCACAGCACGATGCCGAAGATCCACAGCGGGGCCAGCTTGTACCAGCGGGTCTCCTGCGCCTGGCTCTTGATCAGGTAGGCAAACGCCACCATGGCAGCCAGCGCAAAGGTGCCGTAGCCCACGAAGTTGGCCGGCACGTGCAGCTTCATCCACCAGCTCTTGAGGGCCGGCACCAGGGGCTGGATCTCGTGCGCCTCGCGCACCACGGTGTACCAGAGCAGAAAGCCCACGGCCGCGCTGACCACCAGCATCACGAAGGCGCCCATGCCGCGCGTCCCGTACTGCTGTTCGAAATAGAGGTAGAACACCGCCGTCATCCAGCAGAACAGCACGAACACTTCGTACAGATTGCTGACCGGGATGTGGCCGATGTCCGGCCCGAGCAGGTAGCTCTCGTACCAGCGCACCATGGTGCCGATCAGGGCCATGCCCACGGCCACCCAGGCCAGGCGCGAGCCGATCAATTCCATGGTGGCGCCCTGCGCCCGGCTGAACATGCCGATCCAGTAGAACACCGTGCTCATGAAGAACAGCACGCTCATCCACAGGATGGCCGACTGGCTGGACAGGAAGTATTTGAGCCAGAACACGCTCTCGGCGCGCGCCAGAGATCCCCCGGCAGGCCCCTGATAGGAAACGATGCCCAGCAGCGCAAAGGCAGCCACCACCAGCATCAGCGCCCGCAGCGGCCGCCAGAACCAGCCCAGCGCCACGGCAGCGGGAATGGCCAGCAGCAGGATGCCTTTCTCGTAGACATCCATGTAAGGGTGGTAGTTGGCATAGGCATACAGGCCACCCACGGCCACCAGCAGGGCGAACAGCCAGTCGAAGAGACTGCGCTTGGCAAAGTAGCCCTCGTTGAGGGTCAAAGTGGTCGTGGCGGTGTTCATGCAGGACTCCTAGGCAACAACTTGTCGCGCAGCTGTTCGAATTCACGATCGGTATCCAGGGTCTGGCGGTTGGACGACAGGGCCATACTGGCCTGGGCGCCCTGGCCCTGTGGCGTGAGCCAGATCCAGAGGCGGCGCTCACGCACATAGAGCATGGCGAAGACGCCCAGGATCAGCAGGGCGCAGCCCAGGTAGACGATGGTCTTGCCCGGGGCCCGTGCCACCTGGAACACGCTGGCCTGCAGCTGCGTGAAATCCGTCAGTTGCAAGGCCATGGGCGCCGGATAGAAATAGGCATCGCTGAGCGCCAGCACGGCCTGCATCATGAAGGCCTGGGTGGTCTCGTCGGAGGCCAGGGGCTTGAGCCCGGCACGTTCGCGTGCCACTTGCAGCAGTTCGAACAAGGCACCGTTGAGGATACGCACCAGCATCTCGCCGGCACGCTCGCGTTCAGCCTCGGGCACGTTGCCCTCCATGAAGTCGGCCACGGCCTGCAGGCCGCCCGGCGCACGGCTGCCCGGCACAGGCTCGGCACCCGAGAACAGGCCCAGCGCCCGCAAGGCGGAGGCACTGAGCTGGGGCAACAGATCCTTGCGGGAAGGATCGATCATGCGCGCAGCATAACGGCGCACGGCCTGCGCCCGCAGGGCCGGGTCAGCCAGCGCGGCGCGCAGGCGGAAGAATTCATCGGTCGACCCCTGCGCGTCCGCCGGTACCCGCAGATAGCGGTAGGGCTCGGAGGGCGTCTCGCGCATACCCATCAGGAAGACAGGCACCCCGTCACCCAGATCGACCGGCAGCATGTAGTTGTGGAACTCGCGCGCCTGGCCGGCTTCGTCACGCAGCTTGTAACTCACGCTGGGGCCGACATTGCGTTGTGTCTTGGGGGCATCCGCCTTGTTGGCCGCGCCCAGCCGCTGGTCCAGCGAGGTGCGCAGGTCGACCTTGCGCACGTCCACGCCCGAAGGGCCGCTGGCAGAAAAATTCTCGACGTTGATGACGCGCAGGCCGGTGTACTCCAGGGTGAGCTTCTGGTTGCCATTGCTCAACTGCGAGCTGCCGCCGATCACGCCCTCGATCTCGAAAGGTTTGGTCGCCGCATTCATGGGCTGCGCCTTGAGACGCACGGTCGAACCGCCGTCGTCGAAGCTGGACTGGTAGATCTCGATGCCCTTGTAACTGGCCGGGTGGTTGACCTCGACCCGGGCTTCCTTCTTTTCGCCCGTGGCCTTGTCGTGGATCACGATCTCGCTGGCGAACAGCTTGGGCATGCCGGTCGAGTAATGCTCGACGATGAACTTCTTGAGCTCGATGGCAAAGGGCAGATCCTGCAGCAGGATGCCGTCGGACTGGTTCAGGATGGCGGTGCTCGACTGGGTACCTTCGGCCACCAGCAGGTTGCCGCGGAAAGTCGGGTTGCGCTCGCTCAGGCGGTGTTCGGGTTTGACGTCGGCGATCAGGCCGCCGCCGTTGTAGACCGCCTTGCCGCCCCACCACATCTGGGCGCGCACGATCAGGTCACCATCGAGCAGCCCCCCCAGGCAGACCAGCACGATGGCACTGTGCGCCGCCAGGTAGCCCAGCTTGTTGGCCGCACCGGCCTTGGCCGCCAGCATCCAGCCGGCGCCGGCGGGCGTTTCCCGCTGCTGCAACTTCACCTTCCAGCCCCCGGTGGCCAGCAGGCGACCCAGTCGCTGGGCGGCGGCTTCGGGTGCCTCACCCAGGCTCGCCTGAGCGCGATGGTGGAAAGCCTGCAGCGATTGCTCGCGCATGTTCTCCTTGTAGGCCTTGAGGTCCGCCAGGATCTTGGGCGTGTTGCGGGCGATGCACAGCGAAGTGCTGGTGACCAGGAAGGCCAGGATCAACAGGAACCACCAGGCGCTGTAGACCGCGTACAGGTCAAGCTTGCCAAAGACCTCGGCCCAGAAAGGGCCGAACTGGTTGATGTAGTTGTTCAGCGGCTCGTGCTGCTTGAGCACCGTGCCGATGACCGAGGCGATGCAGATCACTGTCAGCAGCGAAATGGAAAAACGCATCGACGACAGCAGTTCCACCGCCGCACGCAAGGTGCGGGAGGATGCGGGCAACTCCAGGCCCTGGGTGGAAACGGTCATGGTGATAGTGACGGTGGACTGTAAAAAACAAAAAGGCGGGTCTTCATGCAAAGACCCGCCTGGGTAGGAGTGCCTGGGGACTGCAGGGTTCCGTCAGCGGGCGTCTAGCCGGCATTGTGAACCAAACATCACCCACGACTTATTCATGCCGGGATAACCGGGCAAGCTGCCGGTGTATTGCTTAACGCAGGCCCGCAATGTAGTCAGAAACGGCCTTGATTTCGCGATCGTTCATCTTGGCGGCGACCTGGGCCATTTGCACGCTGTTCTTGCGCACACCGTCACGGAAGGTCAGCAGCTGGGCGCCGGTGTAGTCGGCATGCTGGCCGCCCAAGCGCGGGTACTGGGCCGGAATGCCAGCGCCATTGGGGCTGTGGCAACCTGCGCAGGCCGCGATCTGGCGATCCGGAATGCCGCCACGGTAGATACGCTCGCCCAAGGCCACCAGATCCTTGTCCTTGGCGAAACCCGGCTTGGCTTTCTGCGCGGCCAGCCAGCCCCCGATATTCTTCATGTCCTCATCGCTGAGCACGGCAGCAAAGCCCTTCATCACGGCGCTGTTGCGCTTGCCGGATTTGAACTCCTGCAATTGCTTGGCCAGGTACTCGGGATGCTGGCCAGCCAGCTTGGGATTGGCCGGTGTACCGGAATTGCCGTCGGCGCCATGGCAGGCCGCGCAGACCGCGGCGTACTTGGCTTCGCCCTTGGCCAGATCAGGCTTGACCGGCGCCTTGGCGTCCTGGGCTGCAAGGGCGGGTGCTGCCAGCACGGCAGCCAACATCAGGGGAGCAAGCAACTTCATGGTGGTTCGGGTGTGGTTGGAGCAAAACTGCCCGATTCTACAATGCAGGTCCGGGCACTTCACCAATACTCCATGACCCCCCCCTCCAAAACTGCCGCCGCGGCCCGCCAGGGCGGCAAGCCCGCCCCCCCCAGCCCTCAGGCCGTCCAGGCCCTGGGCTGGCTGCACACGGCCCGTTTCCTGACCACGGCGCCCGAACTGCACTTCCTGCCAGCGCTGGACGTGCCGGAAATTGCCTTCGTCGGCCGCTCCAATGCAGGCAAGTCCACCTGCATCAACACCCTGACCCAGCAGAACCAGCTGGCCTTCGCCTCCAAGAAGCCCGGCCGCACGCAGCACATCAACCTGTTCGCCCTGGGCAAACAGGGTGTGACCGATGCCGTGCTGACCGATCTGCCGGGTTATGGCTACGCCGCCGTACCCAAACAGGACAAGATACGCTGGCAGCAGGTCATGGCCAACTACCTGGTCACGCGCGAAAACCTCAAGGCCATCGTGCTGATGTGCGACCCGCGCCATGGTCTGACCGAGCTGGACCAGGTCCTGCTCGAAGTGATCCGCCCACGCGTCGAGGAGGGCCTGAAGTTCCTGGTCATCCTGACCAAGGCCGACAAGCTCACACGCAGCGAAGGAGCCAAGGCCCTGTCCATCATGAAGCTGCAAGCCGGCGGCGGTGAGGTGCGCCTGTTCTCGGCCACCAAACGCACCGGCATCGAGGACGTGGCCCAATTACTGTGGTCATGGGCGCACCCGGACAGCCCACCTGCGACCGCATGATCGAAACCTGGCTGCAGCCGCTGCCACACGGCATCACCCTGAGCTGTCGCGCCGCGGGAGAACGGGGTCGACCGGTCCTGCTCTTCCTGCATGGTTTTCCGGAAGCCGCTTTTGTCTGGGACGAGCTGCTGGTCCATTTCGCCCGGCCAGAAAACGGCGGCTACCGCTGCGTGGCGCCCAATCTGCGGGGCTACGAGAAATCAAGCGCCCCAGCCGACGTGGTGGCCTATCGCGCCAAGCACTTGGTACAGGACATCGCGGCGCTGATCGCCATCGAAGCTGGCCCTGCCCCCCTGGCCTGCCTGATCGCGCACGACTGGGGCGGTGCCGTGGCCTGGAATCTGGCCAATCAGCACCCGCAGCTGAGCGCGAAGCTGGCCATCATCAATTCGCCGCATCCGGGCACCTTCCTGCGCGAACTGAAAAACAACCCGCAGCAGCAGGCCGCCAGCGCCTACATGAACTTCCTGATCCGGCCCGACGCCGAAAAGCTACTGGCCGAGGACGACTACCGCCGCCTCTGGGATTTTTTCCTGGGCATGGGCGCCGGTGCGGGTGGCTTTGGCTGGCTCACCGATGAGATGAAGGCCCGCTACCGCGCCATCTGGGACCAGGGCCTGACCGGAGGCTGCAACTACTACCGCGCCTCGCCGCTGCGCCCGCCGCGCGCCGAGGACCCGGCTGCCAGCGCCATCGAGCTGCCGCGCGAGATGCTCACCATCCCCCTGCCCACGCTCGTGCTCTGGGCCCTCGGCGATACCGCGCTGCCGCCCGAACTCATCGAAGGGCTGGACAGCTACATCCCGCGACTCACGCTGGAAACCGTGCCGGACGCGACCCACTGGATCGTGCACGAGCAACCGCAGCGCGTGATCGCCTCCCTGCAGCGTTTCCTGTCTCAGTAGACCGGCGGCTCACCCGGCGGCCGGGTCTTGAAGCGTTTGTGCACCCAGTAGTACTGCGAGGGCATGGTATTGATGACGCCCTCCAGCCAGCGGTTCATATAGGCCGTATCGGCCTGCACATCGCTGCCGGGATAGTCGGACCAGGCGGCATGCACCTCGATGTCATAACCCTGCGGCGTGATGCGCGCCGTCACCGGCACCACCCTTGCACGCCCCAGGCGGGCAAAACGCGGCAGTGAGGGCACCGTGGCCGCCTGCACACCGTAGAAGGGCACGAAGATCGACTCCTCGGGCCCGAAGTTCATGTCGGACAAGAGGTACAGCAGCGCACCTTCGCGCAGCGCAGCGACGATGCCCTTGACGCCCTGGTCGCGATAAAAGAGTTGCAGGTTGCCGAAGCGGCGCCGGCCATCGTGCAGCCATTGGTCCACGGCCTCGCTGCGCTGCGGCGTGTAGATGCTGACCATGGGCCGGCGAATCTGGTCGTTGATCGCCGTACCCGCCGCATCCAGGCCGAAGAAATGCGGCGCGAAGATCACCGTCGGCGCGCTGCCCTGCAATTCCTGCACGGCCCCCTTGATATGCAGGCGCTGGCGCAGTACCTCAGGCCTGCCGTTCCAGAGCCAGGAGCGGTCGAACCAGGCTTGGGCGAAATAGACAAAGCATTCCCGCGCCCAGCGCCGGCGCTCATCCAGGGGACGGTCCGGAAAGCACAGGGCCAGGTTGCTCATCACCACGCGGCGGCGCGGCACGGCCAGCACATAAAGCACCCCACCCACCAGCGTACCCAGCGCGCGCACCCAGGCCAGGGGCAGGGGCGCGATCAGGCGCATAAACAGGACACCGGGATGAGCTATCACTGCGACTCCTGACGCGGTTGCTTGTAGCGGGCGTAGCCCCAGAGGTATTGCTGCGGACAAGCAGCGATCACCTGCTCCATGGCCTGGTTGATCACCGTGGCGGCGGCCTGCGGATCGGACGGCAGCGGGACACCCAGGGGCTGCACGTGCACGGTGTAGCCGCGGCCCCAGGAGAGACGCTCGCCCCAGGCCACCAGCACGGTCGCCCCCGTCTGCTGCGCCAGCCGAGCCGACAGGGTCATGGTGTAGGCGTCGCGACCGAAAAAGGGGGCCCACAGGCCCAGACCTTGCGGCGGCACCTGGTCAGGCAGCAGCCCCACGCACTGACCCGCGCGCAAGGCCTTGATGAGCTGCTTGACCCCCGCCAGCGTGGTCGGCGCCGTGTGCAGGCCGGGGCGCAGGCGCGCCGTGGCCACCAGCGCACGCAGCACAGGCTGGCGTGAAGGGCGGTACAGCACGGTGATGGGCTGCACGGCGCCAAAGCGCGCTGCATAGTCCTGGGCCGTCACCTCGAAGCTGCCCATGTGCGGGGTCAGGAAGACGATGCCGCGCCCCGCGGCCAGCGCCTCCTGAACGAACTCGCTGCCTTCCCATTGCACCGGAACGGGCCGCCCGAACCACAGCCGCGGCAATTCGGCCACCAGCCGGCCCGTGTGGCCGACGGCGCCCCGGCACTGCCGCCAGGAAACGTCCGCCTGCCGGCAATTCGCGCGGAAGCGGCGGCGATAGGTCGGCGAGAGTGAAAATACCAGCCAGCCCAGCCCCCAGCCCAAGCCATGCAACAGCCACAGCGGCAACCAGGACAGGATGCGAAAAAGGACCATCATTCGGATAAAATGCGGGCGTCGCCGAGTTACGGAACTACTTGCAGGGCGACAAGCACAGGCCGCACCCCGAAAGGGAACGATTGTGCCGTCATTCATGACACATCTGCTAAAGCGTTCGCCGAAGCTCCCAGCCCAGGCAACGCGCCTGACAAACAATTTGGAGTTTATTCAATGGCGAACGATTACCTCTTCACTTCCGAGTCCGTTTCCGAAGGCCATCCCGACAAGGTCTCCGACCAGGTCTCCGATGCCATCCTGGACGCGATCTTCAAGCAGGACCCGCGCAGCCGCGTGGCCGCCGAGACCCTGTGCAACACCGGCCTGGTGGTACTGGCCGGCGAGATCACGACCAACGCGCACGTGGACTACATCCAGGTCGCGCGCGACACCATCAAGCGCATCGGCTACGACAACACCGAGTACGGCATCGACTACAAGGGTTGCGCTGTGCTGGTAGCCTACGACAAGCAGTCCAACGACATCGCCCAGGGCGTGGACCACGCCAGCGACGACCACCTCAACATCGGCGCCGGCGACCAGGGCCTGATGTTCGGCTACGCCTGCGACGAGACCCCCGCGCTGATGCCCGCACCCATCCACTACGCGCACCGCCTGGTCGAGCGCCAGGCCCAGCTGCGCAAGGACGGTCGCCTGCCCTTCCTGCGCCCCGACGCCAAGAGCCAGGTCACCATGCGTTATGTGGACGGCAAGCCGCACAGCATCGACACCGTGGTGCTCTCCACCCAGCACAGCCCGGACCAGTCCGAGACCGCCACCAAGCTCAAGGCCAGCTTCTACGAAGCCGTGATCGAGGAGATCATCAAGCCCGTGCTGCCCAAGGAATGGCTCAAGGACACCAAGTACCTGGTCAACCCCACCGGCCGTTTTGTCGTCGGCGGCCCCCAGGGTGACTGCGGCCTGACCGGCCGCAAGATCATCGTCGACACCTATGGCGGCGCCTGCCCGCACGGTGGTGGCGCTTTCTCGGGCAAGGACCCGTCCAAGGTCGACCGCTCGGCCGCCTACGCCACACGCTACGTGGCCAAGAACATCGTGGCCGCCGGCCTGGCCAAGAAGTGCCAGATCCAGGTGGCTTACGCCATCGGCGTGGCCAAGCCCATGAACATCACGGTCAACACCATGGGCACGGGCGTCATCTCCGACGAGAAGATCGCCGCCTTGGTGTCTGAGCACTTCGACCTGCGTCCCAAGGGCATCATCCTGATGCTGGACCTGCTGCGCCCGATCTACGAGAAGTCGGCCGCCTACGGCCACTTCGGCCGCGAAGAGCCCGAGTTCACCTGGGAACGCACCGACAAGGCTGCCACCCTGCGTGCCGCTGCCGGCCTGAAGTAAGAAAGAAGAGAGAACGCACCGCATGAAGCTGCAGACACAACGCTGGATCGATCGCTGGGTCGGCCAGCTTCTGTGCTCTGCGGTTTCCTTGTGGGCGCGTCTGCTGGGCACGCGTGCGCCGAAATTCGATCGCCAGCAGGCGCCGCGCCATATCCTCGTCATCCTGCTGTCCGAAATGGGCAGCATCGTGCTGGCCGGCCCCATGTTCAAGGCACTGCGCGAACAGTATCCCGGTGTCACCCTGCACGTGCTGCAGCTGAAAAAGAACCAGGAAGTCGCGCGCATGCTGCGTCTGACGGAAGACGCCCACTTCCACGGCATCGACGACAGCTCGCCCTTGAGCCTGGTGCGCGACATCTGGCGCGTCAGCGTGGCCATGCGCCGCCTGCCGCTGGACGCTGTCATCGATTGCGAACTCTTCTCGCGCGTCAGCAGCCTGCTCAGCTACATGACCGGTGCGCCGCGCCGCGCGGGCTTCACGCCGCACACGCAGGAGGGCCTGTACCGCGGCAGCTACATCAACAGTGCGATTCCCTACAACCCCTACCAACATATCAGCAAGCAGTTTCTCTCGCTGGTGGATGCGCTCGAAAGCGATGGGGAGCCGCGCCACAAAGCCGCACCTATCCGCGAACTGCCCACCGAAACCGGCTTGTCCGTGCCCTTCGCCGCCGAAGAGTTGACGGCCTATCGCGAAAAACTGCGGCGCGACCACCCCGTGCTGGCCGGCCGCAAGCTTGTGCTCATGTACCCCGGCGGCGGCATTCTGCCCGAGCGCGCCTGGCCGGCTGCGCATTACGCCCGCGTGGCGCGCGGCCTGTGCGAACAAGGTCATGCGGTGGGTTTCATCGGCCTCAAAGAAGACATGGCCCTGGCCCAGGACATCAAGCAGCAGGTGGGCAGCGAACAGTGCATTGCGCTCACGGGCTACACGCGCAGCCTGCGCGAACTGCTCATGCTCTTCCACGCCAGCGACCTGCTGCTGACCAACGACGGCGGTCCGGGCCACTTCGCCAGCCTCACGCCCATCCGCACGCTGATGTTCTTCGGCCCCGAGACCGGCAAGCTTTACGGCCCCCTGCCCGGCCCCTTTGGCCCCAAGGCCACGGTCTATGAATCGGGCATCGCCTGCTCGCCCTGCCTCTCGGCCTACAACCACCGCCTGACCTTCTGCGACGGCGACAACCAGTGCCTCAAGCGCATCGCCCCCGACCCGGTGCTGGCCGATGCCCTGCAGGCGCTGCGCGAAGAACCCGCTGCCGCATGAACAAACCTTCCCTGCGCGAACGATTCTGGCAACTGATCGACTGGCTGCACGGCTTCCGTTACGTGCGCTTCGGCCTGGTCGGCGCCAGCGGCACGGTGGTCAATCTGGCCGTGCTCTACGTCGCCCATGAGTTCCTCTTCCGTGCCATCGAGCCGGTCGGCAGCAAGCCCTACTTCTCGCTGGCCCTGGCCATCGCCGTGGCCACGGTCAACAACTTCACCTGGAACCGCCTGTGGACCTGGTCGGACCGCCTGCACGCCACGGCGGTCGAAGAAGGCCAGCGCCTGAGCAAACGCAGCCTGCTTGCCCAGGTGGGCCAGTACGCCATGGCCTCCTGGCTGGGCATCCTGCTGCAGTACGCGCTCACGCTGTGGCTGACGCACATGGGCATGCACTACCTGCTGGCCAACGTCATCGCCATCGTGATCGCCAGCGTCAGCAACTTCATTGCCAACGACCGCTGGACCTTCCGCCACAAGCGCGAGCCATAATGCCGGCCACGGTCCTGTTCCCCAGGATCAGGTGATGCGTATGCAAGCTTCCGGCATTTCTTCCGACAAACATTCCACGGCCTTCTGGCTGGTTCTGCTGCTGCTGGCCGCCTTCACCTACGTCTTCGGTCTGGACGGGCAGTATGTGCCCAGCAACGGCGATGAGATGGTCTACGCACACATCGCACGCGAGACCGCCGCCACCGGCCAGTGGCTGCCTCTGGCTTCGGAACTGGTCGATACCCGCAACACCAAACCCCCCATGCTGTTCTGGCAAGCCATGGTGGCCGGGAGCTGGGGCGAGCACTGGAGCATGGCCGCGCTGCGCACACCCAGCCTGCTCTACCTGCTGCTGGTCAGCGGCGCCATCGTGCTTTGCCTGCGCGCCATCACGCAGCGCTGGCGCGAAGGACTCATGGCGGCCTGCGTCTTCCTGGCCTTCCTGAGCACCTTTCGCTATGGTCGTCCTTATCTCACGAGTGCGCCCGAGACCTTCTGGTTCAGCCTGCCGCTGTTCGCCCTGCTCTGGCAACGCGCGCGCCTGCCCGCTGCTGGCCCCGGCTGGCTGGCCCATCTCATTTTCGGCCTGGGCCTGGGCCTGGGCCTGGCCTACAAGTCGTTTGCGCTGATCGCGCCAGCCGCCGCCGCCTGGTGGCTGGCGCTGGTGGCCAGCGAGTCACACCCCAGCTGGCAGACGCTGCTGCGCCACACGCTGCGCACAGGCATCAGCGCCGTGTTGGCACTGGGCGTGTTCGGCCTGTGGTTCGTGCTCGACCCCGATCCGCAAGCCGTGTGGCGCGAGTTCATCGTCGGCGAGAACGCCGCCAAGTTCTCCGATGCTCGCGGCTGGTGGCAGGAAGCCTTCTCGCTCAGCGGCTCCAGCATCTGGTCGCAGCTACTGGCCTATGCGGTCAACGCCGGCCTGCTGTTCTTCGTGGTCCCCGGCCTGACCTGGTTGGGTCTCAAACGCCTGCCACAGCTGCGCAAAAGCTGGCCCCTGCCGCCGCACCAGGCCATCCTGCTGGCCTGGGCCCTGGTGTGGCTGCTGGTCTTCCTCTTTCCCAGCCAGCGCTCGGCACGTTACGTGATCCCGGCCATGCCGGCCGTGGCCATGCTGCTGGCCCTGCACTGGCGAAGCATTGCGCGCGCCTGGTTCCTGCCCACGCTGCTGATCGCGGGCTTGGCTTTGCTCATGATCGCGCGCATTGCCTGGATCGGTCACACGCTGGGCTTGTCTTCCACGCTGGAACTGGGCCTGCCCCTGCTGGTGGTAGCCGCTGGCGCCGTGGTCATCGCAGCCGGGCTCTGGCGCTCAGCCTGGAGTCGCGGCGCGGCCGTGCTGGCCAGCCTGCTGGTCTACGCCGCCTTCAACCTGAGCGTCGCCCCCATGGATGGCCCCGTGGGCCGTTATGGCGCGCAGGCCATCGCCGCCACACCGCAAGGCAAGATCGCCGTGCCCAACGGCTTCAACAGCCAGTTCGAGCGCTTCCAGTTCCTGCTGCCGGGCCGGCACCAGTTCCTGCCCTATGAGACCGGTGCGCGCGCCATGGCACGCCGGGCACCAAGCGCGCCACCACCGACGGCAACCGACGAAATCCAACAACTGTTGGCCACGCATGCCGCCATCGTCTGGATCCAGTCGGACAGCGCGCAGACCATGCCGCCCTGCCTGCCGGCGTGCCGCGTGCTGGGCGAGCGCTGGCTGCTCACCAGCCGGCATCTGCCCGGCGAAGTACGGCTGGACAACCTCTGGTACCCGCAGCAGTGGCTGTACCGGCGCGAGTGGCTGCTGGTTCCGTCCTAGGTGCGCCGCAGCTTGCGCCGCAGCCAGTCGACCTGCAGCAGGATCCACAAGCAGGGATCAAGCAACGCGTCCCAGACGTTTCCGCTGGGCAGGCGCAGCAGCACGTACAGGACCAGCACCGCCACCAGCAGGGCCGACAGACGAGCGGCATCACTCAGCAGCCAGGGCAACATGCCCAACAACACCAGCACACCGAGCGTGAGCGGCGCAAAACCCAGACTGTAGAGGCTCACCGGCCAGAGCGCCAGGGCATCGAGCAGCAGGGTCCAGCCGAGCACCACCAGCACCCAAGCCCGGTGCCGCAGTGCATCCAGGGGCACGGGCGTCCACCGTGCAGGTTTGTAGTGCGCCAGCAAGGCCCAGGTACACAGGAGCGTGAGCAGGAGACTGGGGGCACGGAAGGCCAGTCCCAGCCAGTAGGCCGGTGATGCCGGTCCAGGCCACAGGCACCACAGAATAAGCAGGAGTGGCAACCACGATTTCAGTTTTGAATTGGGCACACCCCGGCGCTCCAGGAGCCAACTCGCCCCCCAGGCCAGCACCAGCCCCCAGGCCAGGGGCAGATAAAGGCGCTCCCCCCAGGGCAAGGGCAGCAAGGGGGTCTGCGTGGAGATCAGCGCGAGGAAGAAGGAATGGGTGTCCATGCTCAATCGATACTCAACGCGCCTGCTGCGGCAGGAACATGAAGCGCTGCCAGGCAATCGCCTGCCGCTCTTCGGTGTAAGTCACCCACAAGCTGCCGTCGGCCCAGACCATGGAGGGGTAGGAGTACTCACTGCGCTCGCCCCCCTGGGCCAGCAACTCCAGCTGGGTCCAGTGCAGGCCGTCACGTGAATGGCTCAATGCCAGCTGCGCGCGGGATTCGGCACGCGGGTTGTGCGCCAGGAACATCAGACCGGGTTGCAGGCTCAAGCCCGCCACCGAGGCGTCCGGGTTGGGCATGCCAGGGTCGGGCAGGTCCTGCCAGTGCAATCCACCGTCTTGGGTCTGCACCGCACGCAATTGCCGCTGCGCACGGTTGTCACGCAACAGGGCATGCCACTCGGTCTCACTGCGCGCCAGCAGCGTGGGCTGCAGCAGGTCACGGCGCTGTGACATGCGCACCATGCCGCGGAACTCGCCCGCAGCATCGAAACGCAGCGCCACCGGGTACTTGATGCCGAGTTCGAAATACGCCGGCAGCACCATGCCCCCATCGGCCAGCGGCAGCGGCATGGCGCGCACCAGGTGGCTGGTATTCCACAGCCAGGACAGCGGCAACACGCGCAACGGCTGGAACGGCTCCTGCGGTCCATCCTGGCGCAGATGCAGGATGCGGCCGGCAGCCCAGCCGCCCAGCCCGGTGGCCACGACGAAGAGATGGGTACGGCCCTGCGCATCGTGCCAAGCCACTGGGTTACCCAAGCGGCGCAATCCGAAGCCCAGTTGCGCGCCGGCATGGTGGCGATTCACCACATAGCTGGCCGGGCTCCATTGCTGGGTGGCGCGGTCGAACTGGGCACTGGCGATCTGCACATCGGGACCGCTCTCGCGCGAACCGGCAAACCAGTAGGCCTGCAAAACTGCCGGATGCTGCGTGGGCATGGCCAGCAGGGTGCTGGCATGCGCCGCCGGGGCATGGGCCGGCATCGGGATGCGGCCGGCGGCCTGCAGCACCGGGCTTGCGCCAGGAGGCAATGAACTTGCAGGCCAGGTGGCCAGGGGGGCCGGCGGTTCAGCCGGGCGTTGCCACAGGTCCAGGCCCACCAGACCCACGCACAGGACCAGACCTGCAATCCAGCTCCAGAGGCCACGGCACATGCGCCCTGAGTTTGTCAGTGTGGTCACGAAAGATGCAGGAATGGAGCGTTAAGGGAGAAAAACAGGCCCCGTGCAGTGTAGCGAATCAGGCCACGGCCTCGCCGCTCGTGCCACCGGCGCCTTCAAAGTACCCCTCCCGGCTTGAAAGAAGGCAAAAAAGCCTTATGATTGGCACTCTCTGGATTCGAGTGCTAACAACTCGAATCCTAGACTAGGTTAATGAGCACCAACTTTGTGGTGCTTTCTCTTTTCAAACCCCTGTTTCAAACTCAAGGAGATTCCTGATGAAACTGCGTCCTCTGGCCGATCGCGTGATTGTCAAGCGCGTTGAAAACGAAACCAAGACCGCCTCCGGCATCGTCATCCCCGACAGCGCCGCCGAGAAGCCCGACCAGGGCGAAGTGCTGGCCGTGGGTCCCGGTCGCAAGAACGACAAGGGCGAAATCATTGCCATGAACGTCAAGGTCGGCGACCGCGTCCTGTTCGGCAAGTACAGCGGCCAGACCGTCAAGGTCGGCGGCGACGAACTGCTGGTCATGAAGGAAGAAGACCTGTTTGCCGTGGTCGAGAAATAAGTTTCTCACCCTCACACATTCACTCTATTGAACTGAATCCGGAGAAATCAAATGGCAGCTAAAGACGTAATTTTCGGCGGTGAAGCCCGCGCTCGCATGGTCGAGGGTGTGAACATCCTGGCCAACGCCGTCAAGGTGACCCTGGGCCCCAAGGGCCGCAACGTGGTGCTCGAGCGCTCATTCGGCGCCCCCACCGTGACCAAGGACGGGGTGTCCGTGGCCAAGGAGATCGAGCTCAAGGACAAGCTGCAGAACATGGGTGCGCAGATGGTCAAGGAAGTTGCTTCCAAGACCTCTGACAACGCTGGCGACGGCACCACCACCGCCACCGTGCTGGCCCAGGCCATCGTGCGCGAAGGCATGAAGTACGTAGCTGCCGGCATGAACCCCATGGACCTGAAGCGCGGCATCGACAAGGCCGTGACGGCCCTGATCGAGCAGCTGAAGAAGGCTTCCAAGCCCACCACCACCTCCAAGGAAATCGCCCAGGTCGGTTCCATCTCCGCCAACAGCGACGTCAGCATCGGCGAGATCATCGCCAATGCCATGGACAAGGTCGGCAAGGAAGGCGTGATCACCGTGGAAGACGGCAAGTCCCTGCAGAACGAACTCGACGTCGTCGAGGGCATGCAGTTCGACCGTGGTTACCTGTCGCCCTACTTCATCAACAACCCCGAGAAGCAGGCTGCCCTGCTGGACAACCCCTTCGTGCTGCTGTACGACAAGAAGGTGTCCAACATCCGTGACCTGCTGCCCACGCTGGAAGCCGTGGCCAAGGCCGGCCGTCCGCTGCTGATCATTGCCGAAGACGTCGAAGGCGAAGCCCTGGCCACCCTGGTGGTCAACACCATCCGCGGCATCCTGAAGGTCGTGGCCGTCAAGGCACCGGGCTTCGGCGACCGTCGCAAGGCCATGCTGGAAGACATCGCCATCCTGACCGGCGGCAAGGTCATCGCCGAAGAAGTGGGCCTGACGCTCGAGAAGGTGACCCTGGCCGATCTGGGCCAGGCCAAGCGCATCGAAGTGGGCAAGGAAAACACCATCATCATCGACGGCAACGGCGCTGCCGCTGACATCGAAGCCCGCGTCAAGCAAGTGCGCGTGCAGATCGAAGAAGCCACCAGCGACTACGACCGCGAAAAGCTGCAGGAACGCGTGGCCAAGCTGGCCGGCGGTGTGGCCGTGATCAAGGTGGGCGCTGCCACCGAAGTCGAAATGAAGGAAAAGAAGGCCCGCGTGGAAGACGCCCTGCACGCCACCCGCGCTGCCGTGGAAGAAGGCATCGTGGCCGGTGGTGGCGTGGCTCTGCTGCGCGCCCGTCAGGCCGCTGGCACCATCAAGGGTGACAACGCTGACCAGGACGCCGGCATCAAGCTGGTGCTCAAGGCCATCGAGTCGCCCCTGCGCGAAATCGTGTTCAACGCCGGCGGCGAAGCCAGCGTGGTGGTGAACGCCGTGCTGGCCGGCAAGGGCAACTACGGCTTCAACGCCGCCAACGACACCTACGGCGACATGATCGAGATGGGCATTCTGGACCCGACCAAGGTGACCCGCACCGCCCTGCAGAACGCTGCATCGGTCGCTTCGCTGATGCTGACCACCGAGTGCATGGTGTCCGAGTCCCCAAAGGACGAGGCAGGTGCCGGCGGCGGCATGCCTGGCGGCATGGGTGGGATGGGCGGCATGGGCGACATGGGCATGTAAGTGCTCCTTGCCTGAGGGCACATGGCGGCGTTGCAAACGCTTGCCGTGCTTGAAGCACTGTCAGCGCGTTTACGCCTTGCCCTGTGCCCTCATGCTGCGTCGAGTTGCGTCATTGCAATCGACACAAACAAAAAAACCCGCAGTGCTAGCACACGGCGGGTTTTTTCTTGGGTGCTTGTTTTTAACTGCGCAAGCGTTTTAGCAGGCCGGCCGTTGATGCGTCCAGGCCCGTGGTGTCGCCGCTTTCCAGGCGCGGCTCGATGGCCTGGGCCAGGACCTTGCCGAGCTCCACACCCCACTGGTCGAAGCTGTTGATGCCCCAAAGGGAGCCGGCAGCGAAGACACGGTGTTCGTACAAGGCGATCAGCGCGCCAAGGCTGGCCGGCGTCAGCTCTTCCAGAACCAGGAAGGTACTGGGCCGGTTGCCCGGCATGTGACGGTGGCCGCTCATGTCGTCCTGCCCCAGCATCAGCGCCTGGGCCTGGGCCAGGCCATTGGCCAGCAGCTTGTGGTGATGTGCCGGCAAGTCGTGCGCCACCTTCTTGACCGCAATGAACTCGACCGGGATCACGTCGCTGCCCTGGTGCAGCATCTGGAAATAGGCGTGCTGCCCGTTCGCCGCCGGTTCGCCCCAGATCACGGCTGACGTGGCGTAGGGCAGGGCCTGCCCGGCCTCATCGACACGTTTGCCATTGCTCTCCATCTCCAGCTGCTGCAGATAAGCCTGCATGCGACGCAAGCCGCTGTGGTAAGGCGCCACGCTACGGCTGCCGAAACCGTGGAAATTTCGGTACCAGACGTCGAGCAGGGCCAGCTGCACCGGCAGATTGCGCTCCAGCGGCGCGGTACGGAAGTGCTCGTCCGTGGCGTGCGCACCGGCCAGCAGTTCGCGGAAGCGCTGCGCTCCAATGGCAATGGCAATTGGCAAACCGATCGCTGACCACATGGAATAGCGCCCGCCCACCCAGTCCCAGAAACCGAAAGTGGTGCTGATGCCGAACTCGGCCGCCGCCTGCACGTTGCTAGTCAGCGCGCAGAAGTGACGCGCCACATCACGCCCGCCCTGCGCTTCGAACCAGGCCTTGGCGGAACGGGCATTGGTCATGGTCTCCAGTGTCGTAAAGGACTTGGACGCCACCAGGAACAGCGTGTTCTCAGGCCGAACCTGGCGCAACACGCTGCTGAGTTCGTGCCCGTCAGCACTGGAGACAAAGTGGTAGCGCTTGCCATGATCGACGAACTCGTCCAGTGCCAGCACCGCCATCTGGGGCCCCAGGTCGGAGCCCCCGATACCGATGTTCACCACATCGGTAATGGCCGCATCCTCACGCACTGCCTGAACGTAGGTCAGCATGGCATTCAGCACATCGTGAACTTCTCGCAGTTCATTCTGCACAGACGGTGCCAGTTGACGAGTTGCGGAACCCTCCGGATGGCGCAGCAGGAAGTGCATGGCGGCCCGGCCCTCCGTGCTGTTCACAGGCTCGCCGCGGAACATGGCATCACGGTGCTGCTCCATCCCGCACTGGCGTGCCAGCTCGGTCAGCTGGGCCTGGATCGCGGTGGTGATCAGGTTCTTGGAGAGATCGGCAAATACATGGGGCGCCTGCAGGCTCAAACGCCCGAAGCGTCCCTCATCCATAGTGAAGGCCTGGCGCAGATCCAGGGACCGGCCCTGTGCCTCGTACAAGGCACGCAAGGCCGACCAGGCCGGCGTGCGGTCACATCGGGTTCGTGTCATCAGGCAGAGCGTATCAGTTGCTCAAGCTTCACCGTGTCGGCGGCAAAGGCACGTATGCCTTCGGCCAGTTTTTCGGTGGCCATGGCGTCTTCGTTGAGGGCATAACGGAAGCCCGCTTCGTCATACTGCACGACTGGCAGGCCCAGTGTGCGTGCAGCTTCGGGCTCCAGGGCCCGCTTGATCGGCGCCTCGCTGCCCGCCAGCTGTGCCAGCAATTCGGGCGAAATGGTCAGCAGGTCACAGCCCGCCAGCGCCACGATCTGACCCACGTTGCGAAAACTCGCCCCCATGACCTCGGTGCTGATGCCATGGCATTTGTAATGCCTGTAGATGGCGTGGACGGATTTCACACCCGGGTCGTTCGCACCGCTGCTGGCCGCCTCGTCCCAGGTGTTGCCAGCGGCTTTCTTGTACCAGTCGTAGATGCGGCCCACGAAAGGCGAGATCAGCTGCACCTTGGCCTGCCCGCAGGCCACGGCCTGGCAAAAGGAAAACAAGAGCGTGAGATTGGTGTGGATGCCACGCTTCTCCAGTAACGCCGCCGCCTGGATGCCCTCCCAGGTGGCTGCGATCTTGATCAACACGCGGTCGATATGGATGCCCTGGGCCTGGTACAGCTCGATGATGCGCTCGGCGCGCGCCACCGTGGCCTGCGTGTCGAAGCTCAGGCGGGCATCGACCTCGGTCGAAACCCGTCCCGGGATCAGCGCGAGGATCTCGCAACCGAAGCGCACCAGCAAGCGGTCGATGATTTCGTCCAGCGCTCGGCCGCGAAACTGGTCCACGGCCTGCTGCAGCAAGGGTTGGTAGTCGGGCTTTTGCACTGCCTTGAGGATGAGCGAAGGATTGGTCGTCGCGTCCTGCGGTCTGACAGCCGCCAGCTGGTGGAAATCGCCGGTATCGGCCACCACGGTGGTGAACTGGCGCAGCGCATCGAGTTGGTTCATGGGCTTGAATTATCGATGAACCTGGAAACAAGCGGTCAACCGCAGCTTCCAGGTTGAAATAAAATTACGCTTTCTCTTCATTTCATGTAACCATGCGCGTCTACCCCGGTACCTGTTCACGGTGAACAGGCACTAGACGCCTCACTGGAGACCTCATGCTCGACCGCATCCGCGCTTCGCTCCCCTCGCTGGCTCCGGCCGAGCAGCGCGTGGGCCAGCTTGTCCTGACCGATCCGCGCGCCTTTGCCAACCTGCCCGTCAGCGAACTGGCCGACCGCTCGCATGTGAGCAAACCCACCGTGGTGCGTTTCTGCCGCAGCATGGGCTACGACGGCCTGTCCGACTTCAAGCTCAAGCTGGCCGGCACCGTCAGCGAAGGCGTGCCCTTCATCCACCGCAGCGTGGACGTGGACGACAAGACCAGCGACGTGGTGGTCAAGGTGATCGACAACACGGTATCGGCCTTTCTCAAGTACCGCAACAACGCCAGCACCGCGGCGATCGACAAGGCTGCGACCGTGCTGGCCGCCACCTACAAGACCGGCAAGCGCATCGAGTTCATCGGCGCGGGCAACTCGGGCATCGTGGCGCTGGACGCGCAGCACAAGTTCTTCCGGTTGGGCGTGAACACCGTGGCCTACAGCGATGGCCACATGCAGGTCATGAGCGCCTCGCTCATGGGCCCAGGTGACTGCATGGTGATCATCTCCAACTCGGGCCGCACCCGCGACCTGATGGACGCCTGCGATATCGCGCGCAAGAACGGCGCCACCACCATCGTCATCACCACCAGCGGCTCGCCGCTGGCCATGGCCGGCCACATCCACCTGGCCGCCGACCACCCCGAAGGCTACGACCGCTACAGCCCCATGGTCTCGCGCCTGCTGCACCTGATGATCGTGGACATCCTGGCCACCTGCGTGGCCTTGCGCATCGGCGGCAACCGCCTGCAACCCATGCTCAAGGAAATGAAGAACAACCTGCGCAACAAGCGCTACGCCTGAGGCGCAGCCCCGCCAGAGTCACGCCCTAGGGATGGCGCGCCTGCAAGGCACCATCCAGCTCCACCGGGCCGTACCAGGCACGGGCTTGTGATTGCGTGTTGTCGCTGTCGGTCATGATGGCCACGCCGATCAGCCGGCCGGGCTCTTCGTCAAACACCTTGCGGTAATCGGCGCGTATATCGCGCTCATAGTCCAGCCACTGGTTCAGTCGTGCCGGGCCGGATTCCACCACCAGCTTGCGGATGCGCTCGGTGCGCGGATTGGTAATGACGCTGCCGGCTTCGCGTATCGGGCACCAGACATACATCAGCGTCGCGTAGGGCAAAGGTTCACCTGTCATCAACTGGACCAGTTCGGACAGTATGTGGTCACGGGTGGATAGCCTGGACCGGTCACCATCGAAACTCAAGACCACGCGCACCACGGAGTCCGCCCTGTCGCGCCGCGCCAGATCGGCCATGGGCATCAAAGCCGGCACGTTCCACGAGAAACGGAGTCCGCCCAAGTCCCCCGGTTCGATGCCCAGCTTCAGACGCAAGAGACTGGCAGAGGATTTGGCCTGCACTTCGAGCGCATCGCGCTCGCCATAGCGCACCGGCATATAGGCTGTCGCCAACTTTCCGGGCAAACGCAGGTGTTGCCAGCCATGGAAAGCCGGCACCTCCCGAGTTGAATCCTGCCCAGACAGGGGGCCTGGTGAACTGCAGGCCGTCAATGTCAGCAACATGAAGGCGATCACCAACCCCGCGGCATAACGTCTTGCCAAGGGCTCTGCATTCAGATTCAGTCCGTATTGCCAATATCTCAGCATCTGTAGATCCAGAAAATTTCAGCGAAGCGGGCACTCAATAAAAAACCCCGCCACGTTACCGTGGCAGGGTTTTAGTTCTGATCATCAGCTGACTTGCGTCAGCGTCAGATTAGAAGGACTTGCGCAGACCGACCATGGTGGTGGTGGTCTTGTCGTCAGCAGCGGAGGTGGTGTCCGTGTCGGTAGCTTCGTAGCGGAAGTACACGGCGGTGGTCTTGCTCAGAGCGTAGTCCACGCCCAGACCCATGCTGGTGCGGTCAGCATCAGCAGCCAGCTTGTCGTCTTGCTTGGCCCAGGTCAGCATGCCGGTCACGGCGCCAGCCGTGTAGGTGCCCGACAGACGCGTGGTGGCGGTGTCAACCACGCTGTTGTCCTGCTTGTGGGTAGCCAGGCCAGCAGCCAGCTTGAAAGCGCCCAGTTGGTAGGAAGCAGCCATCGTCGTCAGGGTGCTCTTTTCCGTGCCCAGGTTGGACAGGGGAGCGACAGCGGCGTTAGCACCGCTGATAGCCTGCTGGGAGATAGCAGCTGCCAGAGGGCCATTGGCGTAGGACAGGCCCAGGTCGGTCACGCCTTGACGGTTGTTGGCCGTGGAGTCGGTCTGGTCAACCTTCGGAACGTACAGGGCACGCACCTGGAAACCCGACATCATCGGCGTGGAGTACTCGATCGCGCCGTTGAAGCGGGTCGGAGCAGTGCCAGCACCAGTGGTGGGGGCGTTGTAGCGATGCAGCATCGTGGCATAGCCCGAACCGACGGCGGTGCCGAAGGGGTTGGCGAGGCCATGGGTAGCCAGGGTGGAGGTGTTCAGACGGCCCAGCAGCACGGAGCCGAAGTTGCCGGAAACGCCCACGAAGTTGTAGCCGTTCGATTGGTTGGTAGCAGCCAGGCCAGCACCAGCGACGAAATCGGGGTTCATTTCGTAACGAACCGAGGCCTTCATGCCGCCGCCGAGGTCTTCGGTAGCGCCGAGGACGATGGCCGAAGTGGCCGTGCCGTTCTGGGCGATGGTGGTGTTGTCGCCGACAGCGGCATCAACCATCTTGTAGCCAGCGTCCATCACGCCAGAAATGGTCACTTGGGCGAAGGCGCCGGTGGCAGCCAGAGCGGCCATGGCAATCAGGGTCTTTTTCATATTTGAAAGTTCTCCAAAGGTTTAACAAGGGGTCCCGAAGGGAGTTTCCGGATCCCCGGGCCAACCTCCTCTAGCAAGGAAGTTGGATGTATTGCACCAGAGCCCGTTAGCCGGGTCAAAGGAAAACCCCCGAGTCCTCCCGATTCGCACCGGGTTTCGTTGTGACCCTGCAACATTGCACAAACAACAGGCAATACGGCTTGGGCCCGGCTGAACTCCGACAAAATAAGCTCTAGAATTAGCTCCATAAAAAGTGCTTTATATATGCAAACTTTGCTGGTTGATCGGGCCGTGAGCATGTCCCAATTCAAGAAAAACCCGGCCGCCGTGCTGCGCCAGGCCGAAGGCCGCCCGGTGGCCGTGCTGAACCACAACCGGGTCGGGTTCTACCTGCTGGAGCCCCCCCTGCTCGAAGCCGTGCTGGATGAGCTGGGCCGGCTACGCCATGCCGGCCACCCTCGCGCCGAGGGGGCCCAGCCAGAGGCAACATCCTACAGAGAGCTGATCGAAGCCTTGTTGAGCCAGGCCAAGGCAGCCCGTGGCTGAATTCGGGACAATTCATCCATGACCACGCCCACCGATGCCCTGCTCAGCGCCGCCGACACGGCCCTGCGCACCCTCTTTGCCCCGCCTCGTGCCACACACCCCACGCCTCGCCCGGCCCGCCCGGACCAAGAACTGACAAGCGAGGACAAGCGCCTTTCGGCAGCACTGATGCGCGTGAACCATGTGGGGGAGGTCTGCGCCCAGGCGCTCTACACCGCCCAGGCCCTGACCACACCTGACCCGGTCTTGCGCGCGCACTTTATACGCGCCTGTGCCGAGGAGACCGATCACCTGGCTTGGACGAAACAGCGGCTGGACGAACTGGGCTCCCGCACTTCGCTGCTGAATCCGCTGTGGTACGCCGGCGCCTTCAGCATCGGCCTGGTGGCCGGGCGCCTGGGCAACGCGGTCAGCCTGGGTTTCGTGGTCGAGACCGAGCGGCAGGTGGAGGCCCACCTGATGAGCCATATGGACAGGCTGCCCGCAGGTGACCAGACCTCGCGCGCCATCGTGGCGCAGATGGCCGCCGATGAGGTGAATCACGCCGTGGACGCGCAGAAAGCCGGCGCGGTGGAACTGCCAGGCCCGGTGAAGGAACTGATGCGCGCGGCGGCCAAGGTCATGACCACCACCGCCCATTACGTATAAAGAGCCACCCGGCTCGGTAAGCGCTCAGGCCTCCAGCACCTCGAAACTGGTCGTGATGGCGGCGGTCTTGCCCAGCATGATGCTGGCCGAGCAGTACTTGTCGTGGCTCATCTTGATAGCGCGCTCTACGGCGTTGGCCGGTATGCCCTTGCCGGTCACGGTGAAGTGCATGTGGATCTTGGTGAAGACCTTGGGATCTTCCGTAGCGCGTTCGCTGCTGAGCTTGACACTGCAGCCGCGCACCTCGTGCCGCCCGCGCTTGAGGATGAGGACCACGTCGTAGGCGGTGCAGCCGCCGGTGCCGGCCAGCACGGTTTCCATCGGGCGGGGTGCCAGGTTCTGGCCACCGTTCTCGGGCTTGGTCGCATCGGGCGCGCCATCCATCATCAGCACGTGGCCGCTGCCGGTTTCGGCCACGAAACCCATGTTGGAGCGTGTACCTGTGGCGCCGGTCCAGCTGACTGTGCATTCCATGTTCTGTTCCTTGTCAAAATGGGGGTCTGGCGCAAATTATCCCCACACCGCCAACCCTCATGAAAACAAGACCTCTCCAGCCCGCCGATTACCTGAAAAAAATCCTGACCGCGCGTGTCTACGACGTGGCCGTGGAGTCCCCCTTCGAACTTGCCAAGGCGCTGAGCCGACGCCTGCACAACAAGGTACTGCTCAAGCGCGAGGACCAGCAGGCGGTGTTCAGCTTCAAGCTGCGCGGCGCCTACAACAAGATGGCGCATCTCTCTGCGGACGAGCTCAAGAGGGGGGTGATCTGTGCCTCAGCCGGCAACCATGCGCAAGGCGTGGCACTGGGCGCGCACCGCCTGGGCACGCGCGCCGTGATCGTGATGCCAACCACCACACCGCAACTCAAGATCGACGCCGTGAAGGCGCTGGGGGGTGAGGTGGCCCTGCACGGTGACAGTTACTCCGACGCCTACACCCATGCCCTGACCCTGCAGAAGAAACAGGGGTTGACCTTCGTCCACCCCTTTGATGATCCGGACGTGATCGCCGGCCAGGGCACCATCGCCATGGAGATGCTGCGCCAGCACCAGGGCCCGCTGGATGCCGTCTTCGTGGCCATCGGCGGCGGCGGGCTGATCAGTGGTGTGGCGGCCTACATCAAGGCCGTGCGCCCGGAGATCAAGGTGATCGGCGTGCAGATGAACGACTCCAACGCCATGATCCAGTCGGTGCGCGCGGGCAAGCGCGTCACGTTGCAGGACGTGGGCCTGTTCTCCGACGGCACCGCCGTCAAGCTGGTGGGCGAGGAAACCTTTCGCCTGACGCGCAAGCTGGTGGACGACTACATCGAGGTCGATACCGACGCCGTCTGCGCCGCCATCAAGGACGTCTTTGTCGACACCCGCTCCATCGTGGAGCCCGCCGGCGCCCTGGCCGTGGCCGCCATCAAGCAGTACGTGGCCAAGAACAAGACCAAGGGCGAGACCTATGCCGCCATCCTCTGCGGCGCCAACATGAACTTCGACCGCCTGCGTTTCGTGGCCGAGCGCGCCGAGGTGGGAGAGGAGCGCGAGGCACTGTTCGCCGTGACCATTCCCGAAGAGCGTGGCAGCTTCCGCCGTTTCTGCGAACTGATCGGCACCCTGCCCGGCAACCAACGCAACGTGACCGAGTTCAACTACCGCATCAGCGACGAGCAGCGCGCCCATGTGTTCGTGGGCCTCACGACCTCGACCCCGGGCGAAAGCGGCAAGATCGCCGCCAACTTCAAGCGACATGGTTTTGCCGCGTTGGACCTCACACACGATGATCTGGCCCAGGAGCATATCCGCCACATGGTGGGGGGGCACTCGAAGCTGGCCCGTGACGAGCGCCTGTTGCGCTTCGTATTCCCGGAACGGCCAGGCGCACTGATGAAATTCCTGAGCCTGATGCGGCCCAGCTGGAACATCAGCCTGTTCCACTACCGCAACCAAGGCGCCGACTACGGGCGCATCCTGGTCGGCATCCAGGTGCCCAAGACCGACGACAAGGTTTTTGCCAAATTCCTTGATACCCTGGGGTATGCCTATGTGGAGGAAACCCGCAACCCGGCCTACCGCATGTTCCTGCAGGCGTGACCATGCAGCACCCCCGTGGCGGCCCTGGGGCCGCCTACCCCCTCAAGGGGGCGCACCCAGTGGCCCGGCAAAGCCGGTTCCACGGGTGCCCGCGAATGGGGTCCCTTCATCCGGCGCGGCGAAGTAACTGATTTGATGGAGACACGCATGAACCACGAAATGATCCAGGTGCGCACCGAGGCCGGCAAGGTCGGCATCATCACCCTGAACCGCCCCAAGCAGCTCAATGCGCTGAACGACCAGCTGATGGACGAGCTGGGGGCCGCGCTCAAGGCCTTCGATGCCGACGCGGCGATAGGCTGCATGGTCATCACCGGCAGTGAGAAAGCCTTTGCCGCCGGTGCCGACATCGGCGCCATGGCCAGCTACAGCTTCGCCGATGTCTACAAGGGCGACTACATCACACGCAACTGGGAGACCCTGCGCAGCATCCGCAAGCCGGTGATCGCCGCCGTCAGCGGTTTTGCCCTGGGGGGCGGCTGCGAGATGGCCATGATGTGCGACTTCATCATCGCCGCCGACAACGCCCGCTTCGGCCAGCCCGAGATCAAGCTCGGCGTCATCCCCGGCGCCGGCGGCACACAGCGCCTGCCGCGCGCCGTAGGCAAGGCCAAGGCCATGGACATGACGCTGACCGGGCGCATGATGGACGCGGCAGAGGCCGAACGCGCCGGCCTGGTCAGCCGTGTGGTGGCGCTGGATAAACTGATGGACGAAACATTGGCGGCGGCACTGATGATCTGCGACTACTCACAGGTGGCCGTGATGGCTGCCAAGGAAGCCGTGAACCGCGCCTTCGAGGGCTCGCTGAACGATGGCATCATGTTCGAGCGCCGCCTGTTCCACGCCCTGTTTGCCACCGCCGACCAGAAGGAGGGCATGGACGCCTTTGTCGGGAAGCGAAAGCCAGCCTTCAAAAATTGTTGAGTCTTCAAAAAGTCGCTATAATTTCGCCCTGTCGGTGATATAGCTCAGTTGGTTAGAGCGCAGCATTCATAATGCTGATGTCGGTGGTTCAAATCCACCTATCACCACCAAAACAAGACCCCTTGTAAATCCCGGTTTACAAGGGGTTTTTTCGTAGTCTCAGCAACAGGGACTGGAACAATTGATCACCCATTCGCGTCGATCAAAACCGGGGTGAACCAAGCCACAATTGCAGTGATTGGCCATGTAGCCCTGAGATTACGGACATCCAGTATTCCCGCACTTTCTGAGAACGCCAAACGCCCCGAATTCCTGCTCCAGCCTCATGACAACTCCCATGTATGCACCGACTCCTTCGCTCATCAACGAGGCGATTCTGAATTTTCAGCGGGGCGACATTCCGAAGGCAAAAGAATTGCTCACTCGTGTGCTGAGCGCACAGCCAAGAAATTTTGATGCCTTGCACATCCTGGGCGTCATCCTTGCAATGCAAGGTGACCGAGGCAAAGCAATCGATCTGTTCAAAAAGGCGCTATCTGTCAACAAGAACCATCACCTTCTCCATTTCAATCTTGCCAAAGCACTTTCGGAGTCGGGACTGGAAACCGAGGCGCTGCTCCATCACAAAAAAGCGGCACAACTGGCGCCAACACAACCCGAAACCTGGCTCAACCTGGGTCTGTGTCTGGCCCATCTGCAACGGCATGCCGAGGCCATCGATGCATATGACAAAGCGCTGACTGCCAATCCCTTGTATGCCGAGGCCTGGAGCAACAAAGGAACGGCCCTGAAGCAGGCGGGGCGAGAAGCCGAGTCATTGCTCTCTTGCGAGAAAGCGCTGGAAATCAACCCGCAACTTGCCGAAGCCCACAACAACAAAGGCCTGATCCTCTCGGATATGGGTCAACCCGAGGCCGCGCTGGCGTGCTATGACAGGGCCATCGAACTCAAAACGGACTACCCAGATGCTCATAACAGCAAGGGCATCACTTTGGCCGGTCTTGGGCAGTTCCAGGCCGCGCTGGCGAGCTATGACAGGGCCATCGAACTCAAAACGGACTACGCTGAGGCCTATACCAACAAGGGCATGGCTCTGGCGGCCCTGGGCCAGGGTGATGCGGCCATGGGATGTTATCGGCAAGCCCTTGAACAGCAGCCTGAATATGTTGACGCGCACTGGAACCAGTGTCTTCTTCAGCTTGTCAACGGCAACTATGCAGATGGCTGGGACAAATTCGAATACCGCTGGCAGATCAAAGAGTGCAACTCCAAAAGACTCGCCACCAATAAACCCTTGTGGCAGGGCCGCCCCTCCGATCAGCCTCTGCTGCTCTGGGCCGAACAGGGCATAGGCGATCAGGTTCTGTATGCCAGCATCCTGCCCGAGTTGCTGGCGCTGCCGCAAAAGAAGTATGTTGCGCAGGACAAACGTCTCCTCCCGTTGTTCCAGCGCTCGATGCCGGGCTTCGAATTCATTGACCTCGACTCGGTCAATGACGCCTTGGGCTTTGCGGAACACCTGCCGCTGGGCTCCCTGCCGTCATACTTCCGGCGCACCAAGGAAAGCTTTGCTGCCGCACGCTACCCCTACCTGATCGCCGATCCGGTACGTGCGGCCGCCTTGCGAAAGAAAGTCGCCCAGCCAGGCAAACGGACCTGTGGCATTTCCTGGTTCAGCAGCCGCAAGGACGCGGGTGCGCTGAAGAGTATTCGCCTGGAGCAGATGCTGCTGTCACTGGCCTGCGACCAGCTGCACTTCGTCAACCTGCAATACGGGGACACTGCCTCAGAACGTGATGCCCTGCTGGCGCAGCACGGCGTCGCGGTGCAAAACGTCGACGAAGTCGACAATTTCAACGACATCGACGGTCTGACCGCGCTGATCGAAGCCTGCGACATCGTCATCACCACCAGCAACACCACGGCCCATCTGGCCGGTGCACTGGGGAAGGAAACCCTGCTCTTGCTACCATTGGGCAGGGGCAAGCTCTGGTACTGGGCAGAACAACAGGGGCAGAACCTCTGGTATCCCAGCATCCGCATGTTTGCGCAATCCGAGCTTGGCCAATGGCAGCATCCACTGGTGCTTCTCAAGAAACACCTAGAAGACAAGACATGAAACTGGAAAAAATCACTGTCGTTGTAGGCTTTGACCAGCGTGAAGCCGTTGCGTACCACGCCTTCTGCCAGAGCGTACTGGAAAAATCCTCGGTGCCCGTCCAGTTCATTCCCCTGGCGGAAAACACCCTGACCGGCTACAAGGAAACGCACACCGATGGCAGCAACCGCTTCATTTACTCGCGTTTCCTGACGCCTTATTTGAACGACTTCAGCGGTTGGGCTCTCTTCGCCGATGGCGACATGATCTGCCAGACCGATATCAAACAGCTCTGGGAGCTTCGAGACCCCAGCAAGGCGGTTCAGGTTGTCCAGCACGACTATCAGACCAAGGCGCACATCAAATATCTGGGCAACAAGAACGAGAACTACCCGCGCAAGAACTGGTCCAGCGTGATCCTGTGGAACTGCGCCCACCCTGCGCACCGCGTGCTGACCCCCGAATTCATCCAGAAGCAGACCGGCGCCTACCTGCACCGCTTCAGCTGGCTGGAAGACAGCCAGATCGGCGCGCTGCCCAGGGAATGGAACTGGCTGGCCATCGAGTACGAAAACAACGACCAGGCCAGGCTGATTCATTACACGCTGGGCACACCTTGCTTCAAGGATTACAGCGACACCGCCATGTCCGATATCTGGAATGCAACTTATGACCGTGTCATCGATGGCATGGGCAAGTAAAGATTACCGCTGGCTGCTGAAACACGCGTCCAGCAGTTCTTCCATGATGTCCGTCATCTTGATGGTCTCGAATTTTGCAGCAGCAACAGCAGCCTTGTCCCGCCACCGGTCCCGCTGCAGGGCAACTGACATTTGCTCGATCAGTGATGCCTCGTCGGCGATATCCGCGTACATGAGGTAGTCCGCCGGGTCGTCTTCGGGCTCAGACAGGATATAGCACTCGTTGTTTGCCAGATAGCAAATCCGGAACGAGTTGACATGTGAATATTTGTTGTCCTGGATGATGTTCAGCTGGATCTTTGCCCGGGAGATCCTGTCGTTTCGCAGGAAATAGGGGCAGCTGTTGTCCACCTCGCCCTTGAAGCCGGCCACATTGATGCGCTCGATCAGCGCCTTGCGCCGCGGCGACATCATTCCAAAAAAGTAGTAGTCCAAGTCCTTGGTCGCATGATGCGATATGTCTTTCAACTTGGGATGAAAACCCCATCGCGCGAAATGTGCGCTTGCGCCGTAGGCCCCGTACTGCGCAATGTTGTTTTGCACCACATCCCAAGCAAACAACCCGGACTTGATCATTGGCATATAAGCGCCGAGAAAGTCCACCTTGCTCGGGTTATGGTTCAGCATGTCATTGCCGATGATTTCCGTATTGACGTTCGCGTACTTGACCCCGCTTTTTATCAGGGCCGTATTGGACTCCTTGCTCAGGAAATATGCTCCGATGATCAGATTGACGCAGCTTGAATCTACCGTGGCACCGGAAAGGATCACGCGATGGCCTAGGTCCTCCAAGGAATGCTTCAAAACCAGGATGAAATCCCGGCGCAGATGAAAAATCCATTCCGGCCCCATGTAGGCGATATTGAAGTTCATGTTGTTTGCTAAGGCTTGATGTCACACCACGATGCAATGCACGGAAACGCATGAAAACAGAAACACAGGAGGCATCATATAGCCCCTCAAACTGTAGAATCCTCTAACCTCTCAGCCTCTGGATAAACACCATGAACCGCTGTCTACAGTCAGCCTCGCTCCGCCTGCGCGCCATTGGCATGATTTTTGCCATCGGTGGAATCCTCATCGCCAGCAGCGCCGCGGCTCAAACGACCGATCCCCAGCGCATCCCTCCGATCTCGGCCAAGGCCCAGCGCGGTGTATTGCGCGTGATGGCACCGCCCGAGGTGTTGGTGGACGGCCAGCCAGCTCGCCTGGCTCCCGGCGCACGCATCCGTGACCGCAACAACCTGATGGTGGTGTCGGGCGCCCTGATTGGGCAGGATCTGGTCGTACGCTATACGCGTGATCCGCTGGGTCTGGTGTTTGAAGTCTGGGTTCTGACAGCGTCCGAAGCGGCGACTGACACGCCGACGCAGTTCTCAAGCCAGCCCAACTGACGCTGGCCCAGGCCGTATCCCGGCCGGACTTCCACTTTCACCTGTCCTTTCATTGCCGTCCTTTTGCGAGGCGACCCAGGCTGCATTCCATGAGCAAAAAAGTTTTCATCAAGACCTTCGGCTGCCAGATGAACGAGTACGACTCGGACAAGATGGCCGACGTGCTGGGCGCCGCCCAGGGCTACGAGCCCACGCAGGACGTGGAGGAAGCCGATCTGATCCTCTTCAACACCTGCTCGGTACGCGAGAAAGCTCAGGAGAAGGTGTTCTCCGACCTCGGCCGCGTGCAGCACCTGAAGAAAAAGGGCGTGAAGATCGGCGTGGGCGGCTGCGTGGCCAGCCAGGAAGGCGCCGAGATCATCCGCCGCGCGCCCTATGTGGACGTGGTCTTCGGCCCCCAGACGCTGCACCGCCTGCCCGAACTGCTGAACGCACGCGAACAGCAGAACCGCCCGCAGGTCGACATCAGCTTCCCCGAGATCGAGAAGTTCGACCACCTGCCCCCGGCCAAGGTGGAAGGCGTCACTGCCTTTGTCAGCATCATGGAAGGCTGCTCCAAGTACTGCAGCTACTGCGTCGTGCCTTATACCCGCGGCGAGGAAGTGAGTCGCCCCTTCGAGGACGTGCTGGTGGAGATCGCCGGCCTGGCCGACCAGGGGGTCAGGGAAGTCAACCTGCTGGGACAGAACGTGAACGCCTGGCGCGCACGGATGAGCAGCAACGCGAGCATTGCGGGGACATCCGGCGAGATGGCCGACTTCGCCACCCTGATCGAATACGTGGCCGAGATTCCCGGCATCGAACGCATTCGCTACACCACCAGTCACCCCAACGAATTCACGCCTTCATTGATCGCCGCCTACGACAAGGTGCCCAAGCTGGTCAGCCACCTGCACCTGCCGGTGCAGCACGGCAGCGACCGCGTCCTGATGGCCATGAAGCGTGGCTACACGGCGATGGAATACAAGAGCACGGTGCGCAAGCTGCGCGCCATCCGCCCAGATATATCCATCAGCAGCGACTTCATCGTCGGCTTCCCGGGCGAAACAGACGATGATTTCGGAAAGATGATGAAGCTGATCGAGGACGTGGGCTTCGACAACTCCTTCAGCTTCATCTTCAGCCCGCGCCCGGGCACCCCCGCGGCCAACCTGCACGACGATACGTCGCACGAGGTCAAGCTCAGGCGCCTGCAGCTGCTGCAAGCAGCGATCGAAGCCAATCTCAAGCGCATCAGTGCCAGCCGCCTGGGCACGGTGCAGCGCATCCTGGTGGAAGGGCCGTCCAAACGGGACGCCAGCGAGCTGATGGGCCGTACCGAATGCAACCGCGTGGTGAATTTCAAGGGACCACAGCGGCTGATCGGCCAGATGGTCGACGTGACCATCACCGAGGCCCTGCACTACAGCCTGCGCGGTGAGGTGCTGACCGTTGCAGCCTAGAAGGGCTTGGGCATGCCTTTCATGCCCCCCATACGCTTCATGAGCTTCATCATGCCGCCGCCCTTCATCTTTTTCATCATCTCCTGCATCTGCTCGAATTCCTTGAGCATGCGGTTGACGTCCTGAACCTGCACGCCCGCGCCGGCGGCGATGCGGCGCTTGCGCGTGGCCTTGATGAGTTCGGGCTTGCGGCGCTCCAGCTTGGTCATGCTGTTGATGATGCCTTCCTTGCGGCGCAGGTCTTTCTCCACCCGGTCGGCATCCACCTGGCCGGCCTTGGCCGCCATCTGCGCGGGCAGCTTGTCCATCAGGCTGGAGAGCCCCCCCATCTGCTTCATCTGCTGCAGCTGGGCCAGGAAGTCGTTGAGGTCGAAACCGGCGCCGCTCTTGACCTTGGCGGCCAGCTTCTGCGCGGCCTCCATGTCCACACCGGCCGTGACCTGCTCGACCAGGGCCACGATGTCGCCCATGCCCAGCACGCGGCCGGCATGGCGCTGGGCGTCGAAGACCTCCAGGCCGTCGATCTTCTCGCTGGTACCGGCGAACTTGATCGGCACGCCCGTGACGGCGCGCACGGACAGGGCCGCGCCACCACGTGAATCGCCGTCGGTCTTGGTCAGGATGATGCCAGTCAGCGGCAGGGCTTCCTTGAAGGCCCGGGCCGTGTTGATCGCATCCTGGCCCTGCATGGCGTCGACCACGAACAGCGTCTCCACCGGATTCAGCACGCCATGCAGCTCACGGATCTCGCGCATCAGCGCCTCGTCAATGGCCAGGCGGCCGGCGGTATCGACCAGCAGCACGTCGAAGAAATGCTTCTTCGCGTAGTCCAGCGCGGCACGTGCAATGTCGGCGGGTTTCTGCTCCGGCGAGCTGGGGAACCACTCGGCCCCGGCCTGCGCCGTCACGGTCTTGAGCTGTTCGATGGCGGCCGGGCGGTAGACGTCGCCAGAGACGGTCAGCACCTTCTTCTTGCGCTTCTCGATCAGGTGGCGCGCCAGCTTGGCCGTGGTGGTGGTCTTGCCGGCGCCCTGCAGGCCGGCCATCAGGATCACGGCCGGCGGCTGGGCAGCCAGGTTGATGTCGGCCACGCCCTCGCCCATGGTGGCGGCGAGTTCACGGTTGACGATGCCCACCAGGGCCTGGCCGGGCGTGAGCGAGCCCATGACCGCCTGGCCCAGGGCCTGCTCCTTGACGCGGGCGATGAAGTCGCGCACCACGGGCAGGGCCACGTCGGCCTCCAGCAGGGCCATGCGCACCTCGCGCAGCATATCGGCCACGTTGGATTCGGTGATGCGGGCCTGGCCGCGGATTTCCTTGACCAGGCGGCTGAGTTTGTCGGTGAGGGCGGAGGCCATGTTGTATTCCGGTAGACGAGGGAGACAGCAGCGACTACCGGCGATTGGCAAGGGGCTAAACTGTAACCATGATGATTTTACCCAGTGCCTCCCCCACCGGCATTGCCTTGGCCCTACTGGCCGCCGCGGCCTATGCCGCCCCGGCCGCTGCCCGCCTGTCACCCATGGCAGCACGCCGCGCCGTGCTGCTGGCATGGCTGGCACACGGCCTGCTGCTGGGTTGGAGCCTGTTGGGGGACAGCCCTCGCTTCGGTTTCGCGCCGGCGCTCTCGGTCACGGTCTGGCTGGTCGCTGCCGTCTATGCCATCGAAAGCCAGCTCTATCCGCAATTGCAGACCCGCTGGGCGCTCTCCATCCTGGGCGCCGGCGCCGTGCTGCTGGCCCTGCTCTACCCCGGCCAGCCCCTGCAGGCTAGCGCCTCGGCCTGGCTGCCGCTGCACTGGGCGCTGGGCATCGCCTCCTACGGCCTGTTTGCCGTTGCCGTGGTGCACGCCCTGCTGATGCTGCGCGCAGAGGAACGCATCCGCCATGCGGCCGAGACCGACAGTGGGCTGCCGCTGCTGACACTGGAGCGCCTGACCTTCCGTTTCGTCGGCGCCGGTTTCGTGCTGCTGTCGGCCACGCTGCTGGCCGGCCTGCTCTTCGACGAACAGCTCTATGGCACAGCCTGGAAATGGAGCCACAAGACGGTGTTTTCCGTGCTGTCCTGGGGCGTCTTTGCCGTGCTGCTGATCGGCCGCGCACGCTTTGGCTGGCGCGGCTGGCGTGCGGCCCGCCTGCTGTTTACCGGCGCCGGCTTGCTGCTGCTGGCCTATGTGGGCTCGCGTTTCGTGCTCGAAATCGTCCTGGGGCGCAGCACCTCATGAAGTTCCTGCTCTTCCTGGCCATCGCACTGCTGGTCGTCTGGCTGTGGCGCTCGGGCCGCCGCAGCGAAAAACACCCTGACCAAGCCGCCCCCCCAGCGCCACCCGGCCCGCAGGAGATGGTGCGCTGCGCGCACTGCGGCGTGCACCTGCCACATGGCGATGCCGTTGTGGGCCGCATCGGCCTGTATTGCAGCCAGGAACACCGGCAACAAGCGGAGCCCTGATGTCCCATCCGTCCGACAGCATGCATTCCTGGTTCGGCCCTTCGCTGCTGGACGAGCGGCTGGAGGCGCCCGAAGAGCAGCAGGAATTCCGACGCTTGTGGCTGGGCTTCATGACAGCCCGTGTCATGCTGGGCCTGGTGCTCCTGCTGCTGCAGGTGACCCTGTACGTCCTGGGCCAGGCGCCCAATGTCTGGCTTGCCTTGTTATGCGGCGCTTATTTCGCCGCCACACTGATGGTGCGTGTGGCACCGCGCCCGCGCCGCATGGGTCACACCTTCGACCAGTCCTGGCTGTCCAGCATCGGCGTGGACGTGCTGGTCTTCACGGCCCTGCATCTGCTGCACGGCAGCAGCATCAACTACACCCCCCTGTACGCCCTGCCCGTGCTGCAGGCCGCCGTGCTGGGCTCCTTGACCCTGGCCATGGGCACGGCCGCCGGCGTCACCCTGCTGCTGCTGCTGCACAGCACCTGGCAGGCACTGCGTGGCCCGGGGGATGCCACGCCTTTTTTCATCCAGGCGGCGCTTACCGGCGCGGGCAGCTTCGTCATCGCCTTCATCGCACACCAGTTGTCGGCCCGCCTGGCCAGCGAACAGCAGCGTGCCCGGCGCAGCCAGCATGCCATGCGGATCCAGCAGCAGGTCAACGACCTGGTGATCGAGGCCCTCACCGATGGCATCCTGGTGGTGGACGTGCGCGGCACCGTGCATGCGGCCAATCCGGCGGCACGCCACATGCTGCAGGCCGACGACCGACCGATCAGGCACACCCCTTTCAGCCTGGCCGACGAGCCCGGCTGGCAGGCGCTGGCCGAGCTGGCCTTCCAGGTCTTCACCGGCCGGGGTGACTTTCACCATGCCGACATCGGCATCGAGCATCTCGGGCAGGGCAACCGGCGCATGCGCGTGCGCACGCGCATGACCACAGCCCACTGGGGCGAGTCCGAGATCCTGTGCGTCATGTTCCTGCAGGACCTGCGCGAGATGGAAGCGCGCATGCGCACCGAGAAACTGGCCAGCATGGGCCGCATGTCGGCCGCCGTGGCCCACGAGATCCGCAACCCCCTGGCGGCCATCGCCCAGGCCAATGCCCTGCTGGAAGAGGACATCCAGGAGCCGCGCCACATACGCCTGACCCAGATGATCCGCCAGAACGCCAAGCGCCTGGACCGTATCGTCGACGACGTGCTCAACATCTCACGCGCTGGCCATCAGGCCGCCACTTTCGAGCCGCACACCCTGGAGCTGAACCAGTCCGTGCTGCGCATCTGCCGCGACTGGGCCCAGCAGACGCACAGCGACCCGATGCTGACTCTGCACCTGGCCCGCACCCCGCTGCCGATCAACTTCGACCCCGAACACCTGCGGCGCGTGCTGGTCAATCTGCTCGACAATGCCCGTCGTTATGCCAGCCGCCAGGCTGATGCCATCCAGGTCCATACCCAGCTGCAGGCCAGCGGCCAGGTACAACTGGCGGTCTGGAGCGACGGGCCGCCCATGGAGCCCTCGGTCGAACAGCACCTTTTCGAGCCCTTTTTCTCCTCCGAAAGCCGCTCCAGCGGGCTGGGCCTGTATATTTGCCGTGAATTGTGCGAGGGGCACGGGGCCACCATCGGCTACCAGCGCGCCCGCCGCATCGCCCGCGACACCCTGATGGACGGCAACGAATTCTTCATGTCACCGCGCCGCGCACTGGCCGCCGACGGCCCGACCCCCGTCTTCAGCTCACCTGCCACCCCATGACCCACCACGCCCCCGCTGCCAAACCGCACATCCTGGTCGTGGATGACGAGCCGGACCTGCGCACGCTCTACGAGTTGACCCTGCTGCGCGAGGGCTACCACGTCGATGTGGCGGAAACCCTGACCGACGCCTGGAAGCATCTCCAGGAGCACCGCTACGAGGTGCTGATCACCGACATGCGCCTGCCCGACGGACTGGGCATTGAGCTGATCCAGCGTCTGCGCGCCCTGCAGCGCGGCGAGCGCTGCGTGGTCATCACGGCTTATGGCTCGGCGGAAAACGCCGTGGAATCGCTCAAGGCCGGCGCCTTCGACTACCTGACCAAGCCGGTCGACCTCAAACAGTTCCGTACCGTCATCGCCTCGGCCGTGCAGGATGCCCTCACCCCTCGGGCCACGCCCCTGCCCTCTCCAGCTGCGACGGCCGCACCACGCACCACAGCACCGACCCTCGCAGGTGAAGCTGCGCTGCAGCGTCTGGTCGGCAGTTCACCCGCCATACGCCAGGTGCGCGAGCGCATCGTCAAGGTGGCACGCAGCATGGCCCCGGTGCTGATCTGCGGCGAGTCCGGCACCGGCAAGGAGCTGACAGCACTGGCCCTGCACGCCAACAGCCACCGGGCTGGCGGCCCGATGGTGGCGGTGAACTGCAGCGCCATCCCGGAAAACCTGCTCGAAACCGAGTTCTTCGGCGTGCGCAAAGGCGCCTACACCGGTGCCAACCAGGACCGTGAAGGCTATTTCCAGGCCGCACGCGGCGGCACCCTGTTCCTGGATGAAATCGGCGACCTGCCGCTGTCCATGCAGTCCAAGCTGCTGCGCGCCATCCAGGAGCGCTGTGTGCGCCCGGTCGGCGGCACGCAGGAAGAGACCGTGGATGTGCGCATCGTCAGCGCCACGCACAAGCATCTGGCGCGCGAGGTGCAGGAAGGACGCTTCCGCCAGGACCTGTACTACCGGCTCAATGTGATCGAGATCGACATTCCCCCACTGCGCGAGCGCCGCGAGGACCTGCCCGTCCTGTGCGAGGCCTTGCTCAAGCGCATCGGCCAGGAGTCCGGCCTGCCCGTGCCCCGCCTGCAGTCCGAGACCCTGGCCCAGTTGGCCAAGCACCCGCTGACCGGGAATGTGCGCGAACTGGAAAACCTGCTGCACCGCGCCGTGGCGCTGAGCGACGGTGGCGAATTGAGCTTCGACAGCATCGACACCACACCGGCCATCCTGGACCCGACGGCGTCGGACCTGGCGCCCACCATACCCGGGGTGCTGCCGCCCAGCCTGGCCCCGACCCCGACCCCGCTGGAACACCCGGATCTGCCCGCCGACCTGCAAGGCCACCTGGACCGCCAGGAGCGCGAGATCCTGATCAAGGCCCTGCAGGAAACCGGTTTCAACCGCACGGCGGCGGCGGCCAAGCTGGGCCTGAGCCTGCGCCAGATCCGTTACCGGATCGCGCGCCTGAACATCGACACGCCCCAGGGCAACGACCCCGGCGCATGAGCACCGCCCGGCCGCCCGAAGGGGCTCGCACCGCAGCCCGCCAGGGTAGAGGTCCCTCATGAGCACACCGCCCGCTCCAGAACGCGACCGCCTGTGGGACGGCGGCTGGTACCGCTTTGCACGCCGGCTGGACTCGCCCAACTTCGGGCCGCGTCCGGCAGACGCTGCTGTGGACCTGCTGCTCATCCACTCCATCAGCCTGCCACCGGGCCAGTACGGCGGCGACGAGGTGCAGCGCCTGTTCACCAACACGCTGGACTGGAACGCCCACCCCTATTTCAAGAGCATCGAGGGCATGCAGGTCTCCTCGCATTTCTACATCCGCCGCAACGGCGAACTCTGGCAGTTCGTCAGCTGTGACGAGCGCGCCTGGCATGCCGGCGTTTCCTGCTATCGCGGGCGCGACAACTGCAACGACGACTCGATCGGCATCGAACTCGAAGGCCTGGAAGGCGCGTCTTTCGAAGCCGGGCAATACGAAACCCTGGGCAGCCTGTGCGCCGCCCTGGGCCAACGCTATCCGGTGCAACACATCGCCGGGCACGAACACGTGGCACCCGGGCGCAAGGCCGATCCCGGCCCCGGGTTCCAGTGGGCCGTGTTGCAACAGGCCCTGGGCTGGCCGTCTCGGTATTTTCCCGAAGAGCCCGCCTGAGCCGGACCACCCGGCGGCGGCACACCGACCGCGCATCACATCCCCCCGAAAAGCCGCAGTGCAGACTGCATGCGGTCTGGCACGGAAAATCCGCTGCCGTGCCGCATGCCTGCTGGCCTTCGGCCAGAAGATAACGCGATTTCAGGCGCTGCGCCGCGCCAGCACTGGGCCTTGCGCTCACTGTTTCCGCAAGCGGCTGCAGCACTTTTTTTGCACCAGATACGCCGTGTACTGTATGCCCAACGCTACACTACCTGTAGTGGCTTGTATTCACCAAACACACCATATATAGTGCTTTTTGCTGGCAGTGCTTTTCTTCAACAGAGCGCATCGCGAGCCAGAATACGGACCCCAAGAACCAACAACAGATTTGCTGACGACGAGGAAATAATGCAAACAGCCTTGAACCCCGCCACCTCCCCCCTGCACACCGGTGTCCTGACCATGCAAACCCAGGAAAACACGGCCGCCACCCCCCTGAACAACTACCAGATCATCCGCCGCAACGGCGCGGTGGTGCCCTTCGAGCCCAGCAAGATCGCCGTGGCCATGATGAAGGCCTTCCTGGCCGTGCACGGCACCCAGGGTGCCGCTTCGGCCAGCGTGCGCGAGGTGGTGGACGCCCTGACGCAAAACGTCGTGCGCGCGCTGATGCGCTCGCGCCCGGGCGGCGGCACCTTCCATATCGAAGACGTGCAGGACCAGGTCGAACTGGGCCTGATGCGCGGCGGCCACCACGAGATCGCCCGCGCCTACGTGCTCTACCGCGAGCGTCGCACCCAGGAGCGCGCCCAGCAATCCGCCCAGGTCGCGCCGAAAGCGCCCCAGCTGCATGTGATCGATGGCGGCCAGCGCGTCACGCTGGACCTGGGCAGCCTGCAGCAACTGATCGAGAACGCCTGCGCCGGCCTCGGCGCCGACATCAAGCCCGACCCTATCGTGGCCGAGACCATGCGCAACCTCTACGACGGCGTGCCGATCGACGAGGTCTTCAAGGCCGCCATCCTGGCCGCCCGCACCCTGATCGAGAAAGACCCGGACTACACCTACGCCACCGCGCGCCTGCTGTTCCACACCATCGCCCGCGAAGTGCTGGGCCGCGACGTGCCGCAAGCCGGCATGGGCCAGGCCTATGCCGACTACTTCCCCGACTTCATCAAGAAGGGCGTAGACAACGAGCTGCTCAATCCGGACATGCTGCAGTTCGACCTCAAGCGCCTGGGCGCCGCGCTCAAGGCCGATCGCGATCTGCAGTTCGATTACCTCGGCCTGCAGACCCTGTACGACCGTTATTTCCTGCACGTGCGCAAGAGCCGCATCGAACTGCCGCAGGCCTTCTTCATGCGCGTGGCCATGGGCCTGTCGCTGGGCGAGATCGACCGCGAGGCACGCGCCATCGAGTTCTACGAGGTGCTGTCCTCCTTCGACTTCATGTCCTCCACGCCCACGCTGTTCAACGCGGGCACGCTGCGTTCGCAGCTCTCCAGCTGCTACCTGACCACCGTGCCCGACGACCTGGACGGCATCTACGAGTCCATCAAGGAAAACGCCCTGCTGTCCAAGTTCGCCGGCGGCCTGGGCAATGACTGGACGCGCGTGCGCGCCCTGGGCAGCCACATCAAGGGCACCAACGGCGAGTCGCAGGGCGTCGTGCCCTTCCTCAAGGTGGTCAACGACACGGCCGTGGCCGTGAACCAGGGCGGCAAGCGCAAGGGCGCGGTCTGTACCTACCTGGAAACCTGGCACCTCGATATTGAAGAGTTCCTGGAACTGCGCAAGAATACCGGCGACGACCGCCGCCGCACGCACGACATGAACACCGCCAACTGGATCCCTGACCTCTTCATGCGTCGTGTCATGGAAAAGGGCGAGTGGACTCTGTTCTCGCCGTCCGACGTGCCCGATCTGCACGACCTCTTCGGCACCGCCTTCGAGAAGGCCTACGTGGTCTATGAAGCCAAGGCCAAGCGCGGCGAGATCAAGCCCAGCAAGACCGTGCCGGCCACCGACCTGTGGCGCAAGATGCTCTCCATGCTGTTCGAGACCGGCCACCCCTGGATCACCTTCAAGGACGCCTGCAACGTGCGCTCGCCCCAGCAGCATGCCGGCGTGGTCCACTCGTCCAACCTCTGCACCGAGATCACGCTCAACACCAGCGACACCGAGACCGCGGTCTGCAACCTGGGTTCGGTCAACCTGCGCCAGCATCTGAAGAACGGCGCCATCGACCAGGACAAGCTCAAGAAGACTGTTGCCACGGCCATGCGCATGCTGGACAACGTGATCGACATCAACTACTACGCCGTCAAGAAGGCGCGTGACTCCAACCTGCGCCACCGTCCGGTGGGCCTGGGCATCATGGGCTTCCAGGACGCGCTGTACGAGCTGCGCATCCCCTACGCCAGTCAGGCCGCCGTGGAATTCGCCGACCAGTCCATGGAAGCCGTCTGCTACCACGCCTACTGGGCTTCCACCGAGCTCGCCCGTGAACGCGGCCAATACTCCAGCTACAAGGGCTCGCTGTGGGACCAGGGCATCCTGCCGCTGGACACGCTGGACCTGCTGACCAAGGCCCGCGGCGGTTATGTGGAAGTCGACCGCTCCGCCACCCTGGACTGGGACGCGCTGCGCCGCAAGATTGCAACCGACGGCATGCGCAACTCCAATTGCGTGGCCATCGCCCCGACCGCGACCATCTCCAACATCATCGGCGTGGACGCCTCGATCGAACCCTGCTTCGGCAACCTCTCGGTCAAGTCCAACCTCTCCGGCGAGTTCACCGTGATCAACAGCTACCTGGTGCGCGACCTCAAGCGCCTGGGCCTGTGGGACGACGTGATGGTCATGGACCTCAAGCATTTCGACGGCTCGCTGGCCCCCATCGATCGCGTGCCGCAGGAGATCAAGTCCCTGTACGCCACCGCTTTCGAGGTCGAAACGCTCTGGCTGGTCGAGGCCGCGGCACGCCGCCAGAAGTGGATCGACCAGGCCCAGTCGCTCAACATCTACATGGCCGGCGCCTCGGGCAAGAAGCTGGACGACACCTACAAGCTGGCCTGGCTGCGCGGTCTCAAGACCACCTACTACCTGCGCACGATGTCGGCCACGCACGCCGAGAAGTCCACTGTCACGGCCGGCCGGCTCAATGCGGTCTCCTCCGGTGGCGCAGCAAGCGGCGGCATGAGTGCCCTCGACGCAGCAGCGGCTGCAGCGCAAGCACAGATGGCCACGGCCGCCACCGACATCAAGTTCTGCGCGATCGATGATCCGGGTTGCGAAGCCTGCCAGTGATCGCAGCCGACATGTCGCAGTGCCTTCATGCATGCGATGTTATTGAGCAACAGAATCGGGCGGCGATGTGAATGAATACTTTCCATTTCACGTCGTCGCTCCCATAATTCGCTGATTGGAACCTCCTATGTTGTCCTGGGACGAAGAAGTCAAGCCCACATCGTCAATGTCTTATGCCGGCGCTGCTGCGAGCAGCCGCCCGACTGAGCTTCCCTTGCAAACTCCCCAGCTGCGCATGGCGCAGCACCATGCGACACCTGTCGCCGCCGCTCCTGCCGCCAGCGTGGCCCCCGCCGCGACACACCGCATCAAGGCCGCCGACAAACGCATCATCAACGGCCAGACCGACGTCAACCAGCTGGTGCCCTTCAAGTACAAGTGGGCCTGGGAAAAATACCTGGCCACCTGCGCCAACCACTGGATGCCGCAGGAAGTGAACATGAACCGCGACATCGCCCTGTGGAAGGACCCCAATGGTCTGACCGAGGACGAGCGCCGCATCGTCAAGCGCAACCTCGGCTTCTTCACCACCGCCGACTCGCTGGCCGCCAACAACATCGTGCTGGGTACCTACCGCCACATCACGGCGCCCGAGTGCCGCCAGTTCCTGCTGCGCCAGGCCTTCGAAGAGGCCATCCACACCCACGCCTACCAGTACATCGTGGAATCGCTGGGCCTGGACGAGTCCGAGATCTTCAGCGCCTACCTGGAAGTCCAGTCCATCCGTGACAAGGACGAGTTCCTGCTCCCGTTCATCAACGCGATCATGGACCCCAACTTCCACACCGGCACGCTGGAAACCGACCAGACCCTGCTCAAGTCCCTGATCGTCTTCGCCTGCCTGATGGAAGGCCTGTTCTTCTACGTCGGCTTCACCCAGATCCTGGCCCTGGGCCGGCAGAACAAGATGACGGGTGCAGCCGAGCAGTACCAGTACATCCTGCGTGACGAGTCCATGCACTGCAACTTCGGCATCGACCTGATCAACACGATCAAGCTGGAGAACCCGCAGCTGTGGACGCCTGATTTCAAGGCCGAGATCAAGGCCCTGTTCGAAAAGGCCGTCGAGTTGGAATACCGCTACGCCGAGGACACCATGCCGCGCGGCGTGCTGGGCATGAACGCCTCCATGTTCAAGGGCTATCTGCGCTACATCGCCAACCGGCGCGCCACGCAGATCGGCCTGGAGCAGCTGTTCCCCAATGAAGAAAATCCCTTCCCCTGGATGAGCGAGATGATCGACCTCAAGAAGGAACGCAACTTCTTCGAGACCCGTGTCATCGAGTACCAGTCCGGTGGCGCGCTCTCCTGGGACTGAAAAAATCAATCTATGGCTTCCAGAATCACACCGGCTGCTGATCGCTCCTCAGAGAGCGGCGCCAGCCTGTGTCACCCTGTTCATGGCGTTGGGGTCAACCCCAGCCTCATGAATCGCTTCATGCATCCAACACGCATGAAGTGCTCTTTGTAACTTGATCAAGGAGAATTAGTAATGGCAACTGCAAAGAAAGCGGCTAAAAAAGCCCCCGCGAAGAAGAAGGTAGCAGCAAAGAAGGCCCCGGCCCGTAAAGCTGCTGCGAAGAAGGCTCCGGCAAAGAAGGCCGCTGCCAAGAAGGCTCCGGCCAAGAAGGCCGCGGCTAAGAAGCCGGCTGCGAAGAAATCCGCAGCGAAGAAGCCGGCAGCCAAGAAGGCTGCTGCCAAGAAGCCGGCTGCGAAAAAGGCCGCCGCCAAGAAGCCCGCCGCCAAGAAGGCTGCGAAAAAGAAGGTAGCCAAGAAGGCTGCCAAGAAGCCGGCTGCGAAAAAGCCTGCTGCCAAGAAGGCTGCGAAAAAGCCTGCGAAGAAAAAGGCCGCTGCGAAGCCTGCTGCTGCCCCGGCCCCCGCGGCTCCTGTGGCTCAGACGACTCTGAACCCGCAGGCCGCATGGCCCTTCCCTACGGCCAGCCGTCCCTAAGACGTCCTAGGCCTCAAGCCCGTTGCCTTACAAGGCAGCGGGCTTTTTATTTGGCCGCCTGAATTCACGCCATGCCCCACCCTCTACTACCCGAACAGCCCTTTCTGCATGCGCAAAAGGATGGTGCGGTCATCGTGGATGTGCACGTCATGCCCAATGCGGCCCGCACGCAGATCCAGGGCCTGCACGACGGCGCGCTACGCGTGCGCCTGCACGCGCCACCGGTGGACGGCAAGGCCAACCTGGCGCTTCAGGCCTGGCTGGCCGAGGTGCTGGGTGTCCCGAAATCAGCTGTGGAGTTGGTGCGCGGAGCCTCCGCGCGGCGCAAGCAGTTGCGCGTGGCCGCCGCTTATGCCGGACAGGCCCACTGGCAAGGGCTGATGCCCGCCCCGGCGGGCTGAGCCCTCCCTCAGGCGCCGATGACCTGCTGCGTCACCTTGTAGTTCTGCGGGCCGCGGTGGGCGATCTTGTGCGAGCCCATGCGGTTGCCGAGTTCGGCCGCCTTGGCCAGCGTCCAGCCGCGCTCCAGGCCGTAAAGCAGACCGCCGCGGTAGGCGTCGCCACACCCCGTGGGGTCGACCACGGCAGCCGCCTGCACCGGTGGCACCAGCGTCTTGTGGCCGTCGATCCAGACCTCGCTGCCTTCGTGGCCCAGCGTGATGACCAGGCCGCGCACCTTGCGCGAGATCTCGGCCGGGCTCCAGCCCGTGCGCTCGCACAGCATCTTGCCCTCGTAGTCATTCACCGTGACCCAGCTGGCGAGTTCAACGAAATGCGCCAGGTCCTTGCCGTCGAACATGGGCAGGCCCTGGCCCGGATCGAAGACAAAGGGGATGTCAGCCGCCTTGAACTGCTCGGCGTGCTGCAGCATGGCGTCGCGCCCGTCGGGCGAGATGATGCCCAGCTTCACATCGGGGTGGCGCTCGATGCGCGTGACATGCGCTTGCATCATGGCGCCGGGGTGGAAGGCGGTGATCTGGTTGTTGTCACGGTCCGTCATGATCAGCGCCTGCGCCGTGTAGGTCTCGCCGATCTCGCGCACGAAGCGCGTGTCGATGCCCAGCCCGCGCATGCGTAGCAGGTAGTCGGCGCCGTCATTCCCGACGGTGGCCATGGGCAGCGGCGTGCCCCCCAGGGCCTTGAGCGCATAGGCGATATTGCCGGCGCAGCCACCGAAGTCACGGCGCAGCGTGGGCACCAGGAAGGACACATTGAGGATATGCAACTGGTCGGGCAGGATCTGCTCGGCGAAGCGGCCCTCGAAGTTCATGATGGTGTCGAAGGCCAGGGAGCCACAAATGAGAGTTGCCATAAAAATGTGTCGTGGGGTTCAGGGATAGAAGGCCAGCAGGCGGTAACCCGCCACGCGCTCGCCGGCACCATTGGTCTTGATGGTCAGCACCAGCGTGGTCTGGGTCTCGGACGCGGCCGGGATCACCCCCGTTTTCACGCCCAGTTCCTCGGGCTGGAACACGCGCCGCATCAAGGCATGGTCCAGCGTGTCGGTCAGCGCCAGTTCGACCGCCGGCATGGCCAGATCGATCGGGGCATTGTTCTTGAGGGTCAGGCTGAGGCGGTACAGATCCCCCTTGATCTTGCTGAAGGCCGAGCTGTCGATCACCACCGATTCGATCTGCCGCAGCGGTTCGATCTGGCAATCCAGCAGCAGGCAGGCTTCCTCGATCAGCGGCTTGAGACCGGGCTCGACAGCGGCCAGGTGGTCACGTTCGTGGATCAGGAACTGCAGCGCCAGCCCCAGCCCCAGCAGCAGGCAGGCCACCAGCAGCGTGGCGCGCACCAGCGGACGGTGCCAGCGTGAGGGCTGGCGGGCACTGCGCATGAAGGACAGTTCGGCGGCGGCCGAAGCGCGCGGCACAGGCTCCGCTTCGGCCTCGAACACGGGCTCGGCTCGGCCCGCCACCCCATAGGCCGACCCGTCAGGCAGCAGCCCGGGGCCGGAGACCGGCTCCAGCACCGTGTCGCCCGCAGGTTCGTGCAGCTCCAGGTCCACGTCGGTGCTTGCAGGTTGGGCTAAGGGCTCAGCCGCGGCTTTCGCTTTCTTCCCGGTCTTGCTGTCCGCCCGCTGGGCGTCGGACGCGATGGCGGCCGCCAACGCCCCTTCAAAAGGGGCGGCCTCCTGGTCTGGCACTTCTGCAGCGCCACCCTCCGGCAGCACCGCATCCTGCATATGCGCCGAAGCGTCGAAGATTTCTTCACACTTGCCGCAGCGCACCCAGCCTTCGGAAATACGCAACTGGTCCGGCACGACCTTGAACATCGTCCGGCAGGCGGGGCAGCGTGTGATCAGGCTCATGGATGATCGATTGTAGAGCCCCGAACCGGAAATCTTGGAGCCTGTTCCGGTCTCTAGAGGGTGGCGGCCATCAGGATCCAGCCGTCTTCGGCATCGGCCACGCTGAGTTCGGCGTACGGCGCGTAGGCCAGCTGGAGCTCCTGGGCCTGGCGCTCCAGGATGCCCGCCAGCACGAGCGCACCACCGGGCGCCACATGCGAACACAGCAGGGGCGCCAGCACCTTGAGCGGCGTGGCCAGGATATTGGCCAGCACGGTCTGGTACTGGCCCTGGGCCAGCTCAGACTGGCCGGCATGGAGCATGACGCCATTGGCCTCGGCGTTCAGACGGGTCGACTCCACGGCAGCTTCGTCGATGTCCACGGCATCGATCTCGCGGGCGCCGAACTTGGCAGCACCGATGGCCAGGATGCCCGAGCCGCAACCGTAGTCCAGCACGCGGCCCAGGCCCTGGGCACCATGACGGGCAATCCAGCGCAGGCACATGCGCGTGGTCGGATGGGTGCCGGTACCGAAAGCCAGGCCGGGATCCAGCCGGATGATGGTCTTGGCCTGGGCCGGCGGCTCGTGCCAGGTCGGCACGATCCAGAAATCCGGGGTGATGTCCACCGGCGCAAACTGCGACTGCGTCAGGCGCACCCAGTCCTGCTCGGGCACCTCGGCAACGCCCAGCAGGCGGCAATCGGTGAAGAAGTCCTGGGCCTGCAACAACACAGCGGCCTCGTCGGCCGCCGTGCGCGTGGGAAAGAGCGCCAGCACGCGCGAGCGCTGCCAGCCCTCGGCCGGCGGCGGCATGCCCGGCTCGCCGAACAGGGCCTGTTCAGCCTCGGTCTGGGCGTCGGCATCCTCGACGCTGACGCTCAGGGCATCGAGCGCATCGAGCGCATCGCCGAGGATCTCCACCCGGTCCTGCGGGCACAGCAAACGAAGTTCGTACATGGTGAGAGAGCAGTTTCTGAAATGCGCAGGCTCCCGTGGAACCGGCTCTGCCGGGCCACTGGGAGCGTCCCCCCTACCACCGAAGGTTGGCGTTGAAGGGGGAAGGCGCGTCAGCGCCTCAGGGGGGATTACCTTTTATGGTGCCGCATCCACTCTTCGAGGTAGTGGATGTTGGTGCCGCCCGTCATGAACTTGGCATCGGCCATCAGTTCGCGATGCAGCGGGATGTTGGTGCTGATGCCCTCGACCAGGGTCTCGGCCAGGGCCGTGCTCATGCGGGCCATGGCCTGCTCGCGCGTGTCGCCGTGCGCGATGATCTTGCCGACCATGGAGTCGTAGTTCGGCGGTACGAAGTAGTTGGTATAGACGTGCGAGTCGACACGCACGCCCGGGCCGCCCGGTGCGTGCCACATGGTGATGCGGCCCGGCGAGGGCGTGAACTTGTAGGGGTCTTCGGCGTTGATGCGGCACTCGATCGCGTGGCCGCGGATCACGATGTCCTTCTGCGTGAAGGGCAGCCGCTCGCCAGCGGCCACCATGATCTGCGTCTTGACGATGTCCACGCCGGTGATCATCTCGGTCACCGGGTGCTCCACCTGCACGCGCGTGTTCATCTCGATGAAGTAGAACTCGCCGTTCTCGTAAAGAAACTCGAAGGTGCCCGCACCACGGTAGCCGATCTTCTTGCAGGCTGCGACACAGCGCTCGCCCACCTTCTCGATCAGCTTGCGCGGAATGCCGGGCGCCGGCGCTTCCTCGATGATCTTCTGGTGACGACGCTGCATGGAGCAGTCGCGCTCACCCAGGTAGACGGCATTCTTGTGCTTGTCGGCCAGGATCTGGATCTCCACATGGCGCGGGTTCTCCAGGAACTTCTCCATATAGACGGCCGGGTTGTTGAAGGCCGCGCCGGCCTCGGCCTTGGTCATCTGCACGGCATTGACCAGCGCCGCCTCGGTGTGCACCACGCGCATGCCGCGCCCGCCACCACCGCCGGCGGCCTTGATGATGACCGGGTAGCCTACGGACTTGGCGATGCGCTTGATCTGGGTCGGATCGTCGGGCAGTTCGCCCTCGGAACCCGGCACGCAGGGCACGCCGGCCTTGATCATGGCCTGCTTGGCCGAGACCTTGTCACCCATGATGCGAATGGACTCGGGTGTCGGGCCGATGAACTGGAAACCACTCTGCTCCACACGCTCGGCGAAGTCGGCGTTCTCGCTGAGGAAGCCATAACCGGGGTGGATGGCCTCGGCATCGGTCACCTCGGCAGCCGAGATGATGGCCGGCATACTGAGGTAGCTCTGGGCCGAAGGTGCCGGGCCGATGCAGACGGCCTCTTCGGCCAGCTTGACGTACTTGGCTTCGCGGTCGGCCTCGGAATAGACCATCACCGCCTTGATACCCAGCTCGCGGCAGGCGCGCTGGATCCGGAGGGCGATCTCCCCCCGATTGGCCACCAGAATCTTCTTGAACATGGGTGGCAGCCTTATTCGATGATGAACAGGGGCTGTCCGTATTCCACGGCCTGGCCGTTCTCGCACAGGATCTGCGTGATGGTGCCGGCCTTGTCGGCTTCGATCTCGTTGAGGATCTTCATGGCCTCGATGATGCAGATCGTCTCGCCCTGCTTGACGGCCTGGCCCACTTCCACAAAGGCCTTGGCGCCGGGCGAGGCCGAGCGGTAGAAGGTGCCGACCATGGGCGACTTGACAGCGTGGCCGCTGGGGGCCGGCGCAGCCGCAGGTGCTGCCGGAGTCGGTGCGACGGCCGGAGCCGCCAGGGGTGCAGGCATGGCCTGTGCCACCGGCATCTGATAGCTCTGAACCATGGCGCCGCCACCCTTGACAATACGCACCTTGCCTTCGGCTTCGGTGATTTCAAGTTCCGACACGTTCGAGTCAGACACCAGATCGATCAGGGTCTTGAGTTTTCGCAAATCCATGGGATCTCCAACATCGTTATTCAATGTTGCTCCAATTTAGAACAATTGGTAGCAATTTCCAGCCATCTACGGCGAATTCGATTGCCCGGGCATGGCCGGGCGCCATCATAAGCGATCTGGCGACTGCTATTTCAGTTCGCGCCAGAGCGTCAGATCGCGGGCGGAAAGCTTGCCGATTTTACGGTTCAGGATGCTCCCATCGGCACCGACCAGCACGGTAAAAGGCAATCCGCCCACCTGATTGCCCAATGTTTTGCTGAGCGCCAGGCCTTCCATTCCCGCCAGGGCCACCGGAAAAGCCAGGGGCTGACGCAGCAGAAAGGCCTTCACCGGCTCAAGCTTGTCAACGGCAATTCCGACAACTTGCCAGCCTTTGGCTTTGTTTTCTTCAAAGAAAGCGTTCAATAAAGGCAACTCTTCAACACAGGGCGGGCACCAGGTGGCCCAGAAATTGATCAGCAGGGGACGCCCACGCAGGCTGTTGAGTACCAGGCGGGAGCCGGCCGGCGTGTCGAATTCCAGATCCCAGAGTTGCAGGGTTGTCGCCTGATCCAGCGGTGCCGGCGTGTAGCGCCACCAAGCCAGCCCCGCGCCAGCCAGCCCCGCCACGGCTGCCGTCATGGCGTAGAGGGCGCGTCGGCGTTTCGGGGAATTGCTGCTCTTCTGCTCCACAAAATTCCTCAACGGTTTTCTATTTCACTCAAAAGTCTTCGTACCGCCGACAAATCCCCGCGTGGCGTACGGTTCTTGCTGTCACGCAGCAGGGCGCCGCGCAGATCGTCCAGATCATGGACCATCAAATGTACCCCGATCGTCTCACCCAGTTCCCGGCAAGGGGCATGGAAGCTCAAGGCCTCGACGGGCTCCCGGTGCAGGCCGGTCACGGTGCGCGGCTCGTAGGCCACCCCCTGGTCGATCAGTTCGATCTCGGCCGACTTCTCGTCCTCGCAGAACAGCTGGAGATAGATGTCGGACAGGCGCGTCGCCGTGCCATGCCAGACCGCCCCGCTCAGATGCGGGCGGAAGCGCTCCAGCCGTTCCATCCAGAGCAGGGCCAGGCGGCGCAGGGCCTGTAACTCGGCCGGCTGGGTGTCGGCACAAAAGACGGCGATGTACTCGCGCACCGCGTCCTCGACTTCGTCATTGCCCGGCAGGGGGGTGCGCGGCGGCAGGCCGAGCTGGCGCACGGCGCGGCGTTTGGCCGGGCCGTACTCCAGCCCCTCGTCCACCACCATCTGGGCCGCCGTGGCGGCAATTTCCTGCGTATTCACGGCCGCCATTCTGCTCTCGTCGGCCACTGAGGTCCTTGAGGCTGCCCCTAGAATCGCCCGATGCATATTCATATCCTCGGCATCTGCGGCACCTTCATGGGAGGGCTGGCTGCCCTCGCCCGCGAGGCGGGCCACAAGGTCACCGGCTGCGACGCCGGCGTCTACCCGCCCATGAGCGACCAGCTGCGCGCCCTGGGCATCGACTTGATCGAAGGCTTCGGCGCCGAGCAGATGAGCCTGCAGCCCGACATGTACGTGATCGGCAACGTGGTCAGCCGCGCCCGCACGGCCGACGGCAGCCCGAAGTTCCCCTTGATGGAAGCCATCCTGGAAGCCGGCGCCCCCTACACCAGCGGCCCGCAGTGGCTGGCCGAGCACGTGCTGCAGGGCCGCCATGTGCTGGCCGTGGCGGGCACCCACGGCAAGACCACCACCACCTCCATGCTGGCCTGGATCCTGGAAGCGGCGGGCCGCCAGCCCGGCTTCCTGGTGGGCGGTGTGCCCATGAACTTCGGCATCTCGGCCCGGCTGGGCCAGGCGCCAGCAGCAGGCCGCCCGCTGTTTGTGATCGAGGCCGACGAGTACGACACCGCTTTCTTCGACAAGCGCAGCAAGTTCGTGCACTACCGCCCGCGAACGGCCATCCTGAACAATCTGGAGTTCGACCACGCCGACATCTTCGATGACCTGGCCGCCATCGAGCGCCAGTTCCACCACCTGGTGCGTACCGTGCCGGCCTCGGGCCGGGTCGTGGTCAACGGGCTGGAAGAAAGCCTGACGCGCGTGCTGCACGCCGGCTGCTGGAGCGAGCAACGCAGCTTCGGCGCGGCGGTCAGCGATTTCAGCGCGCGCGGCGAGCCCCATGACTTCGAGGTCCTGCAGCAGGGTCGACCGGTGGCCCGCGTACAGTGGGGACTCACCGGCGTGCACAACCAGCTCAACGCGCTGGCCGCCATCGCCGCGGCCGAACACGTGGGCGTGGCGCCGGAGCTGGCAGCGCGCGCCCTAACGGACTTCCAGAACGTCAAGCGCCGCATGGAAGTGCGTGGCAATGCGCGCGGCATCACTGTCTACGACGACTTCGCTCACCACCCCACGGCCATCCGCACCACGGTGGACGGCCTGCGCCGCAAGGTCGGGCCGCAGGCGCGCATCCTGGCCGTCTTCGAGCCGCGCAGCAACACCATGAAACTCGGCACCATGAAAGCGCAGTTGCCCTGGAGCCTGGAGGACGCCAACCTGGCCTTCTGCCACAGCGGCGGGCTGGGCTGGGACGCGCGCGAGGCGCTGGCCCCCATGGGCGCGCGCGCCAAGGTGGCCGACAGCATCGATGAACTGGTGCAGCAGGTGGTCGCCGCGGCCCGCCCGGGCGACCACATCCTGTGCATGAGCAATGGCGGCTTCGGTGGCGTGCACCAGAAGCTGCTTGACGCATTAGGCCGAACTTAAAGCAGGCGTGATTCAGCGCGGGACACCGCGGAACCGGCTTTGCCGGGCCGCTGGTGTCGCCCCCTGCAAGGGGGGTGGCGTAGCGACACGCAGTGCGCGCAGCCTGGGGGTGAGCCTATTTCCTGCGTGCCTTGACAGCGTCGGACAAGACTTGCAGGGCCTGGATGGAATCGTCCCAACCCAGGCAGGCATCGGTGATGCTCTTGCCGTATTCCAGCTTGCCTGCATCGTCCTTGCCCGGCGTGAACTTCTGCGCGCCGGCGTTGAGGTGGCTCTCGATCATCACGCCGAAAACGCTGCGCGAACCGCCGGCGATCTGGCCGCCGATGTCACGCGCCACGTCCAGCTGTTTTTCATGCTGCTTGCTGCTGTTGGCGTGGCTGCAGTCCACCATCAGCGTGGCGGGCAGCTTGGCCGCCTCCAGCTCCTTGCAGGACGCGGCCACGCTGGCTGCGTCGTAGTTCGGGGCCTTGCCGCCGCGCAGGATGACGTGGCAGTCCTTGTTGCCATTGGTCTGCACGATGGCAACCTTGCCGTTCTTGTGCACCGACAGGAAGTGGTGGCCGCGCGCCGCCGCCTGGATGGCGTCGGTGGCGATGCGGATATTGCCGTCGGTGCCGTTCTTGAAGCCGATCGGCGCGCTCAGGCCCGAGGCCAGCTCGCGGTGCACCTGGCTTTCCGTGGTGCGCGCGCCGATGGCGCCCCAGGAGATCAGGTCGCCGATGTACTGCGGCGAGATCACATCCAGGAACTCGCTGCCGGCCGGCAGGCCCAGGCGGTTGATCTCGATCAGCAGCTGGCGCGCGATGCGCAGGCCCTCGTCGATGCGGTAGCTCTCGTCCAGGTAGGGGTCGTTGATGAGGCCCTTCCAGCCCACGGTGGTGCGCGGCTTCTCGAAGTAGACGCGCATCACGATCTCCAGCGTGTCCTTGTACTTCTCGCGCTGCGCCTTCAGGCGCCGTGCGTATTCCACCGCGGCGGCCGGGTCGTGGATGGAGCAGGGGCCGATGATGACCAGCAGGCGGTCGTCCTTGCCGGCCATGATGTTGTGGATGGCGTGGCGCGTGTGGGAGATCAGGCTCTCCACAGGGGTGCCGCTGATGGGGAAGAAGCGGATGAGATGTTCGGGCGGGGGCAACACGGTAATGTCCTTGATGCGTTGATCGTCGGTGCGGCTGGTCTTGTCACCGGGATGCGCATACCAGGCGTCGGTGCTGGTAGGTTGGGCTTGGGCCGTCATCGTCTTGCTCCTTCTGCTCAATTGATAGGTGTTCAGGTCAAAAAAAAACCGCCGGCGGGGCCGGCGGTTTTTGGAATTCGGTACGTTTCTTCAGGGTACGTTCAGAACTCTCTTCCGCCGGCGGCGCTTGAGAACCAAAAGTAGCCAAAAAAGTAGGAACGGGTCGAAACCATGGCATTCAATATAGCACAGGAAATGCCGTGGCCTGCCGCAGCCGGCCTCAGGCCGTGCCCCCGACCGTCAGGCCGTCGATGCGCAGCGTGGGCTGGCCCACGCCCACCGGCACGCTCTGGCCTTCCTTGCCGCAGGTGCCCACACCGCTGTCCAGGCGCATGTCGTTGCCGATCATGGTCACGCGCGTCAGCGCATCGGGCCCGTTGCCCACCAGGGTGGCGCCCTTGACCGGGTACTGGATCTTGCCCTTCTCGACCCAGTAGGCCTCGCTGGCCGAGAACACGAACTTGCCCGAGGTGATGTCCACCTGGCCGCCACCGAAGTTGGGGGCGTACAGGCCGCGTTCGATGCTGGCCACGATCTCTTCGGGTGCCTTGTTGCCACCCAGCATATAGGTGTTGGTCATGCGCGGCATGGGCACATGGGCGTAACTTTCGCGCCGGCCATTGCCCGTGGTGCCGGTCTTCATCAGGCGTGCGTTCAGGGAATCCTGGATGTAGCCCTTGAGGATGCCGTCCTCGATCAGCACATTGCGCTGGGTCGGGTTGCCCTCGTCGTCCACGTTGAGCGAACCTCGGCGGTCGGCAATGGTGCCGTCGTCCAGCACGGTCACGCCCTTGGCGGCCACGCGCTGGCCGATCCGGCCGGCAAAGGCGCTGGAGCCCTTGCGGTTGAAGTCACCCTCCAGGCCATGGCCAATGGCCTCGTGCAGCAGCACGCCGGGCCAGCCCGGGCCGAGCACCACCGTCATGTCGCCCGCCGGAGCCGGACGCGATTCGAGGTTGGTCAGGGCCGCGTTGACGGCCTCGTTCACGTACTGGTGGATCATGGCCTCGTCGAAATAGGCCAGGCCGAAACGGCCGCCACCGCCCGAAGAACCCATCTCGCGCCGGCCCGCCTGCTCGGCGATCACCGTCACGCTCAGGCGCACCAGCGGGCGCACGTCGGCTGCCAGCGTGCCGTCGGCACGGGCCACGAGCACCACGTCGTATTCACCGGCCAGGCCGGCCATGACCTGCGCCACGCGCGGGTCCTTGGCGCGCGCCAGCTTTTCCACTTTCTCCAGCAGCGCCACCTTGGCCGTGCTGTCCAGGGTGGCGATGGGATCCGTGCCGGGATAGAGCGAACGCGAGCCGGCAATTTTCTGCGTCGCGGCCTTCACACGGGCCGACTGGCCGGCACTGGCGATGGTGCGCACGGTGCGCGCGGCGTCGAGCAGGGACGCCTCGGAAATGTCGTCCGAATAGGCGAAGGCGGTCTTCTCGCCGCTGACGGCGCGCACGCCCACGCCTTGGTCGATGGAGAAGGAGCCGGTCTTGACGATGCCCTCTTCCAGGCTCCAGCCCTCGCTGCGTGTGTACTGGAAGTAGAGGTCGGCATCGTCCACCTTGTGTGCGCGGATCTCGGACAGGGCGCGCAGCAGATGCGACTCGTCCAGGCCGAAGGGCGTGAGCAGGAGTTCGCGGGCGACGGCCAGGCGCTCCAGGGTGGGTTCGCGTGAAATCATGGGTTCATTGTAGGACGGGCCCATCCCCCGTGGTGGCGCAGGGGCTAGGGCTGGTCTTCCAGCCAGCGCAGCAGGGCCGCATCGTCCAGGTCGGCCAGGCCGGCTGTACTGGCCTGGGCAAAGACGCCAGCCGCAGTCGCACCCAGCGGCCCGGCAAACCCTGCAGCGCGGGCAGCCGCCACGGCCAGGCGCGTGTCCTTCTCCAGCAGGGTCATGTGGGCACGCGGCGCATAGTCGCCGGCGATGGCCCGGCGCATGCGGTCCGAGCCGATCCAGCTCTGACCGCTGGACTGCTCGATCACGTCCAGCGTGCGCCCCAGGTCCAGGCCCATGGCGCGCGCCATGGCCAGCACCTCGGCGGCGGCCACCAGGTTGATGCCGGCGGCCAGGTTGTTGACCAGCTTGGTGCGCGCGCCATCGCCCACCCGTACGCTGATGCGGAAGATGCACGAAGACAGCGCATTCAGCAGGGCGTCGTGCCGGGCAACCAGTTGGTCGGGGCCCGCCAGCATCAGGCTCATGCTGCCTTCACGCGCCCGGGCCGGGCCACCGGACATGGGCGCGTCCAGCACCTCGATGCCATGCCGGGCCAGACGCCCGGCCAGCGACTCGGTATCCTGCGGGGCGATGGTCGGGCACAGCATCACCATGCTGCCGGGTCGCATCGCCCCGGCCAGGCCCTGGGAACCGAACAGCACCTGCTCGCACTGCGCGGCGTCGACCACGCAGACGATCACCACCTCGCAGCCTGCAGCCGCCTGCGCCGGACTGGCATGGGCCGTGGCGCCCGCGGCAAGCAGCGCCACATGCTTCTGGGAGTCGATGTCGTGCACCTGCACCGGCCAGCCCTGGGCCAGCAGGCGCGCCGCCATGGCGCCGCCCATATTGCCGACACCCACCACGGCCACGGGGTAGGGAGCCGGCAACTGCGTCACTGAAATACCTCCGTGCTGTGCACTGCGGTGCGAGCGCCTGCTGGCGGCCGGGCGGCACTCATGACTGGATCAGGCGCTTGGACTTGGCGATGGACATCAGCATGCCCAGGCCCAGCCCCAGCGTGACCATGGCGGTACCGCCGTAGCTGATGAAGGGCAGGGGCACGCCGACCACCGGCAGGATGCCGCTGACCATGCCCATGTTCACGAAGGCATAGGTGAAGAAGATCATGGTGATGGCACCGGCCAGCAGACGAGCGAACAATGTGGGCGCCTCCATGGCGATAGCCAGGCAGCGCAGCACCAGGAAGAGGAAGGCACCGATCAGGACCAGATTGCCCAGCAGGCCGAACTCCTCGGAGTAGGCGGCGAAGATGAAGTCGGTGGTGCGCTCGGGGATGAACTCCAGGTGGGTCTGCGTGCCCTGCATATAACCCTTGCCCAGCACGCCACCGGATCCGATGGCGATCATGCCCTGGATGATGTGGAAACCCTTGCCCAGCGGGTCGCGCCAGGGATCGAGCAGGGTGCAGATGCGCTGTTGCTGGTAGTCGTGCAGCAGGGGCCAGCGCACACCGGACGCGCAGAGGTCGGATTCGAAGACGATCAGCAGCAGGACGGCGAGCAGACCCAGCAGCACGGGTGGCACGATCAGCTTCCAGCTCAGGCCGGCGAAGAAGATCACCGAGACGCCGGCGGCCAGCACCAGCAGGGCGGTGCCCAGGTCCGGCTGCTTGATGATCAGGCCCACGGGCAGGAGCAGCAGGGCGCCGGCCACCAGGAAATCCAGGGGCCGCAACTGGCCCTCACGTTTCTGGAACCACCAGGCCAGCATCAGCGGGACGGCAATCTTGAGAATCTCGCTGGGCTGGATCACCACCCCCACGTTGATCCAGCGCCTGGCGCCTTTTTTGGTGATACCGAAGATGGCAACCGCGATCAGCAGGGTCACGCCCAGCACATACAGGGGCACGGCGAAAGTCATCAGGCGCTGCGGCGGCACCTGGGCCACCACGAACATGATGAAACCGGCGATCAGCATGTTGCGCCCGTGGTCCATGAAGCGCGTGCCGTGGTCGTAGCCCGAGGAGTACATGGTCAGCAGGCCGATACCCGCCAGCATGAACACGACAAAGGCCAGCGGTCCGTCGAAACCCTGGAACCAGGGCATGACGCGTTGCATCAGGGTGGGACGTTCAAAGATGACCGGCATGGTGCGCATTATCCCGCCAATGCGCCGTGGATCGCAGGCTAGACGATCAGGATTTCCACCACCGTGCGGCCCGGCTCGCTGCTGACCTCCAGCACCACCCCGATGGCGGCGGCGCGCTCGCGCAGCGAGGCCAGGCCTTTGCGCAGCACCCGCTCGGGATCGAAGCCACGGCCGTTGTCGATCACGCGCAGCCGGGCCCCGCCGTCGGGGCAGGCGCGCAGCTCGATGCGCAGTTCGCTGGCCTGTGCGTGCTGCAAGACATTGGACAGGGCCTCGAAAACCATGAACTGCAGCTGGCGCATGGCCTTGCCGTCCAGGCGCGCCAGCGGCGGCAGCAGGTCCACATCCCAGGCCAGCGCAATGTCGGAGGCCTTGAAACGCGGCTCCAGGCGGTAGCGCAGGTTGGCCAGCAGGGTGGTGAGGTCACCCGGTGGCAGGTTCATGGCGTCGATGGAGAGCTTGAGCTGGTCCAGCGAATCGCGCAGGGTCTGCAGCAGGTCCTCGTCGGTGGCCTTGCCCGACTGCAGCTGGCGGATGGCCGCACTGATGTGCGAGCCCACGCCGTCATGCATGTCACGCAGGATGCGGGTGCGCTCGGCCGCACGCTCCTGTTCGCGCGCCAGCTGCTCGAGCTGCTGGTAGCTGGCCGCCAGCGCCCGCTCCTTCTCCTGCACCTTGGCCGCCATGTTGTCCATCAGGTCACGCGCCTGGGCACTGGCTTCGCGAAAGCGCGTGATCACGATGTACCCCAGCGCCAGGCCGAACAGCACCGAGGAGTAACGCATCCAGGAGATTTCGCTGAAATTGTTGCTGGCGCGTATCACGATCCAGTCGCGGAAACCCACCAGCACATTGAACACGCCGGCGGCGGCCACCAGCACGTGCTCGGTGGTCGGCTTGCGCACGGAGCCCCAGAAATAGACCGCCGCGTAGCCGATGAAGAGGAAGGTGGCAAAGCCATACCAGCCGGTCAGGTAGACGTCGTTGTGCCGGGTATAGGCCAGCCAGGCGGCCGGTGCGGCCGTCAGCATCAGTGCCCACACCACGGCCCGCACCCAGCGCATGGAAGCATGCCGATGCCAACCCGCGACGTAATGGCAGAACAGGGCGGAGCCGCAGAACCAGCCCGCATAGGCCAGGGTCTGCAGCACCCCCCACCAGGGCCAGGCCAGCGGCGGGTCGGTCAGGGCCGTGTCGGACAGGCGCAGCATCCAGCACATTTCGGCGATGCCGGCGCTCAGGTACAGACCGACACGACGCGGCTGGGTGCCCGGCACGGACTCGACCTGGGTCACCCACAGCAGCAGGGCAATCACCCCCACCACCAGGCTGAAGACCGACACCGCGATGGAGCCATTGACCAGCCAGCGGTAGACCGAGTGGTAATGCTCGCGCACTTCGACCTCGGGGCCCACCATCATGCTGGAGAGTCCGCCACGCCGTCCGCCGTCGCCATGCACGATGATGCGGAACAGGTTGTCGCGCTGCAGCAGCTGGGCCGGGATCAGCACATACTGCGGCGCCTTGGCGTAATCCTCGCGATTGGGCCGGTCCAGATCACCGAAACGCGACAGCAGAATGCCGTTGAGCCAGATCTCGGCGCGGTTACCCAGACGCGAGAAATACACCGCATAGGGCTCGGCCGGCGGCTGCTGCATCTGCAGGGGGATTTCAAACACGGCGGCCCCCGGCCGGCCGCCGTGCTGGCGATCCCAGTTGTAGGGCAGGCTGGTTTCACGCTCCACCAGATCGCCGGCGACCACCGTGCTCACGTATGCCCGGCGCAGCTCCAGCAGTTCCGCCTGCGCCGGCAGCAGCAGGCCCCACAGCAGCAAGAACCCGCCCAGCCTGCGCAGCATCTTCATGCCTCAGCCCCTCGGTGGCAACAGGCCCAGGCGCGAGGCCTCGAAGACAGCCTCGTTCTTGGAATGCACCGAGAGCTTGGAGTACAGGTTCTTGATATGGGTCTGCACCGTGTGCACACTGACCGACTGCAGGCGCGCGATCTCGGCATAGGAGAAGCCGCGCGCGATCAGCACCAGCACCTCGTGCTCGCGCGGCGACAGCAACGGCCCCTCGACCGCCGACCTCGCGGGAACGACCGGCTCGGGCACGGCCACGGCTTCGCCCGGGCGCACGCGGCTGGCGTACTTGGCCAGCACTTTGCGGGCAATCATGGGTGAGATCGGCGAGGCCCCGTCCTTCATCTCCAGGATGGTCTGGGCGATGTCGTCCGGCGCCGAGTCCTTGTGGATGTAGCCCAAAGCGCCGGCCTCGATGCTGGCCAGCACGTTGTCCTCGTCGCCGAAGAGGGAGATCACCAGCGGCTCGCAGCGTGGGTGCAGGCGCGTGGCGTGGCGTATCACCTCCAGCCCGCTGCCGTCAGGCAGACCCAGATCGGTCAGCAGCACATCGACCATATTGGCATCGTTGTCCAGCCAGGCCCGGGCCTCGGCCACCGAGCCCACCGCCCCCACCAGTTGCAGGCCCGCGCAGCGCGAGACGCTGGCGGTGAAAAATTCCCGCATCTGCGTATCGTCTTCCACCACCAGTACACGCCACACTTGCATAGTCCTGTCGACCTCTCCACTCTCGGTACAGCAGAGCATAGCCGCTGCTGCTCCCCCAGCCCCAGGTGACGCATCCCATGAACATGGGAGGGGGCGCTAGCTTTACGATCGGGCGTGACTTCTGCACACCCACCATGCCCACCACCCATCTCCTCTATCTGCACGGCTTCCGCTCCTCCCCGCGCTCCACCAAGGCTCAGCTGGTGCAAGAGCGCATTGCGCAGCGGCACCCGGGCGTGACGCTCTGGTGTCCGCAGCTGCCGCCCTCACCACAACAGGCCATGGACGAAGTCATCCAGGGCATCGCGACCTGGCCCCGCGAGCGCATGGCCGTCATCGGCTCCTCACTGGGCGGTTATTACGCAACCTGGATCGCCGAGCAGACGGGCTGCCGCGCCGTCGTCCTCAACCCGGCCGTGTACGCCGCCCGCGACCTGGCGAGCCAGGTCGGCACGCATCCGAGCTGGCACGAGCCCCAGGAGACCTTCGAGTTCAAGGCTTCCTACGTCGACGAACTGCGTGCCCTGGCCATGCCCGCGATCAGCCGGCCTGAACGCTATTACGCCCTGATCGCCAAGGGCGACGAGGTGCTGGACTGGCGCGAAATGAGCGCCCACTACCGGGGCGCGCAGGGGCGAGTGCTGGAAGGCAGCAACCACGCCATCAGCGAATTCCCCGAGTACCTGGACGAGGTACTGGCATTCCTCGACCTGGCCGACTGAGGCTGCCGGCATTTGCTGGGACAATCGGGCTTATGCATGCATTGTTCGATGAAGCCGGCAAATTCCTCGCCGGGCGTATCCTGTCCGAAGCGGAAGCTTCGCTGCAAGTGGAGCTGGAATCCGGCAAGCGCGTCAAGGTCAAGACCGCCAACGTGCTGCTCAAGTTCGAGAAACCCGCGCCGGCCGAGCTGCTGGGTGCCGCCCAGGCCCTGAGCGAGAGCATCGAGCTGGACCTGGCCTGGGAATTCGCACCCGAAGACGATTTCGGCTTCGCCGACCTGGCCGCCGTCTATTTCCAGGACCCGCCCACGCTGTCCCAGCAGGCCGGCACGCTGCTGCGCCTGCACGAGGCGCCGCACTACTTCCGACGCGCCGGCAAGGGGCGCTACAAAAAAGCCCCGACCGAGATCATCCAGCAGGCGCTGGCTGCGATCGAGAAAAAACGCCTGATCCAGCAGCAGATCGTCGAGTGGGCTCAGACCCTGGGCCGCGGCGAGTGCCCGCAGCCCATCCGCGAGCAGCTCTACAAGATCCTCTTCAAACCCGACAAGAACGCGCCCGAGTACAAGGCCGTGGTCGAGGCCTCGCGCGCCACGCACCTGGCCCCGCTGGACCTGCTGCAGAAGGCCGGCGCCATCGACTCGCCCTACCAGTTCCACTGGCGCCGTTTCCTGTTCGAGAACTTCCCCAAAGGCTACGGCTTCCCGGCGCTCCTTGCGCCCGAGATCCGCGACGATCTCCCCGTGGCCGACGTGCAGGCCTATTCCATCGACGACTCGGCCACCACCGAGATCGACGACGCGCTCTCCGTGCAGGGTCTGGGCACGGGCACCGTCACCGTAGGCATCCACATCGCCGCCCCGGGCCTGGCGGTGCAGCGCGGCGACCCCATCGACAACGTGAGCCGTGCCCGTCTGTCCACGGTCTACATGCCGGGCTACAAGATCACCATGCTGCCGGACGAGGTGGTGCAGCGCTACACCCTGCAGGAGGGCCGCGCCTGCCCGGCCGTCTCGCTCTACGTGGCCTTCAGGGAAGACACGCTGGAGGTACAGGGCCACGACACGCGCCTGGAATGCGTGCCGATCGCACACAACCTGCGCCACGACCAGATCGATGGGGTGGTCACCGCCGCCTGGCTGGAAGACCTGTCCTTCAAACATGCGACGCCCGACCCGGAGCATCTGAGCGCCGGCCTGCGCACCGAACTGGCTTTCCTGCACCGCCTGGCGCGCCATCTCAAGGCCCAGCGTGAAGTGGTACGCGGCAAACCCGAGACCTTCAACCGCCCGGACTACACCTTCAGGCTCGTGGGCAACGAGGGCGCCGAGCCTCAGGGCAGCGAGCAGGTGCAGATCGGCACCCGCAGCCGCGGCGCCCCGCTGGACCTGATGGTGGCCGAGGCCATGATCCTGGCCAACAGCACCTGGGGCCAGTGGCTGGCCGAACTCGGCGTGCCGGCCATCTATCGCAGCCAGGCCTCCCTCGCCCCCGGCATGAAGGTGCGCATGGGCACCAAAGCCCTGCCGCACGCCGGCCTCGGCGTGAAAAGTTATGCCTGGAGCACCTCACCGCTGCGTCGTTATACCGACCTGGTGAACCAGTGGCAGATCATCGCCTGCGCGCGCCACGGCAAGACGGCTGCGCTGGCCGCGCCCTTCAAACCCAAGGATGCGGACCTGTTCTCCATCATCTCGGGCTTCGACGCCGCCTACAGCACCTACAACGGCTACCAGGCCACCATCGAACGCTACTGGACGTTGAAGTACCTGCAGCAGCGGGGCATCACCGAGCTGGAAGCCACAGTCTTCAAGGACAACCTGGCGCGCGCCGACACCCTGCCCCTGGTGCTGCCGGTGATGGGCGCGCAAGGCTTGCCGCGCGGTGCACGCGTGCTGGTCAGGCTGGGCGCCATCGACGAGGTGGCGCTGGACGTCAGCGGCACGGTGCTGGAACGGCTCGACGCCGAGGCGGCCCCCATGGAAGAGGAGGAAGCCGAGGACGCCGAGGCCGAACACCTGGCGGCCGGCCCCATCGCGATTGCGGTGGACATCAACGAGTCCAGCGAGCCTGCGGTCGATGCTTCAGGGGATAATCCGTCTTCGTGAAACTGCGCAAGTTCAGCACTCTCGAATACGCCCTCGGCATCTCCGTCGCCGTGCATGCGGTGTTGCTGACGGTGCGCTTCGTCGACCCCGAGGCGATCGAGCGCGCCTTCCGCGACACACCGCTGGAAGTCATCCTGGTCAATGCGCGCGGCAATGCCCGGCCGGACAAGGCGCAGGCGATTGCGCAGACCAGCCTGGCCGGCGGCGGCGAGGCCGAGCGCGGCCGCGCCACCAGCCCCCTGCCCTCGACCCTGCTCTCCGACAGCGGTGAAACGCTGGAAGAGGAGTCACAGAAACGGATGCAGCAGCTGCAGAAGCAGCAGACCATGCTGCTGGCCCAGGTGCGCCAGCAACTCGCCTCCCTGCCGGTGCCCGACCCGAAGCAGGCCAAACCCAGCAACGAACAGGCGGCACAGGAGGCCAAGCGCCGCCTGCTGCTCAAACAGCTGGCCGAGATCGAGCGCCGCATCAAACAGGACAGCCAGAAACCGCGCAAGCGCTACATCGGCCCCTCCACGCGTGAAGAGGCCTATGCCATCTACTACGACCGCCTGCGCCGCGCCATCGAGGACAAGGGCACCGAGAACTTCCCTTCCTCGGGCGGCAGGAAACTCTATGGCGAACTGACCATGGTGGTCACCGTGGACCGCCAGGGCCTGGTGGTCTCCACCGAGATCGCCGAGAGCTCGGGCAACCGTATCCTGGACCGCCGCGCCGAAGCCATTGCCCGCGCAGCCGCGCCCTTCGGCCGCTTCACCGGAAACATGCGCAAGGAAGCCGACCAGATCGTGGTGGTCTCACGCTTCAAGTTCTCGCGCAACGAAACCCTGGAAACGCGCCTCAGTGCGCCCTGACAATCGATGATGAAAGCCGTGCTGCGCTGGTTCGTCCTGCTGCTGGTCGCCTTGCTGGCGCTGCAGCTCTTTTTCGTCGCACGCATCGCACTGATGGCGGTAATCGCCCCGCAGTCCACCACCTTCGAGCGCTCCGAAGCCTGGCGCATCCTGGGTGAAAAAGGCAATCTGCGCTGGCGCCAGCAGTGGGTGGACTACGAGCAGATCTCCGACCCTCTCAAACGCGCCGTGATCGCCTCGGAAGACGACAGCTTTGCCTGGCACGAGGGCGTGGACTGGGATGCCATGGAAAAAGCCTGGCAGAAGAACGCGGCGGCCGAGGAACAGGTCACGAAGCTGGCGGCCAACGGCGCGCGCACCGTGCGCCCGCCCAAGATCGTCGGTGGCTCCACCATCACCCAGCAGCTGGCCAAGAACCTGCTGCTCTCGGGCGAACGCACCCTGCTGCGCAAGGGCCAGGAGTTCGCGCTGGCCTACATGCTGGAGAAGCTGCTGAGCAAGCAGCGCATCCTGGAGCTCTACCTGAACCACGTCGAGTGGGGCGAAGGTGTCTTCGGCGCCGAGGCCGCGGCCCAGCACTACTACCGCAAGCCGGCGGCGCGCCTGAACGCCAGCGAGGCTGCACGCCTGGCCGTCATGCTGCCACGCCCGCGCCATTACGAGAAGCTGCCCCAGTCACCCTACCTGGCCGAGCGCGCCAGCGTCATCGCCGGCCGCCTCTGGCGTGCCGAACTGCCATGAGAATCATCGGCATCGACCCCGGCCTGCGCACCACCGGCTTCGGCGTGATCGATGTCGCCGGCCACCAGCTGAGCTACGTAGCCAGCGGCACCATCAGCACCACGCATCTGGCACAGGGCGAGCTGCCGGCGCGCCTGAAGGTGCTGTTCGACGGCATTCGCGAAGTGGTGGCGCGCTACCAGCCGCAGTCGGCCGCGGTGGAGATCGTCTTCGTCAACGTCAACCCGCAGTCCACCCTGCTGCTGGGCCAGGCGCGCGGGGCCTGCGTCACGGCGCTCGTCACCGCCGACCTGCCCGTCGCCGAATACACCGCGCTGCAGATGAAACAGGCTGTGGTGGGCCACGGCCGCGCGCAGAAGGCCCAAGTCCAGGAAATGGTCAAGCGCCTGCTCAAGCTGCCCGGCCTGCCGGGCCCCGACGCGGCCGACGCGCTGGGCATCGCCATCACGCAGGCCCATGCCGGCGCCTCGCAGGCCCAGATCGCCAAGGCCACCATGCTCACGCGCACCACCAGCGGCATGTACCGCGCCGGGCGCAGCCGCTGAGGGCCTCCAAACGCCTCAGACTTCGACGGCTGGCCGGTAGTCCTGCGCGGGCACCGTCTTCCAGCTGCGCACCAGGCTGCTCAGCAACAGCGCGCACAGGCCGATCAGGACCACCTCCAGCCAGGCCTGCCACCAGCTGCTGTCATAGGCGCCGAAGAGGCTGGCGCGCAAGGCCTTGACGACCCAGCTGAACGGCAACCAGTCGTGCACGACTTGGAAAAAGTCGGCCGTCAGCTCGATCGGCATCACGCCGCCGCCGGCCGCCAGCTGCAGCGTCAGCAGCAGGATGACCAGCAGCTTGCCGACCTCGCCGAAGGCACGCAACAACAGCATCACGATGGCCAGGAAAGCCTGGCCCGCCGCCAGCACGATCAGGCCGAAGCTCACGTAGTCCGGCACCACCACGCCCAGGCCGTAGCGCAGCACCAGCACGGTGAGCCCGGTCTGCAGCAGCACCAGCAGGGCGGGCACCGTATAACGCCCCAGGCTCTTGGCCACAGGCGAGGCCTGGGCATGCTCCTCGCTGAGCCGGTGCATATTGAACAGGTAGACCGACATCACCGCCCCCAGCCACAAGGCCATGGCGATCATGTTCGGCGCGAAAGCGCTGCCGTTGTTCGGCACCGGCGCCAGGACTTCCAGCACCGGTTCCACCGAATCGGCCAGGCCGCGCGCACTGCCGTCCAGCTTGCCCGCGGTGGCTGGCAGGGCCGACTCGACCAGTTCGATGCCCGTGCGCAGCTTGGCGGCGCCACGGACCAGCTCGTCGCCGCCGCGCGCAAAGGCGTCCAGCCGGGCATCTTCAGGCAACCGCTCGGCCAGGCTGCGCAGGTTGTCGGCCAACTGCCCCATGCCCTCGGTCAGGCGGGCCGCGCCTTCCTCGATCCGGGCGGCACCACGCACCAGCTGGGTGCTCGCATCCTGTGCCGTGCCCAGTCCCTCGGACAACTGCTTGCCGCCGGCCGCCAGTTCGCCCGCGCTCTGTGCGATCTTCTCGCCCACGAAGGGCAATCCGGCCGTTTCCTCCTGCAGTTGCGCGGCCCCGGTGGTCAGGCGGTCCGCGCCGAGTTGCAACTGCTCCAGACCGCCCCCCATTTCCCGCTGACGCTGGGTCAGGCGCTGCGTGCCGTTGCGCAAGGCCTTGAGCTCGGCATCCGCTGGCAACTTGGGCTCCATGCCGCGTGCACTGGCCCCGACCTGCTTGAAGCCCGCCACCAACTGGGCTGCCATGCCGTTGTAGCGCACCAGGCCTTCGCTGTAGGTCTTGGCACCGGTGCGCAGCTGGGCCATGCCGGCGCGCAGCATGTCCAGGCTTTTGCCGGAGCCATCGGCTGACAGCAGCACCTGCTCCCAGCGCTGCTCGTTCAGGGCCTCGTTGACCTGGTGCCCCAACTCCGCCGCAAAGCGCCGGGCGATGCCTGCCGCGGCATAGTTGTTGCCCTCGGACAGCACCACCACGACCTTGCCACCGCCGGGCCGGGTGCCGGGCAAGGCGCTGGCGCTGAAGTCGGCAGGGATGATGACGGCGAAGGCCAGCCGGCCGAGCTTGACGCCCTGGCGCGCAGTGTCCGCGTCTTCGATGGTACGGAAACCGAATTCGCCCGAGCGCATCAGCTCCTGCACTAGTTCGGCCCCGACATTGCTGGAGCGCCCCTGGTAGACCGACCCCTGGTCGAGGTTCACGATGCCGACCGGCAGGCTGCTGGTCTTGGCATTCGGATCCCACACGCTGGACAGATAGATCAGGGCATAAGCGGCCGGCACCAGCACGATGGCCAGCGCGGCCAGCCCCAGGCGGGGGAAACGTCGGAAGAGGGCCAGGTCCGTGGCGACGATGCGCCAGCAGGGCCGAACCCATTCCTGGAGGTGCTGCAGGGTACTCATGAACCGGATTGTGCTGCCCGCGCTCACGGTCACAAGTGGGCGACGCCGTCTTTACCTGGTCTTCACCTGCCCGGTGGCTTCAGCGTGACGCGCGGGGCTGCATGAAGAACTCCCACATGGCCTCATTGGCCGAGAGTGCCTGCGAAGCCGCCTCACCCCTCGTCTTCTTGACGCCGCCGGGCCAGGAATGGCCGCCACGCTCCGTCACGCACAACTGCACCCGCGCCCCGCCGCGGCAAGGCGCGTACACCTCGCACCAGGCGCCGTTGGTTTCCAGCACACGCTGCGGCGAGCGCTGGCAGCCGTTGAACTCCACCCAGCGCGCCACGCTGGCGGGTACGGAACGGTAATCGGTCACCAGCGCCTTGTCCACCGAATCCGGCCCGGCACCGCCTTCGTAGAGCACATGGGTGTCGTTGCGCGCATGGATGTGCAGCACCGAGACCGGCTGCCCCGGCGCGCAGCTGTGCGTGTTGTCGGTGCCGGCCACCGGCGCGATGGCGCGGATCAGTTCAGGCATCTCGCAGGCCAGGCGATAGGCCATCATGGCGCCGTTGGACATGCCGGTGGCGTAGACGCGCTGGCGATCGATGTTGAGCTGGCCCATGACGCGCTCGAGCACGGCCCGGATGAAGCCGACGTCGTCCACGTTCTCGTCGCGCGCCGCACCGCAGCAGGCGCCGGCATTCCAGGTCGCGAGCATGCCGCTGCGCAAGCGGCTGATGCCGTTGGGAAAGACCAGCACCTGGCCGGCCCGCGCCGCGTGGCTGAGCTGGCCGTAGTTCTCGTCCTTGGCCATGTAGTCCATGCTGCCGCCCCCGCCGTGCAGCGAGAGCAGCAGGGGTGCCGGGGTGTCGCTGCGATAGCCGGGCGGCACGTGCACGCGGTACAGGCGCGTGCGCCCGCCATGCACCAGGCTGTAGCGGTAATCGCCAGGCGCGGTGATCGGCACGTCCGGCGCGGACTGCGCCCGGGCCTCGCCGGCCTGCGGCTGTCTGCGCTCCCGCAGGCGCTCGCGCAGGGTCCCGTCCTGGGCTGCTGCTGCACTGGCGCACAGCAGCAAGGCCGTCATCAGCAAAGCGCCTGGCCTGGCCTGCAGAAATGAGGGTTTCATGGCAATCCTTCACGGCTGAACGCGCTACCGTGCTTGTCACAAACCGTAACGCACGCTAAATTGTGGTCATCTCAAAGCGTACAGCACCCAGGATGGCCGCATGCTGAAGTTCTTCAAGTCCGCCCCCAAGCCACAGGCCACGGCCAAACCGGCCCGGCCAGCGCCGTCTGTCCAGGCCCGTCCCGCCACACCGGCCTCGGCACGTGCGGCCGTGCCGCCTGCACCGCCGCCCCTGCCCGAGGTGAGCGAGGGCAACCAGGAATCCGACTGGGCCATGTGGGAGGACTCGGTGGCCTTCCAGGACAGCCAGATGCCCTCGGCCTTCAACGAACTCGATGCCGTCAAGACACGCGACGAGCAGCCTAAAAAAAGCGGCGAGCCCGATCCGTTTTCCACGGTGCGCAAGCGCAGTTCCTGAGCCGCCCCCTCATCTGGTCTCGGCCTTCAAGCGGTTGCGCGCGGCGTTCACCAGCCGTGCCTGCAACGCCGCCTCGAGGAAGGCCTCATCCTCGCCCTTCCAGCCCCTGAGCGTCGCATCCCAGAAAGCCTGCTGCGCTGCGACGTACGCCTGCATCGTGGCAACCCGATGGGCGTCGGGCAGGGCCGGATTCAACTGCAGCGAGGACCAGAGCTGGTTCAGTGCGCGCCATTGCGGGAGCAGCTCGTCCTCGGCCTTCTTCACCATCGCCTGCGTGTCGGTCTTCGCTTGCAGGACCTGCTCAATCTGAGCATCCAGCGCGCCAGTGAGCCGGTTCACGCGCTCTTCGTAATCCTTGCCCAAGGCCTGGAACCGCACAACCTCGGACCAGTAGTACGGCGGCCGCGGCGCCTGGTGCCAGCCACCGGCCGTGAGCAGCACCAGGCCGGCGACCAGCGCGGCCAGCCGACGCCTGGAAAGCGTGGCATCCCCCTGCCCGCCCTGAGACGGCAACACCATGCCCAGCACGAGGCCGCACAGCAGGCCGCAACCGAGCGATCCCAGGTCGCTGTTGCCGCCGTACAGGCCATAGGCGACCAAGGCCAGGAAAGGCAGGGCGGCACAGAACCGCAACCAGGACCAACGCGCCGAGCCCGGGTCACGCCAGGCCTGAAGCCAGGCACCCAGCCCCAGAGCCAAGGCCGGCCCGCCACCGCCGATGCTGATGACCCCGGAGCCGCGGAAGTACATCGACGCCACACTGCACCCCGCAGAGACGACAAGGAAAACGAGCAGGTGCGCCACGCTGCCGTTGCGCCGCTCGAAAGCCGTCGAAGCCACCCAGAAAAAGGGCAGGAACAGCGCCGCCGTCAGCGACGAGCCCAGTTGCAGGCGGGCGGCGAACAGGCGCCAGGCCCCGCCTTCGTCGAGCGTGGTCATCGGAGCGCTCGCCCCGTAGTCGATCAGCGCGCGGTTGCCGGCCACCAGCCAGGAGCCCGCATCCTGCAAGGCCAGGCCCGTCAGCACCAGCATGGCCAGCAGGATGAACAGGGTGCTCCAGGGCAGGCGCGCGAGGAATCGGGCGCGCGGCCGCGCCGGCGCAACGACGTGTCCGGTACCTTGCAGGTTCATGGCTTGCTCCTCAGCGCGTCGGACCGGCGCTGTGCACTCTGCATGCGTTGCGGGTCAGCAGCCGCGCGTGCCGCCAGCGCGGCCTGTCGCGTGTGTTCAAGGGCCTCGTCGCGCTGACCCCAGGCTTCCAGGAGCCTGCTGCGTCCGAGCAGGGCGTCAGCCAGTTGGGCCTGCCGGTTGGCCTGCCGTGCCAACTGGATGGCCCTTTGCAGCGCCTCGTCGGCCTGGGTGAGATCGCCCATTGGCCCCAGTACATAGGCCCGCTCCAACTGGCCCAGGATCTCGTTGGACACATCCCCGGCCTGCTGCAGCACGGGAACCGCCGTCCTGAGCAGGCCCAGTGTTTCGCGGCCCCGCTCGGCCATCCGGTGGGCGACGGCCATCTGCAGTTCCGCCCGCGCCGCGCCCAGGCCGTCGCCAGCGAGCTGGTAACGCTTGCGCGCATCGGCAAAGTGCCGGAGTGCACCCGCCAGGTCATTGGCGGCCCCCTGGATGCGCCCCAGTTCCATCACGCCATCGGCGGCTCTGGATTTCAGGCCTTTGTTCTCGTAGAGGGTGATGGCCTGATCGGCTTCGCGGCGTGCCTCCCGCGGCTGCGCCACGCGCAGGGCGATGGCCAGGCGCAGGTGCGCATCGGCCTCGTTGACCGTGCGCCCGGTCTCGCGAGCCAAGCGGATCGCCTCGCGGTAATGCGCCACCGCCTGTGGCCCCTGCCCCAGTCGCAGCGCGGCATCCCCCAGGGCCTGATGGGCCAGCCCTTGCCCCAGCAACTGCCCTTCGATGTTGAAGACATTCAGCGCCGACTCCGCATGCATCTTCATCTGCCGGTACTGGCCCAGCACGCCGTAGGTTCCGGAAAGCCTGACCAGGGCGTTGCCTATCGCCCCGCCAAAGCGGCCCCGCTCCGCGACGCCCAGTGCCTGACGGTACCAGTCCAGCGCCTCCTCGTGCCGGTTGCGCTTGCGGGCCAGATCCCCCTGGGCCGCAAGCGCATGCGACTGCGCCTGCAGGTCCTCGGCCCCGCGGGCCACTTCCAGAGCGGACCTGAAACTTTTCTCGGCGACCCCTAGGTCGCCGGTTTCGAGCGCCCGGTGACCGATCTGCCGCAGAGCCAGGGCCTGTGCTGCCGCGGCATTCTGGGCTTGGGCCTCGATCAGCAGTTCTTCTGCCTGCGCGGCCAGCTCATGGGTCGTCCCGTCGGCATGCTGGCTCATGAGCGTCGATGCGTTGAGCACCCCGGTGCGGTCGCCCATGGCTGCGGCAAAGCGGCTGGCTGTCTCCATCTGCCGTTGCGCCTCGTCCGTTAAACCACGGTTCCAGGCAAGCTCCGCGAACTCCAGCCGGACGTTGGACTGACCGATGAGATTACCCTCAACCTCGAACAGCAGGAGCGCACGATACAGGATCTGCCGGGCCTGATCGATCCGCCCGCGCGCCAGCTCCACGCGCGCCTGCTGATGCAGGGCAGCAGCCGTGATCTCCCGGTAGCCCGTGTTCCGGGCCTGCGCCACCGCCCGCTGCGCGTAGGTGTCGGCCTCCTCATGCCAACCCCGGTTCAGGCTGGCGGCCGACTGGTTCATCAACTCGATGACATCCTTCTCGGCGGCGGTGGGCGCCCTGCTGCCCTTGACCTCGAAGCCCGGCCGGGGCTGCGCACCCGCCAACCCGGCCAGCAACAAGATGCCAGCCCAGGACCAAATGGCCATTCTCATTGTGTTGTCCTCCCTCGGTACCGGGAGGACGGCGCGACGTGACGGCCGGGCCCGGCTGGCGCGATTCTGTCTCAGGGGAGCGGCAAAGTCCATCCCTCACCCGGGCCGGAGCCAAGGGGTCAGGCGATGCGCTGCAGGATCAGGACGGCGAAGAAGCCGAAGGCCGCGATCAGCGTCCATTTCAGCGTGACCAGGCCCCAGCGTTTGTAGCGGGCCTGGCCGGTGCCGGCGTAGAAGGCAAAGCAGACGGCTGCGCCGATCAGTGTCAGGAGGATGAGCCAGCGGAACAGCAGCATTGCGCAACCCTCACCAGGCGCGCGCCGGTTGCGCGAAACCCTTGGGGGCGAGCTTTTCGTTGTCGAAGGTGACGGTTTCCCAGGCGTCGGTGCGTTGCAGCAGTTCACGCAGCAGCTTGTTGTTCATCGCGTGGCCGGAGCGGAAGGCGCTGTACGCGGCCAGCAGCGGTTTGCCCAGGACGTAGAGGTCGCCCATGGCGTCCAGGATCTTGTGCTTGACGAACTCGTCGTCGTAGCGCAGGCCGCCGGCATTGAGCACCTTGTAGTCGTCCATCACGATGGCGTTGTCCAGCCCACCGCCCAGGGCCAGGCCGCTGGAACGCATCATCTCCACGTCCTTGGTGAAACCGAAGGTGCGCGCGCGCGCGATGTCGCGCGAGTAGTTGTGCACGCTCATGTCGAACTCGACGCGCTGGCCGGTGGAGTCCACCGCCGGGTGGTCGAAATCGATCTCGAAGCTGAGCTTGTAGCCGTGGTACGGATCCAGACGCGCCCACTTCTCGCCCACGCCCTGCCCTTCACGCACCTCGATGGGCCTGGTCACGCGGATGAAACGGCGAGGCGCGTTCTGCAGTTCGATGCCGGCACTCTGCAGCAGGAAGACGAAGGAGGCGGCCGAGCCGTCGAGGATGGGCACCTCTTCCGCCGTGATGTCCACGTAGAGGTTGTCGATGCCCAGGCCGGCACAGGCCGACATCAGGTGCTCCACGGTGTGCACCTTGGCGCCGCCATTGGACAGGGTGGAGGCCAGGCGCGTATCGGTGACCGCCATGGCCGACATCGGGATGTCCACCGGCTGCGGCAGGTCCACGCGCCGGAACACGATGCCGGTGTCGACCTGCGCCGGGCGCAGCGTGATTTCCACGCGCTGGCCGCTGTGCAGGCCCACCCCCACGGCACGGGTCAGGGACTTGAGGGTACGTTGCTGCAGCATGGGCTCGATTCTACTTTCTCAGCCATGCCATGAAGGCGGGTGCGGGCATCGGACGGCTGATGTGATAACCCTGCACTTCGTCGCAGCCCAGGGCACGCAGGCGCTCCAGGATGGCGGCGGTCTCCACCCCCTCGGCGACCACGCTCAGGCCCAGGTTGTGGGCCAGGTCGATGGTGGAACGCACGATGATGGCGTCGTCCGCGTCGGTCTCCATGCCCATGACGAAGGACTTGTCGATCTTCAGCTCATCCACCGGCAGGCGCTTGAGGTAGGCCAGCGAGGAATAGCCGGTACCAAAGTCGTCGATGGACAACTTGAAGCCCTGCTCGGACAGGCGATTGAGCATGGCTTCGGCGCGCTGCGGATCATCCATGATGGCGCTTTCGGTGATCTCCAGGCAGAAGGCGGTGGCTGGCACGCCGTGCGCCTCCAGGATGCGGCCCAGGCGGGCGCTGAGTTCGAGGTCCAGCAGGTCGCGCGTGGACAGGTTGACCGACACACGCAGGCCCGCGGCCTGCGGCGTCGCCATCAGGCGCGCAGCCTCCTTGAACATCCACAGCGTGAGCTGGCGGATGTAGCCGGTCTGCTCGGCAAAGGGGATGAACTGCATGGGTGGCACCAGGCCGCGCTGCGGGTGCTCCCAGCGCACCAGAGCCTCGGCCGCGTGCGTTGCGCCGTCGGCCAGGGTCACCTTGGGCTGCAGGAAGAGGCGCAACTCGCCCTGGTCCACCGCGCGGCGCAATTCGGTCAGCAGTGACAGGGTCTGCGTGCTGGCGGAATCGTAGACCGGGTCGTAGCGCAGCGGACCTTCGAGCTTGCGTTTGGCCACGTACATGGCGATCTCGGAGCGGCTCAGCAGCGTATCCACGTCCTGCGCGTCGGCAGGCCAGCAGGCAATGCCGATGCCTGCGCTCAGGTCCACGGTTTGCTCGGCGATGGCCAGCGGCACTTCCAGGCAACGTGCCACCCGGGCTGCCAGCTCGGTCGCCTGCGCCGGGTCGCCCGGCTCCAGCAGCAGGGCGAACTCATTGCCACCCAGCCGCGCCACCACACCCGACGCGTCGCCCAGCACATCGGCCAGCTTGCCGGCCACGGTCTTGAGCAGCTGGTCGCCGAAGGCGTAACCCAGCACGTCGTTGACGTGCTTGAAGCGGTCCAGGTCCAGGGTGATGATGGCCAGCTCGCCGCCGGCCCCGCTACGGGCGATGGACTGCTGCACCGAGTCACGGAAATTCTCCCGGTTGGGCAGGCCGGTCAGCCGGTCCCAGTAGGCCAGGTGGCGGATCTCGGCCTGCTGCGCCGCGATGTCCACACGCATGCGGTCGAAGGAGCGCGCCAGGTTGCCGATCTCGTCGCGTCGTTCGACGTCTTCGAGCGGCACACTGTAGTCGCCACGCGAAAGCCGTTGCGTGGCAAACAGCAGCGAGCGCAAGGGCGTGGTCAGGCGCCGGGCCATCAGACCGCTGCCGAGGGCGAACAGCAGCACGCCACCGACGGTGATGACCGCCAGCAGGAACTGCAGATTGCGGTAGGGCGCCACCACGTCGTCCATCGAGCGCAGCAGCAGCACCCGGGCCTCCCCTCCCACGGCATCGAGCCTGATCTCGCGCACCAGCAGCGTCGAGCCCTCCACATCCAGTTCGCGGACTTCACCCCTCATGCGTTGCAGCATGTCCAGCGCCTGCGCCGGCAAGGTGCTGACCGGCGCCGCCAGGCTGCCATCGGCCCGCCGCACCTGCAGCACCAGTTGCACGCCGAGCAGGCGCTGCATTTCCTCGGCCAGCGGCGTCCCCACCGGAAAACCCATCAGCACCCAGCCCACCACCAGCGGCGCGCGCATGGGCACCATGACCAGCTGGTAGGGGCGGCCATCCACCACCACGATGCGCCCGCCCTGCGAGGGCTCGGCCAGGGCCGGCGCCAGACTGGCCAGTGTGGCGGACAGGTCGGCGCCGGGGGTCTGCGCACTGATGGCGCGCACCCGCAGGCTGGTGTCCAGCAGGGCCGTCATGGCCGCACCGATGCGCTGGCCATTGTTCTCCAGCGCCGAGGCGATGGTTTCCAGATCATCGGAGCTGACGGCGGAACGGAAGCCGTAATCGGCGGCCAGCAGGGCAGCACTCTGGCGCAGCTTCTCGGCGTTCTGGTCGAGCAGGCGCAGCCACACCTTCTCGCCGGTGTCGAATTCGCGCGCGATCTGCATGCGGGCGTTGCGCGCAATGCTGTCGCGCACCACGAAGAACCCGGCCAGCTGAACAAAGAGCAGCAGCAGCAGCGAGAGACCGACCAGCCGGGTGATCAGGCTGCGCCGGTTGAAAGAGAACGTCATGGCAACACACCCGGCATGCGCACGGTCACGGCCAGCCGGCCTTCGGCCGGCACGCTCACGGCCTGGTCCAGCGCCGGCGCCCCCACGGGCAGGCCGGGATGCCAGCTGCGCAGGCGGTAGTTGCCCGGTGGCAGCTTGTCGAGCACGAGCTGGCCCTGCTCTGCCGTGCGGCCGAAATAAGGCGTGTCGACGATCACGATCCAGCCCACCATCTGGTCATGAATGTTGCAGCCCAGCACCGCGATGCCGGGCTGATCGAACAACACCGGCTGGGTCGGGGTGCCGATGTAGAGCTTGAGCTCGAACTTCTTGACCGGCGAAAAGGAATAGACATGGTGCCGCACCGTGTCGCGGTTGGGAAAGTCGACCGCGGTCCCCGTCGTCACCACCAGCACCTGCGGCACGAACTGCTTGCCGGCCTGCCCCATCTCGGCCTTCATGAGCGGGCGCACCTGGCGGCGCGCCTGCGGCGACTCCAGGAACACCACGGCATCGGCCAGGGGCCGGCCGGTGCCCTGCAGCACGTCGATCACCAGCGTGCCGGCCCGCAGCGGCAGGGCCAGCAGGCAGAGGATGATCAGGCCCAGCAGACGCATCAGCGAGGCCTCAGGGTTCGATCGCCAAACCAGCCAGGGGCTCGCCCTGGCTGATCACGCCCAGTTCCGTGGCACGCCCGCTGGCCAGGTCCAGCTGGTACAGGCGCATCTGCGTCTGGCCGGCGAGTCGCGCCGCCAGCAGGGCCGTGTTGGCGATGTCCGAGATGTCGAAATGAGCCTCGGCCAGGGCGCCCGTGCCCAGCAGGCCCACGGTGCGCAGCTGGCCCGTGTTGGGCGAGACCACCGGCTCGGCGCCTGCGGCCGAGCCCTGCATGAGCAGTGCGCCCAGCGCGCGGTCGATGGCGTAGTTGGTGGTGATCTTCTCGTTCTTCTGGTTGTAGGTGTAGGCCACGCCGGCCATGTCCGGCGTACGGCCGGCATGGCGATCACCGGCCGCGTAGTGCAGGCCGCCGTCCAGCTGCAGGCCGGGCTGGGTCGGGTTGCCGTCGACCACGGCATTCGTTTCGGGGTGCAGGCGCAGGCTCTGTCCGCTGCTGCTGACCACGCGGATGCGGTCGACCGTGGGATTGAAATCGAAGCCGCTCACGCTGCCCTGGACCGGCCAGGCCGCAGGCGCACTGGCAGCCACCGGCACCAGCCGGGCTTGCGCAATATCCACTGTGTAGAGCCGGCCACTGTCGGCCAGCGCATAGAGCACACCGCGCGCCACACGGTAGTCGATACCGCGCAGGTTGTCACCCTGGGCCAGGCCCGCGAGGGCGCGGCGATCGAGCAGTTGCTGCGGCCGGTCGGCCTTGAAACGGATCAGTTCGTGCTGACGCGTCACGGCATACACCGTGTCCTTGGGCAAGGGTGCCGTGGGCAGGGCGCAGGCCGCGAGCAGCAGGGCCAGGCCCGAGGCCAGTGCGACAAAGGGGCGTTGCGTTTTCATGGTGCACTCCTGGGGATCGGTGGCGCCGCCGCCCGGCGCTGCGCCGGGCATCGGACAGCGCAGTCCGGTCCATCCTAGACCAAGTCGCGCCCCGCTGCAGACCGCGGGGCGCATGTCACCTCACTCAGTCAGCCTGCTTGCGCAAAAAGGCCGGGATCTCGAAATCATCCATGCCGCCCGAGGACAGCGCGTCCACCTTGGCGGCGGCCTGGGTGCGGTCGCGCGTACGCCAGACGCTGGGGGTGGCCATGGCGTTGTAGTCGGGCTGGGCCATGCCGGGCGCCGCAGCGGCGGCCGTGCCCGGCAGTGCGCCCGGGGCCACGGCATTGTTCAGCGTGGGCACCTGGAAGGGCACGTTGTCGGTGCCGGTGCGCAGCGTGGTGGTCAGCACCTGCAGCGGGGGCGCCGTGCGGCGCACGCCCTGGCGCGACAGGCCGGTGGCCACCACGGTCACGCGGATCTGGTCGGCCAGGCTGTCGTCGTAGGCGGTGCCGTAGATCACGTGCGCATCGGGCGAGGCGTAGGCGCGGATGGTGTTCATCGCCAGCTTGGACTCGGACAGCTTGAGGCTGCCCTTGGCCGCGGTGATCAGCACCAGCACGCCCTTGGCGCCCGAGAGGTCGATGCCTTCGAGCAGCGGGCAGGCCACGGCCTGCTCGGCAGCGATGCGCGCGCGGTCCGGGCCGTTGGCCGCCGCCGTGCCCATCATGGCCTTGCCGGGCTCGCCCATCACGGTGCGCACGTCCTCGAAGTCCACGTTCACGTGGCCGGGCACGTTGATGATCTCGGCGATGCCGCCCACGGCGTTCTTCAGCACGTCGTTGGCGTGCGCGAAAGCCTCGTCCTGGGTGATGTCGTCGCCCAGCACTTCCTGCAGCTTCTCGTTGAGCACCACGATCAGCGAATCGACGTTGGCTTCGAGTTCGGTCAGGCCGGCGTCGGCGTTGGTCATGCGGCGGCCGCCTTCCCAGTCGAAGGGCTTGGTCACCACGCCCACGGTCAGGATGCCCATCTCCTTGGCCACGCGCGCGATCACGGGTGCGGCGCCGGTGCCGGTGCCGCCGCCCATGCCGGCAGTGATGAAGAGCATGTGCGCGCCGGCGATGGCGGTCTGGATGTCTTCCACGGCCAGCTCGGCCGCGTCGCGCCCCTTCTCGGGCTTGCTGCCCGCGCCCAGGCCGCTGCCGCCGAGCTGGATGACCTTGTGCGCGCTGCTGCGGCTCAGGGCCTGCGCGTCGGTGTTGGCGCAGATGAATTCCACACCCTGCACCTCGCGCTCGATCATGTGCTCGACGGCGTTGCCGCCACCGCCGCCCACGCCGATGACCTTGATCTGGGTGCCCAGGTTGAAAGCTGCGTCTTCGATCATTTCGATGCTCATGTCTGTACTCCTTAAATATCCAGTTGCCTTGATTGTTTGATCTGCGGTATCCGTGACGCGGCACTCAGCCTGGCGGTCCGGTGCACCGTCGCCGTCGATGAGGGCTGCCTCTTGCCAGCCAGAGCTTGGTATGCATGATCAGAAGTTCCCGATGAACCAGTCCTTGACACGCCCCATCGCGTTTTTCATGGACCCGTGTTTCTGCGCCACCTTGTAGCCGCGCAGGCGCGCCATGCGCGCCTCCTCCAGCAGGCCCATCACGGTGGCCGCACGCGGCTGGCCCACCATGTCGGACAAGGCACCGCTGTACTTGGGCAGGCCGCGGCGCACCGGCTTGAGGAAGATGTCCTCGCCCAGCTCCACCATGCCGGGCATGACCGAGCTGCCGCCCGTGAGCACGATGCCCGAGGACAGGACTTCCTCGCAACCCGAATCGCGCAGCACCTGCTGCACCAGCGAAAAGATTTCCTCGATGCGCGGTTCGATCACGCCGGCCAGGGCCTGGCGGCTGAGCATGCGCGGACCGCGGTCGCCCAGGCCGGGCACCTCGACCTGGATGTCCGGGTCGGCCAGCAGCTGCTTGGCGTAGCCGCTCTCGACCTTGATGTCCTCGGCGTCCTTGGTCGGCGTGCGCAAGGCCATGGCGATGTCGCTGGTGATCAGGTCGCCGGCGATCGGGATCACCGAGGTGTAGCGGATCGCGCCGCCCGTGAAGACGGCCACGTCGGTGGTGCCGGCGCCGATGTCCACGCAGGCCACACCCAGTTCCCGCTCGTCCTCGGTCAGCACCGACAGGCTGGAGGCCAGCGGGTTGAGCATGAGCTGCTCGACCTCCAGGCCGCAGCGGCGCACGCACTTGATGATGTTCTCGGCCGCACTCTGCGCGCCGGTCACGATGTGGACCCGGGCTTCCAGGCGGATGCCGCTCATGCCGATGGGCTCGCGCACGTCCTGGCCGTCGATGATGAATTCCTGTGGCTCGACCAGCAGCAGGCGCTGATCGGAGGAGATGTTGATGGCCTTGGCGGTCTCCACCACACGCGCCACGTCTGCCGCGTTGACCTCGCGGTCCTTCACGGCCACCATGCCGCTGGAGTTGATGCCGCGGATGTGGCTGCCGGTGATGCCGGTGTAGACCCGCGTGATCTTGCAGTCGGCCATCAGCTCGGCCTCTTTCAGGGCCTGCTGGATGCTGTGCACGGTGGCGTCGATGTTCACCACCACACCGCGTTTCAAGCCGTTGCTGGGCGCCACGCCCAGACCCGCCAGCTTGAGCTCCCCGCCGGGCAGCACCTCGGCCACCACCACCATCACCTTGGCGGTGCCGATGTCGAGGCCGACGACCAGATCCTTGTACTCTTTTGCCATGTCGATGGTCCTGCTTGTTCCTAGTTTTTCCTGGCCTGGTCCTGCGCCGTCACCGTGCTCACGCCGCGCAGGCGCAGGGCATAACCCTGGGCGTAGCGCAGGTCGGCGCCTTCCAGCGCGTCGAGCTTGCGACCGTGGTGCGCCGCCACCTGCACCACCGTGCCGAGGAACTGCCGCGCGCGCGCCGTCACCTCCGGCACGCCACCGCTGCCCAGTTCGAGACGGGCCCCGCTGGCCAGCTGCAACTGCCAGTTGCCGCGCCCGCTCAGCGCCAGCTGCTCAATGGGCAGGTCCAGCGCCTCGAACAGGGGCAAGATCTCGCGGTACATGACCAGCACCTGGGCCGACTGTTCCACCGGGCCGTCCAGGCGCGGCAGTTCGTCCTGCTCGATCTCGCCCAGATTGGCCTCGAAGACTTCGCCGTGGCTGTTGACCAGGGTGGATTCGCCCTCCTCGCCCCAATAGGCCACGGCCTGGTGCTCCTGCAGGATCACGCGCAGGCGGTTCGGGAATTCGCGCTGCACCACGGCACGGCGCACCCAGGGCACGGATTCGAAGGCCAGGCGCACGGCGTTGAGGTCCACCGTCAGAAAGGTGCCCTTGAGCTGCGAGCCCACGTGCGCGCGCAGGGTCAGCGCGCTGGTGTGGCTGATGTCGCCCAGCACCGTCAGGCCGCGGATCGCAAACACCGGGTGCTGCATCAGCCAGCGCCCACCCGTGCTTAAGCCCAGCAGCATGAAACCGAGTAGCAGCAGATTGGCTGTCAGGTTCATGAGCTTGACGTCGAGGGGAACGGGCAGCGTGTTCATAGAGCCCCCACGCTTGTCGCTGCGCGTACGGCGCTGGACGTGGCACAGCGAGACGCAGTGCCTCTTCCTCCCGTCCCAGCCTGCGCAGGCAGGCTGGGAGCCGCGGTCGTCAGCCCCTCAGGGGCCTTCACGCCTTGGGACGGCCCGGCGGCGTTCATGTGGTTCATGCGTGCGCGCCTCCGTGTTCGAGCGCGGCGGCCTGCAGCAGCAGGACGCACAGGTCTTCGTAGCTGATGCCCGCAGCCTTGGCCGACATGGGCACCAGCGAATGCCCGGTCATGCCGGGTGAGGTGTTGATCTCCAGCAGATAGGGCTTGCGCGTACGGGCGTCGATCATCACGTCGGCACGGGCCCAGCCGCGGCAACCCAGCACCTGGTAGGCGCGCAGCACGATCTGCTGGATCTGCTCTTCCTCACCCGTGGGCAGGCCGCAAGGCACGAGGTACTTCACCTCATCGGTGAAGTACTTGTTCTGGTAATCGTAGTTGCCGTCGGGCGCCACGATGCGGATCACCGGCAGCGCGCGCGCCTGGGGCCCGCTGCCCAGCACGGGCACCGTGACCTCCTCGCCGCTGATGAACTGCTCGCACAACACCTGTTCGTCGACCTGCGCCGCCCTGGCATAGGCCGCGTCGCATTCGTCGGCGGTCAACACCTTGGTCAGACCGATGGACGAGCCCTCGCGCGCGGGCTTGATGATCATGGGCGCGCCGAGCGCCGAGAAGGCGGCACGCGCGGCCTCGGCGCTGGCCACCTTGCGCCACTGCGGTGTGGGCAGCCCCTCGGCCAGCCAGATGCGCTTGGTCATGACCTTGTCAATGGCGATGCTGGAGGCCATCACGCCCGAACCGGTGTAGGGAATGCCCAGCAGTTCCAGCGCACCCTGCACCGTGCCGTCCTCGCCGAAGCGGCCATGCAGCGCGATGAAACAACGCGCAAACCCCTCGCGCTTGAGTTCGCCGAGATCCCGCACGGAGGGGTCGAAGGCATGCGCATCCACCCCGCGCGATTGCAAAGCTTTGAGCACACCGTCCCCCGACATCAGCGAAATGTCGCGCTCGGCGGAAGACCCGCCCATCAGGACGGCCACCTTGCCCAGATTCACTCGTTCCTCGCTCACTTCTTTGCACCTTCCTTCAACTCGACCACCTTGGCCGGCACCCCACCGATGGAGCCCGCCCCCATGCACATCACCACGTCACCCGCGCGTGCGTTGTCGAGAATCGCCTGCGGCATGGCCGCGATGTCGTCCACGAACACCGGCTCCAGCTTGCCGGCCACACGCAGCGCGCGCGCCAGGCTGCGGCCGTCGGCCGCCACGATGGGCGCCTCGCCCGCGGCGTAGACCTCGGCCAGCAGCACGGCATCGGCCTCGCCGATCACCTTGACGAAATCCTCGAAGCAGTCGCGCGTGCGCGTGTAGCGGTGCGGCTGGAAGGACAGCACCAGGCGCCGCCCGGGGAAGGCGCCGCGCGCCGCGGCCAGCGTGGCCGCCATCTCCACCGGGTGATGACCGTAGTCGTCGATCAGCGTGAAATTGCCGCCGTCCTTGGCGGGCACCTCGCCGTAGCGCTGGAAACGCCGACCCACGCCCTTGAACTCGGCCAGGGCCTTGAGCAGCGCCGCGTCGGCGACATCCAGCTCCGCCGCCACCGCGATCGCCGACAGGGCGTTGAGCACGTTGTGGCGGCCCGGCAGGTTGAGCACCACGTCCAGGTCGGGCAGCACCACGCCGTTGCGCCGTTGCACGGTGAAATGCATCTGGCCGGCCACGGCGCGTACGTTCACCGCGCGCACCTGGGCCTGTTCATTGAAGCCGTAGCTGGTGATGGGGCAGTTCACCTCGGGCACGATCTCGCGCACCGCGGCGTCGTCGGTGCACAGGATGGCCGTGCCGTAGAAGGGCATGCGGTGCAGGAAGTCGACGAAGGCCTGCTTGAGCCGGCCGAAATCGTGCCCATAGGTCTCCATGTGGTCGGCGTCGATATTGGTCACCACCGCCATCACCGGCAGCAGGTTGAGAAAAGAGGCGTCGCTCTCGTCGGCCTCGACCACGATGTGCTCGCCGCTGCCCAGCCGCGCATTGGCGTTGGCGCTGTTGAGACGCCCGCCGATCACGAAGGTCGGGTCCAGCCCGGCCTCGGCCAGCACGCTGGCCACCAGGCTGGTGGTGGTGGTCTTGCCGTGCGTGCCGGCGATCGCGATGCCCTGCTTCAGGCGCATGAGCTCGGCCAGCATGACGGCGCGCGGCACGATGGGGATGCGCTTCTCTCGCGCGGCCAGCACCTCGGGGTTCTCGGACTTGACGGCGGTCGACGTGACCACGGCATCGGCCCCCTCGATGTGGTCCGGGGCGTGACCGACGCAGGTCTTGATCCCCAGCGAGGCCAGGCGCCTGAGCGTGGCGCTGTCGCTCAGGTCCGAACCCGAGATGGTGTAACCCAGGTTGTGCAGCACCTCGGCGATGCCGGACATGCCGGAGCCGCCCACGCCGACGAAATGAATGTGCTTGATCGCGTGTTTCACAGCGCCTCCTTCATTTCGGCGGCACTTCTGTTTCTCGACGAAGTGGATGTGTGGATCGCGTGTTTCATCGTGCGAGCTCCTCGCAGGCTGCCACCACTTGTGCGGTGGCGTCGGTCTTGGCCAGCTTCTGTGCCTGCTGCGCCCATTGCAGCAGCGTGCCGCGGTCCGTGGTCTGCAACAGTTCCGCAAGTCGCTCCGCTGTCATGTCTTTCTGGGGCAGCAGCAGGCCCGCGCCCTGGTCCACCAGGAAACGGGCGTTGGTGGTCTGGTGGTCGTCCACGGCCGCCGGGAAAGGAACGAAGACCGCCGCAGCGCCGACGGCAGCGATCTCGGTCACGGTGCTGGCACCGGCGCGGCAGACGATGAGGTCGGCCTCGGCAAAGGCACGGGCCGTGTCATCGATGAAGGGTGTCAGTTCGGCCTGCACACCTGCGGCGGTGTAGTTGACACGAAGGGCGTCGATCTGCGTCGCACCGCTCTGGTGGATGACCTGCGGGCGCTGCGCCGCGGGGATCAGGGCCAGCGCACGCGGCACGATGTCGTTGAGCGACTTCGCACCCAGGCTGCCGCCGACCACGAGCAGGCGCAAGGGGCCGCTGCGTCCGGCAAAACGCTGGGCCGGCGCCGGCTGCTGCAGGAAGGCCGCGCGCAAGGGGTTGCCCACCCACTGTGCTTTTTTCATCGCACCAGGGAAAGCGGCGTACACACGGTCGGCCACGCCGGCCAGCACCTTGTTGGCCAGGCCCGCCACGGAGTTCTGCTCGTGCAGCACCAGGGGCTTGCCCAGCAAGACCCCCATCATCCCCGCCGGGAAGGTGATGTAACCGCCCAGCCCGATCACCACGTCCGGCTTGACGCGGCGGACGACACCGATGCTCTGCCAGAAAGCCTTGAGCAGGCGCAGCGGCAGCAGGGCCAGGGTGAGCGGCCCCTTGCCGCGCACGCCGCCGAAATCGATGCTCTCGAAGGCGAAACCGCACGGCGGCACCAGCCGTCCTTCCATGCCGGTCTGGTTGCCCAGCCAGTGCACGCGCCAGCCGCGCTCACGCAGGGCTTCGGCCACGGCCAGACCAGGGAAGATGTGCCCGCCCGTACCGCCTGCCATCACAAGAGCGCACTTGCTCATGAGCGCCCTCCGTGCATCAATTGCCGGTTCTCGTAGTCGATACGCAGCACGATGGCCACCGCCACCATGTTCATCAGAATGGCCGAGCCCCCATAACTCATGAAGGGCAGGGTCAGCCCCTTGGTCGGCAGGGCGCCCAGGTTCACGCCCATGTTGATGAAGGCCTGGAAACCCATCCAGACACCCACGCCCTGGGCCACGAGGCCGGCGAAGACGCGGTCCAGTGCGATGGCCTGGCGGCCGATGTGCATGACACGGCGGGTCAGCCAGAAGAACAGCGCGACGATGGTCAGCACGCCCAGCAGGCCGAACTCCTCACCGATCACGGCCAGCAGGAAGTCGGTGTGCGCCTCGGGTAGCCAGTGCAGTTTCTCGACACTGCCACCCAGGCCCACGCCGAAGATCTGGCCGCGCCCGAAGGCAATCAGCGAATGCGAGAGCTGGTAGCCCTTGCCCAGGGTGTGGCGCTCGTCCCAGGGGTTGAGGTAGGCAAAGATGCGCTCGCGCCGCCATTCGCTCAGCGCGATCATCAGCACGAAGGCCACCAGCAGGATGGCGGCAATCAGGAAGAACATGCGGGCGTTGACGCCGCCCAGAAACAGGATGCCCATGGCGATCACGGCGATCACCATGAAGGCACCCATGTCGGGCTCGGCCAGCAGCAGCAGGCCGATGATGGCCACGGCTGCGCCCATGGGTGCCACGGCGCGGAAGAAATGCTCCTTCACGTCCATCTTGCGCACCATGTAGTCGGCCGCGTAGAGCAGCACGGCCAGCTTGGCCAGTTCCGAGGGCTGGAAGTTGGTAATGCCCAGGGCGATCCAGCGCCGCGCGCCATTGACACCCTTGCCGATACCCGGGATCAGCACCGCCACCAGCAGGACCAGCGCAACCACCAGCAGCCAGGGCGCCAGCTTCTCCCACCGGGCCATGGGAATCTGGAAGGCGATCAGCGCCGCCACGAAAGCCACCACCAGCGAGAGCAGGTGGCGCGTCAGGAAATGCGTGTGGGCATAACGCCCGAACTTCGGGTTGTCCGGCAAGGCAATGGAGGCCGAGTACACCATCACCAGCCCCCAGGCCAGCAGGGCGACCACCACCCAGACCAGGGCATGGTCGAAGTCGGACAGGCGCACAGGCTGGTTGCTGCTGCGCCCGTAGCCCTGCGGCCCCAGGCGCACAGGCAGCGCATCGGTCGCCGGCGCGCTGCCGAACCAACCACGGATGCGTTGCGCCAATACCGTCATGCCAGCCCTCCCTCGTTCGACAGGGCGTGCACCGCCTCGACGTAGACGCGGGCACGGTGCTCGTAGTCCTTGAACATGTCGAAGCTGGCGCAGGCCGGCGACAAGAGCACGGCATCACCCGCCTGCGCCTGCGCGCGGGCCAGGGCCACGGCCTCGGGCAGCGTGCTCGCATCCAGCAGCGGCACGCCCGTGCCCTGCACCGCCGCACGGATGGCTGGCGCATCGCGCCCGATCAGCACGACGGCACGCGCGTAGCGCTGCACCGGGGCGTACAGCGGCGCAAAGTCCTGGCCCTTGCCCTCACCGCCCAGGATGACGACGATGCGGCGTTCGGTCCCCAGGCCGGTCAGCGCGGCCACGGTGGCGCCGACATTGGTGCCCTTGCTGTCGTCGAAGTACTCGACCTCATGGACGATGGCCACCGGCTCCACCCGGTGCGGCTCGCCGCGATACTCGCGCAGGCCGTAGAGCATGGGCCCCAGCGTGCAGCCGGCCGCCTGGGCCAGCGCGAGCGCGGCCAGGGCATTGGTGGCGTTGTGGCGGCCGCGGATGCGCAGCGCATCGGCCGGCATCAGGCGCTGGATGAAGAGTTCCTCCTCTTCACCCTTTTTCCTTTTCTGTGTCTCGTCGGCTTCCTGCGCGCGCACCAGCCAGGCCATGCCGTTGACGAGTTCGATGCCGTAGTCGCCCGGGCGTTGCGGCATGTCGGCACCGAAAGTCACATGGTCGCGGACCTTGGGTTTCTGCAGCTTGGCCCGCACGGGCTCGGGCAGCATGGCCATGACGGCCGCGTCCTCGCGGTTGAGAACGATGAGCCCCTGGCTGCCGAAGATGCGCGCCTTGGCCGCGCCATAGGCAGCCATGTCGCCATGCCAGTCCAGATGGTCCTGCGTGAGGTTGAGCACCACGGAGGCCGTGGGCTCGAAGCCCTGCACACCGTCGAGCTGGAAGCTTGAGAGTTCGAGCACCCAGACCTCGGGCAGCGTGCCCGCCTCCAGCTGCTGCGTCAGCACGTCCAGCAGATTGGGGCCGATGTTGCCGGCCACGGCCACACGCTTGCCGGCGAGTTCGACCAGCTGGCCCGTCAACGCCGTCGTCGTGGTCTTGCCGTTGGTGCCCGTGACCGCCAGCACCTTGGGTGCGTAGCCGCGTTCGGCCTGCAGCTCGCGCAGGGCGGCGGCATACAGATCCAGCTCGCCGCCCGTCCACAAGCCCATGGCCTGCGCCGCCTGCCAGACCGGGGCCACTGCGGCCGGTGCCAGGCCCGGGCTCTTGAAGACGGCGCGGATGTCCTGCCCTTCGACCAGGCCAGCCTCGAAAGCACCGGCGCGGAATTCCACCTGCGGCAACTCGGCCTGCAGCGTCACGAGTTGCGGCGGCGCCTCGCGTGTGTCGGCCACGGTCACGCGTGCGCCCTGGCGCACACACCAGCGCACCATGGCCAGGCCCGACGCCCCCAGGCCCAGTACCAGCACATGCTGGCCCTGCAGCAGGGACGCCGGCGCCGCTGCGACGGCCTCGGCTTGCTCGGGCGGCTCGACGGTGGTGGGCTCAGCGCTGGCCTCGGGCGGCGTCTCGGCCGCCACGGCGGGTTCGACCGGCGCAGCATCGGCAAAGAGCTGGGCCACGAAGGCCTTGGCGTCCTGCGCAGCCGTCAGGGTCTCGGGCAGCGCACGCTTAGCCGGTTTGCCGGCCGGCGGCACAGGCACGTCGGCTCCGGGCATCGGCGCTGGCGGCTCCACCGGCGGCACATCAAACGGATCTGCCGCCGGCAAAGACGCCGAAGCCGCCTCGTCCTGAGGCGGCAGCGGCCGGGGCTGATCGTCGGGTAAGTCGTTTTCGTTCATCGCAATTTCAAAGTCGACAGGCCCACCAGGCACAGCAGCATGGTGATGATCCAGAAGCGCACGACCACCTGGGTCTCCTTCCAGCCGCTCTTCTCGAAGTGGTGGTGCAGCGGCGCCATCTTGAAGAAGCGCCGGCCTTCGCCGTATTTCTTCTTCGTGTACTTGAACCAGCTCACCTGCAGCATCACGCTCAGGGCCTCGGCCACGAAGATGCCGCCCATGATGGCCAGCACGATCTCCTGGCGCACGATCACGGCGATGGTGCCCAGGGCACCACCCAGCGCCAGCGCACCGACGTCCCCCATGAAGACCTGGGCCGGGTGCGCGTTGAACCACAGGAAGGCCAGGCCCGCGCCGGCCATGGCCGCGCAGAAGATCAGCAGCTCGCCCGAGCCGGGAATGTGCGGGAAGAACAGGTACTTGGAATAGACGGCGCTGCCGGTCACGTAGGCGAAGACGCCCAGGGCCGAGCCCACCATGACGACCGGCATGATGGCCAGGCCGTCCAGGCCGTCGGTCAGATTCACCGCATTGCTGGCCCCGACGATGACCAGATAGGTCAGCACCACGAAGCCGATCACACCGAGCGGGTAGCTGACCTGTTTGAAGAAAGGAAGCAGCAGGCCGGCTTTCGCCGGCAGATCGACCGAGAACCCCGAACGAACCCAGGTGACGAATAACTCCCAAACGCCCTGGTTGCTGCTGCCGGAAATCGAGAAGACGAGATAGAAGGCGGCGATCAGGCCGATCACCGACTGCCAGAAATACTTTTCGCGCGAGCGCATGCCCTCGGGGTCCTTGTTGACCACCTTGCGCCAGTCGTCGACCCAGCCGATCGCGCCGAAACCCAGCGTGACCAGCAGCACGATCCAGACGAAGCGGTTGGACAGGTCGAACCACAACAGGGTCGAGATGCCGATGGCCAGCAGGATCAGCACACCGCCCATGGTGGGCGTGCCGCTCTTGGACAGGTGCGTCTCCATGCCGTAGCCGCGCACCGGCTGGCCGATCTTGAGTTCGGCCAGGCGGCGGATCACGTAAGGTCCGGCCAGCAGGCCGATCAGCAGCGCGGTCAGTGCGGCCATGACGGCGCGGAAGGTCAGGTACTGGAAGACCCGGAAATAGCCGAATTCGGGTGAGATGGTCTGGAGCCACTGGGCCAGGCTAAGCAGCATGATGTTCTTCCTTGTTCTGTTCGGCGTGCGCGCTCACCGCTTGCACCACCCGCTCCATGCGCATGAAGCGCGAGCCCTTGACCAGCACGCTGGCCAGACCGGGCAGGGCCTGCAACACGGCGGCATTCAGGGCCTCGCCGTCGCCGAAATGACGCCCGCCCTTGAAATGCGCCACGCTCTGCGCCGTCTGCTCACCCAGGGCGTACAGATGCTCGATGCCGCGTTCGCGCGCATAGGCACCGACTTCGGCGTGAAAACGCGGACCTTCGCTGCCGACCTCACCCATATCACCCAGCACCAGCAGGCGCGGACCGGGCAGGCCGGCGAGCACGTCGATGGCGGCACGCACCGAATCCGGGTTGGCGTTGTAGCTGTCGTCCACCAGGGTCAGCGTGCGGCCGCCGAGTGGCAGGGCCAGGGCACGGGAGCGGCCCTTGACCGGCTCGAAAGCCTCCAGCCCCAGCACGATGTGCGACAGGGGCACGCCGGCAGCCAGTGCGCAGGCGGCGGCGGCCAGGGAGTTCTTGACGTTGTGCAGGCCGGCCACGCGCAGCGTGTAGTTCAAGGCGCCGGCCGGGGTGCGTGCCTGGACCTGCCAGCCCTCGCCCGTCCAGACCGGGGGGCTGCAGCTCAGGTCGGACGCGGCCGCATCCCCGCTGATGGCGAAGGTCAGCTGGGCCCGCCCACCCGCGAGTTCGTGCCACAAGCTGCTGTAGGCATCGTCGGCCGGGTACACGGCGGTACCGCTGCCGCCCAGCGCCGCGATCACGGCGCCGTTCTCGCGCGCCACGGCCTCGATGCTGGCCATGAATTCCAGGTGCTCGCGCTGCGCGTTGTTGACCAGTGCCACCGTGGGCTGGGCCATGCCGGCCAGCACGGCAATCTCGCCCGGGTGGTTCATGCCGAGCTCGACCACCGCCAGCTGGTGCGTGGCGCGCAGGCGCAGCAGCGTCAGCGGCACGCCGATCTCGTTGTTGAAATTCCCTTCGGTGGCCAGCGTGGCCTGCGGCTTCCAGGCGCGCAGGATGGCCGCGATCATCTGCGTGACCGTGGTCTTGCCGTTGCTGCCCGTGACGGCGATCAGCGGCAGCTTGAACTGCGCACGCCAGCCCGTGGCCAGCTGCCCCAGCGCCAGCTTGCTGTCGGCCACCACCAGGCCACTCAGGCCGCTGGCGCGCAGGGCCGCCTCGTCACTGCACAGCGCGGCCACCGCGCCGGCATGCTGCGCCTGGGCCAGGAAAGTGTTGCCGTCGAAGCGCTCGCCCTGCAGCGCCACGAACAGGTCACCGTGCTGCAGGGTGCGCGTGTCGCTGTGCACCCGCTGCACGCCGACCAGGCCGTCGCCGACCAGGCGCGCACCGGTCAGCCAGGGCAGGGCCTGCTGCAGGTTGAACATGATGGTGTGGGCGCTCATGAGGTCGCCCCCACCCGGCGCGCCTGCAGCGCCAGGCCCACCTGCTGCCGGTCGGAGAAGGGCAGGCGCACGCCGGCCGTCTCCTGGTAGTCCTCATGGCCCTTGCCGGCCACCAGCACCACGTCGCGCATATCGGCCTGGCCCAGCGCGGTGGCGATGGCCCGCGCCCGGTCGAGTTCAGTCTGCACCGCGCCATGACCGGCCAGGCCCGGACGGATCTGCGCCACGATGGCCTCGGGGGTCTCGCTGCGCGGGTTGTCATTGGTCAACACGATGTGATCCGCGTGCTGCGTTGCCGCCGCACCCATGAGCGGGCGCTTGTGCGGATCACGGTCGCCGCCGCAACCGAACACACACCACAGCCGGCCACCGCGTTGTGTTGCCAGCGGCTTGAGGGTCTGCAGCACCTGGGCCAGCGCGTCGGGCGTGTGCGCGTAATCCACCACGGCCAGCGGCAGATCGACACCGCCCTGGAATTCCATGCGGCCCGGCACCGGCTGAAGCTCATGACAGGCGAACACCGCGTCGACCAGCGGAACACCCAGGGTACGCAGCGTGGCGATCACACCCAGCAGGTTGCTCACGTTGTAGTCGCCCAGGGTCTGCGTGGTCAGAGGAACGCGGGTCTCGCCTTCGCACACGATGAACTGCACACCACGCTCTCCCATGCGGATGTCTTGCGCGACCAGGCGCGCACCGGCGTCTGCACGCAAGGAGACCGTCCACAGGTCCAGCGCACGGGTCGTCAGCGCCGCTGCCAGCCCGACACCCTTGGGGTCGTCGAGGTTGATCACCGCCGCGCGCAGGCCCGGCCAGTCGAACAGCTCGGCCTTGGCCAGCCAGTAGGCCTCCATGCTGCCGTGGTAGTCCAGATGGTCCTGCGTGAAATTGGTGAAGATGGCGGTGCGGATACGCGTGCCGTCCAGGCGCCGCTCGGCGATGCCGATGGACGAAGCCTCGATGGCGCAGGCGGCCAGGCCTTCGTCGACGAAACGGCGCAGGGTCTGCTGCAGCAGCACCGGGTCGGGCGTGGTCAGGCCGGTGCTGACCACGGCACCTTCATCCGGAGAACCCGGCGCCGGCACGCGGCCTACCCCCAGGGTCCCGATCAGGCCGCAGGCGACGGAGGGATGGAGTGCGCCCAGCGCCTGCGCCAGCCACCAGCTGGTCGAAGTCTTGCCATTGGTGCCCGTGACCGCCAGCACATCGAGTTGCTGCGAGGGCTGCTCGTAATAGGCCGCAGCGATCGGGCCGCTGGCAGCCTTCAGGCCGGTGTAGGCCGCAATGTGCTCATCGGCAAAGCCGTAGGCCTCGGCGCCGCTGCGCTCGACCAGGCAGGCCAGCGCCCCCTGGGCCAGCGCGCCCGGCACGAACTGACGCCCATCGCGCGCCGCACCGGGCCAGGCGATGAAACCGTCGCCCGCTCCCACCCGCCGGCTGTCGGTCTGCAACACGCCGCGCACGCGGCCATGCAGCCACCGGGCTGCCTGGGCCGGGGTCTGCAACAGGGTCACCATGCGATGCCCTCCCCGACCTGCGCCACGATCTGTGGCGTGACCTCGATGTCCGGCTGCACGCCCAGCAGGTGCAGGGTCTGCTGCACGGTCTCGCTGAACACCGGGGCGGCCACGTCGCCGCCGTAGTATTTGCCGGCATCCGGCTCGTCGATCAGCACGGCCACGATGATGCGCGGGCGGGCGACCGGCGCCAGGCCGACGAAGAAGCTGCGGTATTTCTTGTCGGCATAACCACGGCCTTCCTGCTTGCGCGCGGTGCCGGTCTTGCCGCCCACCGAGTAGCCCATGGTCTGGGCCTTGGGCGCGGTGCCGCCTGGCCCGGCGGCCAGCTGCAGCATATGACGCACGGCGCGCGCATGGCGCGCTTCCAGCAGGCGCACGCCAGCCACCGGTCCCTGCGCCTTTTGCAGCGTCACCGGCATCAGCTCGCCATCGTGCGCGAACACGGTGTAGGCATGCGCCAGCTGCACCAGGCTGATGGACAGGCCATAGCCGTAGCTCATGGTGGCGTGCTCGATGGGGCGCCAGGTCTTCCAGGGACGCAGCCGGCCGCTGACGGCACCCGGGAAGGGCAGCTGCGGCCGCTGGCCGAAGCCGACCTGGCTGTACATCTCCCACAAATCGCGGGCTGGCATCTGCATGGCCAGCTTGACCATGCCGATGTTGCTGGACTTCTGCACCACTTCGTTGAGGGTCAGCACCGCATGCGCGTGGGTGTCGCTGATGGTGGCGTTGCCCACGTTCATGCGCCCGCTGCCGCTGATCTGGATCTGCGTGGCGGGCGACACCAGGCCCTTCTCCAGCGCCAGCGCGGCGACGAAGGGCTTGACGGTGGAACCGGGCTCGAAGGAGTCGGTCAGCGCGCGGTTGCGCAGGGCGTCCTTGAAACCCTGGCGCTTGCCCGGTGTGTAGCTGGGGTAGTTGGCCAGTGCCAGCATCTCGCCGGTCTGGGCGTCGAGCACCACCACGCTGCCGGCCTTGGCCTGGTGGTCGCGCACGGCCTGCTTGAGGCGCTGGTAGGCGAAGAACTGGATCTTGCTGTCGATGGAGAGCTGCACGTCGCGCCCCTCGACCGGCGGCACCTGCGCGCCCACGGCTTCGATCACGCTGCCCAGGCGGTCCTTGATCACGCGACGCGAACCGGGTTTGCCAGCCAGCGTCTGGTTGAAGGCCAGCTCCACGCCCTCCTGGCCATGGTCTTCCACGTTGGTGAAGCCGACCAGGTGCGCGGCCACCTCGCCCTCGGGGTATTGGCGCTTGTATTCCTTACGCTGGTAGACGCCCTTGATCTCGAGCGCGGCAATCTGCCTGGCCACGGACTCGTCGACCTGGCGCTTGAGCCAGACGAAAGTCTTGTCCTCGTCCTCCAGCTTGCGGTTGAGGTCAGACAGCGGCATCTCCAGCAGGCGGGCCAGGCGCTGCAGCTGCTTCGGATCACGCTCGATGTCCTCGGGGATGGCCCAGATGCTGGGCGCCAGCACGCTGGTGGCGAGGATCTGGCCATTGCGATCCAGGATGCGGCCACGGTTGGCCGGCAACTCCAGGGTGCGTGCAAAACGCACCTGCCCCTGTTTCTGGAAGAAGTCGTTCGAGATGACCTGGATGTAGGCGGCGCGCCCGGCCAGCACCACAAAGGCCAGCGCGATCATGGCCACCACGAACTTGCTGCGCCACACCGGCGTGCGACTGGCCAGCAAGGGGCTCGATGTGTACTGGATGCTGCGACTGCTCATGGCAAGCGCCCCCCGGAGACCCGCGGCTGCACCGCTGCGCCCGCGGGCACGCTGCCGCCGTAGGGCTGGTAACTCACGTAGTCGGTGATGGCCGGCGTGGCCGCGCGCATGTCCAGCTTGTCCTTGGCCAGCTTCTCGACGCGCTGCACCGTAGCTTGCTGGCGCTTTTGCAGCTCCAGCTGCTCGCGCTCGGTCTCGATGCGGCGCGCCTCCAGCACGGCGCGGTCGATCTCTGCAAACAGCCGGCGCGACTCGTATTGCACGCTCACCAGGTAGAGCGCGCTGGCCAGCACGGCGAGCAACAGGACGAGATTCGCTCTTGTCATGCTTGCGTCCTCACGGCCACGCGCATGATGGCACTGCGCGCGCGCGGGTTGGCCGCCACCTCGGCCGCCGAGGGCTTGATGCGCTCGAGCGCACGCAGCTTCATGGGCTTCGGCTCGGCAAAAGGCGCGCGGCGGTCGTAGACCTCGCGCGAGTGCTGCGCGATGAACTGTTTGACGATGCGGTCTTCCAGCGAATGGAAACTGATCACGACCAGCCGTCCTCCGGGTTGCAGTACATCGAGACTTGCCTCTAGCGCTTCTTGCAGCTCCTCAAGCTCGGCGTTGATGAAAATCCGAAGAGCCTGAAATGTGCGCGTTGCAGGGTTCTGGCCCGACTCGCGGGTTTTGACCGTGTCAGCCACGAGCTGGGCCAGTTCAGCGGTGCTTGAAACTGGGCCCCGTTCCTGTCGGCGCGCCACAATCGCCTTTGCAATCTGGCCAGCAAACCGTTCTTCACCGTAGTCACGTATCACCTCCGCGATCTGTCGGGTTTCGGCTGTTTCCAGCCACTGCGCCACGCTCTGGCCCCGCGTGGTGTCCATGCGCATGTCCAGCGGTCCGTCGAAGCGGAAGCTGAAGCCGCGTGTGGGGTCGTCGATCTGCGGCGAGCTCACGCCCAGGTCCATCAGCACGCCAGCCGCGCTGGCCGGCGGCAGCTCGTGCAGATGACGAAAGCCCTCGTGACGGATGGAGAAGCGCGGGTCCGCGATGGTCCGGGCCTCGGCGATGGCCGCGAGGTCCTTGTCGAAGGCGGTCAGCCGCCCTTGTGGCGACAGCCTCGACAGGAGCAACCGGGAATGCCCGCCGCGACCGAAGGTGGCGTCCACGTAGTGGCCATCGGCCGGCTCCTGCGCCAGTTCGTCCGGCTTGTTGAGCAAGGCTGTGATCGCTTCGTTCAACAAGACGGTGGTATGTGTCCATGGGGAGGTTTCCACCGTCTTCTTTCAGAAGGAAAAGTCCTTGAAGACGTCTGGCATGTCGCCCTGCAGGGCCTGGGCCTCCTGCGCCTCGTAGCTGGCCTTGTCCCAGAGCTCGAAGTGGTTGCCCATGCCCAGCAGCATGGTGTCGCGCGTGATGCCGGCGGCAGCACGCAGCTCGGGCGAGACCAGGATGCGGCCGGTGCCGTCCATCTCCACATCCATGGCATTGCCCAGGAAGATGCGCTTCCACCATTGCGCCGCCATGGGCAGTGCGGCGATGCGCTCGCGGAACTTCTCCCACTCGGGGCGCGGGAAGACCATCAGGCAGCCATGCGGATGGCGGGTGATGGTGAGCTGGCCGGCGGCCGTGGCGCTGAGCACGTCACGGTGCCGGGTCGGCACCGATAGCCGCCCCTTGGCATCCAGACTCAGCGACGAAGCCCCTTGAAACACGCGCGCAACCCCTTTTTCTGCACCAGTACGGGAGGGCGAAAAGCGCAAGCGCACTTTTCACCACTTAATTCCACTTTTTTGCACTGTATCAGCAAATCACCAGCAGACAAGGGTCGAGCGAGAAAAATTTCAATGAAATCAAGGACTTAGAAACACTTTCACACAATTTTTCGGATTGAAAAATCGTTTTAAATGAAGCACTTAGGAAATGATATGAATGTGATGCATGAAGGGCCGTCTCGTGCTGGCTCGCCACCCGGCCACGGCGCAAAAATGCGACGCCGGGGCCCTCTCTCACCGGGCGCCACGCCGGCGCCAAGCGGACCGGGCCCCGTTTTCAGAGGATGTAGCGCGACAGGTCCTCATTGCGGCTGAGGTCCGCCAGGCGCGCGTCGACATAGGCCGCATCGATACGCACGGACTGTCCTTGCAGACGCGTGGCATTGAAACTCACGTCGTCGAGCAGGCGCTCCATCACCGTGGCCAGGCGGCGCGCGCCGATGTTCTCGGTGCGCTCGTTCACGTCGTAGGCGATGTGGGCCAGGCGGGTGATGCCCTCGGGGGCGAACACCAGCGTCACGCCCTCGGTGGCCAGCAAGGCCTGGTACTGGCGCACCAGGGAAGCATGGGTCTGCGTGAGGATGGCCTCGAAGTCCTGCACCGACAGCGATTGCAATTCGACGCGGATCGGCAGGCGCCCCTGCAGTTCGGGGATCAGGTCGCTGGGCTTGCTCAGGTGGAAGGCGCCCGAGGCGATGAAGAGGATGTGGTCGGTCTTGATGACGCCGTACTTGGTGGAAACCGAGGTGCCCTCCACCAGCGGCAGCAGGTCGCGCTGCACGCCCTGGCGCGAGACCTCGGCCGTCCCGCTGCCCTCGGAACGCGAAGTGACCTTGTCGATCTCGTCAATGAAGACGATGCCGTTCTGCTCGGCATTCAAAAGCGCCTGGGTGCGGATCTCCTCCTCGTTGACCAGCTTGGCCGCCTCTTCGTCGATCAGCAGTTTCATGGCTTCCGCGATCTTCAGCTTGCGCACCTTGCGTTTACCCGCACCGAGCTGGCCGAACATGCCGCGCAGCTGCTCGGCCATGTCTTCCATGCCGGCCGGCCCCATGACTTCCAGCTGGGGCCGCGCCTCCGCCACGTCGAGTTCGATCTCGCGCTCGTCGAGCTGGCCTTCGCGCAGTTTCTTGCGAAAGACCTGGCGCGCGGTGCTGTCGGGCGGTGGTTCGGCCGCAGCGGATTCATGGCGTGGCGACGGGATCAGGATGTCGAGGATGCGGTCCTCGGCAGCGTCTTCGGCGCGCGTGCGCACCTTCTTCATCTCGGCCTCGCGCGTCTGCTTGACGGCCACCTCGGCCAGGTCACGGATGATGGAGTCGACGTCCTTGCCCACGTAGCCCACTTCCGTGAACTTGGTGGCTTCCACCTTGATGAAGGGGGCATCAGCCAGTCTGGCCAGGCGGCGTGCGATCTCGGTCTTGCCCACGCCGGTGGGGCCGATCATCAGGATGTTCTTGGGCGTGATCTCGGGCCGCAGTGCGGCATCGACCTGCTGGCGGCGCCAGCGGTTGCGCAGCGCGATGGCCACGGCGCGCTTGGCATCGGCCTGGCCGACGATGTGGCGGTCGAGTTCGGAGACGATCTCCTGCGGGGTCATGGAAGACATGGGGGTTGTCCGGGAAACAGTCGCGACGCGGGTTCAGTCCAGCGTCTCGATCGTGTGGTTCATGTTGGTGTAGATGCACAACTCGCCGGCAATCTCCAGCGATTGCTTGACGATGTCGGCTGCCGGCAGCTGGGTATGCTTGAGCATGGCAATCGCCGCAGCCTGCGCGTAGGCACCGCCCGAGCCGATGGCCACCACGCCGTTCTCCGGCTCCAGCACGTCACCGTTGCCGGTGATGATGAGCGAGCACTCGCGGTCTGCCACGGCCAGCATGGCCTCCAGGCGGCGCAGCACGCGGTCGGTGCGCCAGTCGCGCGTGAGTTCAATCGCAGCACGCTGCAGATGGCCCTGATGCTTTTCGAGCTTGGCCTCGAAACGCTCGAACAGCGTGAAGGCATCGGCCGTGGCGCCGGCAAAACCGGCCAGCACCTTGCCGTGATAAAGCGTGCGCACCTTGCGCGCCGTGCCCTTGACCACGATGTTGCCCAGCGTGACCTGGCCGTCGCCGCCGATGGCGACCTGCAATCCGGCGGCGGTCTGGCGCCGCACACTGACGATGGTGGTGCCGTGAAATTGTTCCATGCCCGTATTGTCCGGCATCCGAATGCCGACCTTGGACCCATGGGGTCTATGTCCAGGCACCCATGGAACCGGCTTTGCCGGGCCATCGGGTGCGCCCCCTTGAGGGGGGATACGACCCACACGAAGTGGGGGAGGGTCGGGGGCGGGCGTCTCTACGCGGCGCGGGGGACGACGCGCGCGTGCTCGGAGATGCCGATCACGTTGAAGAAGGCGGCGACGATGCGGTTGACGTCGCGGAACTGCACCTGGCAGCCGCGCGCCTGCTGCTCGGCCACCCAGTTCAGAATGCTGCCGGCCGCAGAGAAATCAACGCGGATCAGGCGGGCACAGGAGATCACCATGCGATTCGCACCTTCCATGCCCGCCTGCAGCCGCGCCAGCACGTCCCCGGCATCGCCGAGGATCTCGCCGTAAAGCTCGACCACCGCCGGCGGCTGGTCTTCCAGGCCGACCGGCACGGTCAGGTTCTGCAGCGGGTCGTCCCAGGTGGAGTTCGGGGCATCCCAGCTGGAGCGGATGGCTTCGGCCTCGGCCTCGGCGGCATTCGTGGCCCCCTGCAGCTCGCAGCTGCAGCGCGGCTCCTGCCAGGAGGGTGGTGAGACCTCGTAGGTCACGCAATAGTCCAGCGCCACCAGCTCGAAGGTATCCTGCAGGCGCATGATGCGCAGCGCATCCATGCGCAACTGCCAGCACAGGGGATCCACGGTACGGTCCCCCGAAGGCGTGATCACAAGGAGTGCGCGCTCCAGGCTGGTATGGCCGCGGAAGACCAGTGCGGCCGGCATGACGCACCACTGGGCCACCAGGCGGGCCAGCACAGGCACGGCATCGATGCCGATGACAGACAGCGCCTGCCAGTCCAGCACCAGCGTGCCGGGCACGCGCATCAAGGCATGCAGTTCCTCCAGGGAGGCGGCGCTCAACTGGGCCGGACAGCTCCAGTCAGGCGCGCTCGCAGCCGACGTACTGGCACGCGCACTGACCGGCGCCACGCTGACCTTGGAGCGGCTCAGCAAGTCGGGCGTGGAGAACCAGGCCGGAGCCGAACGACCGAAACGGTTGGCGAACTCGATGGCCACACTGTCAAAACGGGCCTGCTGCCCGGTGGCGCGGTAAAGGTCGAACAGGGCCGACATCCAGGTCTCGGCCAGATCGGGACGCAGATTGTCCCCATGCAGCACCGCCAGCAAACTCTCCTCGGCGCCGGCATCGTCGCCGTTGGCAAAGCGGATGGCGGCGTCCTCCAGGTCGGGGTCGGTCAGGTTGTCGGACGGCACGGCGGCGTACAGGCGCTGGGTCGAAAAGCCGGCCCCCATGGGCGCGCGCGGGGCCGCCGTGGGCTGCAGAAGTTGCGAACGACTGGGGGGTGCACGCCCGGCTGCCGCCGGCTGCGGCGCCATCGGCGCGGGCATGGTGGGCGCCGCCTCGGCCAGCTGGGTGGGCGGGTATTCACCGCCGGCCGGCGCATCCGCCCACTGGGAACTGTTGGGGCGCAGCGCCGAGGCTTCGGTCGGCTCGAAGCGGCTGTCTTCGGGCTGGGAATCGGCCGTGGACGCCGCGTCGGGCGCTGTCGTGGGGGGCGGCTCGGTGGGCCCGGCATCGGGCCGCAAACCCGGGCCCGTGGACGAGACGGGGAAGGCGCCGGCACGCGAGGCGGCTTCCTTGCCTTTCCACCACTGGCGCGACATCTGCGCCTCGATCTCGTCGATCTTCTTCAGCGTCTCGGCACGGTCGTCGTGGTTGGAGGTCAGGCTGCTCTGGAAGAAGGAGGGCCTGCCGGCCTGGTCGGCCGGCCCCAGGGGCTCGCGACGGCGCAGCTTGCGCAGATGATCGAATTCGCGCTTGCGCACGAAGTCGTTCTGCCGCTTGCGCTCGATCATCTCCTTGAGCGCCTCTTTGCTATAGCCGCTGTCGGCCTCCGGCTCCTTCTGGTCGAGCTCGGACCAATCCTTGGTCGGATTGCGCACGAACTTGGCCACCTTGGACAACAAGCCGGACCGGTTTTCGTCTTCAGCCATGTCTGGATTATGCGGTGCGCGTCAGAAGGAGCCTCTGTGCAGGATCAATCCCCGAACATCTTCTGCTTGAGTTCGCGCCGCTGCTGGGCTTCCAGCGAGAGCGTGGCGGTGGGACGGGCCAGCAGGCGGCCCACGCCGATGGGCTCGCCGGTCTCGTCGCAGTAGCCGTAGTCACCGGCATCGATGCGCCCGATCGACTGCTCGATCTTCTTGAGCAGCTTGCGCTCGCGGTCGCGCGTGCGCAGCTCCAGCGCGTGTTCTTCCTCGATGGTGGCGCGGTCGGCCGGGTCCGGCACGATGACCGTGTCCTCGCGCAGGTGCTCGGTGGTCTCGCCGGCGTTGTTCAGGATGTCCTGCTTGAGACGCTGCAGGCGCACGCGGAAGGCGGCCAGCTGCTTGTCGTTCATGTACTCGCTGTCCGGCATGGCCACGAGTTCGTCGTCGCTCAGGGTTTCGCCCGGCTTGGTTTTCCAGTTGTTGGCGAGTTTGGGGTCTTTTTTGACGGAGGAAGGCAGGGGGGGAGCAATCAGGGTCTGGGACATGGTCGGGGTGTAACTGGCCTTGACAGCGGTGGATGCCACCGACTGGGCCATGGAGGGAACGGTCAGCTGCGCCAGCCGGGCCGAGGCCTTGGCCGTGCGGGCCGGCGACTCGGGCAGGGCCGGCGTCGCCTTCACCGGCAAAGGCGCAGGCGTCTTGGCCGGCAACTTGGCCACCGCCTTGACCGGGGTCTTGACAGGTGCTTTGGCGCTGGTCTTGCCGGCTTTGGCAGCCGGTTTGGCAACAGCTTTCTTGGGGGCGGCCGCCTTGACGGCGACCTTCTTGGCCACCGGTTTGGCAACCGTTTTCTTGGGGGCCGGTTTGGCCGCTGCCTTCTTGACGGGCGGCTTGCTCACGGATTTCTTGGCCGCCCCAGGTTTGGCGGTCTTCACGGCCGGTTTGGCCTTGGCCGCCGGCTTGGCAGCAGCTTTCTTGGGGGCCGGTTTGGCCTTGCCCACAGCAGATTTGGCTTTGGAAGACACGGACACCTTTCCTGGTTTGGCTTTCACTTCTTGTCTCCTGGCACGCAGGGCCTGCGCTTGTTTCTTCTGGCCTGCTGTTATACCCGCAATGCGGTCCCGGCCACGGGTTCCGGCCAAAATTTATGGCGCTCGAGCGTACCGTCTTTCACAGGACTGACGCGGGGGTTGCGAAATCGAGACACTACGCTCGCGCTCGCGGGCAAGGCAGGAGGCTCCGAACCTGTGAAGAAATCGTAGCGAGCGGCCCGAGCGCAAGGCGGACGGAGCGCAGCCACCGGAACGTACTTCAGGTACGTGAGGATGGCGAGCACCGCCCAACGCGGCGATCGGGCCGCGCAGTAGATTTATCACAGGTTCTCAGACCAGGCTCTGTTCCAGGCCCTGCAACAGGATGTCCTTGGGCAGGTCGATGCCGATAAAGACCATCTTGCTCAGGCGCTGCTCGCCCTCGCCCCAGGCTGGCCCCAGGTCGCTGCCCATGAGCTGGTGCACCCCCTGGAAGATCACCTTGCGGTCGGTGCCCTTCATGTGCAGCACGCCCTTGTAGCGCAGCATGCGCGGGCCGTAGATGTTGATGATGGCGCCCAGGAAGTCCTCCAGCTTGGCCGGATCGAAGGCGCGCTCGGAGCGGAAGACGAAGCTTTTCACGTCATCGTCATGGTGATGGTGGTGGCCATGGCCGTGCTGGTGCGAGGGATGGTCGCAATGCTCGCCGTGCTCGTGGTCATGGTGGTGACCATGGGCATGATCGTGCTCGTCTTCCTTGAGGAAATCCGGGTCGATCTCCAGCTTGGCATTCAGGTTGAACCCCCGCAGGTCGAATACCTCCTGGATCGCCACCTCGCCGAAGTGCACCGCCTTCTGCGGCGCCCGCGGGTTCATGTGCTTGAGGCGGTGCTGCAGCGCCGCCACGTCCTCGGCCGAGACCAGATCGGTCTTGCTGATGAAGATCTGGTCGGCAAAACCCACCTGGCGGCGCGCCTCCTGGCGGTCGTTGAGCTGCTGGGCGGCGTGTTTGGCGTCCACCAGGGTGATGACGGAATCGAGCAGGAAGCTCTCGGCGATTTCGTCGTCCATGAAGAAGGTCTGCGTCACCGGGCCGGGGTCGGCCAGGCCCGTGGTCTCGATCACCACACGCTCGAAGTCCAGTTCGCCCTTGCGTTTCCTGGCCGCCAGATCCTGCAAGGTGGTGCGCAGATCCTCGCGGATGGTGCAGCAGATGCAGCCATTGCTCATCTGAATGATTTGCTCCGTGGTGTCGGCCACCAGGATGTCGGTGTCGATGTTTTCCTCGCCGAACTCGTTCTCGATCACGGCGATCTTCTGGCCGTGCGCTTCCTGCAGCACGCGCTTGAGCAGGGTGGTCTTGCCGGAACCTAAGAAACCGGTGAGGATGGTGGCGGGTATCAGGGCCATGGGTGCAGTCTCGGATGGGGGTGACCGCCAACTTGGGCGTGGCACAAGCGGACGTGGGCGATGAAGCCGGTGATAGATGGGGAGTTTAGCGAGATCGTCAAGAGGCGGCCGGCGTAGGGTCTCACCCTCTCAGCCCTTGCGCATGACCACCAGGCCCTTGAGGTACTCCCCTTCCGGGAAGTTGATGGTCATGGGGTGGTCCGGTGCGCCGCCCATGCGCTCGTGGATGTAGCCATCCACACCGGCATCGGTACCGGCCGAGGCGACGATCTTGTGGAACAGGTCGGCGCTGATGCCGCCCGAGCAGGAATAGGTGAACAGCACGCCACCGGGCTCCAGGATCTTGAAAGCCAGTCGATTGATGTCCTTGTAGGCACGCGCGGCGCGCTCGGCGTGCGCCACCGTGGGGGCGAACTTCGGGGGGTCCAGCACGATGGCGTCGAAGGTACGTCCCTCCTCCACAAAACGGCGCAGGCTGGCGTTGACGTCGGCATCCAGGAATTCGGTGCGCGCCGCCTCGAAGCCATTGAGCGCCACATTGGCACGCGCCTGCTCGATGGCCGGCCCGGAAGAGTCGATCGATGCGACATGGGCCGCGCCACCGGCCAGCGCGGCCACGCTGAAACCGCCGGTGTAGCAATAGCAGTTGAGCACGCGCTGGAATTTCAAACGGGCTGCATAGTCGGCAAAACGCTTGCGGCTGTCGCGCTGGTCCAGGTAGAAACCGGTCTTGTGACCCTGGGCGATGTCCAGGCCCAGGCGCCAGTCGTGCTCGCGCAGCACCAGCCCGGTGGGCCCCTCCCCGCGCAGCCAGCCGCTCACCTCCGGCAGGCCTTCGAGCCCGCGCGCGCTGGCGTCTGAGCGCTCGTACAGCCGGGTGAGTCCGGTCTCGGCCAGCAGCGCGTCGGCCAGCACATCCTTCCAGCGCTCGGCGCCGGCACTCAGAAACTGGGCGACCAGCGTGTCGCCATAACGGTCCACGATCAGGCCGGGCAGGCCGTCGGATTCACCATGGACGAGGCGCAGCCCGTCACTGCGGATGTCAAAACGTATCCGGGCGCGGATGGCCGACATCACGCGCTGCGTGAAAAAAGCCGCATCAATACGCTGTTTTTCGTCAAAGCTCCAGACGCGTGCACGGATCTTGGATTGCGGACTGAACGCCGCCCAGGCCATGAACTCACCCTGCGCCGACTCCACGCGCACCGTCTCGCCGGGGTCGCCACCGCCCTTGGCAATGGCCGATTCGAAGAGCCAGGGGTGGCGACGCAGGAGCGAGCGCTCCTTGCCTTCCTTGATGCGTATCACTTTCATGCCCTGGATTGTCGGGCTTTTCCGGGGTTCCCTTCTGCGCCAATGGGGGTAGAGTGGGAGAAATAGACCGAGGAGTTAGGTATGCGATTGAAGGACGTCAAGCTGGGAACCAAGCTCATGGGGGGCTTCATCCTGGTCCTGTTTCTGGCCGCCATCCAGTCCGTGCTGGCCGTCTTCGGCACGAATGCGCTGAACGCCAACTCCCAGCAGGTTTCGGACCACCTCTTGCCCAGCGCCCTGCACACGGGTTTCCTCGGCACGCAGTCCAGCCGCCTGCGCGCGGCGCAGTTCCAGCACCTGCTGATTTTTGGCGAGGACGAGCGCCGGGCCATCGAAAAACAGATCGAAGGCCTGCGGGAGGCCGTCAACACCGAATCGCAGGCTTACGCCCGCATCATCAAGGACGGCGAAGAGAAGACCCATTTCGACAAGTTCCAGGGCGAATGGAAGAAGTACCAGGCGCAACAGGCCGAAATCGTCGGGCTGGCGCGCCAGCGCCGTGACGAGGAGGCCATGGACATCCTCAAGGGTCCGGGGCTGCAGACCTTCGACGCCATGCTGACCGAACTGCGCGCACTGTCCGAACTGTCGCAGGACGGCTCCATCCTGGCGCGTGACACGAATGCCAAACTGCAACGCAACGTGATGATCGGCAACCTGGGCGCCCTGCTCGTGACCATCGTGCTGGGCCTGCTGATCGCCCGCACCCTGAGCCGCGCCATCTCGGGCGGCGTGGGATACGCCGCCAGCCTGGCCAGCAAGGTCGCCCAGGGCGACCTGAGTTCGCCCATCAACCCCAATACACGGGACGAGATCGGCACCCTGCTGCACTCCCTGCGCGATATGCAGTCCTCACTGGCCCAGGTGGTCTCGCGCGTGCGCCAGGGCAGTGAATCGGTTTCCACCGCCAGCTCCGAGATCGCCCAGGGCAACCACGACCTGAGCGCGCGTACCGAAAGCCAGGCCAGCGCCCTCGAAGAAACCGCGGCCAGCATGGAGGAACTCTCCTCCACCGTGAAGCAGAACGCCGACAACGCCAAGCAGGCCAACCAGCTGGCCCAGACCGCCAGCACGGTAGCGGTCAAGGGTGGCGAGGTGGTGGCCCAGGTGGTGGACACCATGAAGGGCATCAATGACAGCGCCCGCAAGATCCACGACATCATCAGCGTGATCGACGGCATCGCCTTCCAGACCAACATCCTGGCGCTCAATGCCGCGGTGGAGGCTGCGCGCGCCGGCGAGCAGGGCCGCGGTTTTGCCGTGGTGGCCTCCGAGGTGCGCAGCCTGGCCGGGCGCAGCGCCGAGGCCGCCAAGGAGATCAAGAACCTGATCACCGACAGCGTGCAGCGCGTCGAGCAGGGCAGCGCCCAGGTCGATCAGGCCGGCGCCACCATGAACGAGGTGGTGGCCGCGATCCGGCGCGTGACCGACATCATGGGCGAGATCAGCTCGGCCAGCAGCGAGCAAAGCCAGGGCGTCAGCCAGGTCGGCGAGGCCATCACGAGCATGGATCAGACCACGCAGCAGAACGCCGCCCTGGTGGAGCAGATGGCCGCCGCAGCCAGCAGCCTCAAGAGCCAGGCACAGGACCTGGTGCAATCGGTGGCGGTGTTCAAGCTGGCCGCTGGAGCCAGCACTCCGGCCCCCGCACCGGCCGCCCGGCCAGCAGCGATACGCGCCCCCGCACCCCGGCAGCCCCCGGGGCCGGCGCGCCGCCTGAGCGCGCCTGCCGCCCCCAAGGCGGCCGTACCTGCGGCGCCTGTCAAATCGTCCGCTGGCGCCGACAGCGACTGGGAAACCTTCTAGGAAATCTTCAGCCCTTGCCGGGTGTCTTGCTGCGCGCGCGCGGATGCGCCGCGTCGTAAGCGCGTGCCAGGTGCTGGAAATCGAGCCGCGTATAAACCTGCGTGGTGCTGATGTTGGCGTGGCCCAGCAGTTCCTGCACCGCGCGCAGGTCGCTGCTGGACTGCAGCACATGGCTGGCAAAGGAGTGGCGCAGCATGTGCGGATGCACCGGCGTGGCCAGCCCCGCCTGCAGGCTGCGGCGCTTGAGGCGCAACCAGATGGATTGCGGCGTCAGGCGCGTGCCGGTGCGACCGATGAAAAGTGCCGCCTGCTCGGCCGGCACGTCCGCACTGGCGCGTAGCTGCAGCCAGCGCCTGAGGGCCGACATCGCAGCCGAGCCCACCGGTACGCTGCGCCGTTTGCTGCCCTTGCCCAGCACGTGTGCCTCACCCGCCTGCAGGTCGACCCAGCCGCGCGCCGCGGCGCTGGCCGTGACGTCCAGGCCCGTCAGCTCACTCACACGCAGGCCGCTGCTGTAAAGCAGCTCCACCATGGCAGCGTCGCGCGCCTCCAGCCAGGGATCGTTGTCTTCCGCGTGGAAACCGGCCAGCTGCACCGCGTCATCGACGCTCAGGGCCTTGGGCAGGGGCTTGGCCGCCTTGGGCGCACGCACATCCTGCACCGGGTTGCTGGTCACCAGACTTTCACGCCCGAGCCAGGCATAAAACCCGCGCCAGCCCGAGAGGATGAGCGCGATGCCGCGCCCACTACGCCCGCCGCCGTGCATCTGCGCGATCCAGCGGCGCACGTGGGCGTTGCGCACCTGCAGCAGGGGCACCTGGGCCTGTGTTGCGAATTCGCCGAGTTTTTGCAGGTCCAGCGCATACAACTCGACGGTGCGCTGCGCCAGGCGTTTCTCGACCCGCACGTGCTCAAGATAGCGTTCGATCAATGTTTGATCATCGCCATCTGGCACAGCGGGGCTCGTCATGCCTTACCTCAGCGGCGTCAGCGCGGCACTTGCCACCTCGGCGATGCGCGCCAGGAACTCCGTGCCCATGGTGCTGGTGTAGCGCTGGGCGTCGGGCGAAGCCAGCACCAGCATGCCAAAGGCCGGGCCGTTGCTGCCGGCTTCCAGCGGACGCAGCGGCAGCAGGGCCAGCGAGATGGCCTGCGAAGGATGGGCCAACCAGGCGGTGGCTTCGAAGCCGGAATTGACGCCGCAGAAGGGCTCGCGCAGGGAGTTGGCCAGCAGGCGCGCATCTTCGCTCACGCCTTGCGCGAAGGGGGCACCGGCGAAATCCGGGTTCACGTCCCAGACGCGGATGGCGACCTGCGGCACGGCGAACAGCAGCTGGATCGATTCGGCAATCGCCTCGGGCAGGGCGTCCGCATCCTGCGTGAGGAACAGGTCGCGCGCCCAGCACAGCATGCGGTCGGACAGCGCCAGGTTGTCGCTGCCGTGGCGGATCATCTCGATCAGCCGGCCTTCAAGCATGCGGATCTTCTCGCGCAGCATCTCGGCCTGGCGCTCCTGCAGACTGACCGTGCGCCGGCTGTGCGGGCTGATCAGGCGCACAGCGGCCAGCAGATCGGCCTGTCGCTCGAAGAACTCGGGGTTGGTCTGCAGGTAGTTGGCGATGTCTTGTTCGGTCATGGTGTCAGTCGTTCAGAGGATTCATGGGAGTTCGGGCACATCGACCTCGCCCTGGAACACGGTGGTGGCGGGCCCCGTCATCAAGACCGGGCTGCTCTGCCCAGCCCACTCGATGGTGAGAACACCACCGCGCGTCTGCACGTCCACCCGCGCATCGAGTTGGCCCAGGCGGATGCCGGCCACCACGGCCGCGCAAGCACCGGTGCCGCAGGCCAGGGTCTCGCCGGCACCGCGCTCCCACACGCGCAGCTTGACGTGCGTGCGGTCCAGCACCTGCAGAAAACCGGCATTGACGCGGCGCGGAAAGCGCGCGTGGTTTTCGATCAAAGGCCCTTGCGCCTGCACCGGGGCCGTCTCCACATCGGCCACCAGCTGCACCGCATGCGGGTTGCCCATGGACACCACGGCCACCGGCACGATGGCGCCATCGAGCGGCAGCGGCCAGGTCACCCAGCCCCCGCTGGTCACGGGCGTGAGACCGGCGCCGTCGAAGGGGATGCGCGGCAACTCGAAGATGGGGGCGCCCATGTCCACGGTCACGCGGCCATCGGGCGTGAGGCGCGGCTCGATCACGCCGCCCAGGGTCTGCACGCGGATGGCGTCCTTGGCTGTCAGCCCCTGCTCGCGCACGAAACGCGCGAAACAGCGTGCGCCGTTGCCGCACTGCTCGACCTCGGCGCCGTCGGCGTTGTGGATCACGTATTCGAAATCGATGCCCGACGCGGGGGCCGGGCGCACGGTGAGGATCTGGTCGGCGCCGACGCCGAAGTGACGGTCGGCCAGCCAGCGGTACTGGGCGGTGGACAGGCCCAGGCGGCCGCGTGTCTCGTCGAGCACGACAAAGTCATTGCCCGCACCCTGCATCTTGGTAAAGCGGATACGCATGGCGACAAATTATCCGCCGTTTCAACGCGTATCCTTGAGGCTAGCGGCCTCAATTCACTCACCCACTCACGAGAAAACAACGATGCGACTGCCTGAATGGACCCCCGAACGCAAGCCCCAACCGCAGGACCTGGTGGACGCCATCCTCGCGCGTCGCGGCGGCACCCTGATCAACCTGGACAAGGCCCTGCTGTGGAGCGAGCCCCTGGCACGCGGCTGGAACACCTACCTCAAGGCCGTGCGCAGCGAGCTGCCCACCAGCCTCAAGCTGCGCGAACTCGGCATCTGCACCGTGGCCCTGCTGACCGGCGCCAAGTACGAGTACCACCACCACGCCCCGGATTTCCTAGGTGCTGGCGGCACGCAGGCGCAACTGGACGCCCTCAACGCTTTCGTCAAGATCGATCCGCGCGGCATCCCGCGCGATCCTTCCTTGAGCGAACTGGAAACGCTGGTGATCCGCTATGCCGCGCAGATGACGCTGGACGTGAAAGTGACGGACGAGGTCTTCGACGCCCTGCGCCAGCACTTCAACGAGACGCAGATCGTCGAGCTGACCAGCGCGATTGCCACCTACAACATGGTGGCGCGGTTCCTGGTGGCCTTGCAGGTCACGCCGGAAAGCTGATTTCTTTTTTGTTGAGCCTCTGTTCCACAGGGTTTCTTTTCCCCACTCACTCCCCCCGCCCTCTCCCGCCCCGCCGGGCGGAAGAGGGAGCCTGGATTTGGTGGCTGGTTTCTGGCCAAGCTTCTATGACGCCAACGTCCCCACCGTTTTTTCTCGCCCAGATTTTCGGGTTGCGGTCGTAGAGACCTCGTGCTGGACAGGTGCGGCACTGGCCGGCGACTGCGTGCCGGCAGCGAGACAAGAAAGATGGGAGTTGCTGATGCCGAGTCCATCCCTGGCCATAGCCTACGACCGTTACCCTGAAATCTCCGCGTGAAGTCGCAGTGGCAAGGCCACGCCCGTGATTCCGTCGTCGGAGCGCGCGGTCAAATGAGGCTCCCCTCTTCCGCCCGGCGGGGCGGCCACGCAACGGCTTGCCGTTGCGCGCCCATGACGGGTATCAGCCCGCACTCGCAATGCGAGTGCTCAGGGTTGGGGGAGTGAGTGGGGAAAAACAAACCCCGCGGAGCGAGGTCAGGAAAAGAAGATGAGGGGAACGAACGTCAATCCGGCTTGATGTTGTTCTCTTTCACCACCTTGCTCCAGATATCCATCTGGCGCTCGATGAATTCCTGGCCCACCTGCGGCGTGCCGCCCATCACGTCGATGCCCTGGGCCGCGAGCCGCCTGGCCATCTCGGGGTTGCTCATGACCTTGTTCATCGCCGCGTTCATGCGCTGCACGATGGCGGCCGGCGTCTTGGCCGGCGCCAGCATGGCCCACCAGGCCGGGGCCTCGAAGCCGGCGAACCCGCTCTCGGCGATCGTCGGCACATTGGGCAGCTGCGGCACCCGCGTGGAATTCGTGACGGCCAGCGCACGCAGGCGCCCGCTGTCCAGGTGCGCCTTGACCACGGCGATCGAGCCGATGGCCAGCGGCACGTGGCCGGCAATGGCGTCGTTCATGAGCGGGCCGCCGCCCTTGTAGGGAATGTGGGTGAAGCTCAGGCCGCCGTTCTTGCCCAGCAAGGCCATGGCCAAATGCCCCAGGCTGCCCGAACCGATGGTGCCGTAACTCGCGCCCTTGGCCGTCTTGGCCGCCGCCAGCACATCGGCAAAGGTCTTGAACTCCGAATTGGCGGGCGTAACCAGCACCATGGGCGCGGTGCCCAGCACGACGACCGTGCTCAGGTCCTTCTTCGAATCGAAGGGCAGGTTCGGAATCAGGGCGGGGTTCACGCCGTGGGTGTCGAACACCATGGCAAAGGTGTAGCCATCGGCAGGTGTCGCCGCCACGGCCGCGGCCCCGATGGAGCCCGAGGCACCACCCTTGTTCTCGATGATGATGTTTTGCCCCAGTTCCTGCTGCAGGTGCGGCGCGAGCATGCGCGACACGGCGTCCACCGAGCCACCGGGCGGGAACACCACCACCAGCTTGATGGGCTGCCTGGCGGGCCAGTCCTGGGCCAGCGCGGTCAGGGGCAAGCCCAGGCAGGCCACACTGGCCAGCGCCAGCAGCAAACGCCGGGATGTGCGCTTCATCATGTCCGTGTCTCCTCGTTGTTTGGTATCGTCCCATGGTAAGACCCAAGACCCCCATGTCCACTCCGCATCAACCCCTATCCGGCCTGCTGGCCGCACCGCCCTGGCAGCACGAGCAGGCGGTGGCCCTGCTGCCGCACGTGCTGCGCCTGACCGCACCCAATCCGGGGCTGATGACCGGCCCCGGCACCAACAGCTACCTCGTCGGCGAAGCCGCCACGGGCTGGCTGGTCATCGACCCGGGGCCGGACGAGCCGGCGCACATCGAGCGCCTGTGGCAGACGGCTGGCGGCGACATCCGCCTCATCGTCTGCACCCATTCGCATGCCGACCATGCGCCTGCCGCCCGCCCCCTGCAGGCGCTGTGCGCGCAACGCGGTGGCAGCACCCCGCCGGTGCTGGGCCTGCCTTCGGCACCCACCGCCAACCCCGCCAGCCACTTCGTGCCCGACCGGGCCCTGGCCGACGGCGAACAACTCACGCTGCAGGCCGCCGACGGACAAGCACGCCACACCCTGCAGGTCATCCACACACCGGGCCACGCGGCCAACCACCTCTGCCTGCTGCTGGCGCAGGACGGCCTGCTGTTCTCGGGCGACCACATCCTCAACGGCAGCACCACGGTGATCAATCCGCCCGACGGCAATATGACGGCCTACCTCGATGCACTGGACGCGCTGGACGCGGCCTGCTCGGCGCTGAGCCTGGGCTACATCCTGCCGGCGCACGGTCATGTGATGGACGAAGCGCGGGGTGTCATCGCCCGACTCAAGGCCCACCGGCTGGCGCGCGAAGCCAAGGTACGGGTGGCCATGCAGGCCCGGCCGCAGGGCACGCTGGATGACTGGGTGGCACTCGCCTATGACGACGTTCCGCAGGGCATCTGGCCGCTGGCCAAGCGCTCGCTACTGGCCCATGTCGAGCGCCTGCAATCACAAGGCACACCATGAGCGAACCCGTGCGCCTGTCCAAGCGTCTGGCCGCCCTGCTGCCCTGCTCGCGCAGCGAGGCCGAGCAGTACATCGAAGGCGGCTGGGTCCGGGTGGACGGCCAGGTGGTGGAAGAGCCGCATTTCCGGGTGCTAGACGAGAAGATCGAACTCGACCCTGAGGCCCGGCTGGCGGATCTGCCTCCGGTGACGCTGCTGCTGCACAAACCCGCCGGCCACACATCTCCGCAGGCTTTGCTGAACCCGGCCAGCCACTGGCGCGACGACCCCAGCGGCATCCGGGTGCTCAAGCGCCACTTCAGCCAGCTCACGCCCGCCGTCCCGCTGGAGCCCGCGGCCAGCGGCCTGCTGATCTACAGCCAGGACTGGCGCGTGACGCGCAAACTGAGCGAAGACGAGCGCCTGATCGAAGTGGAAGTGACGGTCGAAGTCCAGGGCGAGGTCTCGCCCGCCCAGCTGGCACTGCTGATGCGGGACAGCGACACACGCGGGCAGCCGCTGCCGACGGTCAAGGCCAGCCTCAACAGCAGCGGTGACGGCCGCAGCAAATTGCGCTTTGCCATCAAGGGCGTGCACCCCGGCCTGATCGCCTACGTGTGCGAACGCGCCCGCCTGCAGATCCTGTCCATGAAACGCATCCGCATCGGCCGCGTGCCCATGACCCAATTGCCGCCCGGGCAATGGCGCTACCTGCAGGCCCACGAGCGCTTCTAGCGCCCTGAAAAATCCTGCATGCGGCGCTGCTAAACTGCCTGCGCAACGTCAAAACAGGGGGAGACATGGACAGCACGACACAGCGCCACGGCATCGCCGCCTACCGGCTCCGGTTTTCCGGCAGTGGCGGCGAATACTTCCGGGTCTGGATCGTCAACCTGCTGCTGTCCATCGTCACGCTGGGCCTGTACACGCCCTGGGCCCGGCGGCGTACCGCGCGCTACTTCTACGACCACACCATGATCGCCGGCAGCCCGCTGGAATTCACCGCGCCGCTGCGCAAGATGGTGGTCAGCTTCATCCTCTTCGCCCTGCTCTACGTGGCCTACAAGATCGCGGCCGAGACCGGGCAAGACACCGTGGTCTCCATCTTCATCATCGCCGCCGCCCTGCTGGCGCCCTACATCTGGGGCAGTGCCATGCGCTTTCGCCTGGCCAGCACGCGCTGGCGCGGCCTGCAGCTGCAGTTCGCCGCGCGCTGGAAAGACGTCTACGTGGCCAGCTGGCCGATCTTCCTGATGGCCGCGATCTGGGTGGGTGTCAACTACGGGCTCGATGCACTGGCCGCCGACCTGCCTGCCCCTAACGCGCGCACGTCGGGTGGCAACCACGTACCCGAATGGCCCAACGTGAGCCCGTCCATGTGGGGGCTGATCGCCATCGGCCTGGTGCTCAGCGTGCTGTGCATCATCCGCGTGGAGTTCAACTACAAGAGCCTGCTGGTGCTGCGCGCCGGCATCGGCAAACAACACGGCCGCTGGAAACCCGTCTACAGCGACTTCGTGCGCATCTGGGGCGCGACCATCGTCGTGTTCCTGGCCGGCGTGGCCCTGATCCTGGCCCTGGCCGCCGGCGCGGCCTACACCGTCCAGTCCATGTTCAGCACGGTCCGTGGCCCGGCCATGTTCGTGCTGATCTTCTTCATCGTGATCGCCGCCTTCCTGGGCCTGGTGCTCGCATCGGCACCGGCCCGCGCCTACCGTGAAGCCCGCATGTTCAAGCTGATCTGGAGCAATGTGGGCCTGAGCCAGATCGCCCGCTTCAAGTGCGACCTGCAGCACTGGGCCTTTGTGCGCCTGCGCATCAAGAACATCCTGCTCACCCTGCTGACCCTGGGCTTCTACCGCCCTTTCGCCCGCGTCAGCGAATACCGCATGAAAGCCGACGCGGTCACCCTGCACGTCAAGGGCGGGCTGGACCAGCTGATCGGCGAACTGGTGAAGCAGCAGGAAGGCCTGGGCGACGCCCTGGCCGATGCAGCCGGCCTGGACATCGTAGGCTGACATGGCCGAGACGCCGAAGCCGGCTGCGCCCATCCGGGCCAAGTGGTTCAACGGGCGCCACAGCCGCGCGCGCGAGGTGCTGATCGCGCTGGAGCCGGGTCCCCGGGGCCCGGCCCTGCATCTGCACGTGGTGGACCTGGCGCATGCCGCTTCGCGCCGCTTCGAATACGACGAGGTCGAGTGGCCGCCTCAATGGAGCGCCGGCCGCGCGCCGGAACGCATCACCGTGGCGCTGCGTGACCATGGCAGCGTGGAGATCGACCAGCCCCTGGCCTGGCAGCAGGCCCTGGCTGCCGCCGGCGCCCGCCCCGGCCTGGCCCAGCGCATGCAGACCCGCTGGCCCGTGCTGCTGGGCGTGCTGCTCGTGGCCGTGGCCGGCCTCCTGGCCTTCTACCGCTGGGGCACGCCCTGGGCCGCTGCGCAACTGAGCCGCCATGTGCCGCTGGAGTGGGAGCTCAGCCTGAGCCAGCAGGCCATGGCCCAGGTCGACCAGGCCTGGCTCAAACCCAGCCAGCTGCCCCCCGAGCGCCAGCAGGAACTGCGCACACAGTTCACGGAACTGCTGACCCGCCTGGAGCCCTCGCTCAAGCGCTACCCGGCCTACACCCCGCGCTACGAACTGCACTTCCGTCGCGGCCTGGGCCCCAACGCCTTTGCCCTGCCCGGTGGCACTTTGGTGATGACCGACGAACTGGTCGAAGCCGCCGCCAAGCAGGGCCTGGGCGACGATGCGCTGCTGGGCGTGCTGGCGCACGAGATCGGCCACGTCGAGCACCGCCACGGCACCCGCCTGGTGGTGGAGCAGGGCGTGCTCAACGTCGGCCTGGGCCTGGCCCTGGGTGATGTCTCCAGCCTGGTGTCCATGACCAGCACGGTGCTGACCGGCCTGGCCTACCGGCGCCAGCATGAAAGCGAATCGGATTGTTTTGCCATCGCGTTGATGGCCAAGGCTCAGCGACCGACGGCCCCCATGGCCGACCTGCTGCTGGGGATGTCCCGTCGTGGCAAGGAAACGGCAGAGCCGGGCGCCAAAGCCGGCGGCAGCACGATGGGGGACTGGTTCAGCACCCACCCGGCCACGCCGGAGCGCGCCGAGTTGCTAAAGGCCAGCACACTTTGCCACTGAAGCTCTGGCGCGCCAACACGCAGAACTTGCCAAGCAATCGTAGCGAGCGGCCCTAGCGCAAGGCGGACGGAGCGCAGCCACCGGAACGTACTTCCTGTACGTGAGGATGGCGACAACGCAGTTGCGGCGTAGGCTCACTTTCGCGCAGCGAAAGTTAAGCGCAGCGGCCGGAGCCAACACCGCCCAACGCCGCGACGGACAAGCGCAGTAGATTGATTGACAAGTTTCAGGCGTGGAACAGGCGGCCGCGCGCGGCCTGCGTGATCGCCGCCACCGCCGGGTGCTTGATACGCCGCTCGACCGAGACCGCGTAGAACTCTTCCACCAGTTCCTCGCTGCGGCCGATCACCTCCACGCCATAGTGCGCCACCGTCTCGGCCTCCAGCACGGCGGGCGACATGAAAACACCCCGGCCCTCGCGGCCGAAGGCCGTCATCAGCGCGCCGTCGTCGAACTCGCCCACGAAACGCGGCTGGATCTGCTGGCGCGCCAGCCAGCCGTCGAGCTGCTGGCGCACCGAGGAGGCCGCGCCCTGGATCAGCATGGGCGCGCCGTGCAGGCATTGCGGGAAAGCCCCCTGCAGCCGGCTGCGCAGCGCCGGCGCACAGAAGAAGCTCATGGGCGAGGTGCCCAGGGCGTGGTTGTAGGCCTTGACGCTGATGCGTCGTGTCAGCGGTTCGTCGGCGATCACCAGGTCAAGCCGGTGCAAGGCCAGTTGCGCCAGCAGGTCGGGGAACTTGCCCTCCACGCCGATCAGGCGCACCGGCACCTCCAGGTCCATGGCCGGTTCCAGCAGGCGGTAGGCGACCGACTTGGCCACCGAATCCGCCACCCCCACGCGAAAGTCCAGCAGGCGCGGCCCGCCCAGCGGCTGGCGCAGGGCAGCCTCCAGCTCGGCCCCGAGCGTGAAGATCTCGTCGGCATACCCCAGGGCCACGCGACCGTCATCGGTCAGCTCGAGCTGGCGGCCGCTCTTGCGAAACAGCTTGCGCCCCAGCCTTTCTTCGAGCAGCTTGATCTGCCCGGACAGGGTTTGGGGCGTTGTATGTAACTGCTCACCCGCCTTCAATATGCCGCCAGATCTTGCAGCTACCCAGAAATAGTGCAAATGCTTGAAGTTCATGGGAACTCTTTCACTTCGATTTTCTCGAACTGATTTGTTCGAAAATTCGAATTTACCGGAATATCAATCATCCTTACAGTTCTTTGTGCGGGCGCTATCCGTCCGCACAACCTGTCTGCAGAAAGGAAACGCCATGCGTTTGAGCGCCAAGAGCCGGTTTGCCGTCGCCGCCATGATCGATCTCGCCCTGCGCGAGACCTCGGGGCCCGTGCCCCTGAACTCCATCGGGCTGCGGCTTCAAATCTCGCTGTCCTATCTGGAACAACTGTTCAGCAAGCTGCGCCAGCAGGGTCTGGTGGAGAGCACGCGCGGGCCGGGCGGGGGTTACACCCTGGGCCGCAACACGCAGCAGATCAGCGTGGCCGACATCATCCGCGCCGTGGAAGGTCCGCGCGCCCTGCAGGCCGAGGAAAGCTCGGAGACCGGTGAAGCCGGTTGGCAACTGACGCAAGACCTGTGGAGCGGCCTGAACAGCCGCATGATGGAGCATCTGCAGTCCATCAAGCTGCAGCAACTCTGCGAGGAACAACGCGCCAAGGGCGTGCAGGTGGAGGCGCGGCCGGCCAACCGGCGCGGCATCTTCACCCGGCGCAAGGCCGAGCCCGTCAAGACCACGGCACCGAACTCGGTGTTCGCTCTGGCCGCAGCCCTGAGCGGCAAGCGCTAGAGCAACCCGGCCCCACGAAAATGGGCGCCGCAAGGCGGCGCCCATCGGTAGAAGTGTGAAGTCAGCCGATAAGCCGGATTCTGTGCGCCCGCAGTTGCCTGCGGTGTGACCGCCATTAATCTGGGCCGGGGGTCGCCCCACCGGCTCGGTGCTACCTACCCGCACACTCGGGGGGCCCCGTCAGCGTGTGCCTATTTGGTATTGCTGCGCGTAGAGATTGCCCGTTTCACCCGCAGCAGGTTGCCCCGCTGCGACTCGTCTCTGTTGCTCTGATCCTCACCTCACGGTGGAGAGGTGTTACCTCCTACGCTGCCCTGTGCAGTCCGGACGTTCCTCCAGCGCGCCCTTTCGGGACTAGCGCCAGCGGCGGTCTGGCTGACTTCACGGGTCAGATTATCCCAGCAAGCGGCGCCGTCTGCTGCCGCGTATCATGGCGACCTCTTCTGCTTGATCGATACAAGCCCAGGGAATGCCATGATCCGACTGACCGAACTCAAGCTGCCGCTGGAGCACGCGCCCGAGGCGCTGCCCGCCCTCATCGCCAAGACGCTGGGCATCGCGCCCGGTGACATCACCCACCACACCGTCTACAAGCGCAGCTACGACGCGCGCAAGGCCGAGCTGCAGCAGGTCTACATCGTCGACGTGGAGGTACCCTCCGCACTCGAGACGGCGCTGCTGGCCAGGTTCGCCCAGAACCCGCACATCCTCCCCAGCCCGGACCTCGTCTACCACCCGGTCGCGCAGGCCCCCGCGAGTCTGCAGGAACGGCCCGTGGTGGTGGGTTTCGGCCCCTGCGGCATCTTTGCCGCGCTGCTGCTGGCACAGATGGGCTTCAGGCCCATCGTGATCGAGCGCGGCACGAAGGTGCGCCAGCGCACCCAGGACACCTGGGGCCTGTGGCGCAAGCACGTCCTCAAGCCGGAGTCGAACGTGCAGTTCGGTGAAGGCGGCGCTGGCACCTTCAGTGACGGCAAGCTCTACAGCCAGATCAAGGACCCGCGCCACCTGGGCCGCAAGGTCATGCACGAGTTCGTGCGGGCCGGCGCGCCAGCGGAGATCCTGGTCGAGGCACATCCGCACATCGGCACCTTCAAGCTGGTCAAGGTGGTGGAAGGCATACGCGAGCAGATCATCGCCCTGGGTGGCGAGATCCGCTTTGAGCAGCGCGTGACGGATGTGTTGCTGGACGAGACTTCCGGACAGAAGCAGATCCGCGGCCTGACGGTGCTGGACCTGGCCACCAGCGCGCCCTACGAGTTGCGCGCCTCGCACGTGGTGATGGCCCTGGGCCACAGTTCGCGCGACACCTTCGCCATGCTGTGGGACCGCGGCGTGAACATGTTGGCCAAGCCTTTCTCGGTGGGCTTTCGCATCGAGCACCCGCAGGGTCTGATCGACCGTGCGCGCTGGGGCAAATACGCGGGCCATCCCCTGCTGGGCGCGGCCGACTACAAGCTGGTGCACCACGCGCAGAACGGCCGCGCCGTCTACAGCTTCTGCATGTGCCCCGGCGGCACGGTCGTGGCCGCCACCTCCGAGCCGGGTCGCGTGGTCACCAACGGCATGAGCCAGTACTCGCGCAACGAACGCAACGCGAATGCCGGCATCGTGGTCGGCATCGAGCCGTCGGACTATCCGGACGGCATCCGTGACGTGGCCGACTGGCAGGCCGCCTTCGGCACCGAGGATGGCCTGCGCTACGCCCTGCAGGCTGCCGCCATGGTCCAGCAGCAACCCGCGCAATACCACCCGCTGGCCGGTATCGTTCTGCAGCGCAAGCTGGAGGCCGGGGCCTATGTGCTGGGTGGCAGCAACTACGAAGCACCCGGACAACTCGTAGGGGACTTCATCGCCGGCAAACCGTCAAAGGACTTCGGCAGCGTGCAGCCCTCCTACAAGCCGGGGGTGCACCTGGGGGACTTGCACGGCGCCCTGCCCGGCTACGCCATCGAGGCCATACGCGAAGCACTGCCGGCTTTCGGCCGCAAGATCAAGGGTTTCGACATGCAGGATGCCGTGCTGACCGGTGTGGAGACGCGCACCTCCTCACCGCTGCGCATCCCGCGCGGCGATGATCTGCAAAGCCTGAACGTGCGCGGTCTCTACCCGGCCGGCGAGGGCGCGGGTTACGCCGGCGGCATCCTGTCGGCCGGTGTGGACGGCATCAAGGTGGCCGAGGCACTGGCCCTCGACATGCTGTCATGACGCCGGCGACAGAAAACGCCGTGACACCATGGACACGGCAGGACCAGTTGACGCTCTGGTTCTACCGCGCCGGCAGCTATATGCTGCTCAACCTGCTCGACGAGCCCGCCTGGCTGGCACTGTTCTTCTGCTGAGAGCCCTGTTCAGGGCGGTGTCTTCGGCTTGGGCTTGGGCGGCGGTGGCGGCGGTTTGTGCGGCTTGCGCACGATGGGATAGTGTGGCGTGTCGGTGCCGGGCGGCACCGGCAGGGCTTCGGGCCCGCAGGCGGCGCGCACCGCCGCCCCGTAGGTCGTCAGCGCGTACTGAGAAGGCTCCATCGCATTGCGCTTCTTGAACTCGTTGTAATGGGCCCAGGCCTCGTCACAGGTCTGCGCCGTGGCTGCGGTGACCGAGCCCAGCAGGATGAGAACTGCCAGGAACCTGACATTCAATTTCATGGTATCCCCACTTTCTCGTTGTCTGATGATGCGCCGGCCGTCTGCGCCATGAAGCGGGCGAAAGCCTGAGCCTCCATGGGCCTTGCGAAATGGTAACCCTGCGCCTCATCGCAGGAAAACTCACGCAACAGGGCCAGCGTGGCCGCATCTTCCACGCCTTCGGCAATGGTACGCAGGTTCAGGCTGCCCGCCATCTGGACGATGGCACGCACGATCGCGGCATCGTCCGGGTCACTGGCCAGATCGCGGATGAAGCTCTGGTCGATCTTGAGCTTGTCCACATCGAAGCGCTTGAGGTAGGAGAGGCTCGAATAGCCGGTGCCGAAGTCGTCGATCGACAGCTTCACCCCCAGCTGCTTGAGCTGGCGTACGCTGCTCAGCACGGTCTCGGTGTCGCCGATCAGGATGGACTCGGTCAACTCCAGCTCGAGCAGATGCGGGTCGAAGCCGGTGGCCTGCAAGGCCAGGGCAATGGTCTGCTGCACCTCGCCACGACGGAACTGCACGGCCGAGAGATTCACCGCCACGATCAGTGGCGGCAGACCGGCGGCGCGCCAGGCCATGGCCTGGCGGCAGGCTTCGTGGATCACCCAGTCACCGAGCGGCACGATCAGCCCGCTGTCCTCGGCCACCGGAATGAAACGCGACGGTGGAATCAGACCATCCTCGGGATGGCGCCAGCGCAGGAGGGCCTCGACCCCGATCACCCGGCCGCTGGACAGTTCGAATTGCGGCTGGTAATGCAGTTCGAACTCGTTCTGCGCGAGCGCGCGCCGCAGCCCGCTCTTGAGGTGCAGGTGCTCGACGGCTTCGATATTCATCTGCTCGTCGAAGAAACGATAGTGGTTACGTCCCGCATCCTTGGCGCGATACATCGCGGTATCGGCCTTCTTGAGCAGGGTCTCGAAATCGCGCCCGTCATCGGGATAAAGCGCCACCCCGATCGAAGCCGAGGTGGTGAGCTCATGACCGTCCACCGTGAAAGGCGACTGCAGGCGCTCGCGGATCTTGAGCAGCACGGGCGGAATGGCCTCGGTCCCGGCCAGGTCGGACAGCACGATCAGGAACTCGTCGCCCCCCTGGCGACTGATGGTGTCGGTCTCGCGCACGCATTCGCCCAGACGACGGGCGATCTCCCGCAGCAGGGCGTCCCCTACGGCGTGGCCCAGCGAATCGTTGATGGTCTTGAAATTGTCGAGGTCCAGAAACACCAGGGCCACCTTGCTGCGCGTGCGCTCGGCGTGGGCCAGTGCCTGGCCGAAACGATCCAGCAGCAGTTGGCGGTTGGGCAGACCCGTGAGCACATCACGATAGGCCAGGAATTCAATCTGTTCCTCGGCCGCCTTGCGCTCCGTGATGTCGGCGGCAATGGCCAGGTAGCCCGTCACCTCGCCCCGGGCATCGCGCAAGGGCGCAAGCGTGGTACTGAGATCGAACAGCGAGCCATCCTGTTTCTGGCGCTGCACTTCGAGATCGATGATGCTCTCGCCGCTCAGGACCCGGTCGCGCAGCTCCTCCGTCTCGCGCTCCTTGCCGGGGGGCACGGTCAGCAGGGGCTTGCCCAAGATCTGTTCGGCACGCCAGCCGAACAGCTTTTCAGCGGCGGGGTTCCAGGCGGTGACGATGCCGCGACGGTCGCGCGTGTAGATGGCGAACGGCGAAGAACGGATGATGGTCTGGTTAACCTGCTTTTCCGCGTCAAGCGTGCGGTAGGCATGCTGCAGTGCCAGCACGGCCTGCTCCTGTCGCCTCCAGCCCCGATAAATGAACCAGGTCAGCAACAGGTTGATGAGGACAAAGGCGGTGGCCATGCCTATCGCTATGACCGCCTCGCCGCGCCACTGCGCCAGATAATCCGAGGTGGCCCGGCCCACACTGATGTTGAGTCCATGCGGCAGCCGGCAGTAGGTAAATACCCGGTCCACCCCGTCCACCGTGCCTACCGCGCGGTAGGTGCCCTTGGTCGCCCCCTCACGCATAAGCTGCTGCAAGGGAGGCGAACCGAACGTCTTGCCGATCAGCTCCTGCGCCGTGCGTCCTTCCTGATAGCGAACGGCGATGCGCAGTTCGTCGTCGAACAACGTGAACGATGCGCCGGGGCCGACGTTGAGATCGGCAAAGGCGCGCGTGAAACGGCTCAGAGCGACCGCCGCCACGATCACGCCGGAAAAACCGCCCTCAGGCGTGCGAATGGCACGGGCCAGACTGAGCGCCCACTTGCCACTGACGCGCCCCTGTACGGGCGGTGACATGAGCAAGCCGGCCCCGGGATCGGTGCGCAGACGCTGGAAATAGGCGCGATCGGCGATCGACGGCCCGGGGCCGCCGGCCAGGCCCGTGCCGCGGGTCAGGACGCCGCGCGCGTCGGTGATACGCAGGCCGTCGAGGTCGGGCAGGAGGTGGCGCTGCCGCTCCAGGTAGTCCGTCATGGATGACGCATCGGGCCGGCCCGCAGCCCGGCGACGCTCGACCTCGGCCGCGCTCGATTGCAGCAGCCGGTCGATCGCCCCCATCATGGTGACGATGTCACTCTCCAGCAGCCGCGCCAGATTCTGCGTCTCCACGGCCGCCCGCTCCGCGTACAGCCACCGGCTCTGGCCCACCGACCAGGCGGTAATCCCCACCACCAGCAGGTTCAGCAGCAGCAGGCCCGCCACCAGCCGGGGGATGAAGGCGCGCGTGCGCGCAGCGCCTTGGGCAGGCAGCACCAGTTGGCTGTCGTCCATGGGTTTCCCCGGCGGTGCCGACGTGTTGGGCAATTCTTTCTCCTTGCAACCGGTTCCACCCCATTGTGGTCAGGCGAGCGCAGGCGCGCAAGCCTTTGCAGCCCTGCCAGCGACACAAAAAAGCCGACCCACAGGGGGTCGGCTTGTGTGGCGACGCGGAGGCTGGCTCAACCCTGCGCGTTTTGCAGCGCTGCAATGCGCTCTTCGATCGGCGGGTGCGTCGAGAACAGCTGGCCGATGCCACCCGCGATGCCCATGGCGGCCATGCTCTTGGGCAACTCGGCCGTGTGCAGGCCGCCCAGGCGGGCCAGGGCGTTGATCATGGGCTGGCGACGGCCCATCAGTTGGGCAGCCCCGGCGTCGGCACGAAACTCGCGCTGACGCGAGAACCAGGCCACGATGATGGCAGCCAGGACGCCCAGGAGGATGTCCATCACGATGGTGGTGACGAAGTAGCCGATGCCCGGGCCCGAGCTTTCATCGTCGTTGCGGCGCAGGAAGCTGTCCACCGCATAACCGACCACCCGGCTGATGAAGACCACGAAGGTGTTCATCACGCCCTGGATCAGGGTCATGGTCACCATGTCGCCGTTGGCGATGTGGGCCACCTCGTGGCCGATCACGGCCTCCACCTCTTCGCGCGTCATGTTGCGCAGCAGGCCGGTGGAAACGGCCACCAGGGCGGAGTTCTTGAAGGCGCCGGTGGCGAAGGCATTGGGGTCGCCTTCGAAGATGCCGACTTCGGGCATGCCGATGCCGGCCTGGTCGGCGAACTTGCGCACGGTGTTGACGATCCAGGCCTCATCCGGCGTCTGCGGCTGCTCGATGATCTGCACGCCGGCGCTCCACTTGGCCACGGGCTTGCTGATCAGCAGGGAGATGATGGCGCCGCCAAAACCCATGATGAGCGCGAAGCCCAGCAGCGCGCCCAGGTTCAGGCCATTGGCCGTCAGGAACTTGTTGACGCCCAGCAGGCTGGCCACGATGCCCAGCACCACCACCACGGCGAGGTTGGTCAGGACGAACAGAATGATGCGTTTCATGGTTTCCTTCTCATACAGCCCGACACAGGTGGACCGATGGCGCAAATGGTAAGGGTGAATGGGGCGGATTCAAGTGCGGGGAACGCATTTCCACATCAACTGTGGCGATTTGACCGGTCAGCCCAGGCGTGGCGGGCGAAAGACGCGGGCATCGGCATAAAAAGCCGCATCCTGCTCCGGCCACCAGCCGGGCACGCCCAGCACCGGCAGCGGCACGAAGGGCTTGCCGGCCAGCCTGGGCGCCTGCAGATCCTGCGCCAACCAGGCATCGAGCGCGTCCGGCGCCAGGTCCAGCGGCACACGGTAGACGTGGGCGGTGATGGCCTTGCGCGGCGACACCAGCTTTTCCAGCAGGGCGTGGCCGAACAGTGTCAGCCGGGCCTGGGTCCACAAGGGGCGCAGGCCAATGAACAGGCGCTGCCAGTCACGCGCAGCCAGCGCCTCCCACAGCGCATCGGGCGCCTGCAGCAAGGCGGCGTTTTCGTCGAACACGGTGATGGCATCACGCACCGGGCCGCGCACGGGCAACACGCCATCGGCCGCGATCTGCGCCGCTTGCAGCTGGTTGAGCCTGCGCTTGGCCTGCGGGAAATGCAGCCAGACCAGGCCGTTGAAGAAATCGTGCAGGCCGTCGCGTGTGGGCACACGCTGCTGCTCGAAAATGAACTGCTCGTAGGCCAGGCCGGCCGGCAACTCGGCCTGCGGCACGAAACGTACCGGGGCATCGGCGCCATCAAGAACCTCGGCGCAGCTGCGACCGGCAGCGACCTGCTGCGCCAGCGGTTCCCCGACAGCGCGATACGCCGCCAGCCAGGGTGCGTGCCAGTCTATGCCGTCCAGACCATGCGCCACGGCAGCGCCTCGCCCGAGCGCAGGGGCTTGAGTTCGGCTTCGCCGAAGGGAAAACTCTCGGGCGGTGTCCAGCTCTCACGGCGCAGGCGGATGGTCCCCGTGTTGCGCGGCAGGCCATAGAAATCGGCACCGAAGAAACTGGCAAACCCCTCCAGCTTGTCCAGCGCGCCGGCGGCGTCAAAGGCTTCGGCGTACATCTCGATGGCGGCGTGCGCGGTGTAACAACCGGCGCAACCGGTGGCGTGCTCCTTGAGGTGCACCGGGTGCGGTGCGCTGTCGGTGCCCAGGAAGAACTTCGGGCTGCCGCTGGTGGCCGCGGCCACCAGGGCCAGTCTATGCACTTCCCTTTTCAGCACAGGCAGGCAGTAGTAGTGCGGGCGGATGCCGCCGGTGAAGATGGCATTGCGGTTGTAGAGCAGGTGGTGCGCGGTGATGGTGGCACCGGTGTACCTGTCGCTTTCCATCACGTACTGCGCGGCCTCTTTGGTCGTGATGTGCTCGAACACGATCTTGAGTTCGGGAAAATCGCGGCGCAGGGGCTTGAGCTGCTGCTCGATGAACACGGCCTCGCGGTCGAACAGGTCGATCTCGGGGCTGGTCACCTCGCCGTGCACCAGCAGCAGCAGGCCCTCGCGCTGCATGGCTTCCAGCGTCTTGTAGGTCTTGCGGATGTCGGTCACGCCGGCATCGCTGTTGGTGGTGGCGCCGGCCGGGTAGAGCTTGCAGGCCACCACACCGGCCGCCCTGGCGCGCTCGATTTCCTCGGGCGGCAGCTTGTCGGTCAGGTAGAGCGTCATCAGGGGTTCGAAATCCACACCCTCGGGTACGGCAGCCCGGATGCGCGCCCGGTAGTGCGCCGCCTCATTGGCGGTAGTGACCGGCGGCTTGAGGTTGGGCATGATGATGGCGCGGCCGAACTGGCGCGCCGTGTGCGGCACCACGGCGGCCAGCGCCGCACCGTCACGCACGTGCAGATGCCAGTCGTCCGGGCGGGTGATCGTGATTTCTTGGGTCATGCCGCTATTGTCCCAAAACCGCCAACTGCGGTCTTAAACCAGGGCCACCGCAGAACCGGCTTTGCCGGGCTGCTGGTGGCGTCCCCCTGAGGGGGAAGCGGCGCAGCCGCTCAGGGGGCACTCTTAATGCGCCAATATCTTGTTGAGGAAGTCCTTGGTGCGCGGCTGGCGGTTTTCAGGGTGGGCGAAAAACTCGTCCTTGCTGCAGTCCTCCAGGATGCGGCCGCCGACGTCGATGAAGATCACGCGATTGGCCACCTTGCGGGCAAACCCCATCTCGTGCGTGACCACCATCATGGTCATGCCTTCCTTGGCCAGGCTCACCATCACGTCCAGCACCTCACCCACCATCTCGGGGTCCAGCGCCGAGGTCGGCTCGTCAAACAGCATCACGATCGGGTCCATGCTGAGCGCGCGGGCAATCGCCACGCGCTGCTGCTGGCCGCCGGAAAGCTGGCCGGGGAACTTGTCCTTGTGCGCCATCAGGCCCACGCGGTCCAGCATCTTGAGGCCACGGACCTTGGATTCATCCATGCTGCGCCCCAGCACCTTGACCTGCGCGATGGTCAGGTTCTCGGTCACGGAAAGATGGGGAAACAGTTCGAAGCTCTGAAACACCATGCCGACGCGCGAGCGCAACTTGGGAAGGTCGGTTTTGGGGCCATAAAGGTTGACGCCGTCCACCAGGATCTCGCCCTGCTGGATGGGCTCCAGGCCGTTGACCGTCTTGATCAGCGTGGACTTGCCCGAGCCCGAGGGGCCGCAGACCACCACCACATCACCCTTGTTGATGCTGACCGAGCAGTTGTTGAGCACCTGCACCGGGCCGTACCACTTCGAAACGTTCTTGATTTCAATCATCTTGTACTCCTAGCGCACGATGGCGATCTTGGCCTGCAGGCGCTTGACGAACCAGGACAGGGCAAAGCAGATCACGAAATACACAACAGCGGCCAACAGGTAGGCCTCTTCGGGCCGGCCGTAGATCTTGCCGGCATTGGTGAAGCCCTTGAGCAGGTCGTAGGCGCCGATGGCGTAGACCAGCGAGGTGTCCTGGAACAGGATGATGGTCTGCGTCAGCAGCACCGGCAGCATGTTGCGGAAGGCCTGCGGCAGCACCACCAGGCGCATGTTCTGGCCGTAGCTCATGCCCAGGGCCTGACCGGCGAAGACCTGGCCGCGCGGGATGGACTGGATGCCCGCGCGCATGATCTCGCTGAAGTAAGCGGCCTCGAAGGCGATGAAGGTGATGATGGCCGACACTTCGGCGCCGATGGGCTTGCCGATCAGGAAGGGGATCAGCAGGAAGAACCAGAGGATCACCATCACCAGCGGGATGGAGCGCATGCCGTTGACGTAGATGGTGGCCGGCAGCATCAGCGCCTTCTTTCCGGACAGGCGCATGAGCGCCAGCAGGGTGCCAAAGACGATGCCGCCCAGCGTGGCGATGATGGTCAGCTTGATGCTGAACCAGAAACCGCCCAGCACGAACTTGCTGATGATGTCCCAGTCGAGGAAGGTGAGGTCGAGGCCGAGCATCTCAATGTCCTCCACCGGTACCACCCGCGACAATGAAGCCGGGGATCTGCACCCGTTTCTCGATCGTGGCGAAGACGCGGTTGACCGCGAAGGCCGAGAGCATGTACAGCGCCGTCACGGCCAGGTAGACCTCGACACCGCGGGAAGTCTCCTCCTGCGCCTGCATGGCGAACATGGTGAGTTCGGCGATCGACACGGCAAAGGCCACGGCCGAGTTCTTCAGCAGGTTCATGGACTCGCTGGTCAGCGGCGGCAGGATGATGCGGAAAGCCATGGGCAGGATCACGTAGCGGTAGGCCTGTGCCGTGGTGAAACCCATGGCCAGGGCCGCATAACGCTGCCCGCGCGGCAGGGCCTGGATGCCGGCGCGCACCTGCTCGGCGATGCGCGCCGAGGTGAAGAAGCCCAGGGCAAACACCACCAGGATGAAACCCGGCACCTGCTGGAAGACCGGGAACATCTTGGGTACCACGAAGTACCAGAGGAAGACCTGCACCAGCAAGGGGATGTTGCGGAACAGCTCGACCCAGGCCGTGGCCAGGCGCACCAGCCAGGGGCTGTCCTGCAGGGTGCGCAGGGTTCCCATGAGGGCGCCCATCACCACCGCCACCACCCAGGAACTGCCGGCCACGGCCAGCGTCCAGCCCCAGGCGTCGATCATCCATTCAAGGTAGGTGCGGCCGCTGCCGTCGTCGTTGAGGAATACCTGCCAGTCCCAGCTCATGTGCGGTGTCTCCGTGTGGCCTGACGCCTTGTGCGCCGCCTTCCATGCCCAAGCAAAAACCCCGCCCGGATGGTGTCCGGGGCGGGGTTTTTCCTGTGCAAAGTCCTGCGCCCTTTATTTCTTGGCGTAGTCTTCCATGGGTTTGTCGTTCGGAGCGGCCCAGGCACCCTTGGTGCTGTCGCTGACGGCCAGGCCCACCTTGTTGTTCTTCGGCGGGATGGGTTGCATGAACCACTTGTCGTAGATCTTGGCCATTTCGCCGGACTGCATCATGCCCTTGAGCGTGTCGTCGGCCAGCTTCTTGAAGGCCGGATCGTCCTTGCGCATCATGATGGCGATGGGCTCGACAGAGAGCACTTCGCCCACGATCTTGAAATCGGCCGGGTTCTTGGCATTGGCGATGTTGCCGGCCAGGATGGAGCCGTCCATGACGAAAGCGTCGGCACGGCCGGACTCGAGCAGCAGGAAGCTGTCGGCGTGGTCCTTGCCGTAGATCTCGTTGAAGTTGATGCCCTGGGCGCGCTCGTTCTTGCGCAGGGTCTGCACCGAGGTGGTGCCGGTGGTGGTGGCGACGTTACGGCCATTGAGCTGGGCGATCGAGGTCAGGCCGGAATTGGCCTTGACGGCCATGCGCACCTCTTCCACGAAGGTGGTCACGGCAAAGGCCACGTCCTTCTGGCGGGTGGCATTGTTGGTGGTGGAGCCGCACTCGATGTCGACGGTGCCGTTCTGGGTCAGCGGGATGCGGTTCTGCGACGTCACCGACTGGTACTTCACTTCCAGCTTCTTGCCGGCAGCCTTCTCCACATTGGCCACGATGCGCTGGCACAGCTCCACATGGAAGCCGGCGTACTTGCCGTCACCCAGGGTGTAGGACAGGGCACCCGAGGAATCGCGCACCCCCATGGTGATGCTGCCCGAGGCCTTGACCTTGGCCAGGGTGTCATTGGCCTGGGCGTGTGCGCCCGCTGCGAAGGTGGTGGCGATGGCGAGTGCCAGCAGATGCTTCTTCATGCGTAACTCCTAAAAAAGAGAAAAGTCAGACCGTGAGTATCCAGCAAATCCCGTGCCGGGATATGCCCCATAGGGTGATTAAAGGACGACTGCCGTCATTTTGGCAACACAGGTCTACCCTCATGCGCCCTGCCCACCACCAGCCAGAAAGCGCCAGAGCGCCTCGGCCGTGCGCTTGGGCGTCTGCTTGCCTTGGGGTTTTTCCCGATACAAGCGCATGTCCATGGTGATCTGCAGACCCGACAGGGCCGCTGGCGCAGCACTGACCAGACGGCCGGCCCGCAAATCGTTGCGCACCGCGCTGTGCGGCAGGAAGGCCAGGCCATGGCCTTCGAGCGCCATGGCCTTCAGGCCTTCGGCCATGTCGGTCTCGTAGACACGGTCCAGATGGATGGCCGTGCCCGCCTGCTTGAGCATGAAATCCACCACCTGGCCCAGGTAGGCGCCTGGCGCATACCCCAGATAAGGCAAGGGCTGCTCGGCGCGCCCGGGCAGCGGGAACAGCGGCTGGCCCTGGGCATCGGGCCGTGAATACGGCGCGATGGTCTCCTGCCCCAGGCTGACGAGTTCATAGCGCTCGGCATCGAGCTGGAAAGGATGCGAGGCATGGTGATAGGCCAGCAGCAGGTCGCAGCTGCCTTCGGTCAGGCGGATCACCGCGTCATGCACATTGAGGGCGATCAGCCGGCTCTTGAAAGGACCGAAGTTCTCGCGCAGGCTGGAGACCCAGGCCGGGAAGAAGGTGAAGGCCAGGGTGTGCGGCACGGCGAACTCGATCACGTCCTCGCCGGCCGCCGTATGGCTGCGCAGCATGGCACGGGTGTGCTGCAGGGATTGCAGCATCTCCAGCGCCTGGCCGTAGAGGGTTTCACCGGCGGGCGTGAGGCGCGTGGGGTAGGCGCTGCGGTCCACCAGGTCGGTGCCGGCCCAGGCCTCCAGCGACTGGATGCGGCGCGAGAAGGCCGGCTGCGTCACGTGGCGCAGCTGGGCCGAACGGCTGAAGCTGCGCGTCTCGGCCAGGCTGACGAAGTCTTCAAGCCACTTGGTTTCCATGAGGTCGATGAATTGTGTGATCAGGGTTCAGGCGCTGACGGTGCAGTTGCGCCCGGCCTCCTTGGCACGGTACAACGCCTTGTCGGTCAGCTCGATCCTGGCGTCGATCGACTCGCCGGGCTGGCAGACGGCCAGGCCGGCCGAAAAGGTCAGCTGCAGCCCAGGCGCAATCGCATCGAACGAGGTCTGTGCCAGCCCCCCGCGCATGCGCTGGACGCATTGGAGCGCCTCCTTCTGCCCCGTCTCGGGCAGCATGAGCAGGAACTCCTCGCCACCCCAGCGTGCCAGCACGTCAGCGCCACGCAGCAGCGGCTGGATGCACTGCGCGAAAGTGCGTAACGCGGCATCCCCGGCTTGATGGCCGTGGCTGTCGTTGATGCGCTTGAAGTAGTCCAAATCCAGCATCACCACACTCATGGCCTGGCCGCTGCGCTGCTGGCGCAGTTGCTCGGCCCGCAGCAGCGCGGTCATGTGGCGTCGATTGACCAGTCCGGTCAACTCGTCCTGCGTCGCCAGCCGCTGGATGCGTTCCAGCGAAGCTTCCAGCTCACGCCGCTGCGTCTTGAGATGGGCCCGCAACGCGCCCATGCGTATCGAAAGCGCGGACACGCCCAGCAGGACGATGGTCACGATCGCCAGATGGACCGCCTCGACCGAGGCCGGGTACGCCTGGGGATCGGTCCGGCTTTTCCAGAACATGGCCGCCGCCAGGAGAAGCACGGAAACCAATGCCAGCCAGCGCGCCTGGCGCGCGCTCAGGGCAAACATGCCATAGGCCACGATCAGCACGAGGATGGCCAGCACGGCACCCCGCACAGACGCGACAGCCGCATACGCCCAGACGACGGCCAGCACGCTGTGCATGTTCTGCCAGACCATCAGGGAGGGTTCGACCGAAATGCGCTCACTCAGACGCGAGCGCAGCAGAAGGTAGAAACCTGCCGACCCCAGCAGGCAATACGCGCTCAACCAGAACGCGGTCCGGGTTTCGATCAGGCCATAGCGGTTCATCACCAGCTGCAACAAGACAAACAGGAGGTAGGCGAGCAGCGTCAATAGCGTCATGAGAACCCGCAACCGATGCCGCCCGGGTTCACCCAGCAGGACGGTGGTCAGCGTGGTTCGTAGCATGGACACGACGTGTTTCTACCTGTCGCCCATTATGGCCGGGCCGGATGGGGGAGCAAGAAAGCCCGGCGCCGCCAGTCACTCCGCACTTTGCTGCAGCGCCCACATGCGGGCATAGGTGCCGTTGCGGGCCAGCAGCGCATTGTGCGAGCCACGCTCGACGATGCGACCGGCTTCCATGACCAGGATCTCGTGCGCATCCACCACCGTCGAGAGACGGTGGGCGATGACCAGCGTGGTCTTGCCCTGGGCCACGCTCCTGAGCTCGGCCTGGATGGCGCGCTCGTTGGCCGAGTCCAGCGCCGAGGTGGCCTCGTCGAAGATCAGCACGGGCGGGTCCTTGAGCAGGGTGCGGGCGATGGCCACACGCTGCTTCTCGCCGCCCGAGAGCTTGAGCCCGCGCTCACCCACCATGGTGTCGTAGCCCTTGGGCGTGGCGCTGATGAAGCCGTGGATGTGGGCGGCGCGCGCCGCCTCTTCCACCTCGGCACGGCCGGCACCGGGGCGGCCGTAGGCGATGTTGTATTCCACCGTGTCGTTGAACAGCACGGTGTCCTGCGGCACGATGCCGATGGCCTGCCGCAGGCTGGACTGCGTGACCTGGCGGATGTCCTGGCCGGCGATGGTGATGCGCCCGCCGCTGACGTCGTAGAAACGGTAGAGCAAACGGGCCAGGGTCGATTTGCCCGCGCCCGAGGGGCCGACCACAGCCACGGTCTTGCCGGCCGGAATCTCGAAGCTCACCTCATGCAGGATGGTGCGCGCGGGCTCGTACGAGAAGCTGACATGCTCGAATCTCACCTCGGCCTGCGCCACCTGCAGCGGCAGCGCTCCCGGCGCGTCGGCCACCTCACGCTCGCGCTCCAGCAGGGTGAACATCTTGTCGATGTCGGTCAGGCTCTGCTTGATCTCGCGGTAGAGCACACCCAGGAAACCCAGCGGGATGTAGAGCTGGATCATCAGGGCGTTGATCATGACCAGGTCGCCCAGGGTCATGCGGCCGTCGATCACGCCCTGGGTGGCGCGCCACAGCATGGCCACCAGGCCGGTGGCGATGATGAGCTGCTGACCCGTGTTGAGCAGGCTCAGGCTGGTCTGGCTCTTGACGGCCGCGCGGCGGTAGTGCTCCAGGTTCTCGTCGTAACGGCGCGCCTCGAACTCCTCGTTGTTGAAGTACTTGACGGTCTCGTAGTTGAGCAGCGAGTCGACCGCGCGGCTGTGCGCGGTGGAATCGAGCTCGTTCATGCGGCGGCGGAAACGCGTGCGCCATTCGGTCACCGTGACCGTGAAAATGATGTAAGTCACCAGCGCGGCCAGCGTGATCCAGACGAAACCGAAGTCGAACTTCACCGCCAGCAGCGTGAGCACCAGCGTGAATTCGATCAGCGTGGGCACGATGCTGTAGAGAGAATAGGAAATGAGCGAGTGCACGGCACGCGTGCCGCGCTCGATGTCACGGGTCATGCCGCCGGTCTGGCGCTCCAGATGAAACCTCAGGCTCAGCGCATGCAGGTGGCGGAACACCTGCAGCGAGATGGTGCGCGCGGCGCCCTCGGTGGCCTTGGCGAAGACCAGTTCGCGCAGTTCGGTGAACAGCGAGGTCATGAAGCGCAGGGCGCCGTAGGCCAGCAGCAGCGCCGCCGGCACCAGCCACAGCGCGGCCGGGTCGCTGGGGCGCAAGCCCATGCCGTCCACCAGTTCCTTGAGCAGCAGGGGCACGCCCACATTGGACAGCTTGGCGCCCACCATGAAGCTCAGCGCCGCGATGACACGCCACTTGTAGGCCCAGAGGTAGGGGAAGAGACGCTGCAGCGTGGACCAGTCGGAGCGCGGCTGGCCGGCAGCGGGCTGGGCAGGGGCGTGGGGGGCGGCGGTTTCGCCGTAGCGGCGCATGGGGGACAATCCGGTGACGAGTTTTCCGAGATTGTCACCCATGAGCGAATTCCCCAGCACCGCCACCCTCCAGCCCCCGTCCGACGAGGAGCTGGTGCTCAAGGTCATCCCCATGCCAGGCGACAGCAATGCCAATGGCGACATCTTCGGCGGCTGGGTCATGGCCCAGGTCGACCTGGCCGGCTCGGTGATCCCGGCGCGTTATGCGGGCGGCCGTATCGCCACCGTGGCGGTGAACGAGTTCATCTTCAAGCAGCCGGTGCGCGTGGGCGACATCCTGTCCTTCTATTCCAAGCTCACGCGCATCGGCAAGACCTCGATCACGGTCAAGGTGGAGGTCTACGCCGAGCGCTTCCAGGCCCAGGGCCAGTTCGTCAAGGTGACGGAAGCCAACCTGACCTACGTGGCCATCGATGAGCAGGGCAAGCCGCGCCTGGTGCCGCACCGGCCTGCGGCCTGAAGCAATAGCTCAGGAGACGATGTAGGCGGCCGCGCCGCTCGACAGCAGCTTGCCCTCGGCGTCCAGGAACTCCATGCGCGTGGACGCCACGCGCGAACCCAGGCGCAGCACTTCGGCGCGCAGCTCGAACTGCTCACCGATGCCTGGACGCAGGTAGTCGACGCGCAGGTCGATGGTGCCCAGCTTGCCGAAGCGCTGCAGGCGCTGCAGCGGCGACTCGTCCATGTGGCGCGCACCGATGGCGGCCATCACGGCCAGGCCGCCCATGGCATCCAGCCCGGCGCTGATGACGCCACCATGGATGCGCTGGTGGCCGAAGTGGCCGATCAGCTCGGGTTTCATGGCAATGCGGGCCGTCACCCGCTCGGGTGAGATCTGGGTGATCTGCAAGCCCAGCACGCGATTGAAGGCGATCTTCTGCTCGAAGATATCCTTGAGCGCCGCGATGAACTCGGGCTCGAAACCGCTGGCCGGAAAAGGCGCTGGCGCCTTCATCAGACTTTGGAGAAGTCGGGTTTGCGCTTCTCCATGAAAGCACCAAAGGCCTCGCGCGCGGCCGGCTCGCGCAGCATGCGGCCGAAGCTGGCGCCCTCCTCGCCCATCTGCGCCATGATCTGGGCCGCCTGGCCCTTTTTCATCAGGCGCTTGGTCTCGATCAGGGAGGACAGGGGCTTGGCCGCGAGCTTGCGCGCCTGCGCCTGCGCGTAGCCATTGGCTTCGGTGGGCGGCAGCACGCGGTTGACCAGGCCGGCTTCCAGCGCGGCCTCGGCCATGAAGGGCTCACCCATCAGCAGGGCCTCGGCCGCGCGGTGGTAACCGAACATCTGCGTCACCGTGATGCTGGAGGCGAACTCCGGGCACAGGCCCAGGTTCACGAAAGGCATGGAGAAGGCCGCGTTGTCGCCGGCATAGACCAGGTCGCAATGGAACAGCAGGGTGGTGCCGATGCCCACGGCCGGGCCGCTGACCGCGGCAATCACCGGCTTGGGAAAGGCGGCCAGCGCGCGCATGAAGCGCCACACCGGCGCATCACCATCCGAAGGCGGCTGGTTCAGGAAGTCGCCGATGTCGTTGCCAGCCGAGAACACGGTCTCGTGCCCCTGGAACACCAGCACACGCACGGCCGCGTCAGTTGCCGCCTGGGTCACGGCGTCGGCCAGGGTGGCGTACATGGCCGAGGTGATGGAGTTCTTGCGCTCCAGGCGGTTGAAACTGATCGTGGCAACGCCGGCTTCGGTGTGGACGAGGATGTCGGACATGGTGTTCATTCCTTGAAATAGACGATCTGGTGCGAGGTGCAGAGCAGGGTACCAGCCTCGTTCCAGAGCTGGGCCGACTGGTCGAAAAAGCCGTTGCGGAATTCCTGGCCGCGCGCCTGCCCCAACAGGTAGCCGCTGCCGGTGGCCTGCAGCTCCTTCTCGCCGGCGTGAAAGTAGGTGGTGATGGAGACGGTACCGGCCGGCACGCGCGTGGCGCGGCGCAGCCAGACCCGTGGGTAGAAGATGTCGGACAGGGCCAGCAGCGAGCAGAAGTCCAGCGGGCGCGGCGGCTGGTCGCGCATCCACAGCTGCGAAACGCTGTGGTCGTGCTGGCGGCCGTCCCAGGCCTGCGGGATCAAACCACTGACCGGACGCAGTTCGTAATGGTCCAGCCAGGCCATGGCCTTGTCGTAGCGCATGGCCTGCGCCTCGGCGGGCCGGGGCACGCCCGGCATGGGCAGGTCCGACAGGCTCCAGGTCTCGCGCCGCACCGCGGTGATGACGGTGGCCGTGGTCGCGACGACGGGCTGGCCCTGGGCATCGTTCTGCACGATGGCCGCCGTCCAGTGCTGGGTGGAGCGGTTGGTCCGCACAGGCAACAACTGCACTTCGAAGGGCCCTTGCGCCAGGGCACCGGCGTAGTTGACGGTGATGGACAGCGGCGTGCCCAACAACTCCGGATGGTTCAGCACGGCCTGCAACACGGTCGCCGCCGTGCAGCCACCAAAAGGCCCCACCATGTTCCAGTAGGCCTCGCTGGTGCGCCCGGCATAACGGCCGGGGGCGACCCGATCCAGCGCGATGGCGGCGTCGAAGGCGTGCGGTTTCATGGCTGCATAGTGTGCACTGGTACAGCCACCGCTTGCGTCCCCGGTGGGACGCCGGAGGCAGCCAGGGACTGCAGGGCGGCCAGGCTGCGCGGCCACAGCGTGGGACGCATGGCCTCGCGGAAGAAACCGAAGTGGCCGATGCGGCGCGACGGCACTTCGACCGGATGGATGGTCAAGACCTGGCGCGGGGCCACACTGTAGAGATTGATCAGGCTGTGCGTGCCGCGCAGCGTCATCAGCTCGTCATCGCTGAAAGACCAGGCCAGCAGCGGGAAACGCACGCCGGCATAACGCTGCGCCACCGCCTGCCCCTCGGCACCGGCGCTGTAGCGCGGATGCATGCACCAGCGCCGCCATTGATGGATCACGCCGGCCGGCAGGTTACCCACCATGCCCAGACGCCGGCCCGGGAAATAACCGCAGACACGCGTGGCCAGCGGCACCATCACGTGCCAGAAGAAAAGCACCCGACGACGCAACTGCGGCGCATTCTCGCGCCAGTAACCGCTGCCGGCGGCAATGCTGAACAGGCCGTCCACCTGGTCTGGATGGCGGAACAGGCCGGGCAGCTGCGCACCCAGGCTGTGGCCGAGCAGGTAGAGCGGCTGCGCCGGCAGCTCGCGCCGGGCCGTCAGCACCACCGTCTCGTAGTCCCGCGCCCAGTCGAACAGGTCGGCCTTGAAACCACGCAGGCTGTGGCCGGGCGTGTGCGGCAGCGATTCGCCGTGGCCCCGGTAGTCGAAGCTCCAGACGCGGTAGCCCTGGGCCGCCAGCCAGCTGGCATAGGGTGCGTAGTAATCCTGCGGCACGCCCATGGCGCCGCCGATGACCACCGTGGCCCGGGCCTCGCCGGACGGCTCGCAGACCCGCAGCGCGAGCGCGCCGCCGCCTTCGAGTGGCAATTCCCTACGCTGTGTCTGCATGCTCTTTCCTTCCGCCGATCAGGCTGTATGGCTCAGGGCGTAGCGAGCGAGCGTCAGGCTAGGCGGACGGAGCGCAGCAACCGGAACGTACCTTGGGGTACGTGAGGATTGCGAGCACCGCCCAACGACGCATCACGCCCGCGCAGTAGCCCTAAACGCGCTCGAAGATGCCGGCAGCGCCCTGCCCCGTCCCCACGCACATGGTCACCATGCCGTACTTGAGGTTATGGCGGTGCAGGGCATGCACCACCGTGGCCGCGCGGATGGCGCCAGTGGCGCCCAGCGGGTGACCCAAAGCGATGGCGCCGCCCATGGGGTTGACCTTGGACGGGTCCAGGCCCAGGCTGTTGATCACGGCCAGCGACTGGGCAGCAAACGCTTCGTTGAGCTCGAACCAGCCGATGTCCTCGTGCTTGAGGCCGGCGTAGCGCAGCGCGGCGGGAATGGCCTCGATGGGGCCGATGCCCATGATCTCGGGCGGCACACCACGCGCCGCGAAGCTGACAAAACGCGCCAGGGGCTTGAGGCCGAACTGCTTGACCGCCTTCTCGCTGGCCAGGATCAGCGCGCCGGCGCCGTCGCTGGTCTGCGAGCTGTTGCCGGCGGTCACGCTGCCGCGGGCCGCGAAGACCGGCTTGAGCTTGCCCAATGCCTCCAACGTGGTGTCGGCGCGCGCGCCTTCGTCCAGATTGACGGTGCGTTTCTTGGTGCTGACCTCGCCAGTCGCCAGATTGGGCGTGCGCTCGACCACGTCGATGGGCGTCATCTCGGCGGCGAACTCGCCGGCTTTCTGCGCCCTGATCGCCCGCTGGTGCGACTCCAGCGCAAAAGCGTCCTGCATCTCGCGCGTGACCTTCCACTGCTGGGCCACCTTCTCGGCCGTCAGCCCCATGCCGTAGGCAATGCCGACGTTCTCGTCGCGGGCAAAGACTTCGGGGTTGAAGGAGGGTTTCACACCGCCCATGGGCACCAGGCTCATGGACTCGGCGCCGCCGGCGATCAGCACGTCAGCCTCGCCCACGCGGATGCGGTCGGCGGCCATCTGGATGGCCGTGACGCCCGAGGCGCAGAAGCGGTTGACCGTCACGCCGCCCACGGGGTGGTTGAAGGCCAGGCCCACGGCGATGCGCGCCATGTTCATGCCCTGCTCGGCCTCGGGGAAGGAGCAGCCGATGATGGCGTCCTCGATGGCCTTGGGGTCCAGCGTGGGCACCTGCAGCATGGCGCTCCTGATGGCCGCGACCAGCAGGTCGTCGGGGCGGGTGTTGCGGAAGAAGCCGCGGCCCGAGCGGCCAATGGGCGTGCGTGTGGCGGCAACGATGTAGGCGTCTTGAACTTGTTTCATGATGATTCCTTTGCTGCAGCCGGTCAGTTGCGCACCGGCTTGCCGGTGGAGAGCATGCCCATGATGCGTTCCTGGGTCTTGGGATGGACGATGAGCGCACAGAAGGCCTGGCGCTCCAGGGCCATCAGGTACTCCTCGCTCACCAGGGTGCCGGCATCGACGTCACCGCCGCAGACCACGTTGGCGATCAGGGTGGCGATGTGGAAGTCGTGTGCGCTGACGAAACCGCCGTCGCGCATATTGACCAGCTGGGCCTTGATGGTGGCCAGGCCGTTGCGGCCCGCCACCGGGAAGAGTCGCTTGTGCGGGGCGCGCCAGCCGCCCTGGTACATGGCACGGGCTTCATTGAGCGCGGTGTAGAGCAGTTCGTCCTTGTTGGGCACGACGAGGTCGCTGTCCAGCAGATAACCCAGCTTGCGCGATTCGAGCGCGCTGGTGCCTACCTTGGCCATGGCCGCGGCGGTGAAGCCTTCGGTCAGGAAGGGCAGGATGTCCTTGCCTGTGGAGGCGGCCATGTTCTCGGCCGCGCGGCGCGCGATATAGGTCAGGCCGCCAGCGCCGGGGATCAGGCCCACGCCCACCTCGACCAGACCGATGTAGGACTCCATCGCCACGACACGGCGTGCCGAGTGCACGGCCAGCTCGCAGCCGCCGCCCAGGGCCATGCCGCGCACGGCCGACACCACGGGCACACCGGCATAGCGGATGCGCAACATGAGGTTCTGCAGCTCTTGTTCCGCGCCGTCGATGGCGCTGACGCCGGCGATCATGAAGGCGGGCAACATGGCCTGCAGGTCGGCGCCCACGCTGAAAGGCTCGTCGCCCGACCAGATCACCATGCCCTGGTACTGCTGCTCGGCGAGTGCGACACCGCGCGCCAGGCCTTCGGCCACGTCAGGGCTGATCGCGTGCATCTTGCTCTTGATGCTGGCGATCAGCACGCTGCCGCTGGCGGCATCCACGTTCTCGTCCAGCGTCCACAGGCGGATGGCCTCGTCTTCGAACAGGGTCTTGCCCGCCGTCTTGTAGTCGGGCGAGCCGTCACCCCGCAGGCTTTCACGGAAGTACTGGATGCCGTAGACCGGCAACTGGCGGCGCGGTTGGAACTTGCCCGTGGTCGGGTTGAAGGAACCTTCGGGCGTGTGCACGCCGCCGGCCTTGGCCACCGGGCCTTCGAACACCCACTTGGGCAGCGGCGCCTTGCTCAGCGCCTTGCCGGCAGCGATATCTTCCTGGATCATCTGGGCCACTTCGAGCCAGCCGGCCTGCTGCCAGAGTTCGAAGGGGCCTTGTTTCATGCCGAAGCCCCAGCGCATGGCCAGGTCCACGTCGGCCGCGGTGTCGGCAATGGTGGCCAGGTGCACGGCCGCGTAGTGGAAGCTATTGCGCAGGATGGCCCAGAGGAAGCGGCCTTGCGCGCCTTCGGCGTTGCGCAAGAGCTTGAGGCGCTCGCCGGCCGGCTTCTTGAGCATGCGCTCGTAGACGGCATCGGCCTTCTCGCCGCCGGGCACATACTCCTTGCCCGCCAAGTCGAAGCGCAGGATGTCGCGGCCGACCTTCTTGTAGAAACCGGCCTTGCTCTTCTGGCCCAGGTTGCCCATCTCGATCAGGGTCTTGAGCACGGGCGGCGTGCCGAAGCTGGCGTAGAAGGGGTCGCTCTTCTCATCCAGGTTGTCCTGCAGCGTCTTGACCACGTGGGCCATGGTGTCCAGGCCCACCACGTCGGCGGTGCGGAAGGTGCCCGAGCTGGCGCGACCCAGCTTCTTGCCGGTCAGGTCATCGACGACGTCGTAGCTCAGGCCGAAGTTCTCGACTTCCTTCATGGTGGCCAGCATGCCGGCGATGCCGACGCGGTTGGCGATGAAGTTGGGCGTGTCCTTGGCGCGCACCACGCCCTTGCCCAGGCCGCTGGTGACGAAGGTCTCGAGCTGGTCCAGGATGATGGGCTGGGTGGTCGGCGTGGCGATCAGCTCCACCAGGTACATGTAACGCGGCGGGTTGAAGAAATGGATGCCGCAGAAGCGCGGCTTGATTTCCTGCGGCAACACCTCGGAGAGCTTGGTGATGGACAGGCCCGAGGTGTTGGATGCGACGATGGCGTGCTTGGCGACAAAGGGGGCGATCTTCTTGTAAAGATCGAGCTTCCAGTCCATGCGCTCGGCAATGGCCTCGATGATGAGGTCGCAGTCCTTGAGCAGGTCCAGGTTCTCTTCGTAGTTGGCGGCCTGGATCAGGCCGGCGTCGTCGGCCACGCCCAGTGGCGAGGGCTTGAGCTTCTTGAGGTTGTCGATGGCCTTGGTGACGATGCCGTTCTTCGGGCCTTCTTTGGCCGGCAGGTCGAACAGCACGACCGGCACCTTGACGTTGACCAGATGAGCGGCGATCTGCGCGCCCATCACGCCGGCACCGAGCACGGCAACTTTTCTGACTTGGAATCGAGACATGGTTGTCTTCCTGGTTGATTTTTACTGGACGCGGGTCCAGACCTGGGTCCGGTAGAAGGGGCCGACATAACCCCGGATCTGCAATTTGCTGCCGCCTTCGAGCGGGGTCATGCGCAGCGTGTAGTTCTTGCCGTTCTCGGGATCGAGAATCTTGCCCTGTTCCCACACATCGGCATCCTCGGACTTTTTCGCGCCGCGGATGATCTCCAGCCCGACCTTGGGTTTGCCTTTGCGGTCATCGGCGCAGAGATCACAGTTGGGCTGGTCCGAGGTCACGAGCGCACGTTCCACGACACCGCTGAGCACGCCGTCGGCACCCGCACGGATGCGGATCTCGGCCTTGGCCGTGCCGGTCTTGTCATCGATGCTGCGCCACAAGCCCACGGGCGTGGCCTGCGCCAGCGTCGCAGTCGTCGCGAACAGCAGCAGCACGCCAGCCACCCAAGCCAGGGCACCCGTGGAACCGGCTTTGCCGGGCCACTGGGTGCGCCCTCCTGGGAGGGAGGCGCCGCAGGCGCTTCGGGAGGGCATCATTTTTAGGCCAGGGCCAGATCGGTGTCCATCAGGACCTTGGAGCCGGCACGGGCGGTGCGCATCAGCGACGCGGTCTCGGGGAAGAGCTTGGCGAAGTAGAAACGCGCGGTCTGCAGCTTGGCCTGGTAGAAGGGGTCGGTGTTGCCAGCGGCGATTTCCTTCAGCGCGACCGAGGCCATGCGGGCGAAGAAATAACCGAACACCAGGTGGCCGGCGACGCGCAGGTAGTCCACGGCGGCGGCGCCCACCTCGTCGGGGTTCTGGAAACCCTTGAAGCCGACTTCGGTGGTGAACTTGGTCATCTGGTCACCCAGGTAGGCCAGCGGGTTGATGAACTCGGCCATCTTCTCGTTGACGCCTTCGGCTTCCACCAGCTGGCCGACCAGCTTGCCGAACTTCTTGAGCGTGGCGCCGTTGTTGCCCAGGATCTTGCGGCCCAGCAGGTCCAGTGACTGCACGGTGTTCGTGCCTTCGTAGATCATGTTGATGCGGGCATCGCGCACGAACTGCTCCATGCCCCACTCCTTGATGTAGCCGTGGCCGCCGAAGACCTGCTGGCACATCACGGTGGCTTCAAAGCCGTTGTCGGTCAGGAAGGCCTTGATGATGGGGGTCAGCAGGGCCAGCATTTCATCGCTGTCCTTGCGCACCTTCTCGTCAGGGTGATAGAGGTGCTGGTCCAGCAGCATGGCGCAATAGCAGGCCAGGGCACGGCCGCCTTCGGCATAGGCCTTGGCGGTGAGCAGCATCTTGCGCACATCGGGGTGCACGATGATGGGGTCGGCGTCCTTGTCCTTGGCCTTGGTGCCCGAAAGGCTGCGCATCTGGATGCGGTCCTTGGCGTAGATCAGGGCGTTCTGGTAGGCCACTTCGGTCAGGCCCAGGGACTGGTTGCCCACGCCCAGGCGCGCGGCGTTCATCATCACGAACATGGCCTGCAGGCCCTTGTTGGGCTGGCCCACCAGGGTGCCGACGGCGTTTTCCAGAATCATCTGGCAGGTGGAGTTGGCGTGGATGCCCATCTTGTGCTCCAGGCCGCCGCAATAGATGCCGTTGCGCGTGCCCAGGGAGCCGTCGGCCTTCACGTTGTACTTGGGCACGGCAAACAGGCTGATGCCCTTGCTGCCCTTGGGCGCGTCGGGCAGGCGGGCCAGCACCAGGTGCACGATGTTCTCGGCCAGGTCGTGTTCGCCGGCGCTGATGAAGATCTTGGCGCCGTTGAGCTTGTAGCTGCCGTCGGCCTGGGGCTCGGCCTTGCTGCGCAGCATGCCCAGATCGGTACCGCAATGGGGTTCGGTCAGGCACATGGTGCCGGTCCACTCGCCGCTGACCAGCTTGGGCAGGTAGAGCTTCTTCTGCTCGTCGGTGCCGTGGGCATGCAGGGCCTCGTAGGCGCCGTGCGAGAGGCCGGGGTACATGGTCCAGGCCTGGTTGGCCGAGTTCATCATCTCGTAGATGCACTGGTTCAGCACAAAGGGCAGGCCCTGGCCGCCGTAGTCCGGGTCGCAGCTCAGCGCGGCCCAGCCGCCTTCCACGTACTGCGCATAGGCTTCCTTGAAGCCCTTGGGTGCGGCGACTTCGTGCGTGGTCTTGTCCAGCTTGCAGCCTTCGGCATCGCCGCTGATGTTGAGCGGGAAGATCACGTTGGCGGCAAACTTGCCCCCCTCTTCCAGCACCGCGTTGATGGTGTCGGCATCGGTGTCGGCGTGGCGCGGGATCTGCTTGAGTTGTTCGGTGACGTTGAGCACTTCGTGCATCACGAACTGCATGTCGCGCAGGGGCGGGTTGTAGCTGGGCATGGCGTTACTCCTGGTTGGATTTGGTGGTAGATCTGGTGGTGGATTTGCGGACGGCCTTGACCGTCGCCGGCCTGGATGACAACGCCTTGACGGTTGCCGGCTCGCTGCCGTAGCGGGCCAGGATTTGCTCGAAGGCCTGGTTGGCGCGCGCTATCGATCCGGGGGTCTTGAGAAAACGGGCCTCGTAATGCACGGCCAGGATCAGGCCGTGGATCTCGAAACCGATCTGGCTCGCATCGGCATCAGGCGCAAGATGCCCCTCTTCCTTGGCTTGCACCACGGCACGCTGCACGGCCGCCAGCCATGTCTTGACCGAGCTGGCCAGGGCGTCGCGCACGGGGCCGGGCCGGTCGTCAAAATCGACGGCGCCGCTGATGAAGATGCAGCCGGACTGGATTTCCACGGTCACCCGCTTCATCCAGTTGGAGAACAGGGCCTGCAGGCGCGGCAGGCCGCGCGCCTCGTGCAGCGCGGGATAGAAGATTTCCTGCTCGAAGCGGCCGAAATACTCGCGGATGACCGAGATCTGCAGCTCCTCACGCGAGCCAAAGTGGGCGAAGACGCCCGACTTGCTCATGCCGGTCACCTCGGCCAGCACGCCGATGCTCAAGCCCTCCAGGCCGATCTGGGTGGCCAGGCCGAGGGCGGCATCGACGATAGCCAGCTTGGTCTGCTGGCCCTTGTGCAGGGCGCGGCCGTCGCGGGGTTTCTCGCGAGTGGCGCTGCGTGACGGTTTGGCGGCCGGGGTGGCAAGGGACATGGTGAGGAATAAAAACGAACGGTCGTGCTATTTTGCACGAAAAAAACCGCCCGTCAATCCGCCGGCCCAAAAAGATTACGCCGGCATGGGGCCGGCGTCCAGTCAGGGCTTCTACCCAGGCCTCAGCGCTTGAAGGGAACCACCCGCTGGGTCTGGGTGCCCAGGCCCTCGATGCCCAGGGTCATGACGTCGCCCGCCTTCAGGAAACGCTGGGGTTTCATGCCCAGCCCCACGCCGGGTGGGGTGCCGGTGATGATGACGTCGCCAGGCATCAATGTCATGTACTCGCTCAGGTGGCTGACGATCTTGGCCACGCTGAAGATCATGGTGCGGGTGTTGCCGGTCTGCATGCGCTGGCCGTTGACGTCCAGCCACATGGCCAGCCGCTGCGGGTTCTCGATCTCGTCCTTCGTCACCAGCCAGGGGCCCAGCGGACCAAAGGTGTCGCAGCCCTTGCCCTTGTCCCACTGGCCGCCGCGCTCAAGCTGGAACTCGCGCTCGCTGACGTCGTTGGACAGGCAATAACCCGCCACATGGTCCAGCGCCGCCTTTTGTGTGACATGCCGCGCCTGCTTGCCGATCACCACGCCCAGCTCCACCTCCCAGTCACCCTTGACCGAGCCCCTGGGCAGCATGACATTGTCGTCCGGGCCCTGGATGCAGCTGATGGCCTTGGTGAAGACGATGGGCTCCTTGGGAATAGGCATGCCGGCTTCCTTGGCATGGTCGCTGTAGTTCAGGCCGATGGCGATGAACTTGCCGATGCCGTTCACCGGGCAGCCCATGCGCGGTTTGCCGCGCACCAGGGGGAGCTTGTCGGTCTTGAGCTTGAGCAATCTGGCCAGCGCGGCATCCGTCAGCTGGGCCGGGCCGATGTCCGGCACCATGGCGCTGAGGTCACGCAGCTTGCCGGCCGCGTCGATCAGGCCCGGCTTTTCCTTGCCCGGATTGCCGTAACGCACGAGTTTCATGAAGTCTCCTGTTTTTTTATGGGGCCCGATCAGCGGGCCGCGCGGCACAGGCCGCTCAGCGCAGCATCTGGCCCAGGCTGGCGTCCAGGTGCTCGGTGGGCATGCGCCGGAAACCCGAGCGCGCGAAGCGCTGCAGGCGCCCGACCACGAAGGCCGTGAGCACCGAGGACTGCACCTGGGCATCGGCCGTGGGCGTCATCGAACCGCCCGACTGCGCACCGTCGCGCAAGCACTGCTTGAGGGTGGATTCGATCTTGTCGAAAAACTGGTTCATGCGCTGCTGCAGGCGTTCGTTCTCGAACACCAGGGCGTCGCCCACCATGACGCGCACCATGCCGGGATTCTTCTCGGCGAACTGCAGCAGCATGGTGACCACCTTGCCGGCATGGCGGGAACCCGCGGCCGGATCGGTGGCGGCGGCCTCGCGCTCGGCGATCTGGCCCACCAGGGTGAACACGGCCTGCTCGATGAACTCGATCAGGCCTTCGAACATCTGGGCCTTGCTGGCGAAATGCCGGTACAGGGCGGCCTCACTCACCTCCAGCTTGGCGGCCAGGGCGGCGGTGGTGATGCGCTCGGCGCCCGGCTGCTCCAGCATGCTGGCCAGGGCCTGCAGGATCTGGACCCGGCGCTCGCCCGGCTTGGGACGCTTGCGGACCGGCGTATCGGCGACAGCTGCGGGGGAGGTGTTTTCGGCGTCAGACATGGTGTTCGGAAATCCCTTTTCTTCATTCTCGCACAGGCCCGGCTAGGGGTTTTTCCTCAGTGGTCGCCCACTCTCTTTGGTCTGTGCGCCACGCTCAATGGGAGCGGATCATCGTCCCGTAGGCCTGGTCGGTCAGGATTTCCAGCAGCATGGCGTGCGGCACACGGCCATCGATGATGTGCACCGCGTTCACGCCGCTCTTGGCCGCGTCCAGCGCACCGGCGATCTTGGGCAGCATGCCCCCCGAGATGGTGCCGTCGGCCACCAGTTCGTCGATACGCTTCATGGTCAGCTCGGTCAGCAGCTGGCCCTGCTTGTCCAGCACGCCGGGGATATTGGTCAGCATCAGCAGCTTCTCGGCCTGCAGCACGGTGGCCAGCTTGGCGGCCACCACATCAGCGTTGATGTTGTAGCTTTCGTTGTGCTCGCCGAAGCCGATCGGGCTGACGACCGGGATGAAGGCGTCGTCCTGCAGGGCCTTGACCACGCTGGGGTCGATGGACTCGATGTCGCCCACCAGGCCGACGTCGTGCACCTTGCCCGGGTCGCTGGCGTCCACCAGCCTGAGCTTTTTCGCGCGGATCAGGCCACCGTCGCGCCCGGTCAGGCCCACGGCCTTGCCGCCAGCCTGGTTGATCAGGCCCACGATGTCCTGCTGCACCTCACCGGCCAGCACCCACTCCACCACTTCCATGGTCTCGGCATCGGTCACGCGCATGCCCTGGATGAACTCGCCCTTCTTGCCCAGGCGCTTGAGCGCCGTCTCGATCTGCGGCCCGCCGCCGTGCACCACCACCGGGTTGATGCCTACCAGCTTGAGCAGCACCACATCCTCGGCAAAAGCCGCCTGCAGGGCCGGATCGGTCATGGCATTGCCGCCGTACTTGATCACCATGGTCTTGCCATGGAACTTGCGGATGTAGGGCAGCGCCTGGGCCAGGATCTCGGCCTTGGCGTGGGGGGCGATGGCGGGGGTATCGGTCATGGTCGGCTCACGCGGGAATCAGTCGCTGGATTGTGCCCGATCACCGTGACGGCCCGTCATGGAAGCCGTGCACACAAGCCTGCAGCACAGAACGGATCCCGGCCTCGTCGCCGGTCTCGGCCGCGCGCTGCAGGCGCTCGAGCTGCTGCTGAAGTTCGGGCCAGGGCAGGCAATCTTCGTGCGCCTTCATGATGCGCGGATGGCCGGTCGGCGTGGGGTTGTCGCCGATCAGCAGCTCCTCGTAGAGCTTCTCGCCGGGCCGCAAGCCGGTGATGGCGATCTCGATGTCGCCCTGGGGGTGCTCGGGGTCACGCACCGTCAGCCCGGACAACTCGACCATGCGATGCGCCAGGTCCAGGATGCGCACCGGCTCCCCCATGTCGAGCACGAACACCTCGCCGCCGCCCGCCATGGCGCCGGCCTGCAGCACCAGCTGGGCGGCTTCGGGGATGGTCATGAAATAACGCGTCACGTCCGCATGCGTGACCGTCAGCGGGCCACCCGCGGCGAGTTGGCGACGGAACAGGGGCACGACACTGCCGCTGGAACCCAGCACATTGCCAAAGCGCACCATGCTGAAGCAGGTCCGGCCGGCCTCGGCGGCCATCGCCTGCAAGACCAGCTCGGCCATGCGCTTGCTGGCGCCCATGACGTTGGTCGGTCGCACGGCCTTGTCGGTCGACACCAGCACGAAGCGGGCGACACCGCAGTCGCGCGCAGCACGCGCCATGTTCAGCGTGCCGAAGACGTTGTTGCGTATGCCTTCGGCCGGGTTGGACTCCACCAGGGGCACGTGTTTGTAGGCAGCGGCATGGTAGACCGTGTGCGGGCGGTACTGGCGACAGATTTCATGCAGCCGCGCCTCCTGGTTCACGCTGCCCAGCAAGGGCACCAGCCCGGTCGCGCCGCCCAGCTCGGCGCACGCAGCCTGCAACTCCTGATGGATGCTGTAGAGCGCAAACTCACTGTGATCGAGCAGCAGCAGCCGGCTGGGCTGCTGCCGCAGGATCTGGCGGCAGAGTTCGCTGCCGATGCTGCCGCCGGCCCCTGTGACCAGAACGACCATCTGCGCCAGGTCCCTCGCCAGCAGGGCGGTATCCGGCGGGACGGGGTCACGGCCCAGCAGGTCCTCAATGTCGAGTTCACGGAAATCCTGCACGGTGACCCGGCCACTGGTCAGATCCGACATGCCCGGCAGGGTGCGGATGTGCACCGGCAGGTGGCGCAGGCTCTCGATGATGCGGTTGCGGCGCTCGCGCGATACGCTGGGCAGGGCCAGCAGGATGTCCGTCACGCCTTCCTTGTGCACCAGTGTCGCCAGTTCGTCGCCGGCATACACATGCACGCCGTTGATGCTGCGCCCGATCTTGGCCGGATCGTCGTCGGCAAATCCCAGCAACACATACTGACCACCCATCCCCAACGCGGCAGCGGTCTGGGCGCCGGCCATGCCGGCGCCATAGATCAGAAAACGCGCCTGCGTCCCATCTGCCCGCCCTCGACCTGCCAGCCAGAAGCGCGCCAGCGCGCGACTGGAACCGACAAGCAGCAGAAATATCAGCGGCTGCAGAACCCCCAGGGTGCGTGGCACATTTTCCCAGCGCGCCCACAACAGCGCCCCCAGGAACAAGGCGCCATAGATCACCACGGCCTTGGCCGTCGTCAACAGCGCTGCCTGGCCTGTATAGCGGAAGATGGCCCGGTACAGGCCCAGGCGGATGAACACCGGAATGGCCAGCAGCGGTGCCAGTACGTAGACGCGCAGCTGCATCTCATCCGGCCAGTTAGGACTGTCCAGCCGCAAGGAAAACGCCACCCACGTCGCCAGCAGCGACAGAGCTACGTCCATCGCCACAACCACAAGCCGCTTCACGGCCCGTGGCCAAGCCAGTATCTTTTTCTGCATGAGCCCGATCTCTATCTCAGCCCTTCTTGATGGCAAAGCTTTCCCGCGACTTGCCCTGCGCCATGAGTTGTGCCAGCCAGCGCGGAGCCGTACCACGGCCGCTCCATGTTTCGCCGTTGGGACCGCGGTACTTGGGTGCCACCTTTTTACCGGCCTGTTTGCTGGGCTTGCCTGACTGTGTGCCCGCCGCCTTGGTCGCCTTCTTGGCCAGTCTCTTGGCGCTCGATGCTTTGCCAGCACCGGCTGCTTTGCGCCGCTTCTCTGCTACCGGCTGCAGATCTTTCAATGTGATGCCAAAGGCTTTCATCTTGGCCTGGATTTCCTTGACCGTGTTGACAAAATCCTTGGCCTTGATTTCTGCAGCCTGCTTTTGCAACTTCTCGATCTGGCTTTGGATAGTGATCAGATTGCTCATGCATTGCTCCTTGTGAAAAGTGGATTGCTTGCTCGAATCAAATTGGCTACGGGGCGGCATGCCCCTGATTCTTGGTCAAATTGGCATCCGCGCTCGTCTTGCCGGCGTCCCCAAGCAGCCCTCTCCAGAAAAATCCGATCATCGCGCCCTGCATCTGGAGGTAATGTTCCCGGTATACAGAATCAAAAAACCCCCGGGAAATCCAGAAGACACACAGCATGAGAAGCCCCAGTTCCCACCCGTTCCATCCTCTCTTCAACAGCCCGGTCACTGCCATCCGCAGGAGATAAATGAACATCCCAAGGTACAGGAGCATGCCGGCCCATCCCAACGCGAGTGCCAGATCAATCCAGCCCTGATGGGGATGCGCAAAATCAAGGGCTGGAACCTTGCCGCACTTGGCAAGAATCAATCGCTTGTAAGCGTGCCGCGAACCGTCCAGACCAAGTGGCTGCTCAAACACAAGCTGCAGCCCGGCACGCATCACCAGTACCCGGCCCCCATCTCCCCCCATGCCCTGAAGGATCTCGTCCACCTGAACCGCGGGCATACCGGCCAGCCGGCTTCTGATGCCCGACTCCAATTCCGCACTGATGCCATGACAGACCACATCCATGGCATCTGGAACCCAGAACCCGATGGTGGCCTTGTGGAGCATGGTCCGCCATCTTGGATCCTTGTCGTACGACTGGTAGGCAAGAAAACCCATCAGGCACAGCACGCCCAGCACCGGAATCCCGAGCGAGCTTAGCCGGCCTGCCGTCGGCTTCATACCCTCAACAGATTTCTCCCGCCACAGCATCGCCCCTGCGACAAAGATGGCCAGAAGAACCAGAAGGCCGATGCACAGGACCGACGCCCGGGAGTTGGCCAGGACAGGACTCAGGAATGCAGCGCTCAAAAGTAAGACCAGCCATGCAATTTTGATCTCCCGGCCCTTCTGCCAGCAAGCCACCCCCCACACAGCGAAGGCGATGAATGCGTGTGCAGCGGCAGCCCCCAGATTGGCGTGGATGGGATCAAAGCCCCGGAAACCCCAAGGAAAGCCTGACAGGCTCGGCCATGAGATCGTTTCAATATTGCGCGCCAGCACAACCGAAAGATCCCCCAGCGAAATGTCTTCGATGGAAGCGGGGAATCCGAACCCGCCTACCCAGGCCCACAAGAAGAGGGCCAGATAAAAGAACGGGTAAAGAGCCGACGCCAACGCAACCGACAAAAAAACCGACACGGTCGGGGTGATTCTCGCAAGCACGACAAACGCGACAAACCAGGCCAGAAGCGACTCCAGCCATTGCCCGCCAAGCTCCCGCCAGGCCGCGCCACGATCCACGGCGATCAAGGGAGAAAGAACCAGAAAAGCCGCCCACAGGACGAGCCAGGCGGGGAACAGACCATCGCCAGTCTGGCGTCTTCCTGCCTTGAGGTTGGCAAGGCAGAAAAACAAGGACTGCACAACCAAGACTGCCAGTACGACATTCCTGAGGGCGATCGTGCCCGCGACAGGCAGCACCGCGAGGTAGACCAGAAACAGCCCCCAATGCACCTTCCTCGGGAGAAGAAGCTTTCCAAACCACGGCTGAACACGCGAGATCTGGATAGCCATGCTGCCGGGATCTCTCATTCCTTGGACGCCAGCCGCATGACGTTGCGCAGAGCCACCAAAGTCGCGTCGATATCCTGCTTTCGCAAGGTAGGATGGACCAGGAACATGATGCTCGTCTCGCCCAGCATCCTGGCGACTGGCAGTGGCTGGCTCGGTTGCAGTCCCGCATCGACAAATGCCTTTTCGAGATAGACCTCGGAGCACGGCCCCTGAAAGCAGGGCACAGCTTGCCTGTTGATCTCTTCGATGATGCGATCACGTCCCCATCCGTCCTGCAGGCGTGCCGGGTCGACATATACATAGCACTTGTAGTGCGCGTGCCTCATGTCCACCGGCACCGGCGGGACGCGTAACGCCGGGAATTCCCTGCACACCTCCCTGATGGCATGTGAATGCTTTTCGCGAAGCGCACTCCACTCCGGCATCTTCTTGAGCTGGAGCCGGCCAATCACGGCCTGCATTTCAAGCATGCGCCAGTTCGTCCCGAAACTCTCGTGCACCCAGCGGAAACCTGGCGGATGCTCACGTTCGTAAACTGCGGCGTAGCTCTTGCCATGGTCCTTGTATGACCACATCTTGCGCCACAGGGTTTCATCACCGGTAGTCACCATGCCCCCTTCGCCCCCGGTGGTCATGATCTTGTCCTGGCAGAAGCTCCAGGCCCCCACATGGCCGATACTGCCCACGCTGCGCCCCTTGTAGCGCGCCCCATGGGCCTGGGCACAGTCTTCAATCACCTTGAAGCCATGCTGCGCCGCCAGCGCCATGATCGGGTCCATGTCGCAGGGCCAGCCTGCCAGGTGCACACAGATCACCGCCTTCGTTCGCGGCGTCAGGACTTTCGCAATAGTCTCGGCAGTCAAGTTCCCGCTGTCAGCATCCACCTCTGCAAAGACTGGTTTCGCACCGGCATTCACAACGCAAGAAGCGCTCGCGATAAAGGTGCGCGGCGTCACGACCACTTCATCGCCGGCACCGATCTCCAGCGCCTTGAGCGCCACGTCAAGCGCCACGGTGCCATTGGCCAACGCCACGGCATGGTCAGTGCCGCACCAGGCAGCAAACTCTTTCTCGAACTCCCGGCACTCGTTACCCGTCCAGTAATTGACCTTGTTCGACAGCAAAACCCGTTGCACGGCCCGGGCTTCATCCTCGGTGAAGCTGGGCCAGGGGGGGAAAGGTGTATTCAGCATCTGATTTTTTGGCTTCGATCCATTACTCACGGGGCTCCAGCGGCCGAGCCGGATTGCCCACCACCGTTTGCGCGTCGGGCACAGGGTGGACGATCACTGCGCCGGCCCCCACCATGACACGGTCCCCGATCCGCAAGCCCTGCTTGACGGCCGCTCCGACCCCCACCCAAGTCCGCTGGCCAATTTCGACATGGCCGGAAAGGTGAGCGCCCGGACCAATATGGACCCCGTCACCGATGCGGCAATCATGATCGACCGTCGCACCGGTATTGATTATGCAGGCTTGCCCCACGGCAGCATCAATGTTCACGACCGCGCCGGCCATCACCACCGTGCCCTGCCCCAGCGTGGCATGGCGGCTCACTGTCGCCGCGGGATGCACCACCGAAACCAGCATCGCGCCGGCGGTTCGCAACTCGCAATGTTTTTTCCAGCGGATTTCGCAATCGCCTATCGATACGTGGACTCCATCGAAGTCCCGCGCGCGCGCCATCAGGTCAGCGGAATTGCCTGCGACTGGCCAGATTCCGTTCATGCGGCGGTTTGGCCATGCATCGTCGAAAAATTCCACGCTATCCCAACCAGAGATCAGGGCAGCGTCCGCGACGACCTTGCCATGACCGCTGGCGCCCAGCAATGCCAGTCGCTTCATGAGTCTCTCCCTGTGAACCTGGGCATGGTGGCTTCGCCCTGCGCGCTGATGCCCTCGCGCACCAATACCTTGCGTACGGTCAGCCACAGGATGCGCAGATCCAGCCAGAACGAGCGGTGGTCGACATACCAGACATCGAGCCGGAACTTATCCTCCCAGTTCAGGGCGTTGCGACCGTTCACCTGGGCCCAGCCGGTGATGCCCGGGCGTACCTCGTGGCGCCGCGCCTGCTCGGCCGAGTACAAGGGCAGGTATTCCATCAACAGCGGACGGGGGCCGACCAGGCTCATCTCGCCGCGCAGCACGTTCCACAACTCGGGCAGTTCGTCCAGGCTGCTGGCGCGCAGGAAGCGACCGAAGGCGGTGAGCCGCTGGGCGTCCGGCAGCAACTCGCCGTCCGGGTCGCGCTCGTCGGTCATGGTGCGGAACTTGACCATCATGAATGGCCGCCCATGCAGGCCGGGGCGCATCTGGCGAAACAGCACGGGGCTGCCGAGCTTGCGCCGCACCATGGCACACAGCAGAAGCAGCGGCAGGCCCAGCGACACCAGCAGGCCCAGCGACACCAGCAGATCGAAGAGCCGCTTCATCGGGTCACTCACCCAGCCCGGCCGGCCTGTCGAACAGGATCGCCAGGTAATTTTTCGCCAGCGTTTCATAGCGGCGGTTGGCCAGGATCCACTCCCGCCCGCGCCGGCCGATCACCTCGCGCTCCGGCGCGCCCATGGCCGCATATCGCAGGACCTCCTGGCGTAGCGCCGCCACATTGCCGGCCGGCACGTAGGTGCCGCAGTCCGCCTCGTTGATCATCGAGGGGTAGCCGGTATAGGACGCCACCACCGGCTTGCCGGCCAGCATGTAGTCGATCACCTTGTTCAGGGACTGCCCGTATTTCCAGACGGTCGAGACGTGCACCGAGAAATACAGCAGGTCGCAGCGTGACAGCACCGACTGCACCATCTGCTTGGGCACCCGGGGGGCAAAGGTCAGGTTCGGCAGGTGGGCGTACTTGCTCTGGTAGTGCGCCCGCAGGTCGCCCTCGCCGACGACGAGGAAGTGGACCCGGGGATCGTCCTTCATCGACTCGGCGCAGTCGAGCATGGTGTCCAGCGCATTGGTGATGCCAATGGTGCCGGCATGGGCGACGATGAACTTCCCCCTGGGTATGTATTTTTCGACGTAGTCGGCCGGCAGCTCGTCGCCCGCTGCCAGCGTTGCCTCGTCGACCCCCATGGGGATGCAGTGGGTCGTCCTGGCCTGCCCCAGCACGCCGGCGACGTGTTCGCCGAGGTTGGGCATGGTGCCGACGATGGCATCCGCGTACCGGTAGCCCAGCTTCTCGATGAAACCCAGCCCCAGCACCAGCGGGTTCCAGCGGCTGAAGCCGCCCTCCTCGGTGATGGTCAGAGGCCAGATATCGCGGATCTCGAGCACCAGGCGGCACTTGTAGCGCCGGCGCAGCAGGAAGCCGTTGAGGATGGTGAGCAGGGACAGGCTGGAGACGATGACGACGTCGGGCGCAGGCAACCGTTCCTTGGGCAGGCGCCACAGTCTCCATTCGAAATCCAGCCAGCTCAGGATGCGCCGCAGCGACTTGGCCACCGCGTACTTCATGGTCCGGATCCAGCATAGCTGGATGCCATCGACTTCCTGGAAGAGATAAGGCTCGTCGAGCCGAGGCACCTCGGCCAGCTGGTTCGAGTCCGACGTGATGATCACGCTCCTGTAACCCAAACGGGCGAACTCCCGCATGATCAGGTAGCCGCGCCCGCCGGCACTGGCCTTGGCGGGGGGGGCCACGTACTTGGAAACGTACCAGATGCAGGGTTTCAAGGGCGCCTCAATACAGTTTCGGGATTGCGTTCACCACCTTGATGGCTTCCTTGAAGTCCACGCCCACGGCATCCAGATACCACTTGATGTTGGGATACCTGGGCGTGTTTTCATCCAGCACCATTTCAAGCGCCTCTTCGCGGGTCAGGTCCCCTTCGCGGATCTGGTTGCTGCGGAAGGTGTCGTGCTCCGTGAAGCCCGCGACAGTGTAATAGACGTAGTTGTAGAAGGCGGCCGTGCCGTCACCGATGCGCCAGGTGGTCCTGGTATCGGGCGCCTTTTCCCAGTCGTACCCGGCCAGCGTGTCGTCGATCTGCTTCTCGTCCCAGCGCCAGTAGTCGAAGACGTGGTAATAGTCGGTCTTCTTCGTGAAACTCCGGTAGTACTCGCCGGAAAGCGTGTCCCACAGGGAGCTGTTGAAATAACCCGGACTCGCCAGCATCGCCTTGAGCCGCAGATACTGGTAGCGCAACTGCTTCATCGCGCCATGCGAGTAGACGCGCTTCTCTTCGAAATCGGGCGGCACGCCCAGGAAGCCCGCCTTGAAGTGCGTCACCTCGAGGGGGTTGATCCCCCAAAGGTTCAGGCTGATGCCGGTCTGCGCCTTGATGGTCTCGACATGCCTGAAGAAATGCTTGTCGCCCGCCGTCAGGATGCTGATCATGCCCAGGTGCGGAGACTTGAGCCAGGCCCGCAGGTTCTTGGCAATATGCTCCCGCTTCTTGGCGATGTCGTCCGCGACGATGATGTTCTCTACCCCCAGTTCGGCGCACATCCGGCTGATATTGCGGCGTCCGAGGTCCGTCACCATGCCCCAGTCATAGGTGTAGGTGACCGGTTTCATCTTGAGTTCCTTGACGATCAGGTGCAGGCCATAGCAGCTGTCCCGCCCGCCGGAAAACGGAACGATGCAATCATCCCCGGTTTTTCTACGGTAGGGCTCGACCAGCTTGAACAGCTCCTCCTTCGGCCTCGGCTTGTTGCGTGGTTTGTAGTTCCGGCAATAGTTGCAGACCCCCGCGGCATCGAAGCTGATGTAAGGCATGGTCTCGGTCAGCAGGCACTTCGTGCAACGACGCAGGTCGTGCTTGCGGTATTCGAGCAGCTTCTCCTCTGCCCCCGACAGGGACAGGGCCGGGATCAGGTCGGTCTTGCGTTCCTTGCGGTCCGAGATGTCCAGTGCAAGCTGCGAAGCGGGGATGTCGACAAACACCGCCTCCCTGACCTGGCTGACGTCTTCGCAGCCGATGACGGTCAGGGGGTAGCTTTCGGAGGCAAAAAGCGTCGCCTGCCCTTTCCTGCCCACGTACAGGCTGCCGTTGTTCGAAAACAGGCACAGCTTGCCCAGTCTGGGCAGCATCAGGGCGCAGGCCACCACACCACGGCACAGGCCCAGGATGCGCGATGGCAATTGCGCAAGGTCACGCCCTTCTTCCAGGTGCGCTGCCGCGATGGCCGCGATCACCTCCGTATCGATCTGCTGGGCCCTGGTTTTTCCGATCTCGGACCAGATGGCCTCATCGTTCACGACGATGCCGTTGTGCAGTACGCACACATCGTCGCGCACGACAGGCTGGTTGTCCGCCAGGCCGTTGGTGATCAGCCGGCTGTGGCCCAGCACGATATGGCTGGCATAGGGCCGGACCTCCTTGAGCAGCCGGGTGATCGGATAGTCGGCACGGTAGATGTGATAGGCGTCATTGACCCAGGTCACCAGGCCGCTGGAATCCTTTCCCCGCTGCTGGGCATGCTCAACCAGCACATTCAACTCATCCTCGACCACCGGCGAAGAAGAAACGACACCAAAGATTCCGCACATTTAAATTACCCAGCAGATGAAATGAACAGGCCGTGATCAGGAAGACAGGAGCCGATCATAAAACCCGATCAGCTTGGCTTCTTCGCGGGCCCAGTTGTAGCGTGACAAGACCGCCTGCCGGCCGTTCTCGCCCATTTTCTCCGCCTCGGCCCGGTGGCTCACCAGATAGTCGATGGCCGAGGCGATGGCGGCGGGGTCCATCGGATCCACGCACAGGCCGCACTTGCTTTCCTCGACAATTGTCCTCCACAAATCGAAGTCCGATGCGATGACCGGGATGCCTGCGGACATGTATTCGAACATCTTGATCGGCAGGGCGTCCAGGTAGTTGATGATCGGATGCAGGGTCACCACCCCCGCCACGGATCTCCCCAGCACCGCGCGCACGCCCTGGCGGTCCTGAACCCCCAGCGCGTTGACCTTGCCCCAGCCCGGATAGGTCATGACCTCGGCCTCGACCTGTGCCTCGGCAAAGCCCCCGACTAGGTTCAGGCGAACCGGGGTGCGCGTCGCCTCCATGGCGCGCACGAGCTCCTTGACACCGCGGATCTGCGCAATGCTGCCGACATAGCAGACCTCCTCGGCCTTGTCCCCCCACGACACGGCGGCCTCCAGCTCCCCGATCATCGGAAAGTTGTTGATGTCGACCGAGCGCGGGTTGATCCGCGCGAACTTGTCGCGGATATAGGGCGTCGCCGTCACGATCCCGTCGAAACGGGAACAGGCAAAGCGCTCGAAACGGGCAAAACCCCAGGACAGGACGCGCCGCACCGCTGGATGGAGGTAGTGCTTGCCCAGCAGCTGCTTGGGCACATCCTCGTGGGCATCGAACACCACCTTCTTGCCCCGGCGCTTGAGCCTGAGCCCGACCGGCAGCAACTCGGGATCATGCAGATGGTAGACATCCGCATCCAGTTCGACCGCCTTGCGATAGACCCTCCGGGTCGCCTTGAACATCCGGTCCAGCCGCCCGCGGGAGCGACCGACATCGACGATCGCAACACCGTCGCGCACCTCGTCACCGCGTCCGTCCGCCACCACCAGCGTGACTTCGTGGCCATGCCGGGCCAGGCTGCGGCATTCCTTCAGGAAGACCCGGATGTCATCACGCGGATGCGCGGAGGTCAGATGCGCCACACGGGCGTGCGCCCGGGCCGTCGGATCGACTTTTGCCTCTTGCGTTGCCATGGAAGCGCTCATTTCATCCTTGCCCGGCGGGACTCAATTTTTCAGAAGGCCGGAGAGCCTGGCCCGCATCCCGGCCAGCGGGACGCCGCTGGCACGGACTAACAGGTAGAGGGTCAGGAGCGTGAGCGGGGCCTTGATCAGCAAACCCGCCCCCCAGGCATGCGCAGCACCGTGGATCCCGCCCATGCCCACCAGCACGATGGCGAGCAGTTTAGCCACCCCGGGCCAGTCGTGCGGCACCGGGTACAGGCGCTGGCTTGCATACATGTAAACGACAAAACCCGCCCCGAAAGCCAGCAGGGCCGACAGGGCTGCCCCCAGGATGCCGAACACCGGGATCAGGAGGTAATTCAGCACCAGGTTCAGCACGGCGACGGCAATATTGATTGCCGAGATGCTCCCCGTCTTCCTGCTGAGCTCCAGGCCTGGCGCAAAGATGTACATGTTCGCCAGCAGCACGCTGAAGATCAGCAACGGCACCACACTGGCCGCCCCGTGGAACGCCTCGGAAGAGATCAGCCCGACGATCTCGCGCGCAAACACGGAGAGACACAGCGTCATGGCAAGGGCGGCGACACAGAAGACCCGGAAGATCTTCGCCAGGTCCCCCGGTGTCGAGTCCCGCGCGTGGTTGGCGTAGATCAGGGGCGTCAGGGCGCTGCGAAAACCGATCAGGGCCAGGGTGACCACCAGCGAGATCTTCTGTCCCACCGCGTAGATGCCCACGTCCGACAGGCTCATGAGTTCCTTCAGGGCGATCCGGTCGAAATACAAGGCGAAGACGACCGCCAGGCTCGACGGGATCAGCGGCGTGGAATACGCCAGCATCCGCCGCAGGCTCGCCCCGTCGAAGCGAAGGCCGAAACTCGAACGGGTCAGGTAGAGACTGGGCAGCAGCGCCAGCAGGCCGCCGGCCACCTGGGCCAGCAGCGCCCCCCGTATGCCCCATTGCAGCCAGACCACCAGGACGACGGTGCAGGCCACGGTCAGCAGGGCCGCCAGCAGCGACAGCAACGCGCTGGTAGCCGCCCGCAGCTCCCAGCGCAACTGGCCGTGCAGGATGTTGAGCACCCCCGCCACCCAATAGGACCAGCCCGCCAGTTCGACCAAGCCGGCCTTCCCGGGTGCGTCCAGGAGCAGGATGGCCAGCTGGGTGCTGAAGGTCGAGACCAGAACCAGCATGGCGGTATAGGCGCCGAGCACGAACCACATGCAGGTGGACGCATAGTCCCGCTTCTTCTGCCCGTCATCGAGATACTCAGGGATGTAGCGCGCCAGCCCCTGCATGATCTCCAGCGTGATGACGATGGATGCAATCGCCCCCAGGGCCACGAAATAGTCGAGCAGGCCAAACTCCTCCGGACTCAGGGCCCGCGTGTAGACCGGCAGCAGGATGAAGGAGATGCCACGCGTCAGCACCGTCGACAGCGTGTAGAGGATGGAATCGCGGAAGAGGCTCTTGAGCATGGGCCTATGTACCCGGGGTACCCAGCAGCGCCCGCAGGCGGACTGCGTTCTTCTGGTAGCTGCAATGCTCACCGGCCCAGGCGAAACCGGCGTCGGCATACCGCTTGATCAAGGCGTGATCGTCGAGCATGCGTTTCAGGTTGTCGTAGATATTCCAGTACTCCGTCACCATCCAGGCGGAGTTCGCTCCGGCCGGCAGGGTGGTTTCGATGCGCCCGTCGGCCGACGTGATCAGCGCGCAATGCGATGCCATGGCCTCGACGCCGAACTGCCCCGGCACCAGGGCATAGAACTCGTTGAGCACCACGTGTGCCTGGGCCAGCGCCTCCAGCATGGCCTGGTTGCTGACCCCGATGAGCTCCCTGTATTCGAAGTCATAGCCTTCCAGCTGCAGCTTCTTGACGGCCGCCCTCACCAGCGGAGTCCCCTTGATCAATGGAGACGAGGGACCGTGCACGACCTTCACCCGACGGAGTTCGGCAAACTTGCCGTCATTCCTTCGAAAACCGCTGTCCGGATAGAAGTACATAAAAGGATGCACGACCCTGCGAAGGTAGGATATCTGGTCGACCGGTGCGTTGAAGATGTGGTCTGCATACGCATCCGCACTGGCCGCCAGCTTCATCCGGAAGGCTTCCAGGTGGTCGGCATCGAAGCCCGGGACCGCAATCGTCTGATAGGTGCTGATCAAGTCCCGGCCCAACTCCCTGGACAGCTGGTTCATGAGCCGCAGGGAGCGGATCTCGCTGCCGCAGAAAAAACAGGCGATCTTCAAGCCGCGCGACTTCAGGAAGCGGAATTCGCGACTTCGCCCGTCGAACTCCGTCAGCAGGTACCCCGAGCCCGCCACATAGAAGAACCCCTTGACGCGGTGGCACAGATAGCCGAGCAGGATGGGCGAGTAGACGATGCGGACCAGGTAGCGCAGATACCGCCAGCTGATGCGCGCCGGCAGAACATGGTCATAGCGGTAGGCATAGAAGGGATGCCGGGACATGCTCACCGACACCGTCTCGCCCAGTGCCATGGAGATGTTGTGGACGTTGGCGGCCACTTCGTCCAGGCCGACAGCCCAGTCCTTGCGCGGCGCAGGGCGCATCTTCAGCACGTGGCAGACGGCATAGGACAGCCACAGCAGGGCCATCTGCATGGCATGGACCACCGCAACGGCCACCCTGCGCGCGAAGAGCTTCACCCGTAACCTTTCTGGCCTGTCAGCTCTTGGCCGTGTATTTCATGTAGAAGCTCTTCGGGATGAGGTCCATCTTGTACATCACCCAGAAGAACGGCCGCATTCTTTCGAATGTCTTCTTGTACGTGACGTAGTCCTTGTACGTCTTCTTCGGCATGGTCATCAGGCGCTCGAACTCCTCCTCCGAGAACCCGAGGCGCTTCTTCACGAAATCGACCAGGCCCGCCTCGATATGGGGCGGCTCGTCCATCAGGCGCAAGGCCTCCTCGCGCGTCATCCAGCCATTGCGGCAATAGGCCGAATAGCCCGCAATGCGGAAATCGATATTCCAGCGCGTGGGCAGGAAATAGCTGTGATAGAAAGCCGTGAACCGGTTCTCCAGATGGTGCCCGCCATACCACTGCCAGCCGTATTTCTCGGTCAGCAGCTTCTTGGCGGCCTCCTTGTCGTAGTCCATGTAGTACAGGGGGCGGATCTTCTTGATGCCGCCAAACAGCATCCACTTGAGCTGGTCGCGCAGCCAGAGGTTCGGGAAGGACTTCATCGGCACGCGCCCGAACTGGCGGTGCACCGATTCGATGTATTTCCCGTCCATGTAGATCCAGCCCAGGGGCGCCACGCCCTCCGTGCGAAACGAATGGCCCTCGATCATGTACTTGATGCCGAACTTCTCGGCGGCCTTGTACAGGGTTGTCGCCAGCCCGATGTCCGTCGGCGTCTCCAGGTCCTTGACCCCGGCCTTGAAGAACGAACGGTAGATGTCGTCGTATTCCTTGTTGTCGACCACGATCGTGAACAGGTCGACCCCCAGCTTGTCCAGCACGTTGTGGATGTTCTCCGTCGCGATCGTCGAATTCCAGGTGTTGTCGAAATGCGCCGCCAGCAGGCGCAGGCCATAGACCTCCTTCATCTGGTGCACCAGGTACGAGGAATCGCAGCCACCGCTGACGCCGATGACCGCGTCGTACTTCTTGCCGCGGCCGGCGGCCTTCATCTCGTCGACCAGCTTCTGCATCCTGGCCTCGCCCTCCCGGCCCGTGGGGTATTCGGCTTCCAGCGCATCGATCTGGCGGCAATAGTTGCAAACCCCCTCGCCATCGAAGCTGATGTTGGGGACGGAGTCGTCGTAGATGCACCGGGTGCAGATGAGCTTGTTCATTTAGTCCTGTCCGAAGATTGCGTCCTGGTCTTTTCTCGATGGGAACTTGATCAGCACCCCCAGATCCTTGCCCTGGAAGACGGCCATGCTCCCGATCGCCACGGCCGATGCGCCGGCCTGCTTCACGGCAGCCCTGATGTCCTCCAGCGAGCCGGCGCCGCCCGTGGCCACCACCGGCACGCCGGCCGCCTGGCTCACCGACTCCACCAGCTTGAGGTCGAAGCCGGACCAGGTCCCGTCACGGTCGATGGAATACAGCAGCAATTCCCCTGCCCCCTGTTCCTCGAAGGTGCGGGCCGCCTCAGGCGGCGACATCTTCGTGTCGTGGCTCCCGTTGCGCGTGCGCACCGTGGAGCGTCCGAGCAGGCCCTTCTTGACATCGAGCGTCACCACCACGGCCTGCGCACCGAATTCACTGGAAGCCTGGCGCACCAGGTCCGGCACCTCGAACGCCGCCGCGCCGAGCGAGACCTTCTCGATGCCCAGGGCGTACAGCCGCCGCATGTCTTCCAGGGTACGCACGCCGCCGCCATAGCAGATCGGCATGAAGCACTCGCTGACAACCTTCTCCAGGGTCTCGAAGTCGATCCCCCGGCTCTGCGTCGTCGCGTGGATGTCGAGAAGAATCAGCTCGTCGACCTCCTTCTGGTTGAAGATCCGCACGGCGTTGACCGGATCGCCGACATAAGACCCTTCCTTGAACCGGATGGTCTTGACCAGGGCGCCATTGCTCATGAGCAGGCAGGGCATCAGTCGTGTGGCAAGCATGTCAGAGCCCGACAAAGTTCCGGATCAGCTGCATGCCGTAACGGTGGCTTTTCTCGGGGTGGAACTGGACGCCCATCACATTGCCCCGCTGGACGCCGGATGTGAATTCATGCCCGTAGACCGACCTGAACAGCACATCCTCGTCGCGCTCGCAGTCGAAATAGTAGGAATGCACGAAGTAGAAACGCGCGCCCTCCTCCAGCCCCTGCCCCAGGGGATGGGCACGAACCGGCGCCACGCGGTTCCAGCCCATGTGCGGGATCTTGAGTTTCGCGGCTTCGCCCTCGAAGCGGAAGCGGCGCACACGCCCGGGGATCAGCCCCAACCCGGCCATGCGGCCCTCCTCGCTCTCGTTGGCCAGCAATTGCATGCCCAGGCAAATACCGAGGAAAGGGACGCCCGACTGCGCACGCGCTTTCAGGGGCTCGACCAGGCCAAGCCCCGCCAGCCGCGTCATGGCATTGTCGAAACTGCCCACGCCGGGCAGCAGGATCTTCTTCGCGCCCAGCACGCCGGCCGCGTCTCCCGTGACCTCGGCCTGACCGCCCACATGCCTGATCATGTTGAGCACGGACCCGATGTTGCCGGCGCCGTAGTCGATGATGGTGATCATGGTCGTGCCTGCTGCATCAGCTGAAGCGGACTTTCAGGGAGCGCATGGCGGCAGCGGAAACGCCTGGCGCTTCGCCGTCCAGTTCCGCCCGCAAGACCCGCAAGGCACCCGTGCCGCAGGCAACAATGATCGCATCGGGAGCGACATCGACCACGGCACCCGGAACGCCGTAAAACTGCCTCGGCTCGATTTCGGACTTCCAGAACCGGACTACCCTCCCGTCCGCGAGCCGGGAAAAGGCGCCGGGATAGGGACGGGCCTGGGCCCGGATGAAGTTGTGGACGGTCTCGGGGGCTGCGCACCAGTCGATGTGTCCGTCCTCCGGCGTCCGCATCCCGCAGTAGCTGACGGGACCTTGTTCTTGGGGCCGGCGCATCACTTTGCCGGCCTGCCATCGCGGCAGGAAGTCATCCAGCATGGCGGCCACCAGCTGGTTGGCCTTGCCGATCGCATCCGCGATGTCTTCATGCGTTGCCAACTCGAAATGGCGCTGGTCGACCAGCTCGCCATCATCCATGCCTTCGGAAAGGACGAAGAAACTGACGCCAAGCCGGCGTTCGCCATTGATGATCTGCCAGACCATCGGCGCATTGCCGCGGTATTGCGGCAACGGAGAATAATGAAAGCCGAGGAAATCGATGTCCGGGAACTCCGCGACCGGGATCATGCGATACCAGCCGTGCACCAGCACGGTCTGCGGCTGGTAGCGACGGATCAGCTCCGCAGTTTCCTTGCTGCTCTGGACCAGGTGCAGCGGCAGGTCGTGCTGGCGCGCCAGCAACTGGAAATTCTCGTATTCCGTACGCGCGTCCGACCTGTCATCGGGACACAGCACGGCCTGGACGCAGCCATCGGGGAGCCGCTCCAGCAGGCGCCGCAGCGCCATGAGCCCCGCCTCCTTGCTTCCCAGAAATAAAAAGCGCCTCGTGTTCATCGCGAGATGAGGCTGTCCTGGATCGCCTTGCAGACCGCCTGCACATCGACGCCCCCGTAGCAGGGCAGCGTGATGGTGTTCGCCTCGAGCCATCGCGAATCTGGGTTGTTCACGGCGTACCTGGCGGTGTAGTAGGTGGTGGCGCTGAGCGAATAGGTGCCGATGGTGGACTCGACACCCCTGGCCTTCAGGCCGGCGATCAGGCCGTCGCGGCTGCATCCCGGGGGGACGGCAAACACCAGGGACTGCACATTGAAGCGGACGTCGGGATGGGCCCGCTGGGCCACGAAGCCCATGGGCTCCAGCAGCGCCCGGTAGGCATCGCGAACCTGGTTGCGCTCGACCAGGATGTCTTCGATTTTCGCCAGCTGTTTGCGCCCCATGACGGCCTGGAGTTCGGGCAGGCGGAAGTTGTAGCCGTAATCCACGAAATCGAGCGCCACGCCCTTCATGCCCCGGGCACCGTGCGAGAGCTTCACGTCCAGCCATTGCGACCAGTCGTCCCGGTTGGTGGTGATGGCACCGCCCTCGCCGGTGCTGATGAGCTTGCGGGGATGGAAACTGAAGCAGGTCAGGTCCGCAATCGAGCCGCAACGCTGGCCGGCCTCGGAGCTGCCCATCGCACAGGCCGCATCCTCGATCAGCGGGATCCCGCGGCTGCGGCACAAGGCGCTGATGGCATGCAGGCCCGAAGGATTGCCCAGGGCATCCACGAAGATCACGGCCCTGGTCCGCGGCCCCAGCAAGGGCGCCAGCGTGTCGGCCTGCATGTTGTACGTGTCGCGGGACACGTCGGCAAAGACCGGCGTGGCCCCCAGGTCTTCCACCACATTGGCCGTCGCGGGGAAGGAGAAATCCGAGACGACGACCTCATCCCCCGGCCCGATGCCAAGCAGCTTGAGACAGACCCATAGTGCCGTGGTGGCCGAGGTCGCCAGATGGACATGCCTGGCGCCGGTGAATTGCGCCAGGTCCTTGCGGAAGGCCTCGACGTGCTCACCGCGCGTGAACATGCCGCTGCTGAAGACGTTGCGGAACTCGGCTTCAACCTCGTCGAAGCTGATATAGGGCTTCATCAGGCGGATATTGTTCATTTTGCAGCCCCAATGCGATCCACATACCAGTCCAGCGTCTCGCGCAGTCCGGTCTCGAAATCGGTGAGTGAATAGTCGATGAGTGCGCGCACCTTCTGGTTGCTGGCGTTGTGGCACAGCACGTCTGCCTGCCGCGCCGGCTTGCGCACGATCTCTTCGCGGTAGCCCAGCATCGCCGCGATGCGCGTCACCAGTTCGCCGATGGCGATCTGGTTGTCCGTGGAAATATTGACCGATTCACCAGCGGGCAGCACGCGGAACAGCTTCACGACGGCATCGACCGTGTCGCGCACGTGGATGAAGTCGCGGCTCTGCTTGCCGTCGCCATGGATTTCCGGGGCGCCGCCGGTCAGGATGCGCCATGCGGTCAGGGGGATCACGCCTGCCAGCAGCCCGCGGTGGTTCTGGCGCGGGCCGTAGTTGTTGAAGGGGCGCACGATGAAGCCGTCCAGGCCGAACATGTGCACATAGCTCTCCACCGCCAGGTCGGCCGCCGCCTTACCGGCGGCATAGGTCGTGGTCGGGTTGCGGGGATGCTTCTCGTCCATGGGCTCGTAGACGGCCGAGCCATAGACTTCCGAAGTGGAGAAATGGCAGAGCGACTTGAAGGCGCCCCGGCGCTGCAGCTCCAGCAGGTTCAAGGCGACCGTCACGTTGGTGCCGAATGCATTGGCCGGGTTCAGGAAGGAATAGTTGAGCGCCTTGGTGGCGCAGTTGAAGACGATATCGATCGGATGCCGGTTGAAGATGTAGTCCAGGCTGGTGACGAATTCGGCATCGTCCTTGTAGAAGCTCAGCTTGCCCGTGGCCCGCGCGTCCGACAGGTTCTCTTCCGACCCCAGGAACATGTTGTCGATGACCGCCACGTGGGCGGCGCCCTCGGCGAGCAGGCGGTCCACCAGATGGCTGCCGATAAAGCCGGCCCCGCCCGTGACGAGCACGGTCTTGCCGGAGAGCTCGCGCTGCTTCATCATGCCGCCACTGCCTTCTGGATCTCGTCGCTGATCTGCATGGCGGCCAGGCCGTCCTGCACGCCGGGAAGCTCGGTCTGGCGCTGACCACGGCAGCTCGCCACGAAGGCCTGCAGTTCGGACAGCAGCGCCTCCTGCGGGCGCACCTCGATGGCCTCCTGGACCGCCGAGATCGTGTAGGGCTGCCCCTCGGCCTGGCGGATCTCGGACTGCCGGCTGATGATGATTTCCTTTCTCAGCAACTCGCAGTCGACGAACATGTCCACGCAGGTCGCCTCGATCAGCCGCATCTTCTTCTCGGTGATGCGGCTGGCCTGGATGCGGGAGAAGCGACCGTTCTCGTGGGTGATCAGGGCGGAGGCGAAGTCGATCATCTTGCCGTGCGCGAAACCGTGCGCAGCCACCGAGCGCGCCGGACCGTTGAGGTAGAGCGCCAGGTCGATGTCGTGGATCATCAGGTCGGTCACAACGTCGACATCGGTGATGCGGGCGCTGAGCTTGTTGGTCCGGGTGAAATCAATGCTGATGACACGCTCGGACTTGTCGAGCACCTGCTTGAGGCTCTGGACCGCCGGGTTGAAGCGTTCGATGAACCCGACCTGCACGTTCAGGCCCTTCTCGGCGGCGAAGCGGGCCACCCGGTTCGCTTCCTCCAGCGTATCGGCCAGCGGCTTCTCGACAAAGATGTTGCGCACCTTGCCGGCCACCAAGCGGATGTAATCCGCGTGCGTCACCGTCGGCGTGCAGATCACCACGGCCTGCGCAGTGTCAAGCACGGTGTCGAGCTGGCTTACGCCGGGCACGCCGTACGAAGCACCGAGCCGGGCGGCCAGCGCCGCATCGGCATCCGCCACGAAGGCCAGTTCGACGCCCTTGAGCATGGACAGGATGCGCAGGTGGTTCTGCCCCATGCGGCCCAGGCCGATGAGGCCTACACGTACCGGTTTGTCATTCATTTGTGTTTACTCCGCAACGCGGTTTCCCATCTTGTCGATTTTGCCGGCCGGCCGGGCCGGGTTGCCCATCACCAGGGTGTAGGGCGGCACGTCCCGGGTCACCACGCTGCCAGCCGCGACCATCGCGTACTCGCCTATGGTGACGCCGCAGACGATGGTCGAATTCGCGCCGATGCTGGACCCGGTTTCTATCCTGGTCGGGGTGATCTTCCAGTCGGGATTGAATGCGCGGGGCACGCGGTCGTTGGTGAAAGCGACATTCGGCCCGACGAAGACATCGTCGCCGATGCTCACGCCGTGGTAGACCGACACGCTGTTCTGGATCTTGCAACGGTGACCGATGGACACGCCGTGGTCGACATAGACGTCCTTGGACAGGATGCAGTTGTCGCCGATGGACGCGTTCTCCCGGATCTGGACGTTGATCCAGACCTTGGTACCTTCGCCGATCTGCGACTTGGCGGCCACATTGGCCGTCGGATGGATGAATACGCTGCTCGTCATCACGGGTTCCTAGTTCGTCAGTGCGCCGCGCACCACATCGACCACGCGGTCGAGTTCGGCTTGCGTCATGTAGGGGAACAGCGGCAGGTTCAGGACGGAGGCGCACAACACCTCGCCGTCGCGGCCACCGTAATGGCCCCGGTTATAGCCGCGCGCACCTTCCTGGGCAGACATCACGCCCGGGTAGATGTTCCCGAAGCCGATGCCGGCGTTCTTCAGGGCGGCTTCCAGCGCCTTCTTCTTGTCCAGGTCCCGGACCAGGCAGACATTGCAATAGCCGTTCTCGGCGTAGTCGGCGGAGGGCGCCATGACTTCCAGGCCGAGCTTGGGCAGGGCCTTCTGGTAGGTCTGCGCCGCCTCGCGACGAGAAGCGATGCGCTGGTCGATGTGGTTCATCGACAGGTTCAGGAAAGCGGCCTGCAGGGCGTCCAGCCGGGAGTTCCAGCCCACGTCGCCATACCCATAATGCGCGGTGCGTCCGTGGTTGCCCAGGCGGCGGACCTTGTCGGCCAGACCGGCGTCATCGGTGAACACGGCCCCGCCATCGCCGGCCCCGCCCAGAACCTTGGCCGGATAGAAGGACGTTGTCGAGATCAGCGCGCCCTTGTAGATCGAATGGCCCTGGTAGGTCGCGCCATAACACTGGGCGCCATCCTCGAGCAGGGGAACCCCGTGCTTGCGGCAGAGTTCCCGGATCTCAGCAAGCCGCCGGCTGCCCCAGCCATACAGGTGCACGATGATGGCCGCCTTGGGCTTGGCCTGCACCAGCGCCTGCTCCAGGGCCGCGTAGGACACGCCGCCGTCTTCGAGGCTGGCATCCAACGTGACCGGATCGGCCCCGACATTGACGACCGCCTCGTAGGTGGCCCAGAACGTCACGTTGGGAACCAGCACCACATCACCCCGGCCGACACCCAGTGCACGCAGGGCCAGTTGCAGGGCGTCGGTGCCGTTGGCACAGGTCACGGCGTGCTGGACCGACACCGCGGCCTGGAGGCGACGCTCCAGCTCGGCGACCTCGGTGCCTCCGATGAACTGGGCATTGGAGGTCATCGAAGCGAATTTCTCCATCAGGGCCTGGTGGAAGCCGGGCTCGAAACGCTTCAGGTCGATAAATGGAACGCTGTTTGTCATGTTGGATCATCCACTCAAAAAATTGCAATCCGCCCCTTAAGCGGCCGCCTTGGCGAGGCTGGCCTGCAAGGTCTGCACCACGCGGTCCTGGTCAGCCTCGGACAGGCCCGGGCTCATGGGTAGGCTCATGACCTGCCCGGCCACCTCGTCGCCGACGGGCAGGCGAACAGCGGCATCCTGGACGGCAGGCTGCCTGTTGAGCGGTATCGGGTAATGTACCGCCGTGGGCACACCCGCCTCACTCAGGTGCTTCTGCACCGCGTCACGCGACGGCACACGCACGGTGTACTGGGCCCAGGCGCTGATATTGTGGGGTTCGATCACGGGCGCCGTCTTCAGCCCGATCCCGCCGAGCAGTCGGGCGTAACGCGCGGCGACCTGTTGCCGCTGGTCCAGCTCTTCATCAAAGATCGCCAGCTTGGGCAGCAAGATCGCGGCCTGGAGCGTGTCCAGCCGGCTGTTCACGCCGACCCGCACGTGGTGGTAGCGCCGGTCCTGGCCGTGACGCGCGATCTGGCGGATGACCTTGGCCAGCCCGTCGTCGCTCGTGAAGATGGCGCCGCCATCGCCATAGCAGCCCAGGGGTTTGCTGGGAAAGAAGCTCGCGCAGGCAATGGTGCTGAGGTTGCAGCTCTTGCGCCCCTTGTAGCTGGCGCCGAAGCTCTGCGCCGCGTCTTCGATGACGGGGATGCCGTGGCGCGCCGCGATGGCGTTGATGGCGTCGAAGTCGGCGCACTGGCCGTACAGGCTCACCGGGATGATGGCCTTGGTGCGCGGCGTGATGGCCGCCTCCAGAAGGGCCGGGTCGAGGTTGTAGGTGCGCGCGTCGATGTCCACGTAGACCGGCTTGGCGCGCAGCAGGGCCACGGTCTCGGCGGTGGCGATGTAGGTGAAGCCGGGGGTGATGACTTCGTCGCCCGGGCCGACTCCCAGCGCCATCAGCGCGATCTGCAGCGCATCCGTACCGTTGGCCACGCTGATGCAGTATTTGGCGCCTGTGTAGGCCGCCAGCTTTTCCTCCAGCTCGCCCACTTCGGGGCCGAGGATGAACTGGCCGTGGTCCAGCACACGCTGGATCGCGGCGTCGATCTGGGGCTTGAGCTTCTGGTACTGGCTCTTGAGGTCGATGAATTCCATGGCGTCCTTTTCTATCGTCAACCCGCCAGACGGCACTGGCCGTCGCGCAGCTCATAGCGCTTGCCCGTCTGCGCGCAGACGGTCTCGGCGTTGCCGCTCAGCGGCAGGTCCAGGCGCTCGCCGTGCTGGCTCATCCAGCCGATCTGGCGTGCAGGCACGCCCACCATCAGGGCGTAGTCCGGCACGTCGTGGTTGACCACGGCGCCGGCGCCGACAAAGGCGTACTGCCCGACCGTGACGCCGCAGACGATGGTGGAGTTGGCCCCCAGCGTCGCGCCGCGCCGGATCAGGGTGCGCCGGTACTCGTCCTTGCGGATGACGGCGCTGCGCGGGTTGTAGACGTTGGTAAACACCATGCTGGGACCGCAGAACACATCGTCCTCCAGCGTCACCGCGTCGTACACGCTGACATTGTTCTGGACCTTGACGTTGTCGCCGATCACCACATCGTTGCCGACAAAGACGTTCTGGCCGAAGGAGCAGGCGCGGCCGATGCGCGCACCCGAACAGATGTGCACCCAGTGCCAGATGCGGCTGCCTTCGCCGATCTGCGCGCCGGCGTCGACGATGGCCGAGGGATGGACGGTGTAATTCGCGCCCATCACAGCTCCAGCGGCAGGCCGACACGCACGCCGTCGCGGGAGGAGCGGTAGGCTGCGATCAGGACTTCGAGGGACTTCAGGCCCTCGCGGCCATCGACGTCGGGCTCCGCCTCGCCGCGCAGGGTCTTGATGACGTTGTCGTAGTACAGGGGATGGCCGAAGCCGTAGACGCTGGTGGTCTCGTAGCTGGCCGCCTTGATCTTCTCGTCCTCGGGACGGCTGTCGGCGAACTGCCATTCCTGGATCTCGTTCACCGCCACGCCGCCCACGCGCACCGTGCCCTTCTCGCCCAGGATGGTGATGGAGCCTTCCAGGTTCTTGGGATAGGTCAGCATGGTGCAATTGAGCGAACCCAGGGCGCCGTTGCGCCACTTGACGCTCAGCACACCCGTGTCTTCCGCCTCGATGTCGCGCGCCAGCGTGGATGTGTAGGCATGCAGGGAATCGATGGGGCCGATCAGCCATTCGAGCAGATCGACGTAATGGCTGGCCTGGTTCATGAAGGCGCCACCATCGAGCTCCCAGGTGCCGCGCCACTTGGCCTGGTCATAGTAGCCCACTTGGGGTCGCTGCCAGAAGACGTTGAGGGTGACCATGTAGATCTGGCCGAAGCGTTTGTGGCTGACGGCCTGCTTGAGCAGTTGCAGCGTGGCGTTCTTGCGGTTCTGCTTGACGACAAAGAGATGTACACCGGCCTCCTCGCAGGCGCGCACCATGCGCAGGCCGTCCTCCCACTTGGTGGCCATGGGCTTCTCGCTGAGCACATGGCGCCCCGTGCGAGCCACCTCGACGGCCTGCTGCGGGTGGATGCCGCTGGGCGTGGTCAGGATGACGCAGTCAGCCGTGGTCTTCTGCAGCAGCGCCGTCAGGCTGGCATGGCCCGCGGCGCCGGTGGCCTGGACCGCCTTTTGCAAGGCAACCGGGTCGATGTCGCAGACATCCACCAGTTCGGCCTGGTCGGCATGCTGGCGGATCGAGTCGAAATGGTTCTTCGATATCCGGCCGCAGCCGACCAGGGCGAAACGGATCTTGCGAGTGGTGATCGGGAGGTGGTTCATGGCGGGGCTCACAGTCTGAATACGGTGAAGCCCGTGGCCGCCGCCGCGTGGCGGTCATACAGGCTCTTCACATCGGCCAGCACGGGCTTGCCGCCGCGGCACAGGGCGCGCAAGTCGTCCAGGCGGGCATGGCGGTACTGGTTGTGGCCGACGGCCACGACGAGCGCATCCACGGGATGGGCCGCGTCGATCACGCCAAGCGACAGGCCGTACTCATGGCGCACCTCTTCGGCGCTGGCCCAGGGGTCGGCAACGACGACGTCCACGCCCCAGGCCTCGAATTCGCGCACCATGTCGACCACCTTGCTGTTGCGGATGTCGGGGCAGTTCTCCTTGAAGGTCACGCCCAGCACACCCACGCGGCAGCGTGGCACATCCAGGCCGTTCTGCAGCATGAGCTTGATGGTGTTGCGCGCCACGTAGCGCGCCATGTTGTCGTTGATGCGACGGCCGGCCAGGATCACCTGCGGGTGGTAGCCCACCTCCTCGGCCTTGTGCGTCAGGTAGTACGGGTCCACGCCGATGCAGTGTCCGCCGACCAGGCCCGGGCGGAAGGGCAGGAAATTCCACTTGCTGCCTGCGGCCTCCAGCACATCGAGCGTGTCGATGCCCAGGCGGGCGAAGATGACCGACAGTTCGTTGATGAGCGCGATGTTCAGGTCGCGCTGGGTGTTTTCGATCACCTTGGCAGCTTCCGCCACTTTGATGCTGCTGGCCTTGTGGGTCCCGGCCGTGATGATGCTGCGGTAGAGCGCATCCACGGCATCGGCCACCTCGGGCGTGCTGCCGCTGGTGATCTTCTTGATCTTGGTGAGGGTGTTGACCTTGTCGCCCGGGTTGATGCGTTCGGGGCTGTAGCCGCAGTAGAAATCACGGTTGAACTTGAGGCCCGAGAACTTTTCCAGCACAGGCACGCAGACCTCTTCGGTGGCCCCGGGATACACCGTGGACTCGTAGATCACGACGGCGCCCCTGGGCATGACCTTGCCCACGGTCTCGCTGGCCTTGACCAGCGGCGTCATGTCGGGGCGGTTGGCCTGGTCCACCGGGGTCGGGACCGTCACGATGAACACCTTGCAGGCGCGCAGATCTTCCAGGTCTGTCGAGTACCGCAGATGCCGGGCGTGGGCCAGTTCATCGGGGGCCACTTCCAGGGTGCTGTCGCGGCCGGCCTGCAGTTCCGCCACGCGTGCCGCGTTGATGTCGAAGCCCAGGACCTCGCAGCGCTTCCCGAACTCCACGGCCAGGGGCAGGCCCACGTAGCCCAGGCCGATGACGGCAATCTTCTGCTTTTCCAGATTCATTTATGTCGATCCTTGCTTCCTGGCATCACCCTGTGTTCTGCCGTAGGTGTCCTCATAACGGACGATATCGTCCTCACCCAGATACGAGCCGCTCTGCACTTCGATGATCTCCAGCGGCACCTCGCCCCTGTTGGCCAGGCGGTGCACGCGGCCGATGGGGATGTAGGTGCTCTGATTTTCGCCGAGCAGCATGACCTGATCCCCGTTGGTCACCTCGGCGGTCCCGCTGACCACCACCCAGTGCTCGGCACGGTGGTGGTGCATCTGCAGCGAGAGCGAGGCGCCGGGCTTGACCATGATGCGCTTGACCTGGTGGCGCGGGCCGAGGTCGATGCTGTCGTACCAGCCCCAGGGCCGCGCCACGCGGCGGTGTTGCGCGGCCTGGGCCGCGTCCAGCGTTTCCAGCTTGGCCACCACCTCCTTGACGGCCTCGGCCTGGGACGGATCGGCCACCAGCAAGGCATCGGGGGTGTCGATGATCAACAGGCCCCGGGTGCCCAGGGCCACCACGGGGCGCTCACCGCTGGCATGGATGTAGGTGTCCTGCGCACGCAGGTAGTGGGCGTGCTGCACCTCGCCGCCGGCGCGGTTGCCGTCGGCATCGGGCCCGGCCAGCTGCGCCACGGCGTTCCAGCTGCCCACGTCGCTCCAGACGCCAGCAAAGGGGTAGACACTGACGTTGCCGGCGCGCTCCATCACGGCGTAATCGATGGACTGGCTGCGGCAGCCCGCGAAGACCTGCGCATCGGGGCGCAGGAAGAGGCCGTCGCGCTGCGGCGCGCGCATGGCCTGGCGGCAGATGTCCAGGATGTCCGGCGCATGGACCTGCAAAGCCTGCAGCAGGTCGCTGGCACGCATGAGGAAGATGCCGGCATTCCAGAGGTACTGGCCGCTGGCGAGGAACTCAAGCGCCTTGTCCTGTGCCGGCTTCTCGACGAAGCGCGCCACCTCGAAGCCGGCACCTGCCGCGGCCCCTTTCTGGATGTAACCATAGGCCGTGCTGGGAAAACTCGGCAACACGCCGAAGGTCACCAGCCGGCCGGCCTGCGCCGCCGGGGCCGCGCCCTGCACCATGGCGCAGAAAGCCCGGGCATCGGGGATGTGATGGTCGGCCGGACAGAACAGCAACAAGGCCTCGGCGGGTGCCGCCAGCGCGGCCAGGGCCATGGCAGCCGCCGTGTTCTTCGCCTGCGGCTCCAGGATCTGGCGCACGCTCAGGCCCGCTTGCGCCGCCACGTCGGCCACCAGGAAGCGGTGCTCCTCGGCGGCCACGCAGGTGATGGCCTCGGCCTGCCCTTGGGCCAGCGGTGCCACGCGCTCCAGCGTGAGCTGCAGGAGCGACTTGTCGCCCAGCAGCGGAATGAACTGCTTGGGAAAGGCCTTGCGCGACAGGGGCCACAGGCGCGTGCCGCTGCCACCGCAGAGGATGACCGGATGGATGAGGTGGGCCGCCGTCATGCAAACACCTCGGCCCGGGCCAGCAACAGCCCCTGCTGATCCTTGGCGGACAGCACGGGGGCGCCGGCCAACGGCCACTGGATGCCGATGGCCTGGTCGTTCCAGGCGATGCAGCGCTCGTGCTCCGGCGCGTAGTAGTCGGTGGTCTTGTAGAGGAAATCGGCCGACTCGCTGGTGACCAGGAAGCCGTGCGCAAAGCCCGGCGGCACCCAGAGCTGGCGGTGGTTGCTGTCGCTCAGCTCCACGCCCACCCAGCGCCCGAAGGTGGGCGAGGACTGGCGCACGTCCACTGCCACGTCGTACACGCTGCCGCGCACCACGCGCACCAGCTTGCCTTGCGCCTGCTTCAGTTGGTAGTGCAGGCCGCGCAGCACCCCCCCGGCGCTGCGGCTGTGGTTATCCTGCACGAAGTTCAGCTCCAGGCCCGTGGCCTGGACAAAGGCGCGCTCGTTGTAGCTCTCGAAGAAGAAGCCGCGCGCATCACCGAACACCTTGGGTTCGATGATCAGGACGTCGGGGATGGCAGTCGGGATGGCTAACACGGTCGATGCTCCGTCTCAGGGACGGTGTTTTTCCTTCAGCAGGCGCAGCAGGTACTGGCCATAACCGTTCTTGGCCAGCGGCTGCGCCAGTTTCTCGAGTTGCTCGTCGCCGATCCAGCCATGGCGCCAGGCGATTTCTTCCGGGCAGGCGATCTTCAGGCCCTGGCGGTGCTCCAGCGTGGCGATGAACTGGCTGGCCTCCAGCAGGCTGTCGTGCGTGCCGGTATCCAGCCAGGCATAACCACGCCCCATCATCTGCACGCTCAGCTGGCCACGGTCCAGGTACATCTGGTTGACCGTGGTGATCTCCAGTTCGCCGCGGGCACTGGGCTTGACGGCCTTGGCGATGTCGACTACCTGCTGGTCGTAGAAATACAGGCCGGTGACGGCGTAATTGCTCTTCGGCACCTTGGGTTTTTCCTCGATGCTGCTGGCCTGGCCCTTGGCATCGAAAGCCACCACGCCGTAGCGCTCGGGGTCGTTCACGTGATAGGCGAAGACGGTGGCCCCGCTGGTTTTCGCATCCGCCGCGCCCAGCAGGCCCTGGAAGTCGTGGCCGTAGTAGATGTTGTCGCCCAGCACCAATGCGCTCGGGCTGTTGCCCACGAAATGCTCGCCGATGATGAAGGCCTGCGCCAGCCCGTCCGGGCTGGGCTGCACCGCGTACTGCAGGTTCAGGCCCCACTGGCTGCCGTCGCCCAGCAGTTGCTCGAAGCGCGGTGTGTCCTGCGGCGTGCTGATCAGCAGGATGTCGCGCATGCCCGCCAGCATCAGCGTGGTGAGCGGGTAATAGACCATGGGCTTGTCGTAGACCGGCAGCAGCTGCTTGCTGATGGCCAGCGTGGCCGGATGCAACCGGGTACCGGAGCCGCCAGCCAGGATGATGCCCTTGCGTTGTGTCATGGTCGCTGTCTCGGAATATCTCAAAGGGTTTCTGCCAGCATGCGCGCCACCCCGGCCTGCCAGTGCGGCAACGTCAGGCCGAAGGTGTTTTGCAATCGCGTGGTGTCCAAACGTGAATTGTGCGGCCGTTTGGCCGGCGTCGGGTAGGCCGAGGTGGGAATAGCCAGCACCTGCTCCGGCCCGGCCTTCAGCACCTGGCCGGCCGCCTGCGCCTGCTGGAGCACGAAACGGGCATAACCATGCCAACTGGTCTCGCCCGCTGCCGCCACATGGTAGACCCCCGGAGGCGTCAGGTCGTTGCGCCGCATGGGGGGCAGCACATGACGGATGGCATGGGCCGTCACGTCGGCCAGCAGATCGGCACCCGTAGGTGCCCCGATCTGGTCGGCTATCACCGTGAGCTGCTCGCGCTCGGCCGCCAGGCGCAACATGGTCCGGGCGAAGTTGCCACCGCGTGCGCCATAAACCCAGCTGGTGCGCAGGATCAGATGGTGGCAGCCGCTGGTGGCGATGGCCTGCTCGCCCTCCAGCTTGGTGCGGCCGTAGACGCTCAGGGGCGCGGGGGTATCGGCTTCCTGCCAGGGCGCGCTGCCACTGCCGTCGAATACATAGTCGGTGCTGTAATGGATCAGCCAGGCCCCCAGTTGCCGCGCCTCCTGCGCCAGCAATTGCGGCGCGAGTGCGTTGATGGCGCGCGCCAGGTCGGGCTCGCTCTCAGCCTTGTCCACGGCCGTGTGCGCTGCCGCATTGACGATGACCTGCGGCTGCACGCTGCGCACGGTCTGCGCCAGCCCCACCAGGTCGGTCAGGTCGCCGCACAAGCCGTCTGCACCTTGACGATCCAGCGCCACGACCTCGCCCAGCACGGCCAGGGAGCGCTGCAACTCCCAGCCGACCTGACCGTTCTTGCCGAGCAGGAGGATCTTCATGCCGGACATCAGGCGTACTGCTTCTGCACCCAGTCGCGGTAGGCACCGGACTGCACGTGCGCCACCCAGTCCGGATGGTCCAGGTACCACGCCACGGTCTTGCGGATGCCGGTCTCGAAGGTCTCGGCCGGCTTCCAGCCCAGCTCCTGCTCCAGCTTGCGCGCATCGATGGCGTAGCGCCGGTCGTGGCCCGGGCGGTCCTTCACGTAAGTGATCTGCTCACGGTAAGACTTGCCGTCGGCGCGCGGCCGCAGTTCATCCAGCAGCGCGCACAGGGTCTGCACGATCTCGATATTGGGTTTCTCGTTCCAGCCGCCCACGTTGTAGACCTCGCCCAGCTGGCCGGCGGCCAGCACACGACGGATGGCACTGCAGTGGTCACGCACATAGAGCCAGTCGCGGATCTGCATGCCGTCGCCATAGACCGGCAGGGGTTTGCCCGCCAGGGCGTTGACGATCATCAGCGGAATGAGCTTCTCGGGGAAGTGGTAAGGGCCGTAGTTGTTGGAACAGTTGGTGGTCAGCACCGGCAGGCCGTAGGTGTGGTGGTAGGCGCGTACCAAGTGGTCGCTGGCCGCCTTGCTGGCGCTGTAGGGGCTGTTGGGCTCGTAGCGGTGCAGTTCAGTGAACGCCGGCTCCCCGGGAGCCAGGGAGCCGTAGACCTCGTCCGTGGACACGTGCAGGAAGCGGAAGGCGGCCTTGCCCGCCGCGTCCAGCCCGCCCCAATAAGCCCGTACGGCCTCCAGCAGCCGGAAGCTGCCGACGATATTGGTCTGGATGAAGTCTTCCGGGCCGTGGATGGAGCGGTCCACGTGCGATTCGGCCGCAAAGTTGACCACGGCGCGCGGCTGGTGCTCGGCCAGCAGGCGTTGGAGCAGGGTGCCGTCCGCAATGTCGCCCTGCACGAAAACGTGGCGCTTGTCGCCCTGCAGCGAAGCCAGGTTTTCCAGGTTGCCAGCGTAGGTCAGCTTGTCGAGGTTGAGCACCGGCTCGTCGGTCTGAGCCAGCCAGTCCAGCACGAAGTTGGCGCCGATAAACCCTGCGCCGCCGGTGACAAGAATCATGGAATCCCCTGTGGCCTGGTGGACCCGCTTCAGGCCGGCCCCAGGCTGTGTGTGAACGCTCAAGTTTATCGCATGGGCACCCCGGAAAAGCCCGCCCCTGGGCACTGGCGCGCTGACCCGACTGGGCGTACAGTCCCGTTCATACCGGCCTTCTAGGAGCAAAGCACCATGAGCAGCAAATCGACCCCGCGCAGTGCCACCCCGTCCTCCGCCGCCGACCCGGTGCGCGACTCGGCCCACCAGATCTGGCTGGCCGGCCTGGGCGCCTTCACCAAGGCCCAGCAGGAAGGCGGCAAGGTCTTCGACGCCCTGGTGCAGGAAGGCCTGACCATGCAGCGCAAGGCGCAGGCCACGGCCGAAGGCAAGCTGGCCGAGGCCACCCAGAAGGTCAGCAGCCTGGCGCACGAGATCGGCGACCGGGCCACCGGCCAGTGGGACAAGCTCGAGGGCCTGTTCGAGGACCGTGTGGCGCGTGCCCTGCAGCGCCTGGGCATCCCCTCGGCACGCGACGTGCAGTTGCTGAACGCTCGCCTGGCCGAACTGGAGCGCCTGCTCCAGGCCCGTGCCCCCCGCAGCGCCCCGGCCAAAAAAGCGGCGCCCGCCAAGAAGGCCGCACCGCGCAAGGCGGCCCGCAAGACCAAGGGCTGATGGCCAAAAAGGCGCCACGCCGCACCGCCCAGCGCATCCAGGAAACGGCGCTGGCGCTGTTCAACCGCTACGGCGAGCCCAACGTCTCCACCACCCAGATCGCTGGCGAGCTGGGCATCAGCCCGGGCAATCTCTACTACCACTACCCGGCCAAGGACGGCCTGGTCAACGCCCTGTTCGAGCAGTACGAACAGGCCCTGGCCGGCCTGCTGCCGGCCGCCGGGGACGTGCGCGACGTGGAAGGTGCCTGGTTCTTCATGCACAGCCTGTTCGAGCGCATCTGGGACTACCGCTTCCTCTACCGCGACCTCAACCTGCTGCTCAGCCGCAACCGCCGGCTCGAAGCCGGCATCCAGCAGGCCCTGCACGACCAGACCGTCGCGTTGGGCACCCTGCTGGCCCGGCTGCAGGGCAGCGGTGCGCTGCTGATCGAGGCCGAGGATGCCGCCGGCCTGGCCACGCGCCAGGTGGTGCTGCTGAGCTACTGGCTGAGTTTCGAGTACGCGCTGGACCCGCGCCACGCGCTGGAACCCGAGGGCCTGCAGGCCGCGGTGCTGCGCGGCGCCGGGCATGCGCTCGGTTTGCTGCTACCCTATCTGGTTCCCGCGCAGCAGGCCCATCTGCGGCAGTTGCTGCGCGCTTACCATTCCACAGAGAACCCCGGAGCCTCACATGAGTGACCTGAAAACCCGTTTCGAAGCCGCCGTCGCCGCGTCCAAAGACCTGAGCGAGCGCCCCGACAACATGACCCTGCTCAAGATCTACGCCCTGTACAAGCAAGCCAGCGCCGGCGCCCCGACCGATGCGCGCCCCGGTTTTTCCGACATGGTGGGCCGCGCCAAGTGGGACGCCTGGAACGCCCTCAAGGACAAGAGCCAGGACGAGGCCATGCAGGACTACATCGACCTGATCGAGTCGCTGAGCTGATCGCCCGACTCAGCTGATGACGCCGCGCGCCCGCAGCGCGGCAATCTGTTCATCGCTCAGCCCCACCTCACGCAGCACGGCCTCGCTGTCCTGCCCGAGGGCTGGCGCCAGTCGCCACTGGCCTCCCGGCGTGGCCGACAGCCTGGGCACCACGCCCGGCACCGTGAGCGCACTCCCGTCGTCCATCGTCACCGTCTGCAGCATGCCGCGTGCCGCGTAATGCGGGTCGGCCGCGATGTCTGCCACCGTGTAGATCTTGCCGGCCGGCACCTGGGCCGCCTCCAGTGCGGCCAGCACCTGGTCCACCGGCAGCTTTTCCGTCCAGGCCCCGATAGCGGCATCCAGTTCCTGCACGCGCGCCACCCGGCCCGCGTTGTCGGCCAGCGCCGGGTCTTGCCCCAGGTCGTCGCGGCCGATGCAGTGCATCAGGCGCTTGAAGATGCTGTCGCCGTTGCCGGCGATCAGGGCGTAACCCCCGTCGCTGCAGCAGTAGGCGTTGGTGGGAGCGATGCCCGGCATGGCGCTGCCGGCCGGCCCGCGCACCGCGCCAAAGGCGCTGTATTCGGGCAGCAGGCTTTCCATGCAGTTGAACACCGCCTCGTACAGGGCCACGTCGATCACCTGGCCGCGCCCCTTGGGTGCCTCTTTGCTGACGGTCGCGTGGCGGTGCTGCAGCGCCAGCAGGATGCCGATAACCCCGTGCAAGGAAGCCAGCGTGTCGCCGATGGACACCCCCACGCGCACCGGCACGCGCCCGGGCTCGGCCGTCAGGTGGCGCAAGCCGCCCATGGCTTCGGCCACCACGCCGAAACCGGGCCGGTCGCGGTAGGGCCCGGTCTGGCCGTAACCACTGATGCGCAGCATGACCAGGCCAGGATTCAATGCCTGCAGCGCTTCGGGCCCCAGGCCCCAGCCCTCCATGGCACCAGGGCGGAAGTTTTCGATCAGCACGTCGGCATCAAGCGCGAGCCGGCGCACGATGTCCTGCGCTTGGGGATCCTTCAGGTCCAGCGCCAGCGAGCGTTTGTTGCGCGACTGCACCTGCCACCAGACCGAGGTGCCGTCCTTGAGCATGCGCCATTTGCGCAGCGGGTCGCCGGCGCCCGGCGGTTCGATCTTGATTACCTCGGCGCCGAAATCGGCCAGGGTCTTGGCTGCAAAAGGGCCGGCGATGAGCTGGCCCATCTCCACTACCTTGAGGCCGGTCAGCGGCCCCGAAGGTCTGCGCGTGTCTTGTTGTGTCTCCATGCCCTGCATGCTACCCTCGACGACAGTTCACGGAACCACCATGCTCTACAAGTTCAAGTCCCGCGCCACCGCCGACCTCATCATGCTCGAGCCCAACGGCCGGCGCGTGCTGCAGATCATCGGCAAACCGGTGAACGAGAAGCAGGGCATCCTGCAGCCGCAGGACATGGCCGCAGCCATCGCCGCACTGGAAACCGCCATCATCCAGGAAGAAACCCGGCAGAAGGCTGCACGGGAAGAAGCCGTGGCACGCGGCGAGGAGCCCGCGAAAGCCGAGGACATCTCCCTGCGCCAGCGCGCCACCCCCTTCATCGAGATGCTGCGCCGCTGCCAGAAAGCGGACACCGAGATCGTCTGGGGCGTGTAACGCTCAGTCCACCTTCGCGCCGGAGGCTTTCACGACGGCCGCCCACTTCTTGTGCTCGGCGTCGATGAAACGGGTGAACTCCTGCGGCGACATGCCGCCGGGGATGGCCCCCTGGGCCTGCAGCTTTTCCTTGATGGCCTGCGTGTTGAGCGACTTGGCCACCTCCTGCTGGATGCGGTTGACGATGTCAGGCGGGGTGCCGGCCGGCGCCAGCAGGCCAAACCAGCTGCTGGCCTCGAAGCCCTTGAGCTTGCCCGCTTCCTCCACCGTCGGGATGTCCGGCAAGGCCGTCGAACGCTGGCCGCTGGTCACGGCAAAGGCCTTGAGCTTGCCCGACTTGATGTGGGGCATGGAAGACGGCAGGTTGTCGAACATCACATCCATATTGCCGCCCACCATGTCCAGCAGTGCCGGGCCGGAGCCACGGTAGGGGATGTGCGTCATGAAGATGCCGTTCATGGACTTGAACAGTTCACCGGCCAGGTGGATGGACGTCCCGTTGCCGCTGGAGGCCATGTTGAGCTTGCCCGGGTTGGCGCGGGCGTATTTGACGAAGTCGGCCACGCTGTTGATGTTCAGCGCCCGGGCCTTGTCGGCGTTCATCACCATCACATTGGGCACACCGGCCACCAGGGTGATGGGCGCAAAGTCCTTCTGCGGCTCGTAGGGCAGCTTGGCATACAGCGCCTTGTTGATCCCGTGTGTGCCCACCGTGCCCATCAGCAGGGTGTAGCCGTCCGCCGGCGACTTGGCCACGATGTCCGCACCGACATTGCCGCCGGCACCGCCGCGGTTGTCCACCACGAAGGGCTGACCAAAGGCCTTGGTCAGCTCCGGCGCCATGGCGCGCGCCAGGATGTCGGTGGTACCGCCCGGCGCAAAGGGCACGACGATCTTCACCGGCTTGCTCGGCCAGGCATCCTGGGCCAAGGCCATCGGGCTCATCGCCAGCAGGGCGGCGCCGGCTGCGGCGGCAAGGAGGTGGCGACGGTTCGAGGCATGGATGTTGCGCATGGTTGTGTCTCCTGGATCTGATGTGGGCCAGTGTAGGCTTTGGCTTGCTTCTGTGACCTAGGGTTTGCCTCGGGTTCCTTGACTGTTTGTCGCCTTGGCTACTGGCATTGGCTGGCTATTTTGCTGGCGTGGCCTTGTCGGGATGTGCGCCCGACAGCGCAGTAACTTTCTCTTGCTTGCCCAAGAGAAAGTCACCAAAGAGAAGGGCAGCCGAAGTCAGGGCCCCTACGGGGTACCTTGCGCTGCTCACATCGGGCGGGGTCCGAACAGCCAACAGCCGAACAAGGACGCGCCATGGCGCGTCCTTGTTGTTTTTGGTTTTAGTCTCCGGTCCCCCACTGCCGTGTGCGGAGGCGAGTAGCGCAGGCTAGGGCGGAAAAAGAAGTGCAGATGTTTGAGCGCAGCGAGTTTCTGCACTTCCCGCCCTAGCCGAGCAACGCAGCGTGCCCGGAGCGGAGCGGAGGGACGACGCACCCGGCTCGCCTTCTCTTTGCTTACTTTCTCTTGGCGAAGCAAGAGAAAGTGAGTCGCCCGCCGGGGCGAGACCCGGCAAGCCACGCAAGCACTAACAGCACGCAAAAAAGAAAAGCCACCCGAAGGTGGCCTTTCAGCAGCGCAGCAGGACGAAACCTTCAGTCCGCGTAAACCCCAGCCGCCTTCAAAACAGGACTCCACTTGGCAATCTCGGCTGCCACGAACTTCTTGTGCTCGGCCGGTTCGACGCGCTTGTCGTTCACCACCACGGCCCCCAGGCCTTCCTGCTTCTTGATGAAGTCCGGGTCCTTCAGGGCGGCCTTGAGCGCAGCGTTGAGCTTGGCCACTACGTCGGCCGGGGTGCCCTTGGGCGCGTACAGGCCGTGCCAGATCGTCACCTCGAAGCCCTTGAGGCCGGATTCATTCAGTGTCGGCAAGTCTTTCAAGGCCGCCGTAGAGAGTCGCTTGGTCGTGGTCACGGCATACGCCTTGACCTTCTTGCCCTCGATCTGGCTGGTGGTGTTGGTGGTCTGGTCGCACAACAGGTCGATCTGGCCGCCGATCAGGTCGGTGATGGCCGGCGCCGTTCCCTTGTAGGGCACGGTGGTCATGTCGACCTTCAGCGCGTTCTGGAACATCAGGCCGCACAGGTGCGAGGCCGCGCCGATGCCGGCATTGCCCAAGTTGATCTTGCCCTTGTTCTCGTTGATCCAGGCCGTCAGTTCCTTGTAGTTGCTCGCCGGCAGGCTGGGGCGACCGATCAGGGTCATGGGCACGTCGTTGACCATGCCCAGGTACTCGAAATCGCTCTCGACCTTGAAGGGCAGGTTGCGCACCAGGGTAGGCATGGTGGCCATGCCGATGTGGTGCAGCAGCAGGGTGTGGCCGTCGGCCGTCGCCTTGGCCACCTTGTTGGCACCGATGGAGCCACCAGCGCCAGCGGCGTTGTCCACCACGAGGGTCACACCACCCAGGGGCTTGCGCATGGCTTCGGCCAGGTCACGGGCCACACGGTCGGTCGGACCGCCGGCGGAGAAGGGCACAACGATGGTGATGGGCTTGGGGCCGGGGAAGGACTGGGCCTGGGCCGCAAAGGCGGCCACGGCAGCGGCGAGCAGTAGCAGACGTTTCATGAGGGTTCCTCCAAAGGATGGCATCGAGTCTAATCCCGCCGGTCCGGCCTGCCAGAGCGGGAAATACGTAGGGCCTGTTCACACTCACGTCTCAAGCGCGAACAGGCTCTGGTCAATCCTGGCGGCCTGCACCCCGCCAGTGACGACTTACTTGTAGCTGCGCGCGTCCTCGATCACCTTGCCGTCATTGGGCAGGGTGCCGGGCAGCACCAGCTCCACCTCGCCGCGCAGTTTGGTCACGTCACGCACGGTTTCGGCGATGCGCAGCGCCAGTTCGCCCGGCCCGCTGCAGGCGGTCTCCACCTTGAGCGTCATGCGGTCGTTGGCCATCTCGCCGGCCACCACCAGGCGCGCGCGCGCCACCTCCGGGTAGCGCTTGACGATCTCGGCAATCTGCCCCGGGTGCACGAACATGCCGCGCACCTTGGTGGTCTGATCGGCGCGCCCCAGCCAGCCCTTGATGCGGGTGTTGCTGCGGCCCGTGGGGCAGGCGCCACTCAGGACGGCCGAGAGGTCGCCGGTGCCGAAGCGGATCAGCGGGTAATCAGGGTTGAGCACCGTGACCACCACCTCACCCACCTCGCCCTCAGCCACCGGGTCGCCGGTGCCGGGGCGCACGATCTCCAGGACGATGCCCTCGTCCAGCACCAGGCCCTCGCGCGCCTGGGTCTCGTAGGCGATCAGGCCGGCATCGGCCGTGGCGTAGCACTGGTAGCCGGCGATCCCGCGCTCGGTCAGCCAGTCGCGCAGGCTGGGCGGAAAGGCCTCGCCGCTGACCAGGGCCTTGTTGAAGGACAGCTTCACGCCCGCCTCCTGCGCCTTCTCGACCAGGATCTTCAGGAAGCTGGGTGTGCCGGCATAGGCCACCGGCCGCAGGTCAGTGATGGCCGCCAGCTGCTGCTCGGTGTTGCCCACGCCGCCGGGAAAAACGGTGCAGCCCAGGGCCTGGGCACCGGCCTCCATGATCCAGGCGCCGGGTGTCAGGTGGTAGCTGAAGCAGTTGTGCACCAGGTCACCGGCCTCGAAACCGGCCGCGGCAAAAGCGCGCGCACTGCGCCAGTAGTCGGCCGCATGGCCCTCGGGTTCGTAGATCGGGCCAGGCGACTGGTAGACGCGCCGCGCGCCGCTGCCGCGCAGCAGGCCGCGCCAGCCGATGGACGAAAAACCGCCGAAGGGGTCGCTCGCATCCCGCGAGCGGGCCGCCTGCTGGCGCTCCAGCAATTCGTGCTTGCGCGTCACCGGCAGCTTGGCCAGTGCCGCACGCGTGGTGACGGCAGCGGCATCCACACCGCGCAGGATCTCGGCGTAAGCCGAGGCCGCACGCTGGGCCTGCGCCACATGCCCCGGCAACGCCGCCAGCAGCGCCGCCTCGCGCTGCGCCGGGTCGCGCGTTTCGAGCGCGTCGTAATGTTTCATATCCGCTCCCTATGCAAGCCAGCGCTTCCTGCGCTTGTAACTCTTGACGTCACGGAAACTCTTGCGCTCGCCGCCGCCCATGCCGAGGTAGAACTCCTTCACGTCCTCGTTGCTGGCCAGGTCGCTGGCGGCGCCGTCCATCACGATGCGGCCCGACTCCATGATGTAGCCGTAGTCCGAGTACTTCAGCGCCATATTGGTGTTCTGCTCGGCCAGCAGGAAGGTCACGCGCTCCTTGGCATTGAGGTCTTTCACGATCTCGAAGACCTCCTCCACGATCTGCGGCGCCAGGCCCATGGAGGGCTCGTCCAGCAGCACCATGCTGGGATGGGCCATGAGCGCGCGGCCGATGGCGCACATCTGCTGCTCGCCACCCGAGGTGTAGGCGGCCTGGGATGTGCGACGCGTCTTCAGGCGTGGGAAGTAGGTGTAGACCTTCTCCAGCCCGGCGGCCACTTCGGCCTTGCTCTTGCGTGTGTAGGCGCCGGTCAGCAGGTTTTCCTCGATCGTCAGGTGGGCAAAGCAGTGCCGCCCCTCCATCACCTGCACCACGCCGCGCTTGACCAGATCGGAAGGCGTCAGGTTCTCGATGCGCTCGCCACGCAGTTCGATCGAACCCTTGGTCACCTCGCCGCGCTCACCCTTGAGCAGGTTGGAGATGGCCCGCAGCGTCGTGGTCTTGCCCGCACCGTTGCCCCCCAGCAGCGCCACGATGCCCCCCTCGGGCACCTGCAGCGACACGCCCTTGAGCACCAGGATCACGTGGTTGTAGATGACCTCGATGCCGTTGACGTTCAGAACAATGTTCGGTTTGTCCATGTCTTGCTTTCTTCACCAATCGAAAGACCCGCGCAGCGGCCCTTTCGATTGGCGGCTCCAGCTGGAGCCGCTGCCCCTCCCGCCGGGCGGGAGGGGTTGGGGGTGGGTGCCGACATGACAGACAAGGTCTTGATCGGCACAGCCGATCAAGACTGACAGTCAGCGCCGGCCCGGCGTGTCAGCTTCTTCTCGGCCGCGTACTTGTCGGCCGCGTTCTTCACCATGGGCTTGATGATCTGCTCGTCGGCCTGGTACCAGTCGGAAGTCCAGACGAACTTGCTGCCGTCCCAGGTGTGCACGCGGGCCCAGGAGGCGCCCATGTGATCCTGGCAGCTGGTGGAGATGGGGCGCATCACGCCCTTGAAGCCCAGCGCGTCGAGCTTGGCCTGCGTGAGGTTGAGGTTCTCGTAGCCCCAGCGCGCCTGCTCGCCGGTGACCCACTTGCCCTTGCCGTAGCGCTCCTGCGCGGCGCGCGCGCCCTCCACGGCGAACATGGCCGCCTGCAGGCCGCGCATGTACAGCACCTGGCCGACTTCTTCCTTCGGCCCGGTGCCCTGGCCCTTGGCGTGCACCTTCTCCAGGACTTCCTTGGCCACGGCGGCACCCGGCTCGGCGCCGTGCTGCATCATGATGGCGTTGTAGCCCTTGGCGCCCTGGCCCACGTCCTTGACGTCGGGCTCGGCACCGGCCCACCACACGCCGTACATCTTCTCGCGCGGGTAGCCGGTGGCCTGGGCTTCCTTGAGCGCGGTGGAGTTCATCACACCCCAGCCCCAGTTGAGCACGTAGTCGGGACGGTTCTGGCGGATCTGCAGCCAGGTGGCCTTCTGCTCCACGCCCGGGTGGGTCACGGGCAGCAGGCTCAGCTGAAAGCCGTGCATGGCGGCGCGCTCCTGCAGCAGCGGGATGGGCTCCTTGCCGAAGGGGCTGTCGTGGTAGACCAGCGCGATCTTCTTGCCCTTGAGCTTGTCGTAGCCGCCTTCCTTCTTGGCGATGTGCTGGATCAGCGTGTCCGCAGCCACCCAGTAGGTGCCGGAGAGCGGGAAGTTCCACTTGAAGACCATGCCGTCGGCCGACTCGCTGCGGCCATAGCCTGCCGTGATCAGCGGGATCTTGTCGCCCGGGGCCTTCTCGGTCAGCGCGAAGGTGATGCCGGTGGACAGGGGCTGGAACACGGTGGCGCCGCCGTTCTTGCCCTTGAGGCGTTCGTAGCACTCGACGCCGCGGTCGGTGGCGTAGCCGGTCTCGCACTCTTCCCAGCTGACCTTGACACCGTTGATGCCGCCGCGCGCGTTGACCAGCTTGAGATAGTCGACGTAGCCGTTGGCAAAGGGCACGCCGTTAGGCGCGTAGGCGCCGGTGCGGTAGACCAGCACCGGGAAAAACTGTTCCTTGGCCTGCGCGAACGCTGCCGTGGAACTGAGCGCACCCGTGACGGCGGCGGCCGTCAGCGAGGCGGCGAGGGCGAGTTGACGAAGCTTCATGGTTTGTCTCCTGTAGGTAGATGGAATGGTTGAAGCACGCGGGGGAAAATCAAAAATAACGGTGTCAGTGCGGGAAGGGCCACAGGCGCAGCTTCTGCTTGCCAATGCTCCACAGCTTGGCCAGGCCGTGCGGTTCGACGATCAGGAACCAGACGATCAGCGCGCCGAAGACCATGAATTCGGTGTGGGAGATGGCCGCCGTGGAAATCTCCACGCCGACCATGCTGCCCAGCGCCGGCAGCAGCTGGTTGAGCACGATGGGCAGCACCACAATGAAGGCCGCGCCGAAGAAGCTGCCCATGATGGAGCCCAGGCCGCCGATGATGACCATGAACAGCAGCTGGAAGGAACGGTCCACCGAGAAGGCCGCCGGCTCCCAGGAGCCCAGGTGCACAAAACCCCAGAGCGCACCGGCCACGCCGACGATGAAGGAGCTCACGGCAAAGGCGCTGAGCTTGGCGTACATGGGGCGGATGCCGATCACCGCCGCCGCCACGTCCATGTCGCGGATGGCCATCCACTCGCGGCCCACCGCGCTGCGCACCAGGTTCTTGGCCAGCAAGGCGAACAACACCAGCAGGGCCAGGCAGAACAGGTACTTCTGCAGCGGGGTCTCCACCGGCAGGCCGAAGACCTGCAGGTTGGACACCGACACGGAACCCGAGGGGTTGCCGTGGGTGAACCAGCCGATGCGCAGGAAAGCCCAGTCGCAGAAGAACTGCGCCGCCAGCGTGGCCACCGCCAGGTACAGGCCCTTGACCCGCAGGCTGGGGATGCCGAAGAAGATGCCCACCAGCGTGGCGAAGAAACCGCCCGACAGCAGGGCCACGAGCAGCGGCATGCCCTCGATGCGCACGAAGGTGTTGTAGGCCGCATAAGCGCCCACGGCCATGAAGGCGCCCGAACCCAGCGAGATCTGCCCACAGTAGCCGACCAGGATGTTCACGCCCACCGCCGCCAGCGCCAGGATCAGGAAGGGGATGAAGATGGCGCGAAACAGGTACTCATCGGCCAGCAGGGGCACGCCCACAAAAGCGAAGGCGATCAGCGCCAGGATGGCCCAGCGGTCCTGCGCAATCGCAAAGATCTGCTGGTCCGCCGTATAGGTGGTCTTGAACTGGCCGTTTTCTCTGTAGAACATGGTGTCAGTGCCTCACACGCGATCAATGATCTTCTCGCCGAAGAGGCCTTGCGGACGGAAGAGTAGAAAAACAAGCGCCAGCATGTAGGCAAACCAGATCTCGATGCCGCCGCCGACAAAGGGGCCGAGATAGACCTCGGACAGCTTCTCGCCCACGCCGATGATCAGGCCGCCGATGATGGCGCCGGGCACCGAGGTCAGTCCGCCCAGGATGATCACGGGCAGCGCGCGCAGGGCCACCGTGGCCAGCGAGAACTGCACGCCCAGCTTGGAGCCCCAGATCATCCCGGCCACCAGGGCCACCACCCCGGCCACGCACCAGACGATGACCCAGATGCGGTTGAGCGGAATGCCGATGGATTGCGCGGCCTGGTGATCGTCGGCCACGGCACGCAGCGCACGCCCGGTGGCGGTCTTCTGGAAGAACACCGACAGGCCGGCCACCAGCACCGCGGCAATGGCCGCGGCGATCAGGTCTTCCTGGTTGATCAGGATGCCGCCCTCGAACACCGTCCCGAAGGCGAAGATCGGGTCCTTGGGCATGCCGATGTCGATCTTGTAGATATCGCTGCCGAACAGGGTCTGGCCCAGGCCCTCCATGAAGTAGGTGATGCCCAGCGTGGCCATCAGCAGCGTGGCCGCTTCCTGGTTGACCAGGTGGCGCAGCACCAGGCGCTCCACCAGCCAAGCCACCACGAACATCACGGCACCGGCCAGCACGAAGGCCGCCGTGTTGGCCAGCCAGCGGCTCTCGATGCCGGTCCATTGCGGCACCCACTCGGCAAAGCGCGCCATGGCCAGGGCTGCGAACAGCACCATGGCGCCCTGCGCGAAGTTGAACACGCCCGAGGCCTTGAAGATCAGCACGAAACCCAGGGCCACCAGCGAATACAGCATGCCGGCCATCAGGCCGTTCAAAAGGGTTTCCAGGAAGAATGCCATGTCGTGTTCCTCAACCGCCGCCGGGCCGCCCCAAGGCGGCTGAAGCCCCCTCGGGGGGCAGCGAATTACATGAAATGAAGAGCGTGGGGGTCATGTCAGTGCCCCGTACCCAGGTAGGCCCGTATCACTTCCTCGTTGTTGCGCACGGCATCGGGCGTGCCGTCGCCGATCTTCCTGCCGTAGTCCAGCACCACCACGCGGTCGCTGATGTCCATCACCACACCCATGTCGTGCTCGATCAGCACCACGGTCGTGCCGAACTCGTCGTTGATGTCGAGCACGAAACGGCACATGTCCTGCTTCTCTTCCACATTCATGCCGGCCATGGGCTCGTCCAGCAGCAGCACCTGCGGCTCCATGGCCAGGGCGCGGCCCAGGTCCACGCGCTTTTGCAGGCCGTAGGGCAGCTGGCCCACCGGCGTCTTGCGGTGCGCCTGGATCTCCAGGAAGTCGATGATGTGCTCGACGAACTCGCGGTGGCGGATCTCCTCGCGCTGGGCCGGGCCGATGCGCAGCGCCTGCAACAGGATGTTGCTTCTGATCTTCAGGTTGCGCCCGGTCATGATGTTGTCCAGCACGCTCATGCCCTTGAACAGGGCCAGGTTCTGGAAGGTGCGCGCCACGCCCATCTCGGCCACCTGGCGGCTGTTCATGTGGTCGAAGGTCTCACCGCGGAAGGTGATGGTGCCGTGCTGCGGCGTGTACACCCCGTTGATGCAGTTGAGCATGGAGCTCTTGCCCGCGCCGTTGGGGCCGATGATGGCGCGGATCTCGTGCTCGCGCACGTCGAAGGAGATGTCGGTCAGCGCCTTCACGCCGCCGAAGGCCAGCGAGATGTTCTTCACATCCAGGATCACTTCGCCCAATTTTCTTTGCGTCATGTGGTCTTCACTCTTCTCAGGCGGCCTTGGCCACGCCCGGGTAGCGCTGGGCGTCACGGATGGGCAGCGTGGCCGAGACGGTGCCGGTGCGGCCGTCCTCGAACTTCACCTGCGTTTCGATGAACTGTTCCTTGCGGCCCTCGTACAGGGCCTCGATCAGCACGGCGTATTTGTCGCCGATGAAACCCCGGCGCACCTTGCGCGTGCGGGTCAACTCGTCGTCGTCCGGGTCCAGCTCCTTGTGCAGCACCAGGAAACGCGCGATCTGCGTGTCGGCCATGCCGGCCTCGGCCGCCAGGTCCACGTTGACCTGCTGCACGCAGTCGGCCAGCATGTCCAGCACCGCCGGCTTGCTGGCCAGGTCCACGTAGCCGCTGTAGGGCAGGCCCTGGCGTTCGGCCCAGTTGCCCACGGCCTCGAAGTCGATGTTGATGAAAGCGCAGACCTGGCCGCGGCCGTGGCCGAAACACACGGCCTCCTTGATCTGCGGGAAAAACTTGAGCTTGTTCTCGATGTAGTTGGGCGCAAAGATGGCGCCGCCGGCCATCTTGCCCACGTCCTTGGCCCGGTCGATGATGATCAGGTGGCCGTCGGGGTCGATCACGCCGGCATCGCCGGTGTGGAAATAGCCCTCGGCATCCATCACCTCGGCCGTGGCATCGGGGCGTTTGTAGTACTCCTTGAGCACCGAGACACCGCGCACCAGCACCTCGCCGCTGTCGGCAATCTTGATCTCGATGCCCGGCGCCGCCTCGCCCACGCTGTTGAGCTTGACGCGGCCGTTCTTCTGGATGCAGACATAGGCGCAGGTTTCGGTCTGGCCGTAGAGCTGCTTGAGGTTGATGCCGATGGAGCGGTAGAAGCGGAACAGGTCCGGCCCGATGGCCGCGCCCGCCGTGTAGGCCACGCGGATGCGGCTCAGGCCCAGCACATTGCGCAGCGGGCCGTAGACCAGCACGGTGCCCAGGGCGTAGAGCAGGCGGTCGATGAACGACACCTGGTGCCCGTCCAGGATCTCGGCGCCGCAGCGCCGCGCCACGGCCATGAACTGTTTGTAGAGCCAGCGCTTCGGAGCCGCCGCGTCCTCCATGCGGATGGAGACCGAGGTCAGCATGCTCTCGAACACCCGCGGCGGCGCGAAGTAATAACTCGGCCCGATCTCGCGCAGGTCGATACTCACCGTCTCGGCCGACTCGGGGCAGTTGGTGGTGAAACCCGCCACCAGCCACTGGGCGATGGAGAAGAGGTGGTCCCCCACCCAGGCCGGTGGCAGGTAGGAAATGATGTTGTCTTCGGGCACCAGGCCATCCACCAGCACGCCGCCCCGGGCCGCCTCGATGAAGCTCTGGTGCGTCTGGCACACGCCCTTGGGCCGGCCCGTCGTGCCCGAGGTGTAGAGGATGACCGACACGTCGGAAGGCTGGCCCGACTCGACCGAGTTCCGGTAGAAGTCCGGGTGCTGCTGCTCGTACTGGCGCCCCAGCTCGAACAGGCGCTCGATGCTGATCAGCCCCTCGTGCTGGTAGTTGCGCAGGCCACGCGGGTCATCAAAGACGATGTGCTGCAACAAACCAGGCACGGTCTCGCGCAATTCCAGCAGCTTGTCGACCTGCTCCTGGTTTTCGGCGAAGGCGAAATGGATTTCCGCGTCTTCCAGCACAAAGGCCATCTCGCTGGCGATGGCGTCCTGGTACATGGGCACGGGCACACCACGCAGGCTTTGCGCCGCGATGAAGGCCTGGTACAGATGCGGCCGGTTGTCGCCCACGATGGCCAGGTTCTGCCCGGGCTGGAAACCCAGGGCCGCCAGGCCGCAGCTCATGAGGCGCACGTCCTCGGCCGCGCGGGCCCAGCTCCAGGTCTGCCAGATGCCGTATTCCTTCTCGCGCATGGCCGGGGCCTGGGGCCGCTGCGCCGCATGCTGCATCAGAAGTCTGGGAAAAGTCGTCTGCATCCCGTTTCCTTGTCTGCTCACCATTGGTCACATCGGACCTTGCTTGCAGCCATGGTAGGGAGCGATTTGACGTTATGTTGTCGTTGCGACGACAATTCAGGGTAGACCCTAGGTGGTATTTTCCCGCCCTGACCCGATCCGACCATGAGCACAGAACCCAGCCTGCACCAGCGCCGACGCGCACCGACCGAAGCCGAACTGGCCGGCATCCCCTGGCTGAGGCAGCTCAGCCCCGAGGAGTACGCCATCGCCGTGGCCGAGCTGCAGATCAGCGAGGCCCAGGCCGGCGACCTGGTCTGCCGCATCGGCCGCCCGGTGACCTACTGGTTCGGCGTGGTCGACGGCCTGCTCAAGATGAGCGGAGAAAACGCCGACGGCCAGACCATGACCTTCACCGGCGTGCCGCCGGGCGGCTGGTTCGGCGAGGGCACCGTGCTCAAGCGCGAGGTCTACCGCTACAACATCCAGGCCCTGCGCAAGAGCCTGGTAGCCGGCCTGCCGGTGGACAGCTTTCACCGCCTGCTGGACCAGTCCATCGGTTTCAACCGCTTTGTCATGAACCAGCTCAACGAGCGCCTGGGCCAGTTCATCGCGGCGCGCGAAATCGACCGCATGAACAGCCCCGACCTGCGCGTGGCGCGCAGCCTGGCCGCGCTGTTCAACCCCGTGCTCTACCCCGGCGTGGGCGAGGTGCTGCGCATCACGCAGCAGGAGCTGGCCTACCTGGTGGGCCTGTCGCGCCAGCGCGTCAACGAGGCGATGGCCAATCTGCAGGAGCGCGGCCTGATCCGGGTCGAGTACGGCGGCCTGCGCGTGCTCGACCTCGAAGGCCTGCGCTCACAGCGGCACGTTTAAAGCGGAACGTTCAGCCGCACCCCCAGCGTCCAGTTGAAACCGGGCGCCGGTTCGTAGAACTGGCTGGCCGCCTGGTTGACGATGACCGAGCCCACGTAGCGCTGGTCCGTCACATTGTCCAGGCGCCCGTAGGCCGTCAGGCTGCCCTTGCCGGCCACCGGCCAGCCCTGGCTGGCCTTGAGGTTGAGCGTGCTGTAGCCCTCGGCCGAAGCGGTGTTGCTGTCGTTGGCGTAGAGCTTGCCGGCGCTGACCACCTCCGCACCGGCCTGCGTGCCCAGCCCCGGCTTGCGCCCGACGTTGTCCAGGGCCTGCGCGGACCACAGCAGTTCGGTGTACAGGAAATGCTGCGGGATGCCCGGCAGGCGGTTGCCGGCGTTCACGGTCACGCTGTTGGTGACGAAGGTCTCCGAGAACTGCGCCTCGATCGCCGACGCCGACAGCATGGCCCGCCAGTTCGGGCTCAGCAGGGTGCGCCCCGCCAGCTCCCAGCCGGTGCGCCGGGTGCCGGGCGCATTCTTGTAGGCCGTGCTGCCGCCACTGCTCACGGCCACCACGATCTCGTCCGTGGTGGTGATCTGGTAGAGCGTGAAGTCCACGCGCGAGCGCGCCTCGGGCGCCCACTTCGCGCCCAGCTCGTAGTGCTGGCTGCGCGCCGCGTTGATGTTGGGGTTGAAGTTCGGCGCGCCGGTGCCGGTGTAGGCCACCTCCACCAGCGTGGGCGTTTCGAAACCGCGACCGTAGTTGGCGTAGAGGTTGAGCGTGTCCAGCGTGTGCCAGGTCAGGCCCAGCACCGGGTTGGCCGCGCTGTAGCTCACGTCGCCCGAGCCGTTGCCATTGCCCAGGAAATAGTCCTCGCTGGTGATGCGCACCGAACTCGCGCGCAGGCCCGCCGTGGCCGACAGGCGATCGGCCGCCAGCACGGTGGCCTGGGCAAAGGCATCACTGTTCTGCGCGCTGTTGTCCTCGTTGCGTGTCAGCGCGCCGGATTTTTCGCCCCCGCTCACGCCACCGGACTGGCGGCGCTCCTTGGAATAGTCGTACTCGTAACCGGCCACCCAGTTCACCGGGCGGCTGCCCCAGCGGTCCTGCGCGTTGTACTGCAGGCCGGCGCCGTAGTAGTCGCGGTTCAGGCCCACCCAGTTGGTGGGCAGGTATTGCAGGTTGTCGCGCTTGCCGTAGTACAGGCGCGCCGTCACCGAACGGCTGGCATCCAGCGCATGGGTCAGCGAGGTGCCGGCCTGGCTCTGGCTGGTGATCTTGCGCAGACGGGCGCTGATGGCATTCGTGCCGGCCTGCGTGGCGTCCTGCGCCAGCTGGGCCGCCGTCAGGCCCACCGGATCCTGCGCCAGCGGCATGTCGAAGTGGTTGAACACCAGGTTCACGCGCGTGTGCGCGTCCGGCCCGAAGCTGATCTTGCTGTTGAACTGCTTGCGCTCGGTCGTGCTGTGGTCGCGAAAGCCGTTGGTGTCGAAGGTGCTGTAGTCGGCCACCAGGCCCACGCCGCCCACGCGGCCAGCCACCTGCCAGTCGCTGCGGTGCATCTCGTAGGAACCCGTGTAGTACTGCAGGCCGGCCTCGGGCACCTCGGGGGCCTCGCGCGTGAAGGCCTGGATCACGCCGCCGGCGGAGTTGCCGTACATCAGCGCCAGCGGGCCGCGCAGCACCTCGATGCGCTCGGCCGAGGTCAAACTCACGGAGGAGCCCTGGCCCTGCCCGTCGGGCGTGGTGGCCGGGATGCCGTCGATCAGCAGGCGGATGCCGCGGATGCCGAAGGCCGAGCGCGCACCGAAGCCGCGAATGGAGACCTGCAGGTCCTGCGCATAGTTCTGCCGGTTCAGGATGGTCAGGCCCGGCACGCGATTGAGCGACTCCGAGAGGTTGACCTGCGGGCCGGCACTCTGGAGGGTCTCGCGATCGACCGACTCGATGGCTGCCGGCGCATCGAAGCTGCGCTGCGCCGCGCGCGAAGCCGAGATCACCACGTCGTCCAGCGTCTGGCTCCAGGCCGGCATGGCGCCCAGGCCGGCCAACAGCAGCGCCAGCGCCGTGCGCATCGGCCGCTGCCTCATCTTGCTTGTTTGCTTCATGTCTCTCATTGTTCTTGTCATGTTTTCACTGTGACTCGACCCGCAACTGCAGCGAGCCGTACCACTGTGCCAGATTGTCGATGTCCTGATCGCTCAGGGGTTTGGCGATCACGCCCATCACCTCATGGTGGCGTTTACCGCTGCGGTAGTTGCGCAGCTGCTCGACCAGGTAGATCTCCGGCTGGCCCGCCAGATGAGGCACGTTGGGCTGCATGGACAGGCCCTGCGGGCCATGGCAGACCGCGCAGGCCGTGGCTGCGCGCAGCTTGCCCGCGGCCACATCGGCCCAGGCCAGGGTGGCAGCGCACAGCAGCACACCGCCCGCGATGATGGTTCGCATTCGACCTCCCCTCACTCGAAAAAACGGAGATCGTCACGATCTCCGTCCGGATACGGGCGCCGCACGGAGAGCCGTGCGGCGCGCCATGGCTCAGCTCAGTTGCTGTAGGTCACGCGATAGATCGCGCCGACATAGTCATCCGAGATCAGCAGGGAGCCGTCCTTCATCGGCGCCACATCGACCGGACGGCCCTTGTAGATGCCATTGGCATCCAGCCAGCCTTCAGCAAAGACCTCCGAGGCGCCGGCCGTGCCGTCAGCCTTCACGGGTACGAAGTTGATCAGCGCGCCGCTGGCCTTGGTGCGGTTCCAGGAACCGTGCGAAGCCACGAAGATGCCGCCGCGGTACTTGGCCGGGAACATGCTGCCGTTGTAGAAGGTCATGCCCAGCTGGGCCTGGTGGGCGGGAAACTCGACCTGCGGTTTCGTCCAGCTGGCCGGGGCCTTCATGTCCTTGAGGTCCGGCGCCGCGCCCGTACCGGCGATCTGGGTGCTGTTGCCGTGGATGAAGGGGTAACCGAAGTGCTCGCCCCCCGCCTTGGTGATGCGGTTGAGCTCACCCGGCGGGATCTCGTCGCCCATGCCGTCGGTCTGGTTGTCGGTGAACCAGACCGTCTTGTCCTTCGGGTTGATGTCCATGCCCACCGAGTTGCGCACGCCCATGGCGACCACCTCGCGCTTGGATCCGTCGAAGGGGTCCATCCGGATCATGCCGCCGATGCCCAGCTTCTCGTACAGGGCCACCTTCTCCTTGGGCTGCACGTTGTAGGGCTGGCCCAGGGTGATGTAGAGCTTGCCGTCGTCACTGATGCGGCAGGTACGTGCCCCGTGGTTGTAGGACTCCTCCTCCTCCGGCACCAGCTTGCCCTGCGGCACCACCTCGATCACCGCCACGTCCGGGCCCTCGTAGAAGAACTCGGCGGCCGGGAAGTTGAGCACGCGGTTGTGCTCCGCGACGATCAGAAAACCGTCCTTGGTCCAGCACACGCCGTTGGGCACCTTGAAGTTGAGCGAGGGCGCAAAGGCCTTGACCTCGTCGGCCGTGCCGTCGCCATTGCGGTCGGTCACCGCCCAGACCTTGGTCTTGCGCGTGCCCACGAAGAGCATATTGGTCGAAGGCGCCACCGCCATGTGGCGCGCATCGGGCACCACGGCGAACAGCTCGATCTTGAACCCCGGCGGCAGCTTGACGCTCTTGAGGTTGGCGCGTATGGCGTCCGCATTGCGCCCTTCCTGGGGCACCAGCGGAATGTTCAGGTCGGTGGTGGCGACCTTCATCTGTTTGAGAGTGGACAGGTTGTCCTTGCCCGCCTGGGCACTGGCCCCGCTGGCGAGACCCGCCATCAGCAAGGCCGCGAAAAGTTTATTCATCTTCATTCCTGCTCCTTGGTTGTTAGGTTTCTTGTTTCCAAAATGAATTTGGAAGATCCATTAAGCAAACCCTCAAACCAAATTGCAAGTTGCGACCCGCTACCCATGACCGTATCGAGGGTAAGTCCCCAATCAGGTGTCAATTTTTGAAGCACTCGCATGCCGCTGCTACATCACCCGGGTCTTATGTCTGTGCGGCTGGCGAAATCGTATGCATGCGTGGAAACCCTAGAACGGGCCGGCGCCTGCAGTACTAGCATCGGCTTCGGTCCAGACACAACAACATCTTCTACGGAGACAACCCTCATGACCAGAAAACTCACCCTGGCGGGCGCCGTGCTCGTCGGCCTGCTGACAGGCTGCGCCACCTCCGAGCCGCCCAAGCCCCAGGCTGCGGCCGCCCAGCCCGCACCGCAAGCCGCGCCCGCCCAGCCTGCTGCCACACCGGCCCCGATGGCCGCCGCAACGCCCGCACCCCCGCCCCCCCCCGCCTGGCAGCAGGGCCGCCCGGCCAGCATGGCCGACTCCAAGCTGGCCCCGGTGGCCGGCAAGAACACCGTGACGCCCGCCTCCGAAATCCCGCTGGACAAGCTCAAGCTGCCGCCGGGTTTCAAGATCGAGGTCTGGTCCACCGGCACGCCCGGCATCCGCGCCATGTCGCGCGGCGCCAGCGGCAAGGTCTACGCCGGCACACGCGGCCTGGGCCGTGTCTACGAAATCAGCGACAACGGCAAGGAGCGCAGCAGCCGCGTGGTGGTCGACAAGCTCAACCAGCCGGCCGTGGTCATGCACAAGGGCAATCTCTACGTGATGGCCATCGACAAGGCGCTGCGTTTCGACGGCATCGAGAAAAACCCCGGCGTGGCACCGGTCGACATGACCGCCGCCTTCAAGCTGCCCCCGCAGCAGCACCACAACTGGAAATACCTGCGCGTCGGCCCGGACGGCAAGCTCTACGTGCCCTTTGGCGCACCGTGCAACATCTGCGCCCTGCCGACCCAGGAATACGCCCAGATCCGCCGCTACAACGCCGACGGCACGGGCATGGAAGTCATCGCCACCGGCGTGCGCAACACCCAGGGCTTCGACTTCCACCCGGTCACCAAGGAGCTCTGGTTCACCGACCACGGCCGTGACTGGCTGGGCGACGACGGCCCCGAGGACGAGCTCAACCGCCTGGGCAAAAAGGGCCAGTTCTTCGGCTTCCCCTCCTGCCATGCCAACGGCATTGCCGACCCCGACATCAAGAAGGACGACGCCTGCAAGGGCGTGACCCTGCCGGTGCGCACCATGGGCCCGCACGCCGCCACCATGGGCCTGCACTTCTATACCGGCAAGATGTTCCCGGCCAAGTACCGCAACGTGGCCTTCGTCGCACGCAAGGGTTCCTGGAACCGCACCACCAAGATGGGTTATGACGTGGTCACCGTGAACGCCGATGCCCAGGGCCGCAACCCGGTGATGACGCCCTTCATCACCGGCTTTGCCGACCCGGCCGCCAACACCTTCTGGGGCCGCCCGACCTACTTCCTGCAGATGCCCGATGGCTCCCTGCTGCTCTCCGACGAGCAACTGGGCGCGATCTACCGCATCACCTACAGCGGCAAGAAGTAAAGCTCACTCCGGCTCGTTCCGGCAGACGGGGCCCTCGTGGCCCTGTCTTTTTTTCCGGGGTCCCTCCCATGACGCTCACCCACCTCATCACCCACGGCCGACGGGCGCTGGCCGCCCTGCTGTTCCTGTCGGCCATGGCCGTCCAGGCCCAGCAGCCGCCACGCCTGGAGTTGTGCGCAGCCTGCCACGGCCCGCAGGGCAATTCACAGATTCCCGCTTTCCCGTCCCTGGCCGGGCAACCGAAGATCTTCATGGAGAACCAGCTGGTGCTGATCCGCGAAGGCCTGCGCGACATCCCGCCCATGAAAGGCGTGCTCGACGGCCTCAAGGACACCGACCTGATCGTGCTGGCCAAATACTTTTCGGAGCAGACGCCCGTCCCGTTGCCTGGCCCGGTCGATGCCGAGCGTTACGAGCGCGGCAAGGTGCTGGCGCGCGCCATGCTGTGCGGCACCTGCCACCTGCCCGACTACAAGGGACGCGAGCAGATGCCGCGCCTGGCCGGCCAGCACGAAGCCTTCCTGCGCGCCGTCATGGAGGAATACCGCGACAAACCCGGCCCCGGGCGCGACACGGTGATGACCAATGCGCTGGGCGGCCTGAACAACCAGCACCTGGACGACCTGGCCCACTTCCTGTCCCACGTCAAATAAGCCCCGGCCGGGGGTGGCGCCTAAAATCGGTCCTGTATGAAGGACACCCCTGCCCCCGGCAAACCGCCCACCCTGCGCCGCGCACCGCGCCCCGAGGGCGCCGCTGCGCCCCAAGCCGGCGGCGCAGCCGCCACCAGCCGCATCAACAAGCGCATGGCCGAACTCGGCCTGTGCTCGCGCCGCGAGGCCGACGCCTGGGTCGAGAACGGCTGGGTCAAGGTCAACGGCCAGGTGGCCGAGATGGGCCAGCAGGTCACACCCGGCGACCGCATCGAGGTCGACAAACAGGCCCAGAACCAGCAGGCCACGCAGGTCACCATCCTGCTCAACAAACCCATCGGCTACGTCAGCGGCCAGGCCGAGGACGGGCACGAACCCGCCGTGGTGCTGGTGCAGCCGCAAAACCGCTGGCGCGAGGACCGCGCGCCCATGCGCTTCAACGGCGGGCAGTTGCGCGGCCTGGCCCCTTCGGGCCGGCTGGACATCGACTCCACCGGCCTCCTGGTGCTCACGCAGGACGGCCGCGTGGCGCGCCAGCTCATCGGCGAAGACTCGGTGATGGAAAAGGAATACCTGGTGCGTGTGGTCTACCTCGGCACCCCCGCCGCCGCCGCGGCGCCCACCCAGCTCACCCGCATCGATGACGACGACCCCATCTCGACCAATGTGCAGGCCGTCTTCCCCGCTGCCATGCTGGCCAAACTGCGCCACGGCCTGAGCCTGGACGGCCAGGCCCTCAAGCCCGCCAAGGTGGACTGGGAAAACCCCGAGCAGCTGCGCTTCGTGCTGACCGAAGGCAAAAAACGCCAGATCCGCCGCATGTGCGAACTCGTGGGCCTGAAGGTCGTGGGCTTGAAACGCGTGCGCATCGGCCGTGTCATGCTGGGCCAGCTGCCCGTGGGCCAGTGGCGCTACCTAGCGCCGCACGAGAAGTTCTGAAGGCGCGCGGTAATGAGAACAAAAATATGAGGCCACTGTTTGTAGCCGTTCTGCTGCAACTCGCCTGCACCATGTGTACTGCCAAGACATTGGATGTCGACAAGATACCCTTGTGCGAACGTAGTTCATATGTCTTCCATGACATGGATGGAGACTCACGACCTGAAACAATCTGTGCGCAGGCGACAAACAAGCAATCTGGTAGCGGGACGGTTTATAGCGTCCGTTTGAACTTCACCAGAAAAGATATTTCCCATGAAATTCTTGTTCTGCTGCTTACGGACAGGAAAGCGCCGGTCTACCCGCACGACGACTACATTGAGCCAGTCGACATGGTCAAGTATCGCCACCCCAAGCTGAAGGCCAAGGCAACCGGGATGGGCTTGCGTCTGGTCCATCCTGAAAAGTCGTCTGTCATCTATTTCTGGGACAAAAGAAAAGATGCCCCCGTCGAATTTTGGGAAACCGACTGACCTTGAACAGCTCCGGTCTTGAAACCCCGAGCCCCCGCCCATAATTCCCGTTTTTGCCGGCCCACCCGGCTCCCCCTGTTTTTGTACCGCTGTCTGATCCCATGAGCAAACAAACCCATTCCTTCCAGGCCGAAGTCGCCCAGCTGCTGCACCTCGTCACCCACTCCCTGTACTCCAACAAGGAGATCTTCCTGCGCGAGCTGGTCTCCAACGCCTCGGATGCCTGCGACAAGCTGCGTTACGAAGCGCTGAACAACAGCGCGCTGTACGAAAACGCGCCCGAGCTGCGTGTGCGCATCGCCTTCGATGCCGCGGCCAAGACGCTGACCATCAGCGACAACGGCATCGGCATGAGCGCGCAAGAGGCCATCGACCACCTGGGCACCATTGCCAAGAGCGGCACCAAGGACTTCATGAGCCGCCTGGGCGCCGAGAAACAGGCCGACGCCAAGGAACAGGGCCAGCTGATCGGCCAGTTCGGCGTGGGCTTCTATTCGGGTTTCATCGTCGCCGACAAGATCACCGTGGAGTCGCGCCGCGCCGGCCTGAAGGCCGAAGAAGGCGTGCGCTGGATCAGCGGCGGCACCGGTGACTTCGAGGTGGAAGCCATCACCCGCGCCGAGCGTGGCACCAGCGTCACCCTGCACTTGCGTGAAGACGCGGGCGACTACCTGCAGGCCTGGAAGGTCAAGGGCATCATCGCCAAATACTCCGACCACATCGCCCTGCCCATCCAGATGCGCAAGGAGGAGTGGAAAGACGGTGAGAACGGCCAACCCGGCGAGATGGTCACTTCCGACGAGTGGGAAACCGTCAACAAGGCCAGCGCCCTGTGGAGCCGCCCCAAGAAGGACATCACGCAGGAAGAGTACGAAAGCTTCTACCAGGCCATCAGCCACGACTACGAGCCCCCGCTGGCCTGGAGCCACAACCGCGTGGAAGGCAGCACCGAATACACCCAGCTGCTGTTTGTGCCGGCCAAAGCGCCGTTTGACCTGTGGAACCGCGACAAGAAGGGCGGCCTCAAGCTCTATGTGAAACGCGTTTTCATCATGGACGAAGCCGAGGCCCTGCTGCCCAACTACCTGCGCTTCGTCAAAGGCGTGGTGGACAGCGCCGACCTGCCGCTCAACGTGAGCCGCGAACTGCTGCAGGAAAGCCGCGACGTGCGCGCCATCCGCGAGGGCAACACCAAGCGTGTGCTGACCCTGCTGGAGAATCTGGCCCAGCACGACGTGCCCGCCGCGGATGCCGATGAAGAAACCAAGGCACAAGCCGGCAAGTACACGACGTTCTACGCCGAGTTCGGCAGCGTGCTCAAGGAAGGCCTGGGCGAAGACTTCGGCAACCGCGAGCGCCTGGCCAAGCTGCTGCGTTTTGCCAGCACCACGAGCGACACCGCCACCGTGTCCCTGGCCGACTACAAGGCCCGCATGAAGGAAGGCCAGGAGAGCATTTACTACATCACCGCCGACACCCTGGCCGCCGCCAGGAACAGCCCGCAGCTCGAAGTTTTCAAGAAAAAGGGCATCGAAGTGCTGCTCATGAGCGAGCGCGTGGACGAGTGGGCGCTGAGCCACCTGCCCGAGTTCGACGGCACGCCGCTGCAAAGCGTGGCCAAGGGTGCGGTGGACCTGGGCACCCTGCAGGACGAAGCCGAGAAGAAGGCTGCTGAGGAAGCTGCTGAAGCCTTCAAGCCCGTGCTGGCCAAACTGAAAGAGGCGCTGAAAGACAAGGCCGAGGACGTGCGCGTCACCACCCGCCTGGTCGATTCACCAGCCTGCCTGGTGGTGAAAGAGGGCGATATGAGCAACCAGCTCGCCCGCCTGCTCAAGCAGGCCGGCCAGAAGGCCCCGGACAGCAAACCCGTGCTCGAAGTGAACCCCGAGCACGCGCTGGTGAAAAAGCTGGACGGCTCGGTGCACTTCAACGACCTGGCCCACATCCTCTTCGACCAGGCCCTGCTGGCCGAAGGCGGCCTGCCGGAGGATCCGGCGGCGTATGTGAAGCGGGTGAATGCGCTGCTGGTCTGAGTGCTTGACGCCCATAACAAAAAAACCGCCTTCGGGCGGTTTTTGTTTTTGATATCGGAGGGACGCCGTCAACTCTCGACTTGCTTCGACGCCTGGAGGTGATCCGCATAAGCCACACCATGCCCCAGCGACCAGTCCATGCGCGTGTTCTCCACGAGGGCGATCATCACGTCATCCGGACGGAAGCCGGCCTCGACGGCGCCTTGGGTCAGGCGCTTGAAAAGCTGCCGCTTCTGCTCATCCGTCCGCCCCTGGAGAAAGGTGATCTCCACGATGCAGGCGTCTCGCGACCGGCTGACACCGCCGAAGGTGGGATCCAGAATCATCTCCTCGGCATCAAAGCGCGCCAGCAGCTGGAAGAGATCGTTGGACGGAACATTGCAGGTGCTGACCAGCGCTTCTTGCGCCGCGTCGGCCAGCGCCTTGATCTTGGCGTGGGGCAGGTGTCTGGGGGCGGAGATTCGGGTCAAGGGCATGGTGAAGTCCTAAAAAGATGCACTTTGTGAATCGATCGACAAAGACATGTGCACGCCGTCAAAGTAGCTTCCATCCAGACACACCGCCTCTGGCTCAGAACCGCACTCGACGAAGCCGAAAGAACGGTACAAGGCAAGAGCTGGATCATTCGGTACATAGACCAGCAAGTTGATACGGCGTACTCCCACTTCGAACGCGTGCTGAATGGTTCTTTGAACCACCATGCGACTGAGACCTCGACGACGGAACCGTGGCGATGTAAAGACGCCCCACATCACCATCTTGTGCCCTGACGACGCGTACGGGCTTGTGCGTGACACCGCTGCCGTGGCACACAGTTCGCTATCAAAGAATGTACCGAAAACTGCATTCGGAAGTGGCGAGGAAAGTTGGGAGCGAAAGCCTTCGATAGATCGAGTAAGTTCTTCCTGCAAGGTGAGGCCCATCGGAACAGGATTGTCAGCCGTCAACTCTCGCCGAAGCCGGGAGAACGCCTCGGCGTCTTCGGCACCAAGACGACGGAGTTCAACCTTCATATTTGCGACCTGAGACATAACTTGATACAGACCGCAAAGCTGCGGAATAACATGATGGGGTGCTTACGGCCTGGACTTTCTTAATGCTTGCCTCGGGATGGTTGAAATTCTAGGAGTGGCTAGACAGGCAGCCTATCCCCCAAATGGGGGATGCCACCACACTCACAATCAGTGAATGCTCAGTACGTCAGCTCCAGCACCGTCACGCGCTGCTGCGCCGCGGGCCAGACCCGGCCCACCAGCTTTTCGCCGTTGAACTCCGCCGCGATGGCCCGGTCCGCTGCACTGGGCAGTTTGAGTTTGGAGCTGGACACGCCCGCCCCAGCAGGCGGCACACCCGGCGGCAGCGCCTGCCCATCAAAATTCAGACGATCGCGCTGCGCATCGAAGTAACCCCGCGGCCGCGTGAAGATGGCCAGGGCCTGGGCGTCCTGGTCGGCCGCGGCGATACGCTCGGGCCGCAGATTGACGATGCTGCTGGAGCGCGGGAAGGCGCTGCGGTAGATGTGGGTGGTGGCGTAACCGGGCGCCTTGATCTCGAATTCGTAGGCCCTGCCGGCCTGGGCCGTGAAAGCCCCCCACCGGCCGTCGGCCCCCACCTTGCGCGTGTAGGCCGCAGCGCCCAGGCGCTGGCCCGTGGCGACATCGGTGGCGTAGATGGTCAGTTCAGCGCCGGCGATGGGCAGGTTGTTGGCGAAGTTGCCGGTGGCCGGGTTCAGCGGGTCCACGCCCTGGCCGGTGATGGTGCCGCCGAGTTCGATGCGCGGCTCGGGGGTGATGTCTACGGCGGGCGCGCGGCCCGTGAGGAAACGGTAGGCGGCCGCGAAGGCGGCGGGCGAGAAGGAGGTCTCGCGGTGGTCGATGCGCGGGATCACGACATTGCTGGCGCCCTTGAGTTCGGGGCCGGCATACGTGACGTTGGTGGGCTTGCCCCTGGCGCCGATCCACAGGCCGTCGGGCTGGGCGAACTTGTCGTTGTTGTCGCTGCGAATGGTGAGCCAGCGCACGGGGCCGGTGACCTCGTCGCCATGGGCGTTCTTGGGTGCGTTCAGGCCGGTGAGGAAAGGCCCCGTGCCCGAAAACTCGTTGCCTTCGCGAAAACCGGGGATGGCCCAGACGCCGTGGTTGGGTGTGCCGCCCAGGATGGCGTGCGAGACGGTGGCGGAACCGCCGCCGTTCTGGATGTAGTGACGAATGGCGTTGCCGCCACGCGAATTGCCGAAGAGCACGACCTGCTGCGCACCGGTGGCGCGCAAGACCTTCTCCACCTCGGCTTTCAGATAAGCCATGTGCTCGGCCGTGCTGCTGCGGCCGGGCTGGGCCTTGCTGTCGTCGTCCCGCGCCAGGGGATAGGGCAGCTCGATGGCGTGCAGGCGCTCGCGCGGCCAGCCGTTGGATTCAAAGCGCCAGAGTGTGGTCAACCACAGCGCGGCGCTGTCGCCGTTGCCGTGGACGAAGACGATGGGCGGGGCCTCGTTGAGCGTAGGCGGCGGTGCCGTGGCGCAACCGGCCAGCAGGCCCAGGGCGGCCAGCAGGCCCAGGAGATGACGACGGATCAACATGCTTACCCTCCCTTGCGCTTGCGCGCGATGGTGCCAGCGCCTATTCGAAGCCGCCCGCGCGGCGCAGCTCCGCGGCGGCCGGTGCGGCCATGAGGTCGATCATCATGCGCGCGGCCTGCGGCTGCTCGGCCTTGGCCGCGATGGCGGCGGTGTAGACCGTGGCCAGCTCGAACTCCTTGGGCAGCAGGCTGATGAGCTGCACACCCGGCGTGTAGAGGATCTCCGTGACCTGGGTGCAGCCGATCAGGCCCGGGCCGCTGGCGGCGGCCATTTCCTTCATGGCGGTGGCGCCATTGGGAAAGGGGCGCAGTGCGCCGGCCACCTGGCCATCGATGCCCAGTTGCTTGAGCACGTTCATGAAATGGATGCCGGCCGTGGCCTTCACAGGATCAGGGAAGTAGATGCCTTGGGCAGCCAGCAGCGCGGCCTTGAGCGATTCGGGCGTGTCCACCTTCGGTTGCGGCTCGCCGCTTTTCACGGCCACACCGGTCTTCACCACCCCCAGGGGCGTGGCGCTGCCGGGCTGTACGTGGCCGCTCTTGGTGAGCTCGTCGATCAGCGCCTGCGTGAGGATGACCACGTCGCAAGGCTCGCCCGCGAGCAGCTTGTCGCGCATCAGGCCCACGGCGCCGAAGCTGCCTTCGACGGCGCGGCCGGTTTCGTTGTAGATAGCGCCGCGCAGCTGGTTGACCAGCCCCTGGGCCGCGCCGCCGCTCAGAATGTGCAAGGAACTCATGAAGTGCAGTATCGCAGTTTGGATGTCACCACTGGTTCAATCTACTTTGATGCCGGCGCTCTTGATCACGCGGGCCCATTTCTCGATGTCCTCGCGCATGTACTTGTCGAACTCCTGCGGGTTCATCTTCATGGCCACGGCGCCCTGCTTGGTCCAGAGCTGGTTCACCTCGGGCTGACTCACGATCTTGCTCACCGCCTCGTTGAGCTGCTGCACGATGGCCGGCGGCGTGCCCTTGGGCGCCATCAGGCCGAGCCAGATGGTGGCCTCGTAACCGGGCAGGCCGGCCTCGGCCAGGGTGGGCACGTCGGGCAGCACGGCCGAGCGCTGGCGACCGCTGGTGGCGATGGCGCGCACCTTGCCGGCACGGGCCTGCTCGGCCATGGTGGTGACGGCGTCGAACATCATGTCGACCTGGCCGCCGATGATGTCGGTGCGCGCGCCGGAGCTGCCACGGTAGGGGATGTGCACCAGATAGATGCCGGCCATGCTCTTGAAGAGTTCACCGGCCATGTGGTACGGCGTGCCGTTGCCCGAGGAGGCGTAGTTGAATTTGCCGGGTTTGTCCTTGGCCAGCTTGAGGATGTCCTGCAGGTTCTTGACCGGCAGCGAAGGGTGGGTGACCAGCACCAGGTCGGAATAGTTGACCGGCGCCACGGGCACGAAGTCGCGCATGAGCACGAAGGGCTTGCTGGGGATGAGGGTCTCGTTCACCGTGTGGGTGTTGGACATCATCAGCAGGGTGTAGCCGTCGGCCGGGGCCTTGGCCACCACGTCGGTGCCGATGATGGAGCCGGCGCCGGGCCGGTTGTCGACCACGAAGGGCTGGCCCAGCGCGTCGCCCAGGCGCTGGCCGATGAAACGCGCGTAGTTGTCGGCCGGGCCGCCCGCGGCAAAAGGCACGACGATGCGCACCGATTTGCTGGGGTAGTTCTGGGCCTGGGCCGCGGTGGCCGCAAGCAGCAGCACGGCGAGCAGGCCGCGCAGGATGGGGAATCGCATGATGCAGTCTCCTGATGGGTATGCACACATGCTAGCCCCCGGCGTGCAGGAGCGCCCCCGGGCTATCCCGAACTTGGCTCGTATTGGTTGGTCTGCCAGGTAAAGCTCGCCTCAGACCATCAGGGGCTCTTCCTGCATGGCCTCGATCTGGTCTTCCAGCATCTGCACCTGGCCCTGCCAGTAGTCGCTGCTGCCGAACCAGGGGAAGTTGATGGGGAAGGTGGGGTCGTCCCAGCGGCGCGCCAGCCAGGCGCTGTAGTGGATCAGGCGCAGGGTGCGCAGCGGTTCGATCAGCGCGAGTTCGCGGCGGTCGAACTCCCGCATCTGTTCGTAGCCGTCGAGCAGGCAACTGAGCTGATACGTGCGCTGGGCGCGGTCGCCGGAGAGCAGCATCCACAGGTCCTGCACGGCCGGGCCCATGCGCGCGTCGTCCAGGTCCACGAAATGCGGCCCCGGCCCGGCGGTGGCGGGCACGTCCACCGGCGTCCACAGCACGTTGCCGGAGTGACAGTCACCGTGCAGGCGCAGGCGGCGGATGTCGCTGGGTGCGCCCGTGAGGACCGGCTGCCGTGCGATCAGGGCCAGCGCCTCTTCGCACTTGCGCTGCCAGGTGGACTGCACGTCCAGCGGAATCATCTCGTGCTGCAGCAGCCAGTCCATGGGCTCGCGCCCGAAGGAGGGCAGGTCCAGCGCGGGGCGGCTGGCAAAGGGGCGCACCGCGCCCACGACATGCAGGCGCGCCAGGAAACGGCCGATCCACTCCAGCACTTCCTCGTCGTCCAGCTCGGGCGGGCGTCCACCGCGGCGCGGGCAGACCGAGAACATGAAGCCGGCATGCCGGTGCAGGGTGCTGCCATTCAGGGTGAGCGGCGCCACCACCGGCACCTCGGCGGCCACCAGCTCGGCCGCAAAGGCATGCTCTTCGAGGATCTGCGCTTCGCTCCAGCGCGCGGGGCGGTAGAACTTGGCCACCACCGCCTGCCCGTCGTTCAGGTGCACCTGGTAGACCCGGTTCTCGTAGGAGCTCAGGCCTTGCTGGCGACCGTCGCAGGACAGGCCCAGCCCCTCCAGCGCATCCATCACCACATCGGGCGTGAGCTGCTCGAAGGGATGGCGGGCGGCGGTTTCAGAGGTGCTCATGTCTCGATTGTCGCCTGCGCGATCCGTGTGCGGTTTCGCTGGCGTTTTCCCTAGGCCAGAGCTACAGGGGCGTGGCTACACTGGTTCGCATGTCGCCCATGCTTCCTTTCCACCGCAAGCTCGCGCTCGGTACGGCCGGCGTGGCGCTGGCCGTGGCCGCGCTGGCCGGCCTGGCGGCGGGTTTCATCGCCCACGACAAGGCCGAGGACACGCTGGTGGCCCAGGCCACCGAAGACACGCAGCGCCTGCTGCGCCACGATGCCTTCCGCCCCGAGGGCGTGTTGGCCACGCGCAATGCGCAGGCTGCGGCGCAGACGCTGGCCGCCAGCTATTTCGACATTGCGCAGATCTACACCGCCGGCGGCCTGCTGATGGCCGAGCAGTTCAGCGCCGACGGCCGCACGCTCGATGCCGAGCTGCCGCCGCGCAGCGCGCGCAGCTACACCCAGCCCTGGTACGAGCGGCGCTGGCTGCCCGGACGCCGGCCGGTGCTGCGTCTGTTCATCCCGCTGCGCAGCGAGGGCCAGACGCTGGCCGGTTATTTCGAGGGCGCACGCCTGGTGCCGGACTGGCAGCGCGCGCGCATGCTGGCCGACGCGCGCCGTACGGGCCTGCTGACGGCGCTGGCCGTGCTGCTGTGCGGCGCCGCGATCTACCCGCTGGTGCTGCGCCTGAACCGCGACAGCCAGAACCGCCAGCGCGAGTTGCTGGAGTCGCACATCGCCATGATGGAGGCGCTGGGCCGCGCCATTGCGCGGCGCGATTCGGACAACGGCATCCACAACTACCGCGTGGCCTGGATCTCGGCCACGCTGGCCGAGGCCGTGGGCCTGCACGGCACGCGCATGCAGGAACTGATCGCCGGCAGCTTCCTGCACGACGTGGGCAAGATCGGCATCCCCGAGCACATCCTGCTCAAGCCCGGCCCGCTGAGCCATGAGGAAATGCTCATCATGCACACGCACGTGGCTGCGGGCGAGGACATCGTCAGCGGTTCGGGCTGGCTGGCCGGCGGCCAGGCCGTGGTGGCCGGCCACCATGAGAAGTGGGACGGCAGCGGCTACCCGCGCGGGCTGGCGGGCACCGACATCCCGCTGGTGGCGCGCATCTTCGCGATTGCCGACGTGTTCGATGCGCTGTGCTCGCGCCGGCCCTACAAGGAACCGGTGCCCCTCGAAGCCGCCATGGAGGCCCTGCGTGCGGAATCCGGCAAGCATTTCGATCCGCACCTGGTGCAGGTCTTCGACCAGCAGGCCGCCACGGTCTACCGCACGCTGACCGAGGCCGACGAGGAACAGCTGCAGGCCCTGCTCACGCGCATGGTGCGCAAGCACTTCAGCTTGTAGAGAAGCACCCCCCGCGACGCTGCGCGTCTCCCCCCTCAAGGGGGGCGCACCCAGCGGCCCGGCAAAGCCGGTTCCGCGGGTGCCCTGGGTTTAAGAGTCCACCGCTGCGGCCAACTGCTCGAAGGGCAAGGTCTGCTTGACGAGGATGACGGTGCAGGGTGCGTCCATGGCCACCTTGATGGGCACGGTGGCGATGAAACGCTGGGTCTTCAGGCCATGCGTGGCCGCCCCCATGACGATGACACCCACGCGGTTGCCGCGCGCGTAGTCGATCAGCGCCTGCGCCACGTCACCCGACTCCAGCACGTGGCAGGAGGTCTGGTGCCCCGTCTGCTCCAGCGGCTGGGCCCACAGTCTGAGCTGTGTCAGGTAGCGCCGGTGCACACTGGTTTCGCTGTCGCTCTCGCTGACCGCGCTGGTCGCACCGGAAGAGATGACCGTGACGCAGGCCAGGCGCGCGCCGGGCCGCGTGCCCAGCGAACGCGCCGCCGCCTCGCGCAGCGAATAGAGCGTGGCATCGCTCACATCCTGGTGCGGCACGGCCACCAGAACGATGGGCACCTCGGCAATCTGGCGCTCGGGCAAGGGGCTGGGCTGGTAGTGCAAACCTGCCGCGCGCACCCAGCGCTTGAAGAGGAACCAGGCCCCGGCGCCGCGCCGGCGTTCGCCGCGCGCGCTCACGCGCACCTGCTGCGGGTGCTGCAGGTCGAAGGCCAGGTGGGCTGCGGACGGGTAGCGCTGCGCGGCCTCGGGCGCCAGGCAGCGCAGCACCACTTCCTGCAACCAGGCCGGCAACTCGGGCCGGTAACGGCGCAGCGGCGGCGGCTCCATCCACAGGCGCTGGCGCAAGCCGCCAGCCGTCACGGGCGCGCCAAAGGGCAGCTCGCGCGTGAGCAGCTGGTAGAGCATCACGCCGATGGCGAAGACGTCGCTGCGCGGGTCGCCGCGCACGCCCACCACCTGTTCGGGGGCCATCCAGGCCGGCGAACCGACCGCGCGACGCAGCTCCTCGGCCAGCAGATCGGGGTAGTGCGCATGGCAGGACAGGCCGAAGTCCAGCAGCAGCACGCGGCCGTCTTCGCGCACCAGCACATTGGCCGGCTTGAGGTCCAGGTGCACGGTGTTCTGCTGGTGCAGGCTGTGCACGGCATGGGCCAGGGCCACGCCCAGCTCCAACACTTCCTCGATAGGTGCCAGCTCGGGCTGCTCCAGCCAGTGCTCCAGGGTACGGCCGGGCACGTATTCCATGACCAGGTAAGGCAGGCGCTCCAGGTCGCCGGCCGCGACGAAACGCGGCACGTGCGGACCGCTCAGGGCCTGCAGGATCTGGTGCTCGACCTCGAAGCTCACGATGTTCTCGGCGCCATCACCCTCGGCCATGCGCGGCACCTTCATGACCATGGGGAAACCGGGATCGGCCGCGCCGCTGGCGTAGTGCACGCGGTAGATGTGGGCCATGCTGCCGTGGTGGATGCATTCGTCCACCACGAAGCCGTCCAGTTCGCTGCCGGGCTCCAGCAATTTCATCGTCCAAGCTCCAGGCGGTCAGCAAAGAAGTCGGGCAGGCCGGCGTCGCGGATGGCCTCGGCGGCCGCGTGGTGGTCGTAGGCCACGCGGTGGAAGGTCAGCTGCGCCTGCGCGGTATCGAACACGGCGTACATGGCGCGCGGGCTGCCGTCGCGCGGTTGCCCGACCGAACCGATGGTGGCCAGCCAGTGCCGCCGTGCCGACACCGGCACCGCCACACCCGCCGTGGGCACGAAGGGGATGAGCTTGTCGTCCGTGCCGCGGTAATAGAGCGACTGGCGGTGCACGTGGCCGCCAAAGACGTAGCGCACCCCCTCGAGCTTGCCGGCAGCTTCCAGGCTGAGGGCGGCCACCTGCGCGTCGTAGACATAACGCCAGAGCGCGGGTTCATCGGCCGTGGCGTGCACCAGCAGCAGGCGCTCATCCTGCACGGTCATGGGCAGCCCGGCCAGGAAGGCACGCTGCACGACATCGAGCTGCTCATGCGTCCACCAAGCCGTGCTCTCGCCCAGGGTGGTGTTGCCCGCGGGCGGATGGGCCGCCATGTCGTCGTGGTTGCCCTTGAGTACCAGGGCCCCCTCGTCGGCCAGATCCATGATGCGACGCACCACGGGCCCCGGGTCGGCGCCATAACCGACCAGGTCGCCCAGGAAAGCCAGCCGGTCGGCACCCTGCCCCCGGGCATGTACCAGGCAGGCCTCCAGGGCCTGGAGGTTGGCATGAATGTCGGACAGCAAGGCCAGTCGCATGCTGGCAGTATGCCTTGCCGGACCGGGCTGACCATGGGGTTTGCACGCAGCTTTTGACGCAAGTCAAGTCGGCATGCGGGTATCACCCGGGGCGCCACCGGGAGGTCTGTCGCTAACATGCCGACAGCGGGAGACTGTTCATGTACGACTACATCATCATCGGCGGCGGCTCGGCCGGCTGCGTCCTGGCGGCTCGCCTGTCCGAAGACCCCAAGGTGCAGGTGGCACTGCTGGAGGCCGGCCCGCGTGACGACAGCGTGCTGATCCACTGCCCGGCCGGCCTGGCCCTGCTGGCCAAGAGCGGCCAGGCCAACTGGGGCCTGCAGACCGTGCCGCAGGCCGGCCTGAACGGCCGGCGCGGTTACCAGCCGCGCGGCAAGGTGCTGGGCGGATCGAGCTCGGTCAACGCCATGATCTACACGCGCGGCCATCCGCGCGACTACGACGACTGGGCCGCCCAGGGCAACCCCGGCTGGGCCTGGTCCGACGTGCTGCCATTTTTCAAGCGCGCCGAACACAACGAACGCGGTGCGGACGATTTCCACGGCAGCGGCGGCCCGCTCAACGTGATGGACCTGCGCAGCCCCAACCGCCACAGCCCGGACTTCGTGCAGGCCGGCATCCAGGCCGGTTATGCGCACAACACCGACTTCAACGGCGCCGAGCAGGAAGGCGTGGGCTTGTACCAGGTCACGCACAAGAACGGCGAACGCTACAGCGCAGCCAAGGCCTACCTCACGCCCCACCGTGCGCGCGCCAACCTGCACGTGCTGACCGGTGCACAGGCCACGCGCATCCTGCTCGAAGGCCAGCGCGCCGTGGGCGTGGCGTTTGTGCAGGACGGCCAACAACGTGAAATTCGCGCGAAACGTGAAGTGCTGCTGAGCGCCGGCGCCCTGCTCTCGCCGCAGCTGCTGATGCTCTCGGGCATCGGCCCGGCGGACCAGCTGCGCACGCACGGCATCACGCCCCTGCACGAGCTGCCCGGCGTAGGCCGCAACCTGCAGGACCATGTGGACGTGGTGCTGGTCTACGACGCGCCGCAGCTGACCGATCTGTTCGGCCTGTCCTTCAAGGGCGCGCTCAACATGCTGCGCGGCATCTTCGAGTGGCGCCGCCAGCGCAGCGGCATGCTGACCACCAACTTCGCCGAAGCTGGCGGTTTCATCCGCAGCCAGGCCGACGAGCCCATTCCCGACCTGCAGCTGCACTTCGTGGTGGGCAAGCTGGTCAACCACGGCCGCACCACGACCACGGGCCACGGCTACTCCTGCCACGTCTGCCTGCTGCGCCCGAAAAGCCGCGGCAGCGTGCGACTGGCCAGCGCCGACCCGCTGGCTGCGCCGCTGATCGACCCCGCCTTCCTGGCCGAGCGCGATGACATGGACCGGCTGATCCGCGGCTTCAAGCTGATGCGCAGCATCCTGTCGCAACCCGCCCTGGCGCGTTTCGGCGCGCGCGAGTTGCCGGCCTCGGCGCAGGCGCACAGCGATGCGCAGATCGAAGCTTTCATCCGCAACCACGCCGACACCATCTACCACCCGGTGGGCAGCTGCCGCATGGGGCCGGGGCCGATGGACGTGGTAGATGCGCAGCTGCGCGTGCACGGGCTGAAGGGCCTGCGGGTGGTGGATGCTTCGGTCATGCCCAGCCTGGTGGGCGGCAACACCAATGCGCCGGTGATCATGATGGCCGAGAAGGCCGCCGGGCTGATCCGCGCGGCTGGCTGAGCGCTGGTGTCAGGCACAACAGAGGTGCTTGTCAGGTAAATTCCGACACGCGAAACCGGCAGATGCCGATTCAAGTTGGCTGACACGGGGCCTAGAGTGATTGCACCACATCCTGAAATGATGTGATGCAAGGAAAACCTGTGAGAACCAACCCTATTTCGCTCAACCCCTTCAGCCTCATGATGGAGCCGGAGATCGTGCTCCAGGCCATGGAGCATTCCAAGTCATTACGCGCGCTGCGCCGCCACAAGCTGCGCCCGCTGGACAAGCCCCTGATCCCCTACGCCGTCGACCCGATCGACGACGAACTGGACGAAGAAACCATTCCGGGCGAGCTCGGCGGCAGCCACTGAGCCGCCGGAGCGGCCCGCTGTGCTGCTAGCATCGGGCGCATGCATACCCCGTCCTGGCTCCCGCGTTTTCCTGTCGGTCTTTTTGCCATCCCCGTTGGCCTGCTGGCCCTCGGCGGCGCCTGGCGCCGTGCCACGCCATTCGGCTGGGCCTGGGCCCGCGACATTGGCGACCTGCTGGCCTGGTCCGCGCTGCTCATCCTGGCTGTCCTGCTGCTGATCTACCTGGCCAAATGCCTGCGCTACCCGCAGGCCATCGCTGCCGAGTTCACCCATGCCCTGGCCGGCTCGCTGATGGCGCTGATCCCGCTGGCCTTCCTGCTCTGCGTCATCTATTTCGGTACGCCCGGCCACACGGGCTGGCTGCTCTTCACCCTGGCCACGCTGGCGCTGCAGGGCGTGATCGCCATCCGCATCGTGGCCATCATCACCACGGCCAGCCTGCCGGCCGGCGCCGTGACCCCCGCGCTTTATGTGCCGCCCGTGGCAGGCGGCCTGGTCGGCGGCATGGCGCTGCAGACCCTGGGCTATCCGGGCTGGGCCGCCCTGCTCTTCGGCATGGGCCTGGCCAGCTGGGCGCTGCTGGAGATCCGCGTGCTCAACCGCCTCTTTGAAGGTGCCATGCCCGAAGCCCTGCGCCCCACCATCGGTCTGGAACTGGCACCGGCCACCGTGGGCACGCTGGCCGTGGCCACCTTGTGGCCGCAGTTGCCGGGTGAACTGCTCATCATCGGCCTGGGCATTGCGGCCGGCCCGCTGGTAGCCGTGCTGGCGCGCTACAAGTGGTGGCGCCAGGTGCCCTTTGCCATCGGCTTCTGGTCCTTCTCCTTCCCGGTCGCGGCGTTTGCCGCCGCCCTGATCGAGGTGGTGCTGCGCGGCGGCTGGCCCCCCGCCATCGCTGGCACCGGTCTGGCCCTGGCCTCGGTCGTGATCGCCTTCCTGGCGCTGCGCACGCTGCGCCTGCTGGCCCAGGGCCGGCTGATCCCCGCGGCGCCCGTGCAAGCAGCACGGCCATGAACTTCTGGCCCGCCTGCGGTTACGACCGCCTGCAGCGCAATGCGCAGGGCTGGCTGGCCATCACGCCGGACTACCTGCGCCTTTTTCTCGACCGGCCCGAGCTGGCCCTGGTGCCTGAGTCCTGCAAGGCCGAGCGCCGGCTGCACCTGGCCCTGCGTGACGATCCCTTGCGGGCCGTGCCGCCTGAGACCTTGGCACGCTTCAAGGATCCGGACGCACGCGACAACTATCAGCTCTTCCTGAACTTCCGCGACGCCCTGCTGGCTGCCGGCACGCTGGAGGCCTATTACCTGCAATTGTTCCGCAGCGGCCGCATCACCATCCCGCCGCTGTTCATCGACCTGATGGTGCAGGCCATGCTGCGCGGCCTGCTCGAAGACACGGAGGACGCGATGCAACTGCGCGCGGCCGAGTTGCTGTTCCGCCCGCAGCGCCTGACCGTGCAGGAGGGCCAGGTGCTGGCCGCCGACCAGGCCGTGGTGGACCTGTACAGCGAGAACGCCGGCCTGGGCGAGATCGGCCGCCTGCTGATGGAAAACAAGACCCGGCTGCGCGACGCCGAGCTGACCGTGCTGGACGCGTCGAACGCGGCGCGTTACTGGGAGCGCAGCGAGCGTTACCACTACCTGCTGGACTTCACGCACGAAGTGCAGCAGGAGTTGAGCCACGGCCTGACCTTGCGCATGACGCGCGCGCGCAGCGGCCTGAAGGCGCTGGCCCGCGTGCTGGAACTCTGGGTGCAGCATCTGCTGGGCGTGGAAGTGACGATCGAGCCGCTGGCGCGTGTGGACGATACCGCCTGGCGCTGGCACATCGGCCTGGACGCCGAGGCCACGGCCATCCTCAACGATCTGTATGAAGAGCAGGCGGTGGAACCCGAGCGCATGCAGCGCCTGGTCAGCCTGTTCCGCCTGAACTTTGCCGACCCGGCCCAGATGCAGGCCGAGCTGGCGGGCAAACCCGTCTACTTGGGCCTGGCCATGAACGAGCAGGGCTTGCTGCGCCTGAAGCCGCAGAACTTGCTGCTCAACCTGCCACTGGCCGCGCAGCAGTAAACGCTACATGTTCCGGCGGTACTGGCCGCCGACCTCGAACAGCGCGGTCGTGATCTGGCCCAGGGAGCACACGCGCACCGCATCCATCAGCACCGTGAACACATTTTTGTTTTCAATCACGGCCTGCTGCAAGCGTTGCAGTTGTGCCGGCGCCTCAGCGGCGTGGCGCGCGTGGAATTCGCCCAGGCGCTGCAGCTGGCTCTTTTTTTCCTCGTCGGTCGAGCGCGCCAGTTCCAGCTTCTCCATCACGGTGTCGCCGTGCGGGTTGCGGAAGGTGTTGACGCCGATGATGGGCAGCTCGCCGGTGTGCTTGAGCATCTCGTAAGTCATGCTCTCGTCCTGGATCTTGCCGCGCTGGTAACCGGTTTCCATGGCACCCAGCACGCCGCCGCGCTCGCTGATGCGCTCGAACTCGGCCAGCACGGCCTCTTCCACCAGCTCGGTGAGCTCCTCGATGATGAAGGCGCCCTGATTGGGGTTTTCGTTTTTCGCCAGGCCCCATTCGCGGTTGATGATGAGCTGGATGGCCATGGCACGGCGCACGGAATCTTCCGTCGGCGTGGTGATGGCCTCATCGAAGGCATTGGTGTGCAGGCTGTTGCAGTTGTCGTAGATGGCGATCAGGGCCTGCAACGTGGTGCGGATGTCGTTGAACTGGATCTCCTGCGCGTGCAGGCTGCGACCACTGGTCTGGATGTGGTATTTCAACTTCTGCGACCGCTCATTCGCACCGTACTTCTCCTTCATGGCCACGGCCCAGATGCGGCGCGCCACGCGGCCCATCACGGTGTACTCGGGGTCCATGCCATTGGAGAAGAAGAAACTCAGATTCGGCGCGAAGTCGTCGATGTGCATGCCGCGCGCCAGATAGGCCTCCACCAGCGTCAGGCCGTTGGACAGGGTGAAGGCCAGCTGGCTGATGGGGTTGGCGCCGGCTTCGGCGATGTGATACCCGCTGATGGACACGCTGTAGAAGTTGCGCACACGGTTGTGCACGAAATACTCGGCGATGTCGCCCATGACCTTGAGCGAGAACTCGGTGGAAAAGATGCAGGTGTTCTGGCCCTGGTCTTCCTTGAGGATGTCGGCCTGCACGGTGCCGCGCACGTTCTCCAGCACCCACTCGCGGATCTTTTCCGACTCGGTGTCGGTAGGCGCGCGGCCGTTGTCGGTCTTGAACTTGGCCAGGTACTGGTCGATGGCCGTGTTCATGAACATGGCCAGGATGGTGGGCGCCGGGCCGTTGATGGTCATGCTGACCGAGGTAGCCGGGTCGCAGAGGTCGAAGCCCCCGTAGAGCACCTTCATGTCGTCCAGCGTGGCGATGCTCACGCCCGAGTTGCCGACCTTGCCATAGATATCGGGGCGCGGGTCCGGGTCATTGCCGTAGAGCGTGACCGAGTCGAAGGCGGTAGACAGGCGCTTGGCCGGCATATTGGCGCTCAGCAGCTTGAAGCGCTTGTTGGTGCGGAAGGGGTCCCCCTCGCCGGCGAACATGCGCGTGGGATCTTCGTTTTCGCGCTTGAAGGCGAAGGTACCGGCCGTGTAGGGGTAGCTGCCGGGCACGTTGTCCAGCATCAGCCATTTGAGGATTTCGCCGTGATCCTCGTATTGCGGCAGCGCCACCTTGCGAATGGTCGTGCCCGAGAGCGACTTGGTGGTCAGTGCGGTACGGATTTCCTTGTCGCGGATCTTCACCACGTACTCGTCACCCGCATAGGCCTGCTGCATGGCCGGCCACTGGGCCAGCAGGCGGCTGGCATCGTCGTCCATCTGCAGCTCGCGCGACTGCGCCAGATCGATCGCCGCCTCGGCGGCCTTGGCGCGGTCGGGCTTGTCCTGCCTGAGCATGGCCGCGGCCGCATTCAGTTGCTGCACCTCGCGCGCCAGACGGGCCTGGGCCCGCGCACGGCGTTTGTAGCCGCGCACGGTGTCGGAAATTTCGGCCAGGTAACGGGTGCGCGCGCCTGGCACGATGGGGCTCTGGTTGCTGCTGTGGCGCACGCTCACGACGGGCAGGCGCCCGGTGTCGAGCTTCAGGCCCAGCGCGCCCAGTCGCACCTTGAGTGCCTGGTAGAGCGCGGTCACGCCGTCGTCGTTGAAACGCGCGGCCATGGTGCCGAAGACCGGCATCTGCTCGGGTGAGGTGCTCCAGGCCTCGCGGTTGCGCTGCACCTGCTTGGCCACGTCACGCAACGCATCAGGGGCGCCCTTGCGGTCGAACTTGTTGATGGCCACGAACTCGGCGAAGTCCAGCATGTCGATCTTCTCGAGCTGGCTGGCAGCGCCGAACTCGGGTGTCATCACGTACAGGGGCACGTCCACATGCGGCACGATGGCCGCATCGCCCTGGCCGATGCCCGAGGTCTCGACCACGATCAGGTCGAAACCGGCGCACTTGCAGGCGGCCACCACGTCGGGCAGGGCCGCACTGATCTCGCTGCCAGCATCGCGCGTGGCCAGACTGCGCATGAAGACACGTGGGCCCAAGCTCCATGGCGATATGGCGTTCATGCGGATGCGGTCACCCAGCAGGGCGCCGCCGCTCTTGCGGCGTGAGGGGTCGATGCTGATGACGGCCACGCGCAAGGCGTCACCCTGGTCCAGGCGCAGGCGGCGGATCAGCTCGTCCGTGAGCGAGCTCTTGCCGGCGCCGCCGGTGCCGGTGATGCCCAGAACGGGCACTTTGCAAGCGGCGGCCTGCTCACGCAAACGCGTGACCAGCCCCGTGTCGGCGCTGCCGTTCTCCAGTGCCGTCATCAGCTGGGCCAGCGCGCGCCAGGCCGCCTCGCCGTGCCCCTGCAGGGCTTCGATCTTTTTCGGCGCCAGGGTGCTGATGTCCCGGTCGCAGCGCATGACCATCTCGCCGATCATGCCGGCCAGGCCCATGCGCTGGCCATCCTCGGGGCTGTAGATGCGTGTCACGCCGTAGGCCTGCAGTTCGCGGATCTCGGTGGGCACGATGACACCGCCGCCGCCGCCGAAAACCTGGATGTGCGCGCCGCCGCGCGCCTTGAGCAGGTCCATCATGTACTTGAAGTACTCGACGTGGCCGCCCTGGTAGGAGCTGATGGCGATGCCCTGCACGTCTTCCTGCAAAGCCGCGGTGACGACTTCGTCCACGCTGCGGTTGTGGCCCAGGTGGATGACCTCGGCGCCCATGCCCTGCAGGATGCGGCGCATGATGTTGATGGCCGCGTCGTGCCCGTCGAACAGGCTGGCCGCGGTGACGAAACGCACCTTGTGGGTCGGACGGTAATTCGCGAGGGCCTTGAAGTCGGCGGACAGGTCGGTCATGGCGGGCCAATTGACGTTTACGTAAACGTCAATCTTACCGTTTTCGGGCCGCCCGACCAAGAAAAAGGGGCGCCAGTGCGCCCCTTCATCGTTCTGCAGAAACCCGTGCTGATTACTTGTACAGCACCTGCGGCAGCCACATGCCGATGGCGGGGAAGTTGTACAGCAGGATGATCGCAATCACCTGGATGCCCATGAAGGGCAGCATGCCGGCAAAGATCTGGTTCAGCGTCACGTGCGGCGGGCTCACCCCCTTCAGGTAGAAGGCCGCCATGGCCACCGGCGGGCTCAGGAAGGCGGTCTGCAGGTTCAGGGCCACCAGCAGGCCGAAGAACAGCGGATCGACACCGAAGTTGTCCAGCAAGGGGATGAAGATGGGCATGAAGATCACGATGATCTCGGTCCACTCCAGCGGCCAGCCCAGGATGAAGATGATGACCTGGCTGAGCACGAGGAACTCGGTCTTGCTCAGGTTCATCGACATGACCCAGTTCTCCACCAGTTCCTGGCCGCCCAGCAGGGCGAAAGCCGCGGAGAAGATGGCCGAGCCGACGAAGAGCCAGCACACCATGGCCGAGGTCTTGGCGGTGAGGAACACGCTTTCCTTGACCACCTCCAGCGTCAGCTGCTTGTAGGCCGCGGCCAGCAGGAAACCACCGAGGGCGCCGACGGCGGCCGCTTCGGTCGGCGTGGCCAGGCCCATGACGATGGAACCCAGCACGGCCAGGATCAGCACCAGCAGCGGGAAGAAGCTGGTGAGCAGCATCTTGAACACTTCCAGGCGCGTGAAGCTCAGCAGGCCATAGTAGACCAGCATCGCCAGGGCACCGACTCCCACGCCGATCCAGTAACCCGTCGGAGCCGGCTGGCTGGTCGCGGCGGCAGCGGCCACCGTGGCAGGCGCCGCCGTCTCGGCCTGCGCAGCCACCGGCGGGGCAGCAGCAGGCGCTGCTTCTGCCTTGTCGTCTTCGGCACCCGGCGGCAAGGCCAGGCCACCCTCTTGCTCGTCGGCGGCTTCTTCGGCATCACCGTCACCCATGCTTTGCAGGGTCGCCGTGTCTTCGACCGGCGGCACCGTGGTCACGCTGGCGTAACTCCACAGGGCCACGAACAGGAAAAGGACCAGGGGCGCCAGCACGACAGCGAGCTGCTTGAGGAGGTAGCTGGTCGGCACCTCGGCGTTGCTCCGGCCCTTGAGGGCCTTGAGCAGCGCCGGCAGGGCACGCGCGGAATGCGAAGGGGCAATCTTCTCCATCAGCGGCGGCAGCGGAATGTAGCGCTCCTTCTCCGACAGCGGCGGCGCCATGTGCGGCTTAAGCTTGGCCACGATGATCACGTACAGGATGTACAGACCGGCCAGCATGAGCCCGGGGAAGAAGGCGCCGGCATACAGCTGCACCACGGAGACACCGGCGGTGGCACCGTAGACGATCAGCATGACCGAGGGCGGGATCAGGATGCCCAGGCAGCCGCCGGCCGTGATGGCGCCGGCCGACAGCTTGACGTCGTAGCCAGCACGCAGCATCTGCGGCAGGGCCAGCAGGCCCATGAGCGTGACCACGGCACCGACGATGCCGGTGGCCGTGGCGAACACGGCACAGGTCACCAGGGTGGCCACGGCCAGCGCGCCGGGCACACGGGCCAGGGCCAGGTGCAGGCTGCGGAACAGTTTTTCGATCAGGTTGGCGCGCTCGACCAGGTAGCCCATGAACACGAACAGCGGAATCGAGATCAGCACGTCGTTGCTCATGACCTTGAAGGCCGCGGACACCATGAGGTCCAGCGTCTTGGTCGTGTTTTCCTCGTAGGCGATCCAGGTGAAGATCATGCCCATGCCCATCAGCGTGAAGGCCGTGGGGAAGCCCAGCATGATGGCCACCACCACCAGCGAGAGCATCAGCAGGCCGATGTGGCCGTTGGTGACCTTTTCGGCGCCCAGCAGCATGCCGAGGGCGGCCAGGATGATCAGCCCCATGAGGCTGAAGCCGAACCAGAGTTCTTTGCGGATTTTCATTTGTGGGCGCCTTCCTTCACGACGTACTTGTCCAGCGCCTGGATGTCTTCGTCTTTCACGTGGACCATTTGCTTGAGCTTCTCGACGTCGACTTCCTCCACGTCCTGCTCGCGCGAAGGCCACTCGCCGTCACGGATGCACATGATGCAGCGGATGATCTCGACGATGCCCTGCAGCAGCAGGATGCCCCCCGAGAGCGGGATGATGAACTTGAAGGGGTACATCGGCAGCGGCTCGGCCGAGAAGGTCTGCTCGCGTATCACCAGGGATTCGTTGAAGTAGGTCCAGCCGGCCCAGGTCAGCGCCGTGATGCCGGGCAGGAAGAAGACGAAGTAGAGGATCAGGTCCAGGGTGGCCTGGGTGCGCGGCTGGAAGAAGCCGTAGAGCACGTCGCCACGCACATGGCCGTTCTTGGACAGTGTGTAGGCACCGGCCGTCATGAACAGGGTGCCGTACATCATGATCTGGAAGTCCAGCATCCAGGCATGGGGGTGGTTCAGCACGTAGCGTGAGAACACTTCCCAGCTGATCATGAGAGTGAGGATGAGGGCGGTCCAGGCGAAGATCTTGCCTATCCAGGTGGACAGGCGATCGACCGCGAGCAGGAAGTTCTGCATAGTGTTCCCAGCAGGTCAGGTTGAAGTCAGAGTGTCAGAATGAACTAAGGGCGCCATGGCATACACCACAGCGCCCTCGGAGGGCGATCGCGGATTTTATCCGCTCAGGCCATCAGGCCTTCTTGGCCGTCTTCTTGCCAAAGTAATGGTTGGAGGCCATCTTGAAGTCGACCGTGTAGTCGTTCTGCCACTGGGTGGCACGCTCGGCGTAGGCACGCTGCGAATCAAGCACCTTCTGGAACAGCGCGTTTTCGCCGCCCTTCTTGGCCATGATCTTGTCCCAGGAGGCCAGCTGCGCCTGCAGCACGGCGTTCGGAGTCTTGTAGAACTTGATGCCGGATTTCTTGAGCTCGATGTAGTCCTTCGAGTTGCGCTCGATGGCCTTCCAGCTCATGTCGGCGCTGGCGGCCTGCACGGCGTAGTCGATGATGGACTTGAGTTCGGCCGGCAGGGCGTTGAGCTTGCTCTTGTTGAACAGGATCTCGAACTGTTCGCCAGACTGGTGGAAGCTCTGCAGCATGCAGTTCTTCACCACGTCGGGGAAGCCCAGCAGGCGGTCGGAGGAGGCGTTGTTGAACTCGGCGCCATCGATCAGGCCGCGGTCCAGGGCCGGCACGATCTCGCCGCCGGGCAGCGGGTTCACGGCAGCGCCCATGTCGGTGTACATGTCAACGGCCAGGCCCACGGTGCGGAACTTGGTGCCCTTGACGTCGGCGACCTTGGTGATCGGCTTCTTGAACCAGCCGAAGGGCTGGGTGGGCATGGGGCCGTAGAGGTAGGAGACGACGTCCATGTTGATGGACTTGTAGATCTCTTCCAGCAGGGCCTTGCCGCCGCCGTAGTTGTGCCAGGCCAGCAGCATGTTGGGGTCCATGCCGAAGGACGGGCCGGAACCCCAGAGGGCGAGGGCCGAATTCTTGCCGTAGTGGTAGGCCACCACGCCGTGGCCGCCGTCCAGCGTGCCCTTGTTCACGGCTTCGAGCAGCTGGAAGGCCGGCACCACGGAACCCGCGGGCAGCACTTCGATCTTGAGCTTGCCGCTGGCCATGTCATTGACCTTCTTGGCGAAGTCGCTGGCGTACTCGTGGAAGATGTCCTTGGACGGCCAGGTGCTCTGGAAGCGCAGGGAGGTGGTGGTCTGTGCAGTGGCAACCATCGGGGCTGCCATCGCGCCAGCGGCAACGGCAACGCCCTTGAGCAGGCTGCGGCGGTTCGGGGATTTGTTATCGGTCACGGTGGTCTCCGGTAGTGGAAAAGACGATGAGTTTGCTTACCATCGGGCCGAATTCTGCGCCTGAGCGGGCACACGTACTCCTAGGGGTTTTCACCAGTATTGCGCACACTTCCAGGGAAACTGTTTTCACCAATCGATACCCATTCCCCTGCGGACACTGGTACAAATCTGTGGTGCTCACCCACATCAAAATCAATTCCAACGAGGAGACTTTCATGGATCGACGTCATTTTTTCCAGAACACAGCCCTGGTCACCACCGGTGCGCTGGCCGGTTGCGCCTTGCCTGGCGTGGCCCAGAACAAGGCCAAGACCCCGTTCGAGGTCAGCGACACCTACATCCCCATCGTCGGCAGCGACGAGATGTTTCCCGTGCGCCGCATCTATTGCATCGGCCGCAATTACAGAGCCCATGCGATTGAAATGGGTTCCAACCCGGACCGCGAACCGCCCTTTTTCTTCCAGAAGCCGACCGATGCCATCCAGTACGTGACGGCCGGCACCGTGGCCGACCACCCCTACCCCTCGCTGACCAAGAACTACCACTACGAGGCCGAGCTGGTGGCCTGTCTGGGCAAGGGTGGGCGCAACATCCCCGTCGAGAAGGCGCTGGAGCTGGTTTACGGCTACACCTTGGGCCTGGACATGACACGACGCGATCTGCAGCGCGCCATGGGCGACCAGAAAAAGCCCTGGGAAATCGGCAAGAGCTTCGACAAGTCGGCGCCCATCGGTGCCGTACACAAGCTCGGCCGGGTCGAGCATTTCACCAAGGGCAACATCTGGCTCAAGGTCAATGGCCAGACCAAGCAGAACGCCAACCTGAACCAGATGATCTGGTCGGTGGCCGAGCAGATCAGCAAGCTGTCCGAGGCCAACGAACTCTTCCCCGGCGACATCATCTACTCGGGCACACCGGAGAACGTGGGCCCGGTGGTGCACGGCGACGTGATCGAGATGCACATCGATGGCCTGCCCAACCTGAGCGTCAAGATCGTCTGACACCGACCCGCCCGTCGTACCAGAGGGCCGCGTCACTTGCATGACGCGGCCCTTTCCTTTTTTGCGTATCCTTGAGGTTCTCCCCAGCTTCGGTGGATGCCACCCGCACCATGAACCCGATCCAGCTCTTCGATCCTGCCTCCAGCACCTACACCTACCTGCTCTTCGACCCCGACAGCCGTGAGGCGCTCATCATCGACCCGGTCGACGAGCAGCTCGAGCGCGATCTGGGCGTGCTGCGCGAATACGGCCTCAAGCTCATGCTGGTGGTGGAGACCCACGCCCATGCCGACCACGTCACCAGCGCCGGCCTGCTGGTGGAACACACTGGCGCCCGGACCGCCGCACCCGAGGCCTGCGGCATCCGCACGGCGGCCATCCAGTTGCAGGACGGCGCCGAGCTTCGCTTCGGCCGCCAGCACATCCGCGCGCTTCACACCCCCGGGCACACTGCCGGCAGCATGAGCTATGTCTGGGAGCCCGAAGGCCAGCACCACGTCTTCACCGGCGACACCCTGCTCATCAATGGCTGCGGTCGCACCGATTTCCAGTCCGGCAGTGCCGAGGCGCTCTACCGCAGCCTGACCCAGGTGCTGTTCGCGCTGCCGGACGACGCCGTGGTCTGGCCTGGCCACGACTACCAGGGCCGCAGCCACTCGACCATCGGTGCCGAGAAGGCGGGCAATGCGCGGGTGGCCGGCAAGTCGCTGGCCGAGTTCAGGGCCATCATGGACCAGCTGAACCTGCCCAGGCCCAGGCGCATCGACGAAGCCGTACCGGCCAATTTGCAATCCGGCCTGCGCCACGATGCCGATGGCGCGGCGCTCATGGCCGTGCGGCCAGCCGAGGGTTATGCGGGCAACATCACGCCGCAACTGGCCTGGTCATGGGTGCAGGCCGGCGAGGCCATCTTGGTGGACGTCCGCAGTGACGCCGAGCGCGAATGGGTAGGCTTCGTGCCGGGTGCCATCGGTCTGGCCTGGAAACAATGGCCCGGCATGGCCCCGAACCCTGATTTCGACGCGGGCCTGCGTGCCGCCGTGGCCACCGGCCAGAAAGCCGTTTTGCTGTGCCGCAGCGGGGTGCGGTCGATTGCCGCTGCCCGTCGCGCCACGGAACTCGGCCTGGAGGCCTACAACATCCTTGAAGGTTTCGAGGGCGATCCGGACGAGTTGGCGCATCGCGGCCGCAAGGGGGGCTGGCGTTACCACGGCCTGCCCTGGCGCCAGGGCTGATCCAAGAGCTTCCTCCTTTATGATGTGAGCCGTCGCCAACGGATCACAAACCATGTCTTTTCTCGCCATCGACGTTGGCAACACCCGCCTCAAGTGGGCCCTGTACGATGCGCCGCAGCCCGGCGCCCGGGTCCTGGCTCAGGGGGCCGAATTCCTGGATCATATTGACCGCCTGGCCGAATCGGCCTGGGCCGGACTGCCGTCGCCCAGCTGCATGCTGGGCTGCGTGGTCGCCAGTGACGCCGTCAAGCACCGCGTCGAGGCGCAGATGGAGCACTGGGACGTTTCCCCGCACTGGGTCATTTCCAGCGCGCAGGAAGCCGGCCTGAGCAATGGCTACGACCATCCCGCCCGGCTCGGCCCGGACCGCTGGGTGGCCATGATCGGCGCCAGGCACTCCATGCTGGCCATGGGCAAGGCGCGCCCCATCGTGGTGGCCATGGTCGGCACGGCCGTCACCGTGGAAGCCATCGATGCCTCCGGCAGGTTTCTCGGCGGCTACATCCTGCCGGGCCACGGCATCATGCTGCGCGCCCTCGAATCCGGCACCGCCGGCCTGCACGTTCCCACGGGTGAGGTGCGCCCCTTTCCCACCAACACCAGCGATGCGCTGACCAGCGGCGGCACCTACGCGATTGCAGGGGCCATGGAGCGCATGGTCGATCATGTGCGCGAGCACTGTGGTGCCGAGCCCTGGTGCGTCATGGCCGGTGGTGCCGGCTGGAAGATGGCACCCAGCCTGGCCACGCCCTTCGAGCTGGTCGACACGCTGATCTTTGACGGCCTGCTGCAGATCGCCGCGCACCGCGGTTTCTGCCTGCCACGCTGAAGCTGCGTCAGCGCTGCGGCGCCAGCCAGGCCTCGGCCAGTCGCACCCAGTAGCTCGCCCCCAGCGGGATGAGTTCGTCATTGAAGTCGTAGCTCGGGTTGTGCAGGGTGCAGGGGCCACCTCCATGCCCCATCTCGCGGTGCACGCCATCACCATTGCCGATGAAGGCATAGGCACCCGGCTTGGCCAACAACATGTACGCGAAGTCTTCCGCGCCCATGGTGGGTTCCTGCTTCAACACGTTGTCCTCGCCCACGATGCCAGCCATGATCTTGCGCGCAAAGGCCACTTCCTGCTCGGCATTGATGGTGGGCGGGTAGTTGCGTTCGAACTCGAACTCGCAGCGCGCGCCGAAGGCGGCACAGGTATGCTCGGCCACCTCGCGCATGCGCGCCTCGATCACGTCCAGCACCTCCAGCGTGAACGTGCGTACCGTGCCCTGCAGTTCGCAGCTGTCGGCAATCACGTTGCTGGCATGCCCCGCATGGATCATGGTGACCGAGATCACGCCGGCATCGATGGGCTTGATGTTGCGGCTGATGATGGTCTGGAAGGCCTGCACCATCTGGCAGGCCACCTGCACCGGATCCACCGCGTTGTGCGGCATGGCCGCATGCCCGCCCTTGCCATGAATGGTGATCTTGAATTCGTTGCTCGATGCCATCACCGGCCCGGGGCTCAGCGCAAACGTGCCTGCACGCATGCCCGGCCAGTTGTGCATGCCGAAGACGGCCTCCATCGGAAACTTTTCGAACAGACCATCCTTGATCATCTCGTTGGCGCCTGCACCACCCTCTTCGGCCGGCTGGAAGATCAGGTAGACCGTGCCGTCGAAATTGCGCTGCTGCGCCAGATGCTGGGCTGCGGCCAGCAGCATGGCCGTGTGGCCGTCGTGCCCGCAGGCGTGCATCTTGCCGTCATGCCGGCTGGTGTGGGAAAAGGTGTTGCTCTCCTGCAGGGGCAGCGCATCCATGTCGGCGCGCAGGCCGATGGCACGCGGGGAATTGCCCTGCCTGATGACACCCACCACGCCGGTGCCAGCCAGGCCGCGGTGCACGGGGATACCCCATTCCGTCAGCTTGGCCGCCACCAGTTCGGCGGTACGCTGCTCCTCGAAAGAAAGTTCCGGGTGGGCGTGGATGTCGCGCCGGATAGCGGCCATGCCGGCGGCCTGGGCGACGATGGAATCGATGACCTTCATGGGAGAGAGTCTATGCCGACGGCTGCCCCCTTGTCATCCGGGGTATTCCCCGGCGGTCTTCAGGTGCGCACGCGTCCGTCGCCGGTGAGCATGGACAGTTCGACGAAGCTCGACGCAACGTGCTGGTTCGGTGTGAAATGGACCTGGAAGCCCCCCAGGCTCTGGCTACCGATGGACTCGATGCCCTGGATCAGGCCTTCGCGGCTGTTCATGCGCGTGCCGGCGCGCTTGAGCCCTTCGGTCACGACCTTGGCGGCCAGGTAGCCTTCCATGCTGGAGAAGTTGGCCTGCGCGTTGCCACCCGCCTTCTTCACCGCTTCGGCAAACTCACGGGCAATCGGTCGCGCCAGGGAGTAAGGCGAAGGCATAACCTGCGAGACCACGACGCCGGCGCCATCCTTGCCCAGCTCGTCGGCCAGGGCCTGCGTACCGACGAAGGACACGTTGTAGAAAGTACCGCCATAGCCGGCCGTGCGTGCTGCGCGTATATAGGCTGCGCAGGACTTGTAGGCACTGATCTGCACGACGGCATCCGGAGCGGCGGCATTGAGCGTGCGCACGGCAGCGGCCACGTCCACCGAGTTGCGCTCCACCGTGGCTTGCGCCACCGGCTTGAGATCCATCTTGGACAGCGCGAGTGTCACCCCGTCCAGACCGGCCTTGCCGTAGGCGTCGTTCTGGTAAAAGACCGCGATCTTCTTCAGGCCCAGATTGGTGAGCTGCCTGACGATCAGCGCCGTCTCGTCGTTGTAGGAAGCACGCAGGTGAAAGACCTGCTTGTTGAAAGGCTCGCGCAGACCCATGGCACCCGTGAAGGGCGCGATGAAGGGCACCTGCGCCTTGCTCAGCAGCGGCAACGCCGCCAGGCTCGTGGGCGTGCCGATGTAGCCGAAGAGCGCAAACACATCTTCACTGATCAGCTTCAGGGTATTGGCTGCACAACGGTCCGGTTCGTACCCGTCGTCCAGGGTCTTGATCTCGATGGTCTTGCCGGCAACACCGCCCTGCGCGTTGACCTGATCGAACCAGATCCGTGCCCCCTGATGGAACTGGATACCCAGCTCAGCGGCGGGACCGGTAAAGGCGGCCGATTGGCCGAGGATGATCTTGTTGTTGCCTTGGGCCTTGAGCAGGGCCGGAGCGGCCAGCAGGGATGCCGCAGCCAGGCCGAATTGGCGACGCGTCGTCATAATAGGATGAGTCCTTGAAGGTGCCGAGGCAGGCCAGCCCCGGCGATCAGGATGCCTGCTGTTACAGGGCCCCTGAAGTAGAAAAGCCCTCCGAAGAGGGCTTTTCTTGTTTGGTTGCGCGAGGAGGATTTGAACCTCCGACCTTTGGGTTATGAGCCCAACGAGCTACCAGGCTGCTCCATCGCGCGGTAATCTAGCATTATAGCTTAATCTGCCTTCGGTGCTTCAGTTTCCGCCGGACGGTCAACCAGTTCCACCAGAGCCATGGGGGCGTTGTCACCCACGCGGAAGCCCATCTTCAGAATGCGGGTGTAACCACCCGGGCGCGCCTTGAAGCGCGGACCCAGATCGTTGAACAGCTTGGTGACGCTGTCGCGGTCACGCAGGCGGTCAAACGCCAAGCGGCGATTGGCCAGCGTGGCTTCCTTGGCCAGGGTGATCATGGGCTCGACCACACGGCGCAATTCCTTGGCCTTGGGGACCGTGGTCTTGATGACCTCATGCTCGATGAGCGAATTCATCATGTTACGCAGCATGGCGAGGCGGTGCTCGCTGGTGCGGTTGAGTTTACGGAGTCCGTGTCCGTGGCGCATGGTGCTTTCCTTTCTTTATATAAACAGGCAGCCGTATCAGGTACTGCCCGGTGCACCCAGCCCTGAGGGGCTGGTTTTTGTCCGCCCCACGAGTGCGGGACGGCTATTCTAAATCAACGCTTTTCGAGCGCGGCCGGCGGCCAGTTTTCGAGCTTCATGCCCAGAGTCAGGCCGCGCGAAGCCAGCACTTCCTTGATCTCGTTGAGCGACTTGCGACCCAGGTTGGGGGTCTTGAGCAGTTCGTTCTCGGAGCGCTGGATCAGGTCGCCGATGTAATAGATGTTCTCGGCCTTCAGGCAATTGGCCGAACGCACGGTCAGTTCGAGCTCGTCGACCGGACGCAGCAGGATCGGGTCGAACTGGCTGCCGCTGCGCGGTGCCGGTGCGTCGAAAGCGGCGAGTTCGCTGCCCTCGAGCTGGGCGAACACAGCCAGTTGCTCCACCAGGATCTTGGCCGAAGCGCGCACGGCGTCTTCAGCGGTGATCGCGCCATTGGTCTCGATCTCGACGACCAGCTTGTCCAGGTCGGTGCGCTGTTCGACGCGGGCGCTCTCGACGGTGTAGCTCACGCGCTTGACCGGGGAGAAGGAAGCGTCCAGCACGATGCGGCCGATCGACTTGGTCGGCTCGTCGCCGTAACGGCGCATGGTGCCGGGCACATAACCGCGACCCTTCTCGACCTTGATCTGCATGTCGAGCTTGCCACCAGCCGACAGCGTGGCAATCACGTGGTCGGGGTTGATGATCTCGACATCGTGCGGGGTCTGGATATCGGCAGCGGTGACCACGCCCTCGCCGTCCTTGCGCAGGCTCAGCGTGACTTCGTCACGGTTGTGCAGCTTGAACACCACACCCTTGAGATTCAGCAGAATGTTGACCACGTCCTCCTGCACGCCGTCGATCGACGAGTACTCGTGCAGCACGCCGGCGATGGTCACCTCCGTGGCAGCGTAACCCGGCATCGACGACAGCAGGACGCGGCGCAACGCGTTGCCCAGGGTATGGCCATAGCCACGCTCAAACGGCTCCAGCGCCACTTTGGCGCGGTTCGGGCCGAGTTGTTCGACGTTGATTGCTTTGGGTTTCAGCAGACTGGTTTGCATGCAGACTTCCTGTCAATACCCCCGGCTCGTTACACCGGTAAGGCTGGTGAAGCGCCTGACCGGGATGCCTCCCGGCCAGGGACGAAAAACTTCAAGGACGAGGTTGCACAGCAACCTCGTTATCACCTTGTTTACCTCGAGTACAACTCGACGATCAGCGATTCGTTGATATCGGACCCGAATTCGTCGCGATCGGGCACTTTCTTGAAGGTGCCTTCGGCCTTGTCGAGATTCACCTCAACCCAGGCCGGCATGCCGACCTGTTGTGCCAGTTGCAGCGCTTCCACCACGCGGTTCTGCTTCTTCGACTTTTCGCGCACGGCAATCACGTCGCCGGCCTTGACCGAGTACGACGGAATGTTCACCGAATTGCCGTTCACGGTAATCGCCTTGTGCGAAACCATCTGACGTGCCTCGGCACGGGTCGAACCGAAGCCCATGCGATACACGACGTTGTCCAGGCGGCACTCCAGCAGGAACAGCAGGTTGGCACCGGTGTTGCCCTTGCGGCGGTCGGCTTCTTCGAAGTAACGGCGGAACTGGCGCTCCAGCACGCCGTACATGCGCTTGACCTTCTGCTTTTCACGCAGCTGCAGACCGAAGTCGGAGGTGCGGGCGCCCGAGGTGCGGCCATGCTGGCCGGGCTTGGAGTCGAACTTGGCCTTGTCACTGATCGAGCGGCGGGCGCTCTTGAGGAACAGGTCGGTGCCTTCGCGGCGGGAGAGTTTGGCCTTGGGGCCGAGATTGCGTGCCACTTGAACTTCCTTCTATGTCAACTTCCGCAGTTGCCTGCGGGAGCCACCAGCGCAATGCCGGTGGCGGTGGGCTTGTTAAAAAAACGTGCGTACCGCTTAGATGCGGCGACGCTTCTGCGGACGGCAGCCGTTGTGCGGCACCGGCGTCACATCGGAGATCAGGTTGATGCGAATGCCCAGTGCGGCCAGGGCACGCACCGAAGACTCACGACCAGGGCCGGGGCCCTTGATCTCGACATCGAGGTTCTTGATACCCTGCTCCATGGCCGCGCGGCCAGCCACTTCGGACGCCACCTGGGCGGCGAACGGCGTGGATTTGCGCGAACCCTTGAAGCCCTGGCCACCAGACGAGGCCCAGGACAGGGCGTTGCCCTGGCGATCGGTGATCGTGATGATGGTGTTGTTGAAGGAGGCGTGCACGTGGGCGACACCGTCAGCCACGTTCTTGCGAACCTTCTTGCGCACACGCTGCGCGGCATTATTGGCGGGAGCTTTAGCCATGGTGATCTTTCAATGCCAGTTTATTTCTTCAGTGCTGCGGCGCCCTTGCGCGGACCCTTGCGGGTACGGGCATTGGTGCGCGTACGCTGACCGCGCATGGGCAGGCCACGGCGATGACGGAAGCCGCGATAGCAGCCGATGTCCATCAAACGCTTGATGTTCATCGTGGTCTCGCGACGCAGGTCACCCTCGATGGTGATACCGGCGATCTGGTCGCGGATTTTTTCCAGATCAGAGTCGGTCAGATCCTTGATCTTCTTGGAATATGCAATGCCGCAGGCATCGCAAATCTTGCGAGCGCTCGTGCGACCGATGCCGAAGATGGCGGTCAAGCCAATTTCTGCATGCTTATGCGGCGGAATGTTGATGCCAGCGATACGTGCCATTTTCGTCCTCTATAACTCTTGCAATCAGCCTTGACGCTGCTTGTGACGGGGATCCGTGCAGATCACGCGCACCACACCCTTGCGGCGGATGATTTTGCAGTTGCGGCAAATTTTCTTGACCGAAGCCGAAACTCTCATTTCACTCTCCTAAAACTTCTAACGCCTGATTCCAGACTATCCGGAACCTGCAAATTCATTTGGCCCTGAATACGATCCGTGCCCGCGTCAAGTCGTAAGGCGTCAACTCGACAGTCACTTTGTCACCCGGCAGGATACGGATGTAATGCATCCGCATCTTGCCGGAAATATGTCCCAGGACGATGTGGCCGTTTTCCAGCTTCACGCGGAAGGTCGCGTTCGGCAGGTTCTCCACCACCTCGCCCTGCATCTGAATCACATCGTCTTTCGCCATCTCTTTCAGACACCTGGCGTCGCCTTGAAATTGGCTTTCTTCAGCAGCGATTCATATTGCTGCGACATCATGTAGTTCTGCACCTGGGCCATGAAATCCATGGTCACCACCACGATGATCATCAGCGAGGTGCCGCCGAAATAGAACGGCACGTTGTACTTCAGGATCAGAAACTCGGGCAGCAGACAGACGAAAGTGATGTAGATCGCACCGGCCATCGTCAGGCGCAGCAGGATGCGGTCGATGTACTTGGCGGTCTGATCACCCGGACGGATGCCCGGGATGAAGGCCCCACCCTTTTTCAGATTGTCAGCCGTCTCACGGCTGTTGAACACCAACGCCGTGTAGAAGAAAGCGAAGAAGATGATCGCCGTCGCATACAGCATCACATAGATGGGCTGTCCCGGCGTCAGGCTGCTGGCGATGTCCTTGAGCCACAGCATCGAATCGCCACTGCTGAACCAGCTCACCACGGTGGCCGGCAGCAGGATGATCGACGAAGCGAAGATGGGCGGAATCACACCAGCCATGTTCAGCTTGAGCGGCAGGTGCGAGGACTGGCCGCCATACACCTTGTTGCCGACCTGGCGACGCGCATAGTTCACCAGGATCTTGCGCTGGCCACGCTCGACAAACACCACGAAGTAAGTCACCAGGACCACCAGCGTCACGATGATCAAGGCGGCGATGATGCTCATGGAACCGGTACGCACCAGCTCCAGCAAGCCACCGATGGCGCCCGGCAGACCTGCAGCGATACCGCCGAAAATCAGGATCGAGATGCCATTGCCAAGGCCGCGCTCGGTGATCTGCTCACCCAGCCACATCAGGAACATGGTACCGGCCGTAAGGGTGACGACGGCCGTCATGCGGAAGCCGAAACCAGGGGCCATCACCAGGCCGGGCGAGCTCTCCAGCGCCACGGCAATGCCGAGCGACTGGAAAATCGCCAGGCCCAGCGTCGCATAACGCGTGTACTGGGTGATCTTTCGACGACCGGCTTCGCCTTCCTTCTTGATCTGCTCGAAGGCGGGCAGCACGTAGGTCAGCAGCTGCATGATGATCGATGCCGAGATATACGGCATGATGCCCAGCGCGAACACCGTGAAGCGCGACAGCGCGCCACCCGAGAACATGTTGAACAGGTTCAGGATGCCGCCCTGCTGACCGTCGAACAAGGCCTTGAGCTGGTCCGGATTGATGCCCGGCACCGGAATGTGCGCACCGATACGGTACACCACCAGTGCGAGCAGCAAAAATACCAGCCGGCGACGCAGGTCGCCGTACTTGCCGGTTTTTGCAATCTGAGCCGCGTTCGTTGCCACGTCTGTCTTCTTTCAGGTATCCGGGTCTGCTCAGGCCACGCTGCCGCCGGCTGCCTCGATGGCAGCCTTGGCGCCAGCGGTGGCACCGATGCCATTGAGCTTGACAGCCTTCTTGATCTCGCCGGACTTGATGACCTTGATCACCTTGGCCAGCTCGCCGACCAGACCGGCCTGCTTGAGCGTCAGAATGTCGACAGTGTCAGCGCCCAGCTGCTCCAGCGCGCTGAGAGTGATCTCGGCGTTGTACTTGAGCAGATGCGACTTGAAACCGCGCTTGGGCAGACGGCGATGCATGGGCATCTGGCCGCCTTCGAAGCCGACCTTGTGGTAGCCGCCCGAACGGGATTTCTGACCCTTGTGGCCGCGACCCGCGGTCTTGCCCAGGCCGGAGCCGATGCCGCGACCGACGCGACGCTTGGCGTGTTTGGCGCCCGCTGCGGGCTTGATGCTATTGAGTTCCATCATCGGCCTCTCAGAGAACCTTGACCAGATAGCTGATCTTGTTGATCATGCCGCGCACGGCAGGCGAATCCTGCAGTTCGCTGACGCTGTTCAGCTTGCGCAGGCCCAGGCCACGTACGGTGGCACGGTGCGATTCCTTGCAGCCGATCGGGCTGCGAACCAGCTGCACTTTGACGGTTTGTTGCGTAGTCATGTCTGTAACTCCCGATCAGGCGAAGAGTTCTTCAACGCTCTTGCCGCGCTTGGCTGCCACAGATGCAGGGGTGCTGCAGTTGCTCAGGGCATCCAGCGTGGCGCGAACCATGTTGTAGGGATTGGTCGAACCGTGGCTCTTGGCCACGATATCGGTGATACCCATCACTTCGAAAATGGCGCGCATCGGGCCGCCGGCGATGATGCCGGTACCCTTGGGTGCCGGCGCCATCATGACGTTGGCGGCACCGTGGCGACCCATCACCTTGTGGTGCAGGGTACCGTTCTTGAGCGACACCTTGAGCATGTTGCGGCGGGCTTCTTCCATGGCCTTCTGCACGGCAGCCGGCACTTCCTTGGATTTGCCCTTGCCCATGCCGACGCGGCCATCGCCGTCACCGACCACGGTCAGTGCTGCGAAGCCCAGGATACGGCCACCCTTGACCACCTTGGTCACGCGGTTGACCGCAATCATCTTCTCGCGCAGGCCGTCCTCGGGACCCTCGGCCCCTTTGCCCTGCATTTTTGCTTGAACTTTAGCCATCTTAAATTCCGATCTGCTTAGAACTGCAAGCCAGCTTCACGTGCCGCCTCGGCCAGCGCCTTGACGCGGCCGTGGTACGCGAAACCTGCGCGGTCAAATGCCACCTTCTCGACGCCGGCTGCCTTGGCCTTTTCAGCAATGCGCTTGCCGATCATCTGGGCCGCGGCGGCATTGCCACCCTTGCCCGAGGCGCCGAGCGTCTTGCGCACATCGACTTCGGCCGTGGACGCGCTGGCCAGCACCTTGGCGCCATCGCCGGAGATCACACTGGCGTAGATATGCAAATTGGTACGGGTCACGGTCAGCCGCGCCACACCCTGCTGGGCGATACGGACGCGGGTCTGACGGGCCCGGCGGAGACGCTGCTCTTTCTTGGTCATCATGGTGCAGCTCCTTATTTCTTCTTGGTCTCTTTGATCGTGACCTTCTCATCCGCATAACGGATGCCCTTGCCCTTGTAGGGCTCGGGAGGACGAACGGCGCGAATTTCAGCGGCGATCTGGCCGACACGCTGACGATCTGCACCCTTGATCACGATTTCCGTGGGGGCCGGAGTGGCCACCGTGATGCCCGCGGGCATCTCGATGTTCACCGGGTGGGAGTAACCCACGGCCAGGTTGAGCTTGGCACCGGAGGCCTGGGCCTTGTAGCCCACGCCGATCAGCGTCAGCTTCTTCTCGAAGCCCTTGCTCACACCGTTGACCATGTTGTTCACCAGCTGACGCATGGTGCCGCTCATGGCATTGGCTTCACGAGATTCGTTCGCGGGGGCAAAGCTCAGCTTGCCACCCTCGTTGCTCACCTTGACCAGGGCCGACTGGGTCAGCGACAGCGTGCCACCGGCACCCTTGACACTGATCTGATCAGCCTTGATCGAGACATCCACCCCGGTCGGGATGGCTACAGGCATTTTTCCTACGCGCGACATTTCAGTTTCTCCTCAATGCCTTAGGCCACGTAGCAAAGCACTTCGCCGCCGACACCGGTAGCGCGAGCCTTACGATCGGTCATGACACCCTGGGGGGTGGTCACGATGGCCACGCCCAGACCGTTCTGGACCTGGGGGATGGCGTCACGGCCCCTGTACACGCGCAGGCCGGGACGGCTCACGCGCTCGATGCGCTCGATCACCGGACGACCGGCGTAGTACTTCAAGGCAATTTCAAGTTCGGACTTGCCACCTTCGGACTTCACCTGGAAGCCGTCGATATAGCCTTCGTCCTTCAGTACCTGCGCGATGGCGATCTTCACTTTGGAAGAAGGCACCGACACGGAGGTCTTGGCCACCATCTGCGCGTTACGGATACGCGTCAGCAGGTCGGCGATGGGATCACTCATGCTCATCTCAAATCTCCTGTCGCTTACCAGCTGGCCTTGGTGACACCGGGGATGTCACCGGCAAAAGCCAACTCACGGATCTTGGCGCGAGCCAGACCGAATTGGCGGAACGTGCCACGCGGACGGCCGGTGATAGCGCAACGGTTGCGCTGGCGCGTCGGGTTGGCGTTGCGCGGCAGCTTCTGCAGGCCCAGACGGGCAGCTGCGCGCTCTTCGTCGCTGCGCTTCATGTCGCTGGCGATGGCCTTGAGTTCCGCGTGTTTCTTCGCGTACTTGGCGACCAGTTTGTCTCGCTTGAGCTCGCGCTCGATCAAAGCTACTTTAGCCACAGGTCACCTCAGTTCTTGAAGGGGAATTTGAAGCCGGCGAGCAGTGCCTTGCACTCGTCGTCCGTCCGGGCCGTCGTCGTGATGCTGATGTTCAGACCACGCAGGGCATCCACCTTGTCGTATTCGATTTCGGGGAAGATGATCTGTTCTTTGACGCCGATGTTGTAGTTACCGCGGCCGTCGAAGGCACGACCGGAGATACCACGGAAGTCACGCACGCGCGGCAGGGCCACGGTGACGAAACGGTCCAGGAACTCATACATCTGCACGCCGCGCAGGGTCACCATGCAGCCAATCGCTTGCTGTTCACGGATCTTGAAGCCGGCGATAGCCTTCTTGGCCTTGGTCACCACCGGCTTCTGGCCGGCGATCTTGGTCAGGTCGCCCACGGCGTTGTCCATGACCTTCTTGTCGGCGACGGCCTCGCTCACACCCATGTTCAGGGTGATCTTGGTCAGGCGCGGCACCTGCATGGGCGACTTGTAGCCGAACTTGGCGGTCAACTCAGGGACCACCTTCTCGCGATAGTGTTGTTGCAGACGTGCCATGTTTATGCCACCTTGATTTCTTCGCCGCTGGACTTGTAAACGCGAACGCGTTTGCCGTCAGCCAGCAGCTTGATGCCCACGCGGTCGGCCTTGCCGGTCGCCGCATTGAAAATGGCCACGTTGGACTGGTGGATCGGCATGGACTTCTCCACGATGCCGCCGGTCGTACCCTTCATGGGGTTGGGCTTGGTGTGTTTCTTCACCGTGTTCACGCCCTCGACCAACACATGGGTGTCGTCCTTGCGCAGCGCGATCGTGCCGCGCTTGCCCTTGTCGCGCCCGGTGAGGACGATGACTTCGTCGCCTTTGCGAATCTTGTTCATGGCCGTGTCCTTAGAGAACTTCAGGAGCCAGGGACACGATCTTCATGAACTTCTCGGTACGCAGTTCGCGCGTGACCGGGCCGAAGATGCGGGTGCCAATGGGCTCCAGCTTGTTGTTGAGCAGCACGGCGGCATTGCCGTCGAACTTGACCAGCGAGCCATCGCCACGGCGGATGCCCTTGGCGGTACGGACCACCACAGCGCTGTAGATCTCGCCTTTTTTGACGCGACCACGCGGAGCGGCTTCCTTGATGCTCACTTTGATGACGTCGCCAACACTGGCGTAGCGACGCTTGGAACCGCCGAGCACCTTGATGCACAAAACGGACTTCGCGCCGGTGTTGTCGGCGACTTCTAACCGAGATTCAGTCTGGATCATTTCAATATTCCCAACTTGCACCAGTAAGCACAAGGCAAACCGGTCAGTCTTGGGCCCGTCGTCCCCGGCATGAACCACTCACGCCGCTTCCGCTGGGCAGAAACTTCAGCTTTTTCAAGCGAAGCCCGCAATTGTGCCAAACAATTAGCGGGTCGTCAAGCGTCTTGTTCGGACGGCCAGCTTAAATAGTCCCGGGCCAGGCCCAGGAAGTCGGCCAACGCAGGGTCGCGCCCGGTTTCCTCGGCCAGGATGGCCGCCACCCGTGGCGCCAATGATGCGGCCAAGGCCGCGTCCAGGAAAAGCAGACGGGAACGTCGGGCAAGGGCATCTTCGACAGTTAGCGCATACTCATATCGAGCTGCAAACCGCACCATGGCCTCATCCAGGCCCGGCGCCAACGCCCGCCCCGCCCCCGGCAGGGTCTGGAGCAGGGCCAACTCACTGCCATATATATGAGGGCCTGCGGCAGCAGCCACCCCCGGTCTCGCCCCCCCATCCACCGACTCCGCCCCCACCAGTTTGAGCTGCTCGCTCACGCCTGCCGGCTTTTCAGGCAGCAGCCCGGCCTGGAAACAGCGCGCCAGCACGTCCTCGGCCATGGCGCGGTAGGTGGTCCATTTGCCACCAGTCACCGTGACCAGGCCCGCGGCGCTGACCAGCACCGTGTGCTCGCGGCTCAGGCTCCCGGTGTCGGAATCGTCGCCCGCCGGCCGGACCAGGGGGCGCAGGCCGACCCAGATGCTCCTGACGTCGGCGCGGGCTGGGGCGCGCGCCAGGTAACGCGCCGCCTCGCCCAGGATGAAGTCGAGCTCGGCGCGCAAGGGCCGCGGTTCGCGCGGCAGGTCGCTGCGCGGCGTGTCCGTGGTACCCAGCACCAGCTTGCCCAGCCAGGGCACGGCAAACAACACACGGCCATCAGCCGTCTTCGGCACCAGCAGTGCGTGCTCACCGGGCAGGAAATCGCGGTCCACCACCACGTGCACGCCCTGGCTGGGCGCCACCACCGGGCCCACGGTGCGCCCCAGGGCGGCACCGTCGAGCTGGCGCAGCGCGTCGACCCACACGCCAGTAGCGTTGACGACGCAGCGCGCACGCACCGTGTATCCCTGCCCGCTGTAGCGGTCCTCACAGCGCAGGCCCGCCACCCGACCGTTTTCGTGTTGCAGCTGCGTCACCGCGCAGTAGTTCAGCAGCAGCGCGCCCTCGCGGGCGGCCGTGCGTGCCAGCGCCAGTGCCAGGCGCGCATCGTCGAACTGGCCGTCCCAGTACGCCACACCGCCGCACAGGCCCGCAGGCTGCAGATTGGGCAGGGCGGCCAGCGTCTGCGCGCGGCCCATGAACCCCGTCGCACCCAGGCCGGCACGGCCCGCCAGCAGGTCATAAAGCTTGAGCCCGATGCCGTAGAAAGGCGTCTGCCACCAGGCATAGGAAGGCATGACAAACGACAGCCTGGAGGCCAGGTGCGGCGCGTTGCGCAGCACGGTGCCGCGCTCGTGCAGCGCCTCGCGCACCAGGGAAAGATTGCCCTGCGCCAGATAGCGCACGCCGCCGTGCAAGAGCTTGGTTGAGCGCGAGGAAGTGCCGCTGGCAAAGTCGTGCGATTCCAGCAGCACGACCGACAAGCCGCGTGCCGCCGCGTCCAGCGCCACGCCCAGGCCGGTGGCGCCGCCACCCACGATAGCCAGGTCCCAGGTACGGGGTTCGGCCAGCCGCGCCAGCAAGTCGGCACGCTGGGTGGGCAGGGGCGCGGCGGATGCCATGCTCAGCCCCGGGCCCAGCCGCGCGCGCGGTCCACCGCCTCGCGCCAGCGCGCCAGCTTGGCCCGTCGGGCCGCCGCCGGCAGGCGCGGCTCGAAACGGCGCTGCAACTGCCACAGGGCCGACAACTCGTCGGCGCCCGACCACAGGCCGCTGGCCAGGCCGGCGAGACCCGCGGCACCAAAGGCCGTGGTCTCGGTGAGCGCCGGGCGCAGCACCGGCACCCCGAGGTAGTCGGCCTGCATCTGCATCAGCAGATCGTTGCGGCTGGCGCCGCCGTCCACGCGCAGCTCACGCAAAGGCACACCGGCGTCCTGCCCCATGGCATGGAAGACATCCGCCGTCTGCAGGGCAATGGCCTCCAGTGCCGCACGCGCGATGTGGGCGCGTGTGGTGCCGCGCGTCATGCCCACCAGCGTGCCGCGGGCATGACCGTCCCAGTCGGGCGCGCCCAGGCCGGCAAAGGCCGGCACCAGGTAAACGTCTTGCGTATCAGGCACGCTGGCCGCCAGGGCTTCGACCTCGCCGGCCGACTGGATGATCTGCAGGCCATCGCGCAGCCACTGCACGGTGGCGCCGGCCATGAAAACCGAGCCCTCCAGCGCATAACAGGCCGGTGTGTGCGGGCCCAGCCAGGCCACGGTGCCCAGCAGGCGGTGCTGGCTGGTGATGGCCGAGTCCCCCGTGTTCATCAGCATGAAACAGCCGGTGCCGTAGGTGTTCTTGGCCATGCCCGGCGCAAAACAGGCCTGCCCGAAGGTGGCGGCCTGCTGGTCGCCCGCGATACCGGCCACGGGCACTGCCGCGCCCAGCAGCGAAGGCTCGGTCTCGCCGAACACACCACTGGAAGGGTGCACATGGGGCAGCACGGCGGGCGGGATGTTGAAGAGGCTCAGCAGCTCCGCGTCCCACTGCAGGGTATGGATGTTGAACAGCAGGGTGCGCGCGGCATTGCTGGCGTCGGTGGCGTGCACGCTCCCGCCCGTCAGGTTCCAGAGCAGCCAGCTGTCGATGGTGCCAAAGGCCAGCTCGCCGGCTTCGGCCCGCGCGCGCGCGCCGGGCACATGGTCCAGCAGCCACTGCAGCTTGGTGGCCGAGAAATAGGCGTCGAGCACCAGCCCCGTCTTGCGCTGGATGCGTGCGGCCCAGCGCGGGCGCAAGCTGTCGCATAGCGCGGCCGTGCGCCGGTCCTGCCAGACGATGGCCGGCGCCACCGGCTCGCCCGTGCGACGGTCCCACAGCACCGTGGTCTCGCGCTGGTTGGTGATGGCCAACGCGCGCAGCTGCCTGGCCTCCAGCCCCGCGCGCTGCAGGGCCTGGCGCGCCACGGCCAGCTGGCTGCGCCAGATTTCCTGCGCGTCGTGCTCGACCCAACCCGCCTGGGGGAAATGCTGGCTGAATTCCTGCTGCGCCAGGGCAACGACTGCGCCACGGCGGTCGAACACCAGGGCGCGCGAACTGGTGGTGCCCTGGTCGAGCGCGAGGATGTAGTCCATGGGGAGAAAGCGTAACGCAAACTGCGACAATCGGTCCAGCACATTAGCGCCCCGGCTGCCCTGCTGGTGGTCGGGCCAGGAACTGTATGAACGAACGCATTGCAATCATCGGCGGCGGCAATATGGCCAGCGCCATCATCGGCGGCCTGATCAAAAAGGGCCTGCCCGTGGCCAACATCGAGGTGGTGGACACCAACCCCGAGGCGCAGCAGCGGCTCAAGGACAACTACGGCCTGGTCGCGCACGCCGAGCCCGGCCCTTTCCTGAAAAATTTCCCCATCGTGATCTGGGCCGTCAAGCCGCAGACCTTCAAGGAGGCCGCCCAACCCGCTGCCCCGCATGTGCGCGCGGCCCTGCACCTGAGCGTGGCTGCCGGCATTCCCAGCGGCAGCATTGCACGCTGGCTGGGCACCGAGCGCGTGGTGCGCAGCATGCCCAACACGCCGGCCCTGATCGGCCGGGGCATCACCGGCCTGTACGCGCGCGCCGGCGTCAACGAGCAGGACCGCCACCACATCGAGCACATCGCCTCCGTCATGGGCGAGTTCGTCTGGGTGGATCGCGAGGAACTGCTCGACGCCGTGACCGCGCTCTCGGGTTCGGGCCCGGCCTATGTGTTCTATTTCCTCGAAGCCATGGCCGCTGCCGGGGTGGAGATGGGCCTGAGCCACGAACAGGCCTACCACCTGGCCGTGGACACCTTCCGCGGCGCGGGCGAGCTGGCCAAGTTCTCCGATGAGCCGCCCGAGGTGCTGCGCCAGCGCGTCACCTCCAAGGGCGGCACCACCTACGCAGCCATCACCATGATGGAGAGCCAGAAACTCAAGGAACTCTTCGGTCAGGCCCTGCATGCCGCCGAACGGCGTTCGCGCGAGCTGGGCGCGGAGTTCGGCAAGGACTGATTACTTGAACGCGTAGCCGGCCACGATGCCGGCGAACAGCGTGAAGCCCAGCCAGTGGTTGAGGCGGAAGGCCTTGAAACAGCCTTCACGCGTGCGCTCACGGATCAGCCGGTGGTGCCAGACCACCTGGGTCGTGGCGGCGAGCAGCGCGAGGAACCAGGCCCAGGGCGCCAGGCGCTCGACCAGCAGCACCGTCCACAGCAACAGCTGGACGATATAAAAGCTGGTCACGGCCACCACGTCCCAGCAGCCCAGCGTGATGGCCGAGGTCTTCATGCCGATGCGCAGGTCGTCGTCGCGATCCACCATGGCGTACTCGGTGTCGTAGGCCAGCACCCAGAACAGGTTGCCGACCAGCAGCCCCCAGGCCAGGGCCGGCACCTCACCGCGCACGGCCGCGAAGGCCATGGGAATACCGAAGCTGAAGGCCACGCCCAGCACCGCCTGCGGCATGGCGAAGAAGCGCTTGGCGTAGGGATAGATGATGGCCACGGCGAGTGCCGCGAAAGACCAGGCCACCGCCACCGGGTTGGTGGTCAGCACCAGGCCGAAAGCCAGCAGGGCCAGCACGGCGCCCAGCCACAGGGCCTCGCGCACCGAGACCTGGCCGGCCGTCACCGGGCGCTGCGCGGTGCGTTTCACATGCTTGTCGAAGTCGCGGTCGGCCACGTCGTTGAGGCAGCAGCCCGCGCTGCGCATGAGGATGGTGCCCCCCACGAACACGGCCACAAGATGCCAGCCGGGGAATCCGCCGGCCGCCACCCACAGCGCGCTCAAGCTCGGCCAAAGCAGCAGCAACCAGCCGGCCGGGCGGTCCCAGCGGATCAGGTCCAGGTAGAGTGAAAACTTGCGCGCCAGCATCAGAGACCGAGCTGTCGCAGGTCCAGCCGGCCCTCGTGCACCGGCGGGCACCAGAAGTAGGCCCCGTTGACGGGTTTGGAGAAGCGGAACAGCGCGTCGACGATGCCGTCTTCAGCACCCGCCATGCGCCGCATCTGGGCCTCGAAGGCATCGAAGCTGTGCCCGAAGGCCACGAACATCAGCCCGGCCTGGCGCGACTGCGCCCAGGGCATGGAACGGCGCAGCACGAAGGCTTCGGGCTCGAAACTTTCCTGCGCCGTGCGCTTGACGTGGGCCGAGACCGGCGCATCGTCGATTTCCTCGTTGTCGCTGCGCCGCCGACCGAAAGCCAGGTCCTGGCCGGGTTGCCCCAGCCGCTCGAAGGCATCGAAGTCGTGCACCCACTGCTGCACCACGGCCATGCTGCCGCCGTCCAGCCCCGCGCCGGCCGCGCTCACCAGGGCGGCCGCCTCGGCTTCGGCAGCCTCGGGGTTTTCCGTGCCATCCTCGTAGCCGGTGAGGTCGCGGCCATGGCCATTGGGCCCGCGGCCATGGCGAAAGGCATCGATGACGCGGTCCAGATGAAAGGCCGGCCCGACGAAACTCTCGATGACGTGCGTCAAGCGGACCAGATCACCACGATCATCGCCGCGCAACCAGCAGCACAGGGCCGTGGGCGTGGCAGGCACTTCGGCGTCGGGGCCCGACAGGTCAGGCATCTCGCGCAGCCCCGGCACCTGGACGCCCAGCGCCGTGACCGTGGCGGCGCCGAGCATGGCCACCACGCGCTCGCCGTCCGCCGTCCCGGCCAGCCGGTGCAAGGCCGGGCGCAAGGACTCGGCATGCACCAGCGAAAAGAACAGATAACGACCCTGGGACGGAACCGACTGCAGGATGCCGGCTTGTGCACTGCTCATGACCATCGACCTCGGAGAAAATTACGAAAGGCGCTTGACGCCCGGCAACTCGCAGGCATAGATGGCGTTGCGCAGCGAGGCGATGGCCTCGTAGCGCGTGAAGCTGCGCCGCCACACCAGCACCACACGGCGCGTCGGCGCCTCGCCGCCGAAGGGCAGGTACTTGATGAAATTGTCCTCCTGGCCGTTGCCCCGGGCCTTGCCCTTGGGCAGTAGCGCCGCCTTGGGGATGCTCAGGCGCGGCACCAGGGTCACGCCCATGCCGGCGGCCACCATGTGCTTGATGGTCTCCAGCGAGGAACCCTCGAAGCTCTTGCGTATGCCCTCGGCATTGCTGGAGAAGCGCGCGAACTCGGGGCAGACCTCCAGCACGTGGTCGCGGAAGCAGTGGCCCGTGCCCAGCAGCAGCATGGTCTCGGCCTTGAGCTCCTCGGTGCTGATGCTGTCGTTCTTGGCTAGCGGGTGGTTGGCGGGCACGGCAGCGTAAAACGGTTCGTCGTAGAGCGGCGCCACGGCCAGGCCGGCATCCGGGAAGGGCTCGGCCAGGATGGCGCAGTCGATCTCGCCGGTGCGCAGCATCTCCAGCAGCTTGACCGTGAAGTTCTCCTGCAGCATCAGCGGCATCTGCGGCGTGTGCGTGATCATCTGGCGCACCAGATCGGGCAGCAGATAGGGGCCGATGGTGTAGATCACACCCAGCTTGAGCGGGCCCGACAGCGGATCCTTGCCGCGCTTGGCAATCTCCTTGATGCTGGCGGCCTGCTCCAGCACGGCCTGCGCCTGGCGCACGATCTCCTCACCCAACGGCGTGACCGTCACCTCGTTGGCGCTGCGCTCGAAGAGCTTGACCTCAAGCTCCTCCTCGATTTTCTTCACCGCCACCGACAGCGTGGGCTGCGAGACGAAGCAGGCTTCGGCCGCGCGACCGAAATGCTTCTCGCGGGCCACGGCGACGATGTATTTAAGTTCGGTGAGCGTCATGATTGAATTGTGACATCCTGACGCCCAAAACGATAGCCGTCTTCTTGCCGGGGCCTGTTCAAGGCGCCGTCACCCGCAGCTGCAACAGGCGCGGGCGCTGCGTGGCGGCGTCGCTGCTGTAACTGCCCTGGGGTGTGCTGCGGCCGCTGCGCGCCACGGTGACCCACTGCCCCAGCGGGGCCTGCACCGTGGTGACCACCTCGCCGCGCTGCTGCGTCGGCAATTCGGTGCCGGGCCGGTTCTCGACACTGGCCGTCTGCACCTCGATGTCGACGCTGGCCGCCTGCTGGCCGCCGGGCCAGCGCGGCCGCACGATGAAGGTCTGCCCGGCCTGCAGCCAGGTCAGGCCCTGCTTCACGCCCGCCCCCGTCATGGGACCGGCGGCGTTCACGGACTGCACCCACTGCATGGGTATGGCCTGGCCCCAGCTCAGCCGCGCCTGGCTGCCGTTGCGCACCTGCAGCTGCTGCGGCGCCATCAACGGTGTCTGCGGCCGCGTGCCCACCACATAACCGGCACCGCCTTCCTCGATCTGGCGCAACTCCACCACCAGATCGCGCACCGGCAGCACGGGCCGGGACACCGGCGCGCCGGCCGGAGCCGGCTCCGGGGGTGCCGCCATCAGGACGGCGGGCGCGAGGCCCAGACAAAGCAGCAGGAGGCTGGTGTGGTATTTCATCGTTGCAGTCATTGTTCCATGTCCGCACCGCCTGCGCCAGACGGAACCCACCCCAAAAAATCAAGGAGGCCTCAGCCTCCTTGATGTGCATCAAGCACCTCGCCTGCAAGCGGCGGGGCTGCGAGCGTGGGTTATCGCTTGAGCGGGCAGGTGCTGAAGCCCAGGACCGTGTACAACGGGCACCAGCCCAGGGCACCGGTGGCCAGGGGCACGACGCCGATCCAGCCCCAGACACCCACCGTGCCGGTGGCCGCCAGGCCAATCAGCACCAGGCCGGCGACAACACGCAGCGCGCGGTCGATGTTTCCTTCGTTCGTTTTCATGAGGGTTTCCTTTGTTAGGGTGAAGCGATGGTGCATTGGACGCCTGCTTCGTCCCGGCGTCTGTGACCTGCGTCACACAGCCCGGGCACTCACCGTCAGGACGAGGGCGCGGCGGCGGCCAGCGCACGCAAGGCGGCGCTGTTGAGGATCTGGATGTGCTCGCGCGCCAGCAGCACCCAGCCCTCGCGCTCGAAACGGCGCAGCAGGCGGGTGACCATCTCGCGCACCGTGCCCAGTTCATCCGCCAGCGCCTGGTGCGTCAGGGCCAGATCCTGGCCACGCCCCAGCAGCGCGCGGGCCAGGCGCTGGTCGAGCTTGTGAAACGCGATCGCCTCGATCAGGCCGGTCAGGTCCGCCATGCGCTCGGCAAACAGTCCCAGCACCTCATCGCGAAAGCGTGGCGTCTCCAGCCAGCGCCGAAAGGTCTCGGGGGAAATCAGCAGCAGGCGCGTCGGCCGGGTGGTCACGCCCCGCGCCGAGAGCGGCAAACCGCGGAACAGACAGGCGCTGGACACCAGGCAAAGCTCGCCGGGCACCACGCGGTACAGCTCCAGGAAGCGCCCTTCACCCGAGCTGCGCGAGACCTTCACCTCACCCGATAGCACCAGCGGGAAACCCTGGCAGGGCGCGCTTTCGTCGAACAGCACGGCCCCGGCCGGCACCTCCAGCACCGAGGCACCGAGCGAGGCCAGCGTGGGCGTGACCTCGCCCAGCGCGGGATAGAGCGTCACGGCTTCATTCAGGTTCTGCATGCATCACACCTAGTGGGTCCTCACCATGGATCTTGCGGAAGCGCTGCCTGCGCCACCGTGCCGATGCAGTCATCATGCCAAAATCTTCCATCCACTACCCACCCCCTCTGCCGTGAGCCTGCTCTTCTCCCCCTTCGAACTGCCCGCGCCGCGCGGCCCCCTGGCTCTCGCCAACCGCATCGTCATCGCGCCCATGTGCCAGTACTCGGCCATTGACGGCGCGGCGAGCGACTGGCACCTGGCGCACTGGGCCAGCCTGCTCAACAGCGGTGCCGGCCTCATGACGATCGAAGCCACCGGCGTCACGCCCGATGGCCGCATCACCCCCCATTGCCTGGGCCTGTGGGACGAGCGCACGGAACAGGCTCTGGGCGACACGCTGCAGCGCGCGCGCAAGCTGGCGCCGTCCATGCCGGTCTGCATCCAGCTGGCCCATGCCGGGCGCAAGGGCTCCAGCGCCGCGCCCTGGCATGGTGGACAGCTGCTCTCTCCGGCCCAGGGCGGCTGGCTGCCGCTGGCGCCCTCGGCCCTGCCGCAGCTACCCGACGAGCCGCCGCCCGCGGCCCTGTCGGCGGCCCAGCTGGTCCAGGTGCGCGAGGCCTTCGTGGCTGCGGCAAAGCGCGCGCAGCGCATCGGCATCGACGCCATCGAGCTGCACGCCGCACATGGCTACCTGCTGCACCAGTTCCTCTCGCCCCTGTCCAACCAGCGCACGGACGCCTATGGCGGCCCCCTGGAGAACCGCATGCGTTTTCCGCTGGAAGTCTTTGCCGCCGTGCGCGCCGTCTTCGGCGGCCCGCTGGGCGTGCGCGTCTCGGCCACCGATTGGGTCGAGGGCGGCTGGGACGGGCAGCAGACGGCCGAATTCTCGCGCCAGCTCAAGGCCCTGGGCTGCAACTTCATGCACGTCTCCACCGCCGGCGTCTCGCCACAGCAGAAGATCAGCATCGGCCCCGGCTACCAGGTGCCTTATGCGCGTGAGGTCCGCCTAGCCTGCGGCCTGCCGACCACCGCCGTGGGTCTGATCACCGATCCGAAACAGGCCGAAGAGATATTGCAGGCCGGCGACGCCGACCTGATCGCCATCGCGCGCGCCCTGCTCTACAAACCGCGCTGGCCCTGGGAGGCCGCCGTGACCCTGGGCGGCCAGGTGCAGGCCAGCGAGCCCTACTGGCGCTGCCTGCCGCGCGAGGCGCAGGGCATCTTCGGGAACGTGCGGATCGGGATGCGCTGAGCGCTACCCAAACCGCTTGTCATCGCCAGCGCGAAACTTGCGAAGCAATCGTAGCGAGCGGCCCGAGCGCAAGGCGGACGGAGCACAGCCACCGGAACGTACTTCCTGTACGTGAGGATGGCGAGCACCGCCCAACGCGGCGATCGGGTCGCGCAGTAGATTGATTCGGAAGTTCAGGGGCGCTGGCGGATCACCAGTACCGGCAGATCCAGTGTCTTGATGCGCAGCGCGGCCTGGTCGGCCTCGGCCTGGCGCAGGAAGGGGCCGACACGCACGCGCATCAGCTTGCCCTTGGGGCTCTCGAAGGATTCGGCGCCCGCCTCCAGCCCCAGGCCCAGGTGCAGGGCCTGGGCCAGCGCTTTCTGCGCGTTGACCTCCTGGGCGTAGGCGCCCACCTGGATCACCCACACATAACGCAGTTGCGGCGCACTGGCGGCACGGGCCGGGCGCGGGGCGGCCGCCGGTGCCGGCGGGGTCACCGCCGCGGTGGCGGTCGCCGCCGGGCGTGGCGCGGGGGCAGGCGGCGCGGCGGGTTCCGGCCGTGCCGGTGCCACGCTGCGGTCCGCGGCATTGACCATGGCCGGCTTGCCGGCCGTGGCGGGCCGGGCCGCCGAAGGGGTCACGGGCGCGCTCGCAGCCTGGGCCACACGTGGCGCCTCGGGTGCGGAAGCCGCCAGCGCGGGCGCCGGTGCCGGCGCCACTTGCGGTGCGCTGGCCGCCGCGACCGGCGGGGGACTCGTGGCCACGGCCGGCGCAGAAGCCACAGACGCAGGGGCGGCAGCCAGCGCACGGACCTGGCCGGACTGGCCGCCGGCCAGAGCGCGTTCTTCGCGCACCGCCAACTGGGGCAGCGCACTGTCGGCGCCCTGGAACCAGTTCAGCACGGACAGGATCAGGGCCAGCATCACCGCATTGCCCAGACCCAGCAGCATCAGGCGACGGTTGTCCGGCGCCTGGCGGGACAGCACGGTGGCGGCGTCCCTCACCTCGGGCGAGGTGCGCAGCGCGGCCGATATCTTCTCGTTGCAATGCGTATAGAACCAGGCGTTGGCATACAGGCCCGGGACCACGAAGGCCACCGTCAGCAGCAGCAGGAAAAGCAGCAGGGCGCTGGTGTCGGAATAGTTGAGCAGCAGCTTGCCCACGCCGAAGATCAGCAGCGCCACGCCGAGCAGGGCCGCCACATAGGCCAGGGCCCAGCCCCACATCCGGCGATACACCAGCCAGTTGAAGGTGGTCCAGTAGGCAGCCCAGTTCCAGCTGCTGCCCGCCTTGCCCTCGCCGTCGAAGCGGGCAAAGTGACGCAGGTAGTAATCCTGTGCGCGCGGGCCGATGGTGGCGCGGTAGAGGTAGGCAGTGTCGCCGGAGGCGAGCTTGTGGGTGGGTTCCTTGGCCATCGCTGATGTTCCAGGTATGCCCGGAGTCTAATTCACATTGGCCGCCATGCCACGCCCGGCGTGCCGTGGATGCTACAAATTTGCAACTACTCAGGCTTTCAAATAGTCGGTGCGGCTACCCAGCCAGCGCATCACATGCCGTTCGGCCAGCTCCGGGTGCCGGTCCAGCATCACGGGCGCCGCCTCGCGGGCCCAGGCCAGCAGCTGGCTGTCTTCCGCCAGGTCGGCAAAACGCAGCAGGGCCGCGCCCGACTGGCGCGCGCCCAGGAACTCGCCCGGCCCGCGGATGTCCAGGTCGCGCCGCGCAATCTCGAAACCGTCGCTCGTCTCGGCCATGGCCTTGAGGCGCTCGCGCGCTGCCGCGCTCAAGTGCGGCCTCTCATTTCCGCCCTGGCGCGGGGCTTCGCCCCCCGCGCCCAGGCGCGGTGCGTCCCCCGTGGAATACAGCAGCACACAGGCCGAAGCCGCCGCCCCGCGCCCCACCCGCCCGCGCAGCTGGTGCAACTGCGAGAGGCCAAAACGCTCGGCATGCTCGATCACCATCAGCGTGGCATTGGGCACGTCCACCCCCACCTCGATCACCGTGGTGCTCACCAGCACCCCCATCTGCCCGCTGGTGAAGAGCGACATCACGGCCTTCTTCTCGGCCACGGGCATCCGCGAATGCAGCAGGCCCACCAGCACGCCGGGCAGCGCCGCGCTGAGTTCGGCGTGCGTTTCGGTGGCGTTGGTCAGGTCGAGCATCTCGCTCTCCTCGATCAGCGGGCAGACCCAGTAGACCTGCCGTCCCTGTTCCAGCTGGCCGCGGATACGCTGCACCACCTCGTCACGCCGCTGCTCGGACACCACCTTGGTCACGATGGGGCTGCGCCCGGGCGGCAGCTCGTCGATGGTGGAGACGTCCAGGTCCGCGTAGTAGCTCATGGCCAGCGTGCGCGGAATGGGCGTCGCCGTCATCATCAACATGTGCGGCTCCAGGTCCTCGCCATTGGTCTTGCTGCGCAGGGCCAAACGCTGGGCCACACCGAAGCGGTGCTGCTCGTCGATGATGGCCAGCGCCAAGTTCCTGAACTGCACCTGCTCCTGGATCACCGCGTGCGTGCCCACCACCAGGCCCGCCTCACCGCGCTCGATCAGGCCCAGCATCTCGGTACGCTCTTTTTTCTTCTGGCTGCCCGTGAGCCAGGCCACGCGCACGCCCAGCGGCTCCAGCCAGCCCACCAGCTTGCGGAAATGCTGGTCGGCCAGGATTTCGGTGGGCGCCATCAGCGCGCACTGCCAGCCCGCGTCCATGCAGATGGTGGCGGCCAGCGCGGCCACCACCGTCTTGCCGGAACCCACGTCACCCTGCAACAGGCGGTGCATCGGTTTGTGCAGCGCCAGGTCCTGCGCAATCTCCGTGCACACGCGGCGCTGCGCCGCGGTCAGCTGGAAAGGCAGGGCGGCCAGCAGGCGTTCGTGCAGCGCACCCGCACCCTGGGTGTGCAGCTCGGGCGCGCGCAGGTGCTCACGCTCACGGCGTGATTGCAGTTGCGAGAGCTGCTGGGCCAGCAGCTCCTCGGCCTTCAGCCGCAACCAGGCCGGGTGCGTGTGGTCCTCCAGCTGGGCCAGCGAGACATCGGGCGTGGGGTGGTGCAAAAAGGTCAGGGCCTGGCGCAAGTCCCACAGCGGCTTGAACTTGAGCCCGGCCGCCAGCTCGGGCGGGAAGGTGTCGGACAACTCGGCGCGCGCCAGGCCGCCCAGCACCGCCTTGCGCAGATAGGCCTGGGGCAGCGCGGCCACCGTGGGGTAGACGGGCGTAAGCGCCATGGGCAGTTCGCCACTGGCAGCCCGGGTGTGCGGGTGCATCATGGTCCAGCCGAGGAAACCGCCACGCAGCTCACCACGCGCCCGGATCTTCGTGCCCACGGCCAGGGCCTTCTGCTGCGAGGGGTAGAAATTGAAAAAGCGCAGCACGCAGGTATCGCTGCCGTCGTTCACCGTCACCAGCAATTGGCGGCGCGGGCGGTAGGCCACCTCGCAGACTGTGACCTCGGCCTCGATCTGCGCGGTGTCGCCCTCGCGCGCGTCGGCCAGCCGGGTAATACGCGTCTCGTCCTCGTAACGCAAGGGCAGGTGCAAGGCCAGGTCGATGTCGCGCTTGAGGCCGAGCTTTTGCAGGGCCTTCTGGGGTGCCGACAAGGGCTTGTCGGCTACTTTGTCAGGGGCGCGGTCCCGGGTCATGCGCGGATTGTGCCCGCCCTCGGCGCAGCCCTGCTCTCAGGCCCGGCTCACTGCGGTTCGATTTTCGCGTCGCGGATGGCCTTGGCCCACTTGGCAGTCTCCCGCACGCTGCGCTGGGCCAGGGCCTCGGGGGTGCCGGGTTCGGTCGCGAAACCGTTGGCGGCAAAACGCTCCTGGATATCCGTGCTCTGCGCCGCCAAGTTGATGGCATGGTTAAGCTTGGCCACGACCTCGGGCGGCGTGCCGGCCGGCGCGAAGACCGCGAAGTAGGCGATCAGTTCGTAGTCCTTCAACCCCAGGGCTTCGTTGACCGTCGGCAGGTCGGGAACAGCGGCCGAGCGCTTGGCCGAGGTGACCGCCAGGCCACGGATCTTGCCGGCCTTGACCTGGGGCAGGGTCACGGCAAAGTCGGCGCTGAACATCATCACCTGGCCGCCGATCAGGTCGGTCATGGCGGCCGGGCCGCTCTTGTAAGGCACGTTGGTCATCTGCACGCCGGCCATGCTGGCCAACACCTCGGACGACACCAGCTGCGAGGTGCTGGCGCTGGCAAAGGTCACGTGGCCAGGCTTGGCCCGGGCCAGGTCCACGAATTCGCGCAGGGTCCTGGCCGGCACGTCGTTGTTGACGGCGATGATCAGCGGCACCGAGCCCTGGTAGCCGACAGGAACGAAGGCCGTGTCCTGGTCGTAGGGCAGCTTCTTCATCAGGCTCTTGAGCGCGGCGTTGGTGCTGTTGGTGCCGAACAGGATGGTGTAGCCGTCGGGCGCGGCCTTGGCCACGGCGTCGGCGCCCAGCATGCCGTTCACGCCGGCCTTGTTCTCGATCACGATGGGCTGGCCCAGGGTCTCGGACATCTTGGCCGCGAAGGCGCGGCCGATCTGGTCCGTGGCGCTACCCGCCGCAAAAGGCACGATGCCCTTGATGGGCTTGTTCGGATAGGGCTGGGCCAGCGCGGCGCTGACGCCGAGCAGGGTAGCGCCCAGCAGGGCCAGGAGGCGGGGGATGGATCGCATGAAAGTCTCCTTGTGTGATGAACGAAAGGGGTCGAATTCAGGAAGGGTCCGGCTCCAGCGGCAGGTCCAGGATGGCACCGCTCAGGCTCTTGCCGTGTGCGTCCAGCGCCAGCGAGCGCGTCACGCCACCGCCCAGCGCATCATGCATGACGAAATGCACCGCACCGAGCTGCGGCAGCGGGTAACGGTCCACCGCGCCGTGCACGCTGTCGCGGTACCAGGCGCGCACGCGCTCGGCGCTCAGGGCACGCTCCAGCACCGGGTAATCCGCCGGGTCCAGCGCGATGACGCTCAGCGTGGCGCGGTTGCCCTTGTCACCGGAACGGGCGTAAGCGATGTCGCCGATCTTTTTCATGTCAGAGCTCCAGCACCTGGCAAGAGGTGCTCACCGCACTGCGCGGCATCAGGGCCGAGGCAGCCGCCACCACCTCGCGCACCGCCTGCGTCACACCGCCGCCGCCGGCCGGGCCATTGAGGTACAGCGCTTCCACTTCCTGGCCCACGCGCTCGGCCTGCATACGGGTTTCGGCACGCACGGCCAGGCGCACGCGCACCTCGTAGGGTTCGCGGTCGGCACCCAAGCCGGGGCCGTGCATGGCGTTGACGCCGATCAGCTCGGCCCGGCATTCGAGTTCGCCCAGGCCGATGCGCTGCAGGCGATGCTTCAGCACCGACAGGGCCAGCTCGCCGCGAGCCCGTGCGCCGGGGCCGGCGTAGGAGATCTGCCCCTCGCCGATAAATCCATCGCGGTAACCCAGCGTCACCTTCAGCTGCTCGGGCCGGGCACTGCCGCTCGCGCCCTGCACCCGCACGCGGTCGGTGTCCACTTCCTGCAGTTGCACGCGCGAGAAATCGGCCACCACATCGGGCTGCAGGTAGCGCTGCGGGTCTTCCAGTTCGTAGAGCAGCTGCGCGGTACACGTGAGACGGTCCACGCGCCCGCCGGTGCCGGCCAGCTTGGTGATGACGGCCTGGCCGTCGGCCTGCACCTCGGCCAGCGGAAAGCCCACCTCTTCCAGGCGCGGGATGTCAATGCGGCCCGGGTCGGCGATGTAGCCGCCGCTGACCTGCGCCGCGCACTCCAGCAGGTGGCCGATGACGATGCCCTGCCCGAGCAGGGGCCAGTCGTCGGTGCTCCAGCCGTAGTGGTGCATGAGCGGTGCCAGGAACAGGGCCGGGTCGGCCACACGCCCGGTGATCACCACCTCGGCACCGGACTGCAGGGCCGGCAGCAGGGCATCGGCCCCCAGGTAGGCATTGGCCGAAATCAGCCGGCCGTCCAGGCAACGCACGGTTTGGTCCGAATCGATCAGGGGCACATCGTTGGCCTGCATCCAGGGCAGCACGTCGTCGCCCAGCACCACGGCCACGCGCAGGCGCGGCAGCCCCAGTTCGCGCGCCACCTGCAGCACGGCCTGACCCGCGGCCAGTGGATTGGCCGCGCCCATATTGGTGACGATGCGCGTGCCCTGGCGCACGCAGGCCGGCAGCACCGCACGCATGCGCTCCTGGAGCAGGGGGTCGTAACCGGATCGCGGGTCCTGGCTGCGCCGCAGCTGGGCCAGCGCAATGGTGCGTTCGGCCAGGCACTCGAAGGCGAGCACGTCCAGCTCGCCGCGCTCGGCCAGGTCGCGGGCGGGATCGATGCGGTCGCCCGAATAGCCGGCGCCCGATCCGATGCGGAAGGCTTTCATGCGAATCATTATTTCATCGCGCCCAAGGACAACGCCACGGGATAACCCGCGTCATGAGAAAATCCAGGTCCTTCACTTGGAACGGGCCTGTCCGACCCTCAAGCGCATGACTGCCACATCTCCTGACGCCCCGCGCGTCCACACCCTCAGCGATTTCGACTTCGAGCTCCCGCCCGAGCTCATCGCCCAGCACCCCGCGGCTGAACGCAGCGCCTCGCGCCTGCTCGACGGCCGCAACGCGCAGCCCGTGGACCGCATCTTCCGTGAACTGCCCGGCCTGTTGTTGCCCGGTGACCTGCTGGTCTTCAACGACACCAAGGTGGTGAAAGCACGCCTGTTTGGGGAGAAGCCCACCGGCGGCAAGCTGGAACTGCTGATCGAGCGTGTGCTGACCGGCCACGAGGTGGTGGCCCACATGAAGGTCAGCAAAAGGCCGGCCGTGGGCACGGTGCTGCAGATGACGGGTGGCTACACCGCCACGCTGCTGGGCCGCTGGCCCGATGAAGAGGGGCAACTGTTCCGCCTGCGCTTCAGCGACGAACCGCACGCGCTGATGGAGCAGCACGGCCACGTGCCCCTGCCGCCCTATATAGAACACGGCGACAGCGCGGAGGACGTGGCGCGTTACCAGACCGTCTTCGCCGCCAAACCCGGCGCCGCCGCCGCCCCCACCGCCGCCCTGCACTTCGACGAAGGTCTGCTGGCTGCGCTGGAAACACGCGGCGTGAAGCGTGCCAACGTCACCCTGCACGTGGGCGCCGGCACCTTCTCACCCGTGAAGACCGAGAACCTGGCCGAACACCGCATGCACCGCGAGTGGTACGAAGTGCCCGCCGCCACGCAGCAGGCTATTCGCGAGACCAAAGCCCAGGGCGGCCGCATCGTCGCCGTGGGCACCACCACCATCCGCACGCTCGAATCCTGGGCCCAGACCGGCCAGGCCAGCGGCGACACCGAGATCTTCATCACCCCGGGTTTCGAATTCAAAGTGGCCGACCTGCTGGTCACCAACTTCCATCTGCCCAAATCCACCCTCATGATGCTGGTCAGCGCCTTCACGGGCTACGAGCACATCATGGCGCTGTACCGGCATGCGATCAGCGAGCGCTACCGCTTTTTCAGTTATGGGGATGCGATGCTGCTGGAGCGATCGCGGTAGTCACAACTGTTACGGATGCGCCGCTTACGGCCAGGATCGGCCTGCAGCAGGCACCCGTAGAATGCATAAGACAACCTGCATGGATAAACACCCGTGTTGACACCCGACTTCCGCCCCTCCCAGCTCCCAGAGTTCACCCCGCCTTCGGTGCCGCAAACCAGGCTCAAAAGAGCTGCGGCCGAATATGCGCTGGTCGCGCTCGCCGCGGGCATCGGGGGGCTGTATGCGCTGGTGACCAGCTACCTGACCCGCCTCGCGCTGGCGCCTGCCATCGCCATCGGTGTGCTGCTGACCCTGCACCTGGGCACGGTGCTCGTCGCACGGCTGCGGCAAGGCACCTGGCTGGGGCTGACCGGGCTCGTGATCACCGTGCTGGCCGTCCTGGCCACACCGGCTGCAGCCGGCATGGCCGACCCCGCGGACCACATGGCTCCGGCGGGCGGCTACGTACCCTTGCCCACCACGCCCACGGACCCCTGGATCGTGCGCAGCGCGCAGGCATTGGCCGACACCGCCGGCCCCATCGTGGTGATCATCGGCGCCCTCATCAGCAGCTGGTTCGCGGTGCACAACGCCAGGCCGAGATAGGCGGCGGGGATATCGCCGGGTCCGGTGGCCGGGCATGTGTCAGGCTAGCAGCAAGGTGTCGCGGCGAGCAAATCGACGCCATCCTCGACTGCTTACCTGCGGATTCGCAAAGCCGCTTGCGGCTAGGAGCGATCGCTCGTCAATGACCGCGTGGCTATTCCATCCACTTGTCCATCGAGTCGCAGATTTCACGCCAGTACTGGTGCAGAGCAGGAATGTTGTCCGTCTTCACCCAAGGCTCGTCCAGGCCGTCGAGAACATCGAACTGTGGCGTGGCGACCACCGATCCAAACGTAGCGTCATAAAAAACGGAAGACGAGAGGTAGTTCGCTACTCTGACGATATGCCGAAGGGCCTCATCAATGTCGTTGTAAGTAACAAGTGGGACGGCATCTGAGTCTTCTGCGAGGCGCTCTGCATGGGCAATGCGCTTGTCCGCCATGGTACAGACGGATTCAATCGCTGGACACGAAAGCTGTGCTTTCAAGTCGGCCAAGATGGACGGCTGAATGGTATCGGAGCGTTTGCGCTTATTGGGACTACCCGAGAGCGCGTCGAATGCCTCGTGCATCATCTCGGACCTGCCCCAAGCTTCAGGCCCCCGAGTAGGGATCCACCGTACATGTACGCCGCTGCTCATATCTCGGGATGCGACATAGGCCTCTTGAACTGAAGCGTAATCAAATGGCAGACCGTCGTAGCAGATGAATTTCTCGCGTGTCAGTAGCTCGGGGCGCTTCTCGACTTGAACAATGACGTTCCAGACAGAGACTGTGTCAGGATGGTTGTCCACAAGTCGACGAATCCCTAGCGCCATCAGGTTGGCATAGCCAGCCGCGATTAGCTCCCACATGGCGCCATTCACATTTCGGCTGGGCTCCAACCTTCGGGCCTCGTTGAGCGTTCGGAAAACGGCTGTATGCCAAGTTAGGTTGTGCACTTGGTTCATCACAGATGTGTCCGACTGACCACGCATATATTCGAGACACTTACGGCGAAACGCGCGATATTCCGTTAATGCAGCACGCCGAACCGCAGGAACGTCGCACTGCTCAACGGTGTATTCGTAATCTGGAATGGCCATAGGGGCAGAATGTAAACCCCATGCGGTTACGTGTGTCCGCGAGGCCGCCCTTAGGCTAGCCTCAACATTGCCGGAATGGCTGCCAAGCGGAATAAAACGACTAGTTCGCCGTCAGCGCCCGCGCATGATGCGCAAAGTGGTCCGCCATGAAGCTCGCAATGAAGTAGTAGCTGTGGTCATAACCCGCATGCCGGCGCAGCGTCAGCGGGTGACCAGCCGCATTGCAAGCCTCTTCCAGCAGCTCAGGGCGCAACTGCTTGCGCAAAAACTCATCGGTCTCGCCCTGGTCCACCAGGATAGGCAGGCGCTCTTGCGCGGTGGCCACCAGCTCCACCGCGTCCCATTCTTTCCACGCTGACGTGTCTGCACCCAGATAAGCCGTGAAGGCCTTCTGGCCCCAGGGCACCTGGCTGGGGGCGACCACGGGCGCGAAGGCCGAGACGCTGCGGTAACGGCCCGGGTTGCGCAGCGCGGTGACGAGCGCGCCGTGGCCGCCCATGCTGTGGCCGAAGATGCCGCGCGCGTCCGTCGCAGGGAAGTTCTGCTCGATCAGTGCGGGCAGTTCCTGGGCCACGTAGTCCGCCATGCGGTAGTGCTGCGACCAGGGGGCCTGGGTGGCGTTCAGGTAGAAGCCGGCGCCCTCGCCCAGGTCGTAGCTGTCTTCGTTGGGCACGCCGGGGCCGCGCGGGCTGGTGTCGGGGGCGACGAGGATGAAACCGTGGCGGGCCGCGTGTTCCTGTGCGCCGGCCTTGGTGATGAAGGTCTGCTCGTTGCAGGTCAGGCCGGCCAGCCAGTAGAGCACGGGGCAGCGCTGGCCCTCCACGGCGGCCGGCGGCAGGTAGACGCCGAACTTCATCTCGCAGCCCAGGGTGGTGGACTGGTGTTTCCAGACTTCCTGCCGGCCGCCGTAGCTGCCGTGCTTCTCAACGCGGTTCATGGGTTTCCTTGGGAATCACAGAATTATCCGTTCGGGCCGAACCCTTCGACGGGCTCAGGGCGAACAGAGAGCACAAAGAAAAGCCCGGCGGACCGGGCTTTTGCTTCGCGGCCCGCAGGCCACTGCGCAGGCTTACTCAGCCTTGATGCCCGCATGCGCGGCCACACGCGACCAGCGCACGAGTTCGGAGCGCATGAAGTCGGTGGCCTGGTCCGGGCTGGCGTAGACGATGTCGAAGCCCATGCCTTCGAGCTTGGCTTTCATCTCCGGCTGCTTGAGCACCTTGGTGTAGGCGGCATGCAGGCTCTTGACCACGGCCGGCGGCGTAGCGGCCGGGGCGTAGAGCGCAAACCAGTTCGACACCTCGGCGCCGGGGTAGCCGGACTCGATCAGCGTGGGCGTCTGGGGCAGCTCGCGGTGGCGCTGCTTGGCAGCCACGGCCAGCACGCGGATGCGGCCCTGCTTGATGAAAGGCAGGGCGTTCTGCAGGGGGCTGAACATGTAATCCAGTTGCCCACCCACGAGGTCGTTCATGGCCTGGGACTGGCCCTTGTAGGGGATGTGGTTGGACGTGGTGCCGGCGAGCTGGTTGAAATACTCGGCCGTGAGGTGCTGCGAGCTGCCCAGCCCGGCCGAGCCGTAGTTGAGTGCGCCGGCCTTGCTGCGCGCCAGTTCGACAAACTCTTTCACATTCGCCGCCTTGACCGAGGCATGCACCACCAGGGCCACGTCGGTCTGCCCGACCAGGGCCACGGTCTGGAAGTCCTTGAGCAGGTCATAGGGCAGCTTGCGGTACACGGCCACATTGGTGGCGATGGTGCTGGGCGAGAACAACAGGGTGTAGCCGTCGGCCTTGGCCTTGGCCACGTACTCGGTGCCGATGTTGCCGCCTGCGCCCGTCTTGTTCTCCACCACCACGGGCTGGCCCAGCAGCTCGCCGACCTTCTGGCCGACCGCGCGGGCCATGACGTCGGTGCCGCCGCCGGCCGACACGGGCACGATGAGCTGGATGGGGCGTTGCGGGAAGTTCTGTGCGCTGGCATGGGACAGCAGCGCGGCGCCCAGAACGAGGCCGGCGGAAATGCGATGCAGAAGGTTCATGATGTCTCCTCGTGTTGTTGTATAGGGCCTGTTCACACTAATTTCTCAAGATGCGTTGCGGATCAAAAAGGTCATGCGGTAGGCGCGTGGGCGCCGCCGGGGTCACCCCCCGGCAAGTCCGCGCAACACCCCGCATGGCCTTTTTGGCCGCAACCCGAAGGGAACGGGGTGCAAATGGCGCCACTCGTTGTTGCACTCCTCACCCAGACGGCCAGTCTGGGCTTCGTCGCGCGCCTAGATTGGCACCATTTGCACCCCATTCGCACTTGAGAAATTAGTGTGAGCAGGCCCTAGATCTTATGACGATAATCATACTTATCATTAACCCACGCAAGTCAGGAAAACACTGACGCGCCAGGAGACCCGACATGCCCCACACCGCCAGCCCTGCCCTGATCGACGACCTTGTCATCGCCAACCACATCCTCGTCAACGAAGGCGTGCTCGACGGCTTCGGCCACATCAGCGTGCGCCATGACAAACAAGCCGACCGCTTTTTGATTGCGCGCAGCATGGCGCCGGGCCTGGTGACGGCCGACGACATCGTGGTCTGCGACCTGGACGGCAATGTGCACGACGAGCGCGGCCGCAAGACCTATGTGGAGCGTTTCATCCACAGCGAGATCTACCGCGTCCGCCCCGACGTGATGGCCGTCATCCACAGCCACTCGCCCGCCGTCATCCCCTTTGGTGTCACGGGCGCCCGCCTGCGGCCGATCTGCCACATGAGCGGTTTTCTCGGCGCGCAGGTGCCGGTGTTCGAGATCCGGCACACGGCCGGCGAGGCCAGCGACCTGCTGATCCGCAACCAGGCCCTGGGCAAAGCCCTGGCGGCCGACCTGGGCCAGTCCGCGGTAGCCCTGCTGCGCGGGCATGGCAACGTGGTGGTGGGCTTTTCCATCCAGCAGGTGGTGTTCCGCGCCATCTACACCGAGAGCAACGCCCGCCTGCAGAGCGAGGCCATGCGCCTGGGCGAGATCAACTACCTCACGCCGGAAGAAGCCCAGGCCACTTCGGACATGAACGACGAGCACCTGGGCCGCCCCTGGGAGGTGTGGAAGAAACGGGCGCAGGCCAAGGGTTACTGACGGCGCCTGGCGGTGGGGACTCCTACAATTGCCCCCTCACCATGCTGAAATTCGAACTGCTCAAGACCGACGGCCACGCCCGCCGCGGCCGCCTCACGCTCAACCACGGCGTGGTCGAAACCCCCATCTTCATGCCCGTGGGCACCTACGGCACGGTCAAGGGCGTGATGCCGCAAAGCCTGGAAGACATGGGCGCGCAGATCATCCTGGGCAACACCTTCCATCTGTGGATGCGCCCGGGCCTGGACGTGGTGAAGACCTTCGGCGGCCTGCACCGCTTCGAGAACTGGGGCAAGCCCATCCTCACCGATTCGGGCGGTTTCCAGGTCTGGAGCCTGGGCGAGATGCGCAAGATCTCCGAGGAAGGCGTGCGCTTCTCCTCGCCGGTCAACGGCGACAAGCTCTTCCTCACGCCCGAGGTCTCGATGCAGATCCAGACCGTGCTCAACAGCGACATCGTCATGCAGTTCGACGAGTGCACGCCCTATGTCTCGCTGGAGCCCAAGACCAAGGGCCAGTTGACCACCGAGCGCGAGGCGCGCGTTTCCATGGAACTCAGCATGCGCTGGGCCAGGCGCTGCAAGGACGAGTTCGAGCGGCTGCAGAACCCCAACGCGCTGTTCGGCATCGTGCAGGGCGGCATGTACGAGAACCTGCGCGATGAATCATTGGCCGGCCTGGAAGAGCTGGACTTCCCCGGCATCGCGGTGGGCGGCGTCAGCGTGGGCGAGCCCAAGGAGGACATGCAGCGCCTGATCCGCCACGTCGGCCCCCGGCTGCCGGCGCACAAGCCGCATTACCTGATGGGCGTGGGCACACCGGAAGACTTGGTCTACGGCGTGCAGCACGGCATCGACATGTTCGACTGCGTGATGCCCACACGCAATGCGCGCAACGGCCACCTGTTCACGCGCTTTGGCGACCTCAAGATCCGCAACGCGCGCCACAAGAGCGACGAGCGCCCCCTGGACGAGACCTGCAGCTGCTACGCCTGCGCCGGCACATCGGGGGTGCCCTACCAGCAGGGCGGCCGCGAAGGCTTCAGCCGCGCCTACCTGCACCACCTGGACCACTGCGGCGAGATGCTGGGCCCCATGCTGGCCACGGTGCACAACCTGCACTACTACCTGAACCTGATGCGCGAGGTGCGTGCCGCGCTGGACGCCGGCACCTTCGGCGCCTTCGTGGCGCAGTTCCACGCCGAGCGCGCGCGCGGGGTGTAAGAAATAACACCTGCCTTGCGACACAGTCTGGATGGACACTCCACTCATGAGCCACCCGACTGTCGCCAGCGAGGACATTGCCGCCGTGCGCGAGGACCTGCTGCGCTTCGCCCGCCTGCAGCTGCGCGACGCCGCGGCCGCCGAGGACGCGGTGCAGGAAGCCCTGCTGGCCGCGCTGGCCCGGCCCGAAGCCTATGCCGGGCGCTCGCAGCTCAAGACCTGGGTCTACGGCATCCTCAAGCACAAGATCGTGGACACCATCCGTGCGCAGGCCCGCAGCATCAATGCCTCGGCCCTGGGTGCCGAGGAGGACAGTCTGGACCAGACCTTTGACACCCTGTTCAGCGCCAGTGGGCACTGGGCCGCCCCCACGCGCCCGCGCGACTGGGGCGACCCGCAGGCCGCGCTGCGTCAGCAGGATTTCTGGAACGTGTTCGAGGTCTGTCTCAGCCACCTGCCCGAGAACACGGCGCGGGTTTTCATGATGCGCGAGTTCCTCGAATTCGAGACCCCCGAGGTCTGCCAGGAGTTGGGCATCACGGTCAGCAACTGCCACGTCATCCTGCACCGCGCACGCATGGCGCTGCGCCTGTGCCTGGAGCGCGGCTGGTTCACAGCCGGCGAGGTTGTGCCATGCTGAACTGCAAACAGGCATCCCACCTGCTCTCCGAAGCGCAGGACCGTGGCCTGGGCTGGCGCGAGCAGCTGCCCCTGCGCTGGCACCTGGTCTGGTGCACGGGCTGCCGCAACGTCCGTGAACAACTGGACTTTCTGCGCCTGGCCACGCGGCAGTTCCCCGGCCGCGACGACCGCAAGGACTGAGCCTGCGGTCGCCAGGGCGGCCTTATTTCTTGCCGTCCATCATCTTGTCCGACTTCATGCCGTCGGACTTCATGGTGCCGGCTTTCTTGTCGTCCATCATCGGTGCGGACTTCATGCCGTCCGTCTTCTTCTCGCCCATGGCCTTGTCGGTTTTCATCGTCTTGCCGTCCATGGGCTTGTCCGACTTCATCTCCGCCTGGGCCACGCCCATACCCAGCGCCAGGGCTGTGCCAGCCAGCAGTGCCAGAAATTGCGTCTTCATCATCGTCATCTCCTGATCAGGTGGCGCCAGACCAGATGGCCGGGCACAGACCGGGTTAACGCCGGCCTGCTGATCAGTCGATGCTGGTGCCGAAAAACTTACAGCGCGTGCAACACCACGCTCAGCGCCACTGGTCGCGCAGCACCCATGCAAAGGCTGCCAGCAGGACCACGGCCACGATGCCGAAGTACAGCGCCCAGGGCCGCTTCTTCTCGGCATAGGGGTCGGTCAGCGCACGCTCGGCGTTGGGCGGCAGGTGCGCCACCTGCGTGAGCGAGGTGCCGAAGGGAATGTTGATCTTGGCGCGCGCATTGATGGCCCAGCCATTGGCGTCCAGGATGGGACCCAGGTTGCGGCTGCGCAGCTTGAACCAGGCCAGGATGACCGCGGGGCCCGAGATCGCCAGCATCAGCCCGGCCAGCGCGAACGGCACCTGCCACCACTTGAGCGCCAGCAGGCCCACCAGCACCGAGGCCAGGGCCGTGCCGATGGCGCCCACGGCCAGGCCGATGGCGGCAAAGATGCCGGCGAACTTGCCCACGTCGAAGGGCGGCGGGGGCGTCGCCGGTGCGGCGGGGGCCGCGGCCACCTTCTTGGTCCCGTCCACCACGGCGGTGGTCAGCTTCTCGTCCGAGGCCTTGGCCTTGCTGGCGGCGATCTTCTGCAGCTGCTCGCCGACGAAACGCGCCAGGCGTTTGTAGGGCGACCAGAAGGCCTGGCGCAGGCTGATCGGGTGGTCCACGATCTTGGCGATGGTGGCGTCCCAGTCGCGGCCCTGGCGGTCGTAGAACACGCCGTTGCGGCTCACCATGAGCTGGTCCGAGTCGCCCGCGGTGAAGGCCGCCGCGATGCTGAGCTTCTCGGCGCCGCGCGTGCAGTCGCAGTACACCAGGCACATGCGCGAGAGCGTGGCCAGCGTCGCGTGGCGGCCCGCGTCGTTGACGGCCACGCAGAGTTCGGCCGAACGGCCGTCCAGGTAGAGCGTGCCGACCTGGAAGGTGGCCTTGCCCTGGCGGGTGTAGAAATCGCGGAAGGCCACGAAGTTGTTGGCCAGGGCCAGCAGGTCGCGCACGTAATGGGCCAGCTTCTCCAGCTGGCGCACAGCATCGGCCTCGGCCGCCGCGTCGGGTTTGGCGGCCAGCCAGGCGGCATAGGGCGCGAGCTTGTCTTTCAGCGCTCTCCAGTCGGACTCTGTCAACAGCGCGCGATCCCCCAGCAGCGGCTGGACGGCGGTTTGGTGCAAGGCGGCCATGCGCACGGCCCAGGCCGGGTTGAGCCCGGTGCCCAGCGGCAGCGTGGCCCCGGCCTGCACGTGCGCCAGCGGCAGCGCGGCGATGTTCTCGTCGTCGTTCTTCAAGGTCGCGCCCCCTAGCGCGGCCAGCGTTGCATCGGCAGCGTTGAGGGCCGCGCCGGCACGCGCATCAAAGGCTGCCAGGCGGCAGCGCACGAACCAGTCTTCCACCTTCTCGGCCACGGCGGCCAGGGCCTCGTACGCCGCGGCCGTGGCGTCGCCCAGCGGGCGCGCGGCCGCACCGGCGGCTTCCCAGGCAGCCTGCGCGCGCTGCGCGTGGCGGGTCTGCGCGGCGTTGGCGGCGGCTACCGTCACCAGACCGTCGCCGCTGCCGATGTCGGCCAGCAGCTCGCGTGCCGCGGCGGCGATGGCCGCGCCTTCTTCATCGTCATCACGGATGGCGGCCAGCGGAACGCCGGGCAACTTCTGCGCCAGCACCTCCGTGTCTTTCAGGCGCGCACCGGCCCAGGCCACGGCGGCGATCAGTTCGGGGGCGCGGACCTGGCCGTCGCCATCACCGTCCACAAAGGACAGGGTGCGGACGTCGAACTCGATGCCCTTGACCGGACAGGACAGGGCGACCCAGAGCTTCTGGTCGAGCTGGCCGATGTTGAGCAGTTCGGCCGCGGTGTCCAGGCGGACCTGGTCGAAACCGCCAGCACGGAAGAAGCGCCAATGGGGCTGGGTCGAGGTCATGTGCAGGTCCTCCAGGATGGTTGGATTTCATCTTACCCGCAGCCCGGGCCTGGAACTCAGGAGCGCACGGGCACGTTGCCGTGGTGCGGGCGCATGCGGTCCAGCACCTGGGTGCTCATGCTGCGCGAGAGCTCTTCCTTGCCCAGGAAGACCGTGCCCAGGCCCTCCTGGCGCAGCAGCTGGGCTTCGTCTTCGCTGAGCGTGCGCAACAGCACTTCGACCTGCGGGTTGAGCGCGCGGGCGATCTCGACCATGCGGCGCGCACGCATCGAGTCGGGCGGGGTGATGACCAGCATGGCCGCGCGCGCGATATGCGCCTGGATCAGTACCTCGGCCTCGGCGGCGTCGCCGCTGACCGCGGGGATGCCCTCCTTGCGCAGCGTCTCCACCAGCTCGCGGTTCTGCTCGGCCACGACGAAGGGGATCTGCTGTTCGCGCAGTTCGGCCGTCATGCGCCGGCCCACGCTGCCGTAACCCACCAGCACCACCTGCCCCGTCAACTGTTTCGGATCGGTGGACATGGGCAGCTCGGCCAGCGGGTCGTCGCGCTGCTCGAAACGGCGCACCAGTTCCGAGCGCTGGCGCAGCCACTGCTGCAGCGGCCCGATGGCGGCAAAGAGGGCCGAGTTCGCGGCAATGGAGATCAGCGCGCCGGCCAGCACCAGGCTCTGCCCCTGCGCCGGCAAGAGATTCAGCGCCACGCCCATGCCCGCCAGGATGAAGGAGAACTCGCCGATCTGCGCCAGGCTGGCGCCAATGGTCAGCGCCGTGTTGAGCGGATAACGGAACAAGAGCACCAGGCCGATGGCGGCCAGCGTCTTGCCCACCATGATGATGGCCACCACCGCCAGCACCTTGAGCGGCTCTTGCCAGAGCACGGCCGGGTCGAACAGCATGCCGACCGAGACGAAGAAGAGCACGGCGAAGGCGTCACGCAGCGGCAGCGATTCGTCGGCCGCGCGGTGGCTGTACTCGGATTCGCGCATCATCATGCCGGCGAAGAAGGCGCCCAGCGCGAAGGACACGTCGAACAGCAGGGCCGCGCCAAAGGCCACGCCGATGGCCGCGGCCACCACGCACAGCGTGAACAGCTCACGCGAACCGGTGCGCGCCACCCACCACAGCAGCTTGGGGAACACGCGGCGCCCCACCACCAGCATCACGGCGATGAAGGCCGCCACCTTGGCCAGGGTCAGGCCCATCGCGGTCCAGAGTTCACCCGCATCGGCCGCGCGGCCGGCGCCCGCCTCGCTCATGACACCGGCCAGCGCCGGCACCAGCACGAGCACCAGCACCATGACCAGGTCTTCCACCACCAGCCAGCCCACGGCGATGCGCCCGTTGATGGAATCCAGCAGGCCCTTGGCTTCCAGCGCGCGCAACAGCACCACCGTGCTGGCCACCGACAGGCACAGGCCGAAGATCAGCGCCCCGCCCCAGTGCCAGCCCCAGCTCATGGCCACGCCCATGCCCAGGGCCACGGCCACCGCGATCTGCACGATGGCGCCCGGCACGGCGATGCGCCGCACCGCCAGCAGTTCGCGCAGGGAAAAATGCAGGCCCACGCCGAACATCAGCAGCATCACGCCGATCTCGGCCAGCTGCCCGGCCAGGCCGACATCGCCCACGAAACCCGGGGTGGCCGGGCTGATGACCACACCGGCCAGCAGGTAGCCCACCAGCGGCGGCATCTTGAGCTGGATGGCCAGCAGGCCCAGGATCATCGCCAGGCCGAAGCCGGTGGCGATGGTGGCGATGAGGCTGACGTCGTGGGGCATGAAGGTGGGGCGAGCTTGTCGTCAAACGATACCGGAAGTCCGCTCGCACCGGTGCATCCTGCCGCCAATTCCCCACAAGGCCCTGCGTCACTGCCCTGGGGATCGGCGGCATCGCGCGGAACGCTTGGAGTAAGCTTCGCTGGCCTGTCCGCCGCCCATCCGCCCCACCCACCATGGCCCTGCCACTGCGCCGCCTGCTACCGAACTCCCTGGTTGCACGGGTGTTCTCGCTCTACGGCGCGACCATGCTGCTCTTCATCTGCGCAGGCACCTGGCTGATCCTTGATTACCAGTTCCGGCAGGAGATCGGGAATGTCCAGCAAACAGCCACCCTGCTGGCGCAAGCCACGGCACCGGGCATCGCCGACAGCGCTGCGCGCGGCGACCACGATGCGATCCGGCGCACGCTGGAGCGCGGCATTCTCAAGTCACCGATCGCGGCGGCCACCTTCAGCGACCGGCGTGGCACCGTGGTCGTCCGTCAGCCCGCCTCCCCTCCCGGCGGCAGTGCCCCGGAATGGCTGCGCGAGGAAGTGGGCTCTCAGCTGCATGACGTGAGCCGCACCCTCCCGGTGGATGGACAGGACCACGGTGTGCTGCGGATGGAGTTCGCAGCCGACCCCATCGCCCAGCGTCTGTGGGATCTGCTGCTGGCCGCGCTCGGCGTCTCGCTGGCCAGCCTGTTCGGTGGCCTGGTGCTGATCTGGTTCGGCCTGCGGCGCTGGCTCGCGTCGATCCGCCGCCTGGCCGCCCGGTTGTCGGCCGGCAACCCGCAGTCCGGTGAGCAGGCCAGCCAGCTGGTGCAGGCCGTGCCGGTGGAATTCCGCCCCACCTTCGAAGTGCTGCAGCATGTCTCGGGCAGCCTGCGCCAGGAACTGAAGCAGCGCGAACAGGCCCTGGGCGCGCTACGCCGCGTGCTGGCCAACCTCATGCCCGATGCCCCGGCCTCCGCGGCCCAGAACATGGACATCGCCGCGCTCTCGCGCGTGGTGCTGCAGATCGTGCAGGAGCATGAGCTGGATCGCCAGGCCCTGCAGGAGGCCAAGCTGTCTGCCGAGACGGCCAGGCAGGCCGCCGAGGACGCCAGCCGCGCCAAAGGCGAGTTCCTGGCCGTGATGAGCCACGAGATCCGCACCCCGATGAACGGCATCATCGGCATGACCACGCTGGCGCTCGAGACCGATCTCACCGCACAGCAGCACGAATACCTCAGCCTGGTGAAGAAGTCGGCCGACAGCCTGCTGGCCATCATCAACGACATCCTCGACTTCTCCAAGATCGAAGCCGGCCAGCTCGCGCTGGACCTGCGCCCCTTGCGCCCGCACTCGCTGGTGCGCAGCACGCTCAACAGCCTGGACAGCCAGGCCCGCCTCAAGGGCCTGCGGCTGGCCTACGAACCGCAGGCCACCGTGCCGCCCCACCTGATCGGCGACCCCGGCCGCCTGCGCCAGGTCCTCATCAACCTGATCGGCAACGCCATCAAGTTCAGCAAGCAGGGCGTGGTGCAGGTGCGTGTGCTGCGCCAGCCCGATCAGCGGGGGCAGGTGGTGCTGCGCTTCGAGGTGCAGGACCAGGGCGTCGGCATCGTGCCCGAGAAGCAGAAGGTGATCTTCGACCCCTTCACCCAGGCCGATGCCTCCATCACGCGCCACTTCGGCGGCACGGGCCTGGGCCTGGCCATCTGCGCGAAGCTGGTGCACGCGATGGGCGGCGAGATCAGCGTGCGCAGCACCCCGGGACAGGGCAGCACCTTCTTCTTCACGGCCGCCTTCGACATCGACCACAGCGAATCGAGCAGCGACATCATGTCCATCGAGAGCGGCGCCGAGGCTGCCGGCTCCGCCGACGCCTTGCGCGTCCTGCTGGTGGAAGACAACGAAGTCAACCAGAAGCTCGCACTCAGCCTGCTGGAGCGCGAGGGCCATGAAGTCGAGATCGCCCCCGACGGCGCGCAGGCCGTCGACCTGGCCACGCGCGGCGACATGCCCTACGACCTGATCCTGATGGACATGCAAATGCCGGTCATGGACGGGCTGGAGGCGACGCGCCGCATCCGCGCGCACGAGCGCAGCACACGCGAGCATGTGCGCATCGTCGCCATGACGGCCAACGTCATGGCGGAAGACCGCGAGCGCTGCCTGGCCGCCGGCATGGACGAATACCTGGCCAAGCCCATCCGCATCGATGAGCTGAGGGCCGCGCTGCGCTGGCAGGACGCCGGCTACAGCCCGACCCTGCCGGGCGCCCTGTCCGCCGAGGGCGAGCTGTTGCTGCCGCCCTCGCCGGCAGCAGCGGCATTGGCACCCAAACCGGCGCCCGCTGCCAGCACCGCGTTCGACTACACCGCGGCACTGGCGCAGGCCGATGCCATGGTCGTGCGCATCATCGGCGATTCCTTCCGCAGCAACTGGCCCGATCAGATCCGCAACATGCGGCAGGCCCTGGCGCAGAACGATGCGCCACTCATGCAGCGCAGCGCGCACTCCCTGCGTGGCCTGCTGGGCAATTTCGGCGCCGAGCCGGCCGAGGCCCTGAGCCGCAAGATCGAAGTGCTGGGCGCCAAGGGCTCGACCGCCGAAGCGGCGCCCCTGCTGCCGCAGCTCGAAACCGAACTCAAGACGCTGGACCAGGCGCTCGCCCGCTTCCTGAGCCAGCCGGCCTGAACGGCCGGCCCGCGCTCAGTGCTCGGCGGCGAAGCGCTGGCGCACGGCCAGCACCTCGTCCAGCCGGTCCAGGAACACATCGACGCACTGCGGGTCGAAATGCAGACCACGCTGCGCGCGCATGAAGGTCACCGCGCGCTCCATGTCCCAGGCCGGCTTGTAGGGACGCGCCGAGGTCAGCGCGTCGAACACGTCGGCCACGGCCACGATGCGTCCGACCAGCGGGATGGCCTCGCCCTTGAGCCGCAATGGGTAGCCGCTGCCATCGAACTTCTCGTGGTGGCTCAGGGCGATGACGGCCGCCATCTGCAGCAGTGGCGAGCCGCTGTCCGCCAGGATCTGGTGGCCGATCACCGGGTGCTGCTTCATGATGGAAAACTCCGCATCGTCCAGCTTGCCGGGCTTGAGCAGGATGTGGTCCGGGATGCCCACCTTGCCCACGTCGTGCATGGGTGCGGCCTCCAGGATCAGCTGCTGCTGCTCCTGCGGCAGCCCCAGGCGCACGGCGATCATCCAGGAGTAGTGGGCCATGCGCTGGATGTGGTCGCCCGTCTCCGGGTCGCGGAATTCGGCCGCCTTGGACAGGCGCAGGATGGTCTCGCGCTCGCGCTGGACGATCTCGTCGGTCGCCTTGAGCACCTCCTCGGCCAGCCAGCTGGCGCGGTCTTCCAGGCGCTTCTGGTTGGCGCGCAGGGCCAGCATGTTGCGCATGCGCGCCTTGAACTCGATCTTGTCCAGCGGCTTGGTCAGGAAATCGTTGGCGCCACCCTCCAGCGCCCGGTAGCGCACGTCCATCTCGTCGTTGGCCGTCACCATCAGCAGGGGAATGTCAGCCCGCCCCGGCGTGGCGCGAAAACGCTGGATGAAGGCCACGCCGTCGAGCTCCGGCATCATGTAGTCCACGATCACCAGGTCCGGTGTCTCGGCCTGGCAATGGGCCAGCGCCTGCAAGGGGTTGGTGTAGGCCTGCACCTCGTGCGCCTCGCCCAGCTGGGTGATGAAATGGCGCAGCAGGAGCAGGTTGGCCTCAACGTCGTCGATGATCACGATCTGCATGGCCGCTCCTGGTCTCTGGCTGCAGCCATCTTAGTACCTCGCGCTCCCGGTTTCCTGACAGGCGCGGCACCGGCGCGGTATTTCCGCACAGATGGCGCCTCAGCCGCCAGGACCGACCTGTACCCGCAGCCTCTGCCCCTGCACGTCCAGGTCCTGCCAGTTCGGCGGCACCACCCGGGCGCGGGCCAGCTCGGCCGGGTCGAAGCGGCCCTTGGCGCCGGGCACGTTGAAATCGCCGGCGCGGCGCCAGCCCTGATCGGTCTGCCGGGCCTGCACATAGACCGCGCCACTCCAGCCGTTGGCGAAGACCAGCAGCTCCTCGCGCGCATCGCCGTCAAGATCACCCATCCACACCGCGCAACCCACGGTGCTCTGCAGGCAATGACGCAGCTCCCAGCTGGTCTTGTCGCTGCGGATGTGCGCCACAAAACTCTCCGGCAGTCCGCGACCCTCGGGAAACACGCGGAACTTCTGCGCCAGCTCCTCGGCGTTCATCTGCTTCTCGGGTTGCGGGTTGTGGCGGTTGCTCTGCGCGAGGAGGCGCTCGGCCTGGCGCTCCCAGCCCTGGCCGGCCGGCACGCCCCGCCCCTCAGCCATGGCCTGCAGCGCCTCGCGGCCATAACGCCCGGACTCCCAGCGCAGATAGTTCCAGTCGGGCTCGGGCGCCTTGTCGGCTCCGGCCTGCTTCTGCTGCACATGCGCCAGATGCGCAGCCACGGCCAGCTTGCGCACTTCGGTCGGCGGCGCCACATAGACCAGCAGACCGGCGCAGAGCAGCAGCGCGGCAACGATGTTGGTCGTGCCCATGGCCTGCATCCAGCGCTCGCGCTTCAACCACGACAGCGCATACCCCACGGCATACACCGCCGCCAGCACGGCCACCAGCGCCGCCCACAACCGGTCTTCGGACCAACCGTGCTGCGCCACGCGCAGACCCAGCGCCCACCAGGCCACGCCCACCACCACCACCAGGGCCGGCCAGGCCACCTGCAGGGCACGCGCCAGCCACTCGGGGTAGGCCTCGTGCTCGCCATCCTGGTAGGCGCAGTTGGCAAACAACACGGCCAGGGCCATGAAACCCAGCATCAGCCGGGCCGCGTAACGCGTCTTGAACAGCGGATCCAGGCCCGTGAACGGCAGGGCCACGGCCCAGAGCACGGCAAAGAACAACACCAGCGGCAGCAGCCAGGCCGCGATGGACAGGGCGTAGCGGCGGATGGTCTCCGTCATGCCCGCGCGCACCAGGCCCAGGCCCACCGAGGCGGCCACCACCAGGCCCGTGACCGTGAAGACAAAAAGAGACTGGGTGATGAGCTCCCGCACGAACTTGACGCCGATCAGGGACATCAACCCGGCGCCCGCCCAGAGCACGCCCCAGAAGATGCCCGTCATCACCGCGGCGGTGACGAGCAGGATGCCGTTGCGCCAGGCGTAATAGAAAAGCCGCTCGTAACGCCAGCGTCGTTCGGCGAAGTCGAAACCGCAGAACAGCCCCAGCAGCACGAAGCCCAGCACCCAGGCCACCAGCGTGTCGTGGAAACGCATGCCCAGGCCTGCGTCCACGCCGGCGGACCAGGCCGTGACCGCGCCCAGTGCGGCAAACAGCAGGCCGAAGCCCAGCACGGCCAGCTGCCGCACGCGGCGCGACAGGTCTTCCACGTTCTGCGTGCAGTAGATCACCAGCGGCACGGCCAGCGCCACGTAAAGCAGCCCCGTGTAGACCAGGGGCTCGGTGGCGGGCCAGGTCTTGCTCTGAAAGAGCTTCCACAACCCCCAGAGCGCCCAGCCCTGCACCGCGCCCGTGAGGGCAAACATCCAGGTGAACGGCATCATCTTCTCCCTTGGCATTTCATGTCACAGGCATTCTGCATGAGCGGGCTCCGAGCCTCAGTAGCGCAGCACCACCGGCGCCCCGCCCAGCTGCGCGCGCTGCAGCCAGGCGAAGACCGAATCCACCGTCACGGTCTCGATGCGGTCGCTGTAGCGCTTCTCGCCGGGGTGGTCGTCGAAGGCCACGTTGGCCGCGCCGATGCGCCCGCCCAGGCGCGTGAAAGGGCCGATCTTCAGCGCCGTGGGCTGGTAGCCCTTGAACTGCAGCCAGGCCTGGGCACGCTCGCGTGAATACACCGTGGGCTCCATGGCCGCGGCCAGCGTCTCGATGGCCCACTGGTTGCTCTGCTGGTACTTCTGGCTCCAGGGGTAGCTCACGATGCTGTAGGGCCGGTGGTGCAGCGCGATGGCGCGTTGCTCGTGTTGCAGCAGCGCGTGCAGCTTCGTCTGCACTTCCGGCGTGGGCACCACCCAGGCGGCCTCCAGGCGCCAGAGGTCGTCCAGGAAAAACTCGCCCAGGCCCTGGCGGTAAATCGCCGCCTCCTGCGTGCCGCAGTGGTTGAGCTTGTGCAGCACGCGCCACACGTGGCCGCCATTGCCATCGGGCTGCTTGTAGGCGAACCCCAGATGCGACCAGCGCAGGCCGTACTTGCTCAAATCCTGCCCGGCGCGCGCCAGCACCACCACCTGCGCGCCGCTGGCATCGAGTGCCTGCAGCGTGCGTTCGGCCAGCGTCAGGCCGCGCTCCACGGTGATGGCCTGCAGGGGCCGGTTTTCGCAGCTGCGGCCGGCGTGGGCCGGCGCGGCGGCCAGCAGCGTTGCGAGCAGCACAGCGCCCAGGGCGGCGCCCACCTTCTTCAGCGCCGCGCTCATAGCGTCACCCGCTCGTTGTGCAGCAGGGCGCGGCCCAGCGCATTGGGGATGAAGGCAATGGCCTCGCCCGCCACCGAGAGCACCACCCCGGCACCGATGACGCTGACCATGAACACCGTGCCCACGCCCACCGCTGAAGCACCCAGGCCCTTGCCCACGATCTCGATGCTGGCCACCGCACCGTCGGAGGCGCGCTCCAGCACATAGACCGTGCCGCGCGCGGTGGACTCGATGGTCTTCACCACCAGCACCGCACCGGCGGCGGACAGCGCCACCGGCACCATCACCACCGCAGCCGCCGCTGCGCTGCCCACCACGACCACCGAGGCGATGGGCAGGGCCGAGAGCGTGCTGAGCGCCGAGGCCTCGGTGTGGGCGCGGGCCGGCAGGCTGGCTGCGCTGCCCAGTGCCATGGTCACAGCCAGGGCCAGAGATACCAAACGTTGTTTCATGATGACTCCTTGTGTCATGGTGTCATTCATTCGCCGCGCATGGCGCTGCGGCGGCCGTCCAGGCGGGCTTCGGCCAGGTCGGCTTCGTGCTTGTCGCGCAGGGTCTTGGCCAGCGTGAAGGTGGTGGTGATCAGGTAGAGCCAGCTCACGCCCAGGAAGGCCTTGTAGGTCTCGCTGATCTCCATGCGCAGCAGGCCCCAGCCCGTGAGCGCCATGGCCAGGAAGAAGCCGATCCACACCACGAACTTGAACATCGGCGAGTCGGCCACCTTGCCCTCGGCCTCGGCCTTCTCGTTGTCGCGCACGAACTTGGCCAGCACGAAGGCGGCCGAGAGGCAGAAGAAATAACCCATGACCATGAAGGCGCGGTCCAGGTCCTTGCCCGGCAGCCAGGCCAGGCCCACGCCGCACAGGAAAACGGCCAGCAGGAAGGAAACCCAGACCTGGAGGGACCAGGCTTTGGAATCGCGGTGGATCAGGACTTGCATGTGTACCCCTTGGGGTGGTTGAACATGCAGGCAGTGTCTGCGGCCTGCTCCGGAAAAGAGGCTTGTTTGTAGCCTGGTTCTTCTTATGGAAACCAGGAGTATCTCTATTCGATACTTTTCTAACGATACCCATGCTCCGACATGGGTGGGCCCGTGCGGGCCATGAACTTGCGCCATGCCCCGCGCAGAATGATTCCGGCTGGAACAAACACAACACTCAGGAGACCGCCATGCGCCCCACCCTGCTGACTTCCCTGCTCCTCACCCTGGGCCTGCCCGGCCTGGCCCTGGCCGCCGATGCCGCAGCCGGCAAGGCCAAGGTGGACATGGTGTGCGCCGCCTGCCACGGCGCCACGGGCGTGAGCGTGAGCGACGCCATCCCCAACCTGGCGGGGCAGAAGACGGTCTATCTGGAAAACCAGCTCAAGGCGCTCAAGGACGGCTCGCGCAAGGCCCCGGTGATGAACGCCATCGCCAGCCAGCTCAGCACCGAGGACATCGCCAACGTGGCGGCCTTCTTCGCATCGCAGTCAGGCGCCACGGGCACGGGCAAGTCGGCCCTGCTGCCCAATCTGGCGAAGACGAACATGAGCTTCCCCGAGGGCTACCGCAGCAGCTACACGAAGTACCACACCATCAACTTCCCGGCGACCAAACAGGTGCGTTATTACTACGCCAACCCGGTGGCCGTGGCCGCAGCGAAAGAAGGCCGTGACGTGCCCAACGGCGCCTACCTGATGGTGGAAGTGCATTCCGCCAAGCTCGATGCCGAGAAGAAACCCGTCATGGGCCCCGACGGTTTTTACGTGGCCGACCAGCTGCTCTTCTACACCGCCATGGCCCGCGAAGCCGGCTGGGGCAAGGACATCCCCGACATGCTGCGCAACGAGGAGTGGAACTACAGCGTCTATACCGTGGCCAAACAGCACCGCCCCGGTGTGAACCAGGCCGAATGCCTGGCCTGCCACAAGCCGCTGGACAAGACCAGTTATCTGTTCACGGTCAAGGAGCTGACGGCGGCGGTGAAAGCGAAGTGAATCGCGGCGACGGGCTCTAGACGCCCGCCGGGAGCTTGGAGCGCATCATCCTGCGGCGGTCCAGCTTGCGGCCATCGACGATGAAGGTGCCGTCGCCCACGGCGTGCAGCAAACGCCGTTCCTTGCGCGTGGTGTCCACCCAGGCGGCCACGCCCTGCAGGAAAACGACGCCGTGCCTCTTGTTGTAATCGATCACCTGGCACTCTATGTTGGCCAGGCACTCCTGGATCAGCGGCGCCTTCACCTTGCTGGCTGGCAGCGGCGTGAGCTTGAATTGCGCGAACTTGTCCGTGTCGGTGCCCGAACAGGTGCCCACGCCCACCACCTTGTCCAGCAAGTCCACCGTGGGAATGGCGATGACGCACTCCTTGGTCTTGCGTAGCGCGGCAAAGGAATGGTTCCACGGCCCGGTGGTGAGGGCAAACACCGGCGTGAAGTCCACCACCATCGTCCACGAGATGGTCATGATGTTGCTCTGCTGGCCGTCATGGGTGGTGACGAGCACCACCGGGCCGGGCTCTAGCAGGGTGAAGGCTTTGTTGAGTGGGAGCTTTTTCATGGGTGCCCCGTCATCGCTGGCTTGTGGTGCAGCGTGCAACGCTAAAAGCTAATGGCAACTGTTGGGGCGCAGAATCTAATCCGGAGTCGTGACTGCGCCGCAGTCAGTTACCTACATCTTTCGCATTAACTCAATTGACTCCCGAAGCTCCAGTTCTGTGAACTGGTTACCACCTTCTGGATGATGAATACAGTTCCGAATATAGGTAGGTAGCGTGGCCGCATTTGGCGTGCCCTTGTACGGCTTCGTTTTTTTGATTTTCTTCTCTTGGCCTAGGTAGTTTTCGTCGAAATTCTTCAAGGACGCACGCTTTTCATCAGCTGGGTCCTTCTCCATGTAGCTTTCATGTAGCCTTGAGTAGAGCTCATCGTGATAGTCTGAGCTTGCGATCTCGAACACCTCATAGGACACACTGGCGTACGTGGAAGCCTTTCTGTCTAGCCTATTGAGAATAGTCTTATCTTCTTTCTTTGTTACTCGAAAGTTCCTACTGAGGACACGCTTGTCAATCAAGTAATTTGAATGCGTGGCAAAGAAAGCAAGATTTTGCCGCTTGTTGCTCGTGATCTTTATGAGTTCACCTAGAAGGTACTCTTGGGCTAAAGGGTGCAAATGCGTCTCAGGTTCATCGAGCAAGAGAATTGAATTTGACAATTCTTCATTCTTGTTCTGAGCAGAGACTGTCAAAAGAAAAGATACAAATTGCTTGAATCCATCGCTGCGCTGATCCGCCGTCTTCGCCCGTCCCTTTGCGCCAATGTCCTTTACATGAAAATTAATTTGATTGTTCGTGATTAGGAACGTGATCTCAATTGGATGATTCGGCCAAACGGTCTTGATATGTTCCGTAACTTTTTGACCCAACTCACTTTGAAGATGTTCAATCTCCGTTGAATCATCTTGAAGAGCTGCTACTCGCCCCTTGATGTCATCAATGCCGGCCAACAAGAAGCAGTTTCTCAGTGGAACCGAAACGGCTTCAGGGTTCGTCGCAAACGTTGTCAGCTCTATAGGCCGTGAGATCAGATATCGATCTTCTGCAGTCCAAAATATTGGCTCATGGAATAGCCTTGGAACCGTTGCCGGCAACAGAAAAGCAATTCCTTCATCCGCAGATCGACTGCGTGTCGACAAAATAAGCTCTCGCTTGAGTTCGGGAAGTTTGTAACTGCTCGCGAGAGAGACCTCGCGACTATCTAGGTCGTCCGCATCGAATGATGCGTATTCTTGAGCGCCTAGAAATTCATGAAGCTTTGCGATTTCGGCATCGTCAAGCTCGTAGAAGAATTCAACCTCAATGGGCTGCTGCTTCTGAAAGAAGTCCTTGGGGTTGACGGCGACCCCGCCACCCATCATGGCAATAGCTTTCAGAATGCTGCTCTTCCCAGCCTCATTCAAACCAATCAGACCGAACGTTGAACTCCCCTCTTGATCTAGGCACTCTACGCTTAGGTTCTCAATGCTTCGGTAGTTCGAAACCGCGATTTCTGTGAGCTTCATATGAGTCTTTCTTTGAAAAGCCACTCCACCCTTGCAGTCACCATTCATATGAGCGACTACATCTAAAAAGAAGCATCCTACGGTCAGGACCGGAGATTGTCATCCCCCAAGGAAATCGAAGCAATAGCACGGATTGCAGGCCCCGGGCCCAACCCAACACGCGGTGCAGCGTCGGCTGCGGCGTCTGGAAGGATCGAAGGACGGGGCCCAGGACCGCCGCCAGCCCGCACAGCCCGGCCTAGGCCCCCCAGACGATGCCGACGCCCGTGCAGCCGAAGCCTTCGCAGCGCAGGCTCCACGTGTAGACCGCGCCGCCGAGCACCACCGCCACCAGCAACAGGTACAAGCCGCAGAGGATGCTACGCATGGGGCCTGAGGCTCATTCGGCTTGCGCCATCAGCGCTGCCACCCGTTCCCACAACCCCTCCAGCTGCACCTCCCCCGCCGCCACCGGCACGCCCACATTCAACCCCACCGTATTGAAGATCCCCCGCCGAAACGGCTTGGCCATCGCCGTCGGCTTGCCGCCCACCAGCTCCACACGGCTGAAATAGGAACCCCAGAGGTTGGTCAGCGCCATGGGCACCACGGGGGCGGGTTGCTGCTCCAGGATCTTCATGATGCCGCCCTTGAACTCCTGCAGGGTACCGTCGTGCGTGATGCCGCCTTCGGGGAAGATGGCCAGCAGGTCGCCTTCCTTCAGCACCTGGGCGGCAGCGGTGAAGGCCGCCTCATACGCCGCGGGGTCTTCGGCACGCGGGGCGATGGGGATGGCCTTGGCCAGCTTGAAAAGCCAGCCCAGCACCGGGATCTTGAAGATGCGGTGGTCCATGATGAAGCGGATGGGCCGTGGGCTGGCCGCCATGAGCAGCACCGCGTCCACGAAGCTCACGTGGTTGCAGGCCAGGATGGCGGGGCCGGTGGTAGGGATGTGCTCGTCGCCGGTAACCTTGAAGCGGTAGACGAAGTGGCTCATGACCCAGGCCACGAAGCGCAGCAGGTACTCGGGCACCAGCAGGAAGATGTAGAGCGCCACCACGGCATTGGCCAGGCCCACCAGGAAGAAGATCTGCGGGATGGTGACGTCCATGGCCAGCAGCGCGCCCGCGATCAGCGAGCTGGCGATCATGAACAGGGCGTTGAGGATGTTGTTGGCCGCGATGATGCGCGCGCGGTGCGTGGCTGGGCTGCGCAGCTGGATCAGCGCATACATGGGCACGCTGTAGAGACCGGCGAAGAGGCTGAGCAGCAGCAGGTCGGCCATGACCCGCCAGTGGGCGGGCTGGGCCAGGAAGGCGCCCAGGCCCATCACTTCTGACGCTGGGAGACCGCGCGAGGCAAAGTACAGGTCGATGGCGAAAACCGTCATGCCGATGGCGCCCAGGGGCACCAGGCCGATTTCCACGTGGCGACGGCTGAGCATTTCGCACAAAAGCGAGCCGATGCCGATGCCGATGGAAAACACCACCAACAGCAAGGACGCCACGTGCGCGTCACCGTGCAGCACTTCCTTGGCGAAGCTGGGGAACTGGCTCAGGAAGACGGCGCCGAAGAACCACATCCAGCTGATGCCCAGCAGCGAGCGGTAGACCACGATGTTGCCGTGCGCGAGCTTGAGGTTGCGCCAGGTCTCGGACACCGGGTTCCAGTTGATCTTGAGGCCGGGGTCGGTGGCCGGCGCAGCAGGGATGCGCGCCGCCGCGGCCCGCCCCACCACGGCCAGGGCCACGCAGGCGAAGGCCACGTTCTGGTGCCCCACCTCGGGCATGGCGACGATGAGGCCGCCCACCACATTGCCCAGCAGGATGGCCACGAAGGTGCCCATCTCCACCATGCCGTTGCCGCCCGTGAGCTCGCGCTCGCTCAGCACCTGCGGCAGGTAGGCGAACTTCACCGGGCCGAAGAGCGTGGAGTGCAGGCCCATCATGAAGGTGCACAGCAGCAGGGCCGGCACGTTGGACATGATGAAACCCCAGGCCGCCACCAGCATGATGGCGATTTCCAGGTTCTTGACGAAGCGGATCATGGCCGTCTTCTCGAACTTGTCGGTCAGCTGGCCGCTGGTGGCGGAAAACAGCAGGAAGGGCAGGATGAACAGCGCGCCGATCACCAGGCCCGCCATGGCGGGCGGCAGCCAGCTCACCTGCAACTGGTAGGTCACCATGACGGTGAAGGCGAACTTGAAGAGGTTGTCGTTGGCGGCGCCGCTGAACTGCGTCCAGAAGAAGGGCGCGAAGCGGCGCTGGCGCAGCAGGGCGAACTGGTTGGGGTGCTCGTCGTGCGGTGCGGTGTTGTCGTTCTTGTGTTCCAAGATGTCTCCTCCGTTATCGTTGTTTGGCATTCTGCCCGAGCAGATGCAAGGCGCTGATGACAGGCCATGCTGCGAACGCGGCCACCAGGTGCTTGAGGCTGTGGCCCGAAACGAACTGGCCTGTGGCTGCGAATACGACCGCGTCGTACTGCTCCAGCGCCTTGGCCACGACGTAGACGCCGATGACAAGGCCCCAGCGCACGGCCAGCGCCCCGGGCAAGGGCTTCATCACCGCCAAGACGAGCAGCAGCACCATACCGCCGCCCTGCAGCAGGGCCCAGGGCAGCAGGTTGCCCTGGGCGGCCCAGACGGCCACACTCACCGGGCCCAGCAGCAACACGGCCGCGGCCAGGGCCTGCCCCGCACGCGCGCTGAGGTACATGGCCACGCCCAGGCCCAGCAGGCCGGCGAAGGCCACCGTCATGCCCAGGCGGTCCACGACCAGGCCCGCGTCATCCGGTGCCCAGTGGTAGACGGCGGACCCCAGGGCGGTGACCAACAGGCCGCCGAAGAACAGTGCGGCCAGCCGGTGCTGGGTGGCGTCCAGCTGCGGCACGCGGCCCAGCACACGCAGGCCCCAGAGGCCGAAGAGCGCAAAGGGCAGGTTGCTCAGCACATCGAGCGCGCAGGGCATGCCGAGCCAGCTGCGCTGGTCGGCAAAGTCATGGAAGTGCGGAGCTTGCGCCAGGGGCGGGGCGAAAGCCGCCAGCAGGCTGAGGGCCAGCACTGCGAAGAGCAGCCAGACTTCGGCACGGGAAAGCGGTGGGGTCATGGAAAGGCTCCGGAGTAAGGATGGCCGCACTGTGGGGCGCACGCATCGCCCACGGGGCCATTTCATGCGACTTCCATGTTTCTGTCTACCGGGAGTATCGATAATCGATACCCAGGAGACACGCCCCCATGAGCACCACCGCCGACTTGGTCCTGGTCCTGAAGAAGGAACTCAAGGCCGCCCACCTGACCTATGCCGACCTGGCCAAGAAGCTGGGCATGGCCGAGAGCAGCGTCAAGCGCATGCTGGCCAAGGGGGACATGCCGCTGTCGCGCATCGACGCGATCTGCCGCGCATTGAAACTGGACTTTGCCGAACTGGCGCGCCGTGTGGCCGATGCCCAGCCCCTGCTGGCCGAACTGACGCAGGCGCAGGAGAAGGCCGTGGTGGCCGACAAGAAGCTGCTGCTGGTGGCGATCTGCGTGCTGAGCCAGTGGACGCTGGAGCAGATGGTGGCCGCCTACCGCCTGAGCGAAGCCGAGTGCGTGAAGTACCTGGCGCAGCTGGACCGCATCGGCATCATCGAGCTGCGCCCGCTCAACCGCTACCGCCTGAAACTCGCCAAGACCTTCCGCTGGCGCCCGCACGGCGCGGTGATGGACTACTTCCGCGAGCACGCGCTGCTGGACTATTACAGCGGCGGCTTCGACGGCCACGGCGAAGGCCTGCTGCTGGTGCACGGCAGCATCGCGCGCAGCCTGGCGCCGTCGTTCATGGAGCGCCTGCAGCGCGTGGCGCAGGACTTTGCCCAGCAGCACCAGGCCGACCAGAAGCTGCCCGAGAAGGACCGCGAGGGTTACACCCTGCTGCTGGCCATGCGCAGCTGGGAATTCGAGGCGTTTGCGGCGCTGCGGCGCTGAGAGTGTTTGCGATGCCTGACGTTAACGCGGAATGGTTCCCAGCGCCCACGGCTTGAACACCGGCCCGGAAGCCAGCGGAAAGTTGGCTGTGCCGCTGTCGGGAAGGTATTGCAGGTAGGGAACCCCGCGTCCATTGTCCAGAACCACGTTGCATCTGTAGTTGGTCGCATTCGCCGGATGGGCAAATGGATCTCTTGCCGTCGTTACCGTCACATTGACCACGACGCTGGTGTTCACGGCCCCGCCACTGATGGCGCCGCTTGTCGTCCCGGTGGCCATGGTGAGGCTGCGCGCCGTGCCAACGGAGCAATTGACGTTGTATTGGCTGATTTCCGGCGCCAGGTTGGCGAGTTGCAGCGGCACGGTAAACGTGAAATGCGGACCGGGTGGCAACTGCGCTTGTGTCAAGGTGGCAGAAACCATTGCCACCATACCCAACAAGAGAGCGGTGAGTTGACGTGTCATTTGCATTTCCTCCTGTGTTCCAGATTGAACTCCGCAAACCCTGATGCCTAGCGAACCGTACCGGTGCCGGTCACGGCCATGCCGTCAGTACGCACGCTTTTCGGCGTGAACGGCAGATTTACCGTCACGCGCCCCGTACCCGTCACTGTCATCGCTTCGGTACGGATGTCTTTGCGCGTATAGGCCAGCCGGTCGATAAGCCGACCCGTGCCAGTCACGGCCATGGCTTCTGTCCGGATACTCACCGGATAACTGCGTGATCCGGGCGCCGATGGCGCCGCCGTTCCCGCGGGAGATGGCTGCGGCGTGGCAACGCCGTCGCCCTGTGCGGCAGCTTGCGTTGTGCCTTTTGCATCAGCCGGCTTCTTCACCGGATGGGTCGTTGTTGTCGGCTTCGCCACGGCCGATGGTGAGCCGGTAGTGTTGGTGGACGGCGTACGCGGCGATGCCGTAGCCCGCTGTGGCGCATCCGGAAGCGGTTGTGCGCGAGGCGTGAGGTCATCGGCGGTGATCAGTCGTTTCGAGTGAAGACTGGCACTCGGTGCCGTATCGGGTGTTGTTGTCGGTTTCGTCGCGACTTGCGGTTTCTTCGCATTGGGTTTCGCAGCTTCGGCCACGGCCACCACGCTGTTGCATTGCTGAAGCTCCTGGGGGTTCAGGGCATGGTTCGCGACCTTGAAGCTTCTGATCGCGCCGACTTCACGCGCAAGCTCCCGGCACGCGGTCAACGGCGCCGCAACGGCCGCGGGCATGGCGGAGGCACTGCAGTGCGACGCTTTGCACGTCCAGTTGACGCCGCTGGCTTTGAATGCGCCCTGGTGATGTGCGCTGACCTGTGTATAGGCCACGGCACTGACCGGCTTTGTCGAGATGGGTTTTTGGGCGTCGCTTGCCGCGGCATGAACACCCAGACTGCCCGCCAGCGCGACCAGCAGCACGCACCGCATGGCTCCAGATGATTGAGTCCCTCGCATATCCCAGCCTCCGCCTCTCGTGTCGTGGGTCGTGATTCGCGTAGCTGCCGCTGCACGCATGCGCCGGGGTAGCAATGGCGCAGTATCCTCTTTAAGAAAAGGGACAACAAGCCCCGGCCAGGAGCCGCCCGACAAGCCCCCCCGCGAAGGCTGCACCCTGCTGCTGGCCATGCGCAGCTGGGAGTTCGAGGCGTTTGCGGCCTTGCGGCGCTGACTTTCCTTGCGTCTGGATTGATATGGATCAAGCCGGATTGATACCCCGGTGCCTATAACTACCGGACAGTCGCGCCCGATGGCAGGCGCGGCACACACCAGGAGACAGGACCATGGCCCATATCGTGATACTCGGCGCAGGCATCGGCGGCATGCCGATGGCGTATGAGATGCGTGCGCTGGCGCGCGCGGAAGACAAGATCACCGTCATTTCGAACAACCCGAAGTTCCACTTCGTGCCCTCCAACCCCTGGGTGGCGGTGGATTGGCGCAAGCGCGACGATATCGAGCTCGAAATTGCGCCGGTGCTGGCGAAGAAGAAGATCGACTTCATCGGTGTGGGGGCCAAGCGCCTGCACCCCGAGAAGAACCAGATCGAGCTGGACGACGGCCGTACGGTGGACTACGACTACCTGGTGATCGCCACCGGCCCCCGGCTGGCCTTCGAGGAAGTGGAAGGCCTGGGCCCCCAGGGCCACACGCAGTCGATCTGCCATGTGGACCACGCGGTGGAGGCGGAGAAGCAGTGGCAGGAGTTCGTCAAGAGCCCAGGCCACGTGGTGGTGGGTGCGGTACAGGGTGCGTCCTGCTACGGCCCGGCCTACGAGTACGCCATGATCATGGACACCGACCTGCGCCGCCGCAAGATCCGCGACAAGGTGCCCATGACCTTTGTGACCGCCGAGCCCTATATCGGCCACCTGGGCCTGGGCGGCGTGGGGGACTCCAAGGGCCTGCTCGAATCGGTCATGCGCGACCGCCACATCAAGTGGATCTGCAATGCCAAGACCACCAAGGTCGAAGCCGGCAAGATGTACGTGACCGAGCACAACGAGGACGGCACGCCCAAGAAGGAGCACGTGCTGGACTTCAAGTTCTCCATGATGCTGCCGGCCTTCAAGGGCATCGACGCGGTGTTCGGCATCGAGGGGCTGACCAACCCGCGCGGTTTCATCCTGATCGACCCGCAGCAGCGCAACCCCAAGTTCAAGAACATCTACGCCGTGGGCGTGTGCGTGGCCATTCCGCCAGTGGAGGCCACGCCGGTGCCCACCGGTGCGCCCAAGACCGGCTACATGATCGAGTCCATGGTGACGGCCACGGCGCACAACATCCGCGACGAGCTCGACGGCAAGCAGCCCGGCACCAAGGCCACCTGGAACGCCGTGTGCCTGGCCGACTTCGGCGACACCGGCGCCTGTTTCGTGGCGCTGCCGCAGATCCCGCCGCGCAACGTGAACTGGTTCTCGCAGGGCAAGTGGGTGCACCTGGCCAAGATCGCCTTCGAGAAATACTTCATGCGCAAGATGAAGGCCGGCACTTCGGAGCCGCTGTTCGAGAAGATGGTGATGAACGCCCTGGGCATCATGAAGCTCAAGGACAAGTAGGCACCTCACGTCCGCCATGGCCACCGGCTATGTGTTCTTCGACGCGGAACTGCGCGAGCGCTTCGTGCAGGGGCTGGCGGCGCGTGCGCTGGCCTGCAGCACGCGCGAGGACGCGATGGAAGGCTGGGTGGTCGAGCTCGCCGCCGAGCCCGATGACGACACCCTGGAAGCGCTGGAGGCCGACTACGAGGTGCTGATGCAGGAGCAGATGCAACGCGCCGAAGCGCGGCCCGACTGGGGCAGCCACCAGGTGGCCAGCCTGAGCATCACACGCGCCGATGGCAGCACGGCCGTGGTGCGCTTGCCGCCGGCGGTGGCACGGCCTCTCATGGAAAATTTCACTGCCGAGGAAGCGCACGCGCTGGTGACGGCGATCGCGCACAGCTTGGAGAACCCGGTGGACGGGCCGCTGTGCCGCAAGGACTTGCTGAAGACCCGGCCGCAGGACTGAAGCGACCTATGCGGCAAAGCAGCCATCAGGGACACAGCATCCAGTGCATGACACAGGACTTTGTCCAACAACACCAGGCCGCCCAGAAACTACCTGAGAAAGACCGCGAGGGTTACACCCTAGTGCTGGCGATGCGGGGTTGGGAGTTCGAGGCGTCCTCGGCGCTGCGTCGATGAGGCTGGAAAGCGGAACTACGATCGCTGCGGTCAGAAACAAGTCCATCCTCGGCAATTGGACTCTGTTATTTTCACTATCAATCCATACCAGACAGGGGCGAACAATAGCGGAGATGCGCCGATTACCAGCGCTTGGACCAAGTGGTCCGCTCGTCGCTTCAAACTCAGGCCAAAAGCCCAACCGGTGAACACTGCAATCCCGACAGGAGCAGACATCAGAAGTGGATGAGCCCCGGCCAAGAAGATAAACCCAAGGCCCACCACGCCTGCGCCAGCTAGCAACAAAGCATCCGCAACGTATGCGAGCATTAAAAGAATGCCCAGGAAAGGGTGTTGATTGTTCACTTCATACCTGCTCAGACGCCAATGCCAGGGTCGAGGGTTAATCGGAGAGGAACACCGTCAGCACACCGGTGTAGCCGTAAATGTGGTGCCGCGCGATCTCGCCGCCGGCAAAAAATCCGATCAGCGGCACGTCGCCCAGGGCGTGGCGCACGATCTGCAACTCGGCGCTGGGGCCGCCAAAGTGCGGGCCACCACGACCGGAACAGCTGACGTAGACCGCACCCACCATGCGCTTTGGTGCCTGCGCCGGGGGCTCGGCCTCCAGGCCGCCCGCGGTCAGCGGCAGTTCCTCGGGCTCCAGTTCCTCGCGGATCTCGGCGCAGATGCGCATGAGGTCGGCGCGTGCGGCCTGCACATTGCGCTGGCAGAAGGCCAGCTGCATGCCCGTCTCCACCAGCTCGGCCAGGGCCACGCCGCCGCGCTGCGGGTCCAGGCCGACGATGTGACGCACGCGCACGTCGCTGCCGAAGTTGCCGGTGCGGTTGATGGCACGGCCCCCTCCATCGGCGTGCGCGGCCACGTCCTGCGGGCTCACCAGGCCGGCCAGCGTGGCGCGCACGGTGGTCAGGGCCCGCTCGGGCTCGTCCAGCGTCACATCCAGCTCGCGCAGCAGCACCTGCAGCGCGGGTTCACCGTCGAGCTGGTAGACCACGTTGCGCTCGGCTTCGGTGATGGTGTGGCTGCCGGCCACCGGGCAGCAGCCCTGGGTGACGCGCGAGACCATCTGCACGCCCTCGCCGAAGGCCACGCCGCTCAGGCCGCCGTGGAAGACGCCGGTGGAGCGGCCCTGGCCGCGGATGAAACCGTCACCGCCCAGCGCGAACTGCACGCTCTCGCCGCGGCTGGAGGCCAGGCCGCCGAAGAGGTAGCCGCTGTCGGTGCGTGCGGCCATTTCGTTGATGAGCTCGGAGAGTTCGGGGGTGTGGCCGTCGGCATGCACCAGCGCGGTGTGCGCCTGGAAGCCCAGGCCCAGGGGCGCCACGCCGGAGAAGACGCGGTACTGGTCGCTGGGCAGATCACAGAGCATCACGGCCAGTGCCGGCTCGTCGAAGTATTCGACATTGGTGGCGGCTATGCCCACGCCCACGGTGCCGGCCCAGTCGGTGACCTCGGGCAGTTCGGCGCTGAGGTGGGCGAGGATGGCTTCGGCCTCGGTGGCGTAGTGGTCGGTGATGTAGAGCAGGGCCAGCGTGGGGCTTTGCGCAGCGCCGGGCAGGGCCAGCTGCGCACGCAGCTGCGCCAGCACCAGCGCGGCGGCCATGCGCCATTGCGGATGGGTGGCGTGGGCTAGGGGGAAATTTTTCATCGGCATCTCAAACAGGCTTGGGCTTGCGCGGTGCGGCTTTCTTCGCGGCCTTGGCGGCGGGCGCTGGCGCGGCCGGGGCAGCGGCGGCGCTGCGCGCGGCCGCGTCTTTCATGGCCTGGCCGGCAATCTGCTGGAACTGCTGCGTCAGCGCACCCCAGTACTGCATGGGGTCGGCCATGGGTGTTGTGCCGGCCGCGGCCTTTTCTGTCTTGGCGGCGGGCGGCGCCTTGGGCGCCTGGGCTGCAGCCGGTTTGGCCGCCGGCGCAGCGCCCGGCACGGGCCAGGCCATGCCGGCACCGGGCATGGGCACGTTCATGCTCTTGAGCGTGGCCAGTGTCATCTTCTGCACTTCCAGGGCCTGGATGGTGGCCTTGAGCGCGGCGGCGTTCTGGTCCAGCCAGAACTGCACAGCCTTGAGTTCGGTGATGCGCTTGTCCAGCGCCTCGGCGTCCAGGGTGGGCGCCACCCAGCTGGCCATGGAGGCGTTGCCGCCCTGGGCCAGTTTCTGCAGGAAGTCGAAGCCCGGTACAAATTGGCCGAAGCCACTGGGGTCTGCCTTGTTGCTCATGGCCGCTCCTGTCTGGTATGCGTTGTTTCCAGCTTAACCCAAGGGCAGCGATTGCGCTGCTAGTTCTTCGAAAACTGCAGCCGGCACCGGCCGGCTGAAGTAGAAGCCCTGGTAGGCCGGGCAGCCTTCGGCGGCGAGGGCCTGGCGCTGCGCCTCGGTTTCCACGCCCTCGGCCACCACCTGCAGGCCCAGGCTGCGTGCCAGGGCGATGATGGTGCGCACGATGGCCGCATCGTTGGGATCACTCAGCAGGTCGCGCACGAAGGAGGCGTCGATCTTGAGCTGGTCCAGCGGCAGGCGCTTGAGGTAGCTCAGCGAGGAATAACCGGTGCCGAAATCGTCGAGCGAGAAGCTCACGCCGTGCGCGCGCAGGGCCTCCATCTTGACGATCACGTCCTCCACGTCTTCCATCAGCAGGCTCTCCGTGATCTCCAGCTTGAGCCGCGCGGCGACGGCCCCGGTGCGCAGCAGGGTTTCGAGCACGTGCGAGACGAAATCCGGGTGGCGGAACTGCTGCACGCTGACGTTGACGGCCAGGCTGAGCTTGCGCAGCGCCGGCTGGCCGGCCCAGGCCACCAGCAGCTCGCAGGCGCGCTGCAGCACCCACAGCCCCAGTTCGTGCATCAAACCGCCCTCTTCGGCCACGGGGATGAACTCGACCGGTGAGACGTCACCGCGCACCGGATGCGCCCAGCGCAACAGGGCCTCGGCACCCACCACCCGGCCCGCCATATCCACCTGCGGCTGGATGTGCAAGGTCAGCTGCTCCGTGTGCAGGGCCTCGCGCAGGTCGCTCTGCAGCGAGGCGCGCGCCGCCACCACGGTCTGCATGCGGGGGTCGAAGAAACGCAGGCTGTTGCGGCCCGCCGCCTTGGCCTGGTACATGGCCAGATCGGCCTGCTTGAGCAGTTCGTCGCCCTGGACCTGGTCATGCGTGAACAGGGCCACACCGATGCTGGGGGTGCTGTGGTGCTGGCTGTTGCCCAGGCGGTAGGGCTGGCTGAGCGCGGCCATGATCTTGCGGCCCACGGCCTCGGCCTGGCCGGCGGCCACTTCGGCCACCTCGCCCAGGTCCTCGATCAGCACGATGAACTCATCGCCGCCCAGGCGCGCCACGGTGTCGCCCACCCGCACGCAGTAGCTGATGCGCGCCGCCACTTCACGCAGCAGCTGGTCGCCGACGTCGTGGCCCAGGGTGTCGTTGATGGTCTTGAAGTGGTCGAGGTCGATAAACAGCACCGCCCCGCCGCCGCCGTGTCGCGCGCTGGCGGCCAGCGCGTGCGCCAGGTGGTCCATCAGCAGGCGCCGGTTGGGCAGGCCGGTGAGGACGTCGTAGAAGGCGAGCTGGTGGATCTTTTCCTCGGCCTGCTTGCGGTCGCTGATGTCCACCGCGGTGCAGGCCAGCAGCTCGGGGCGGCCCTGGGCATCACGCAGCAGCAGGCCGCTGCTGAGCATGGGCAGCTCGCGGCCGTCGCCCGCCAGTTGCAGCAACTCGTGCGGCGCGCCGTCCCCGCCTTCGCGCACGCGGCGCCAGTAGGCTTCGGCCGTGTCCTGCCCCGCGGGGGCATAGAGGCTGAGGTAACGCTGGCCGATCAGCTCCTGCGGCTTGCGGCCCTGCAGGGCCGCGCAGCGCGCGTTGACGTAGACCAGCTGGCCGTCCAGGCCGGCAATCCAGGCGGCGAAGGTGGACTGGTCGAAGATGGCCTTGAAACGGCCCACCTCCTCGTTGGCGGCCTGCAGGTGGCGCGTGCGAACGACCACCTGGCCGCGCAGCAGCCACGCCAGCAGCATGGCCAGCAGCAGCAGGCCGCCGACCGCGGCCAGCCCCCACCAGAAGGCGCGCGGCACGGCGGGCTCGGAGACCTGGCCACCCCACTGCCTGATGATGGCGAAATACATCGAGCGCGGATCGTTCTGCCAGTTGCGCAGGTAGCGGTCGATCGTCGCCAGCAACTCGGGGTTGCGATCCTGCCCGGCGGCAAAAAACAGGCGCGCCGGCTGGAAGACGATGGGCGTCTCGACCAGCCGGTAACGCGGCCCGAGGCGGTTGCCGAAGAAATGGTTGGCGATGGCCGCATCGGCCTTGCCGGCTGCCACCTGGCGGAAGGCCTCGTCCAGCGAGGGCACGGGCATGAGCACCGGCTGCACGCCGAAGCCCGCCACCAGTTCCCTGAACAGCGCGGTCTGGATGGAACCCTCGAGCAGGGCCACGCGTTTGCCATCGAGGTCCAGGATGGAGTTGATCGACACGGCCGGATGCCGGTAGATCTGCGACCAGCTGTGCATGACCGGAATCTGGTGGAAGTCGAAGCGCTGGTCGCGCTGGGCGCTGTAGGCCACATCGGGCATCAGGTCGATGCGGTCGGCCTCCAGCGCCTCCAGGCAGGCCTGCCACTCACAGGGCACAAACTGCAGGGTCCAGCCCTCGCCCTTGGCGATTTCTCCCAGCAGGTCCGCGAAGATGCCCGTGGCGCGGCCGGTCGCGCTGAAATAGATCTTGGGTTCGTTGGCATAGACGCCGACGCGCACGGTGCGCGGCTGCGCCCAGGCCGCCGCCGACTGCAGGCCCAGCAGCAGGGCCAGCAGCCACGCGCCCCAGCGAGGATGGATATATGACAAAACCGCCTCCCGACAGCCCCGGATTCAGGGCCCATCTTAGGCCCTTTCACCCCGAGGCCGCAGGCCAGCGGCCCGCCGCCTTACTCGACGCGGCCGATGCGTTGCACCAGCGCCGTCATGGCGCGGGCATCGGTCTGCACGAAGCGCTCGAACTCGGGCGCGTCCTGGTACTGGAAGGCCGTGCCGGCGGCGGCCAGGGCCTGCCTGGCGCGCGCATCTTCGCTGGCGGCCTTGGCGGCCTGGCGCAGCCTGGCCATCACGGACTCGGGTGTGCCCGCCGGCGCAAACAGACCGGCCCATTGCGAGTAGCTGATCGGCACGCCCAGTTCCTTGAAGCTCGGCACCTCGGGCAGCGCCGCCAGGCGGCCTTCGCCCCAGTGCGCCAGCACGCGCAGCTTGCCGGCACGCACATGCTGCATCACGCTGGACGGCCCGGTGGACAGCGCATCCACGTGGCCGGCCAGCAGGGCCAGCACGGCCGGGCCGGCGCCGGTGTAGGGCACGTGCAGCATGAAGGTGCCGGTGGCGGCCTTGAGCTGCTCCATGGGCACATGCATGGTGCCGTAGTTGCCCGAAGAGCCGAAGGTGACCTGCCCAGGCTTGGCCTTCACGTGGGCGATGAAGTCCTGGTAGGTCTTCCACGGACTGTCGGCACGCACCACCAGGGCCGTCGGGTCGGCCGTGAAGCGCGCCACGGGCTTGAGCTGGTCCAGGGTGAACATGGGGCTGCGCTTGAGCACCTTGTCGGCCTCGGGCAGCACCACGATGGAGGACAGGGCCATGAGCAGGTTGTAGCCATCGGCACGCGACTTGGCGACCTGCGCCATGCCGATGCCGCCGCCGGCGCCACCCTTGTTCTCGACGATCATGGTCTGGCCCAGCGCACGGCCCATGGCCTCGGCCACGGGACGGCCCACGGTGTCGGCCACGCCGCCCGGCGGGAAGGGCACGAGCATGGTGACGGGTTTGCTGGGGTAGGCGTCCTGGGCCAGGGCGCTCAGGCCGCTCAAACCAGCCAGGCCGGCACCGGCGAATTGCAGCAGGCTGCGACGTTGGATCTTGCTCATGGTTGTCTCCTCGTTGTGTTGCTACATCCTACCGTTCGGGCTGAGCCTGTCGAAGGGCTTCGACAGGTCCAGGGCGCACGGCTCTTCTGGTTCGCCCCGCCTAGATTTCCTGGATGGGGTTGTTCAGTTCGCCCAGGCCGCTGATGGCCACGCGCACCACGTCGCCGTGCTTGAGGAACTTCGGGGGCGTGAAGCCGATGCCCACACCCACCGAGGTGCCGGTGAGGATGATGTCGCCGGGCAGCAGGGTCATGGCCGCGCTCATCTGTTCGATCAGGGTGGGCACGTCGAAGATCAGCTGCGAGATGTGGGCGTTCTGGCGCTGCTCGCCATTGACCCAGGTCTGCATGCGCATGTCGGTGGGGGCTTCGTCGGTGCTGGTCATCCAGGGGCCGATGGGGCAGAAGCCGTCGAGCGACTTGCCCAGGAACCACTGGGCGTGGTTCTTCTGCAGGTCACGCGCGGTGACGTCGTTGGTAGCGACAAAGCCCCAGACCTGCTTCATGGCATCGGCCTTGCTGACGTTGCGGCAGGTGGTGCCGATGACGACGCCGATCTCGCCTTCGTAGTCCACCGACTGCGTGTGCTTGGGATTGAACTGGATGGGGTCGGTGGGGCCATTGAGCGTGAGCGTGGCCTTGGTGAAGATCTGCGGGTAGGCGGGGATGGCCGAGGCGCCGCCGGTGGTGGCATTGAAGCCGCTCTTGTCGAATTCCATGGCGTGCTCGTGGTAGTTCTTGCCCACGGCGAAGGGGTTGCGCAGGAAGGCCGAGAGCGGCGCCATGAATTTCACCTGGGCCATGGGCACGCGCACCGTGACGGCGGCCTGCAGCTGCGCGGCGCTCACGCCCAGCTGGATGACGTTGAGCACCGGGTTGGGATGCTGGGCCAGCGGGCCGCCGACCAGGGCCACTTCCTGCCTGGCTTCATCGACCAGGGCCAGGTGGATCTGGCCGTCTTTTTGTACACGTGCGATCTTCATGCGAACTCCTGCAGCTTAGGGGCAACCTCGAATTGGTTGCCATTGGTTTATATTGGCGAAAATTATAGAAGCCAGTCTACCCTCTTGACTCCGTGGAAAACACGTAGGGAGTCATTTCATTGGTTCAATTTGGTTGATCGTTTGCTATGATGCCGCCCATCTCATCTGCCCCGCCCCGACCTGACCATGGACCCGTCTGCCCTGCTGCGCGAAACCCTGCTGGAAAAACTCAAGTCCGGCATCTGGCGTGCCGGCCACCGCATCCCGACCGAGCGTGCGCTGTGCACCGAATACGGCCTGGGCCGCTCGGCCGTGCGGCGCGTGCTGGGGCAGCTCAAGGAAGCCGGCCTGATCACGCAGACGGTGGGCAGCGGCACTTATGTGAGCGAGCGCATCGCCACCCTGCTGCCGGCACTCGAGGCCCCCGCGGTGGCGGCCGTGAGCCCGGCGGAGTTGATGGAAGTGCGCATGGCGCTGGAGCCCGCCATCGTGGAGATGGTGATCCGCAATGCCACGCCGGCCGATTTCACGCGCATGGCCCAGTGCTGCGAGCGCGCCGAAGCGGCCCACACGCTGGAGGACTTCGAGCACTGGGACGGCCTGCTGCACGAGGTAATCGCCGAGGCCGCGCACAACAGCTTCGTGGGCCAGGTCTTCAAGCTCATGAACCAGGCCCGCATGCAGGGCGAGTGGGGCATGCTCAAGCGCAAGAGCGTCACGCCGGAACGGCGCGCGGCCTACCAGCAGGAACACCGCGCCCTGGTGGCCGCACTGCGCGAGCGCGACCTGGAGCGCGCGCTGGAATGCACGCGCGGCCACCTGCAGCACGTGCAGCGCAACCTGCTGGGACGGTAAGAACTTACGAATAAATCTACTGCGCGACCCGATCGCGGCGTTGGGCGGTGTTCGCTACGATTTCTTCGCAAGTTCCAGGCTTCTCCCAGGCCTCAGCGCTTCATCGCACCGCCGTGCGCATCGGCACCGGGCGCCATGCTGCGCACCGGCAGCTGCACCTCAACCTTGCTCTCCACTCCCTTGGCATCCTTGAAGAGCAGGGTCAGGGGCACGGTGCTGTCCTTCTTCAGCGCGGTCTTGAGGTCCATCAGCATGACGTGGTAGCCACCGGGCTTGAGCTCCACGGTCTTGCCGGCCGGCAGCTCCAGCGCGGAGACGGCGCGCATCTTCATCACGTCGCCCTCCATCTTCATCTCGTGCACCTCGGTGATGCCGGCCACCGGCGAATCCGCGCCGACCAGGCGCGTGCCCTCCTTGGCGGTGAGCTTCATGAAGGCGCCGCTGGACTTCTGGTTCGGCACGGTGCTGCGGGCCCAGGCATCGCGCACTTCGACGTTCTGCGCGTAGGCACTGCCGGCGGTCAGGGCGAGCGCGGCAATCAGGGTGTGGATGGTTTTATGAAACATGGTGGTACTCCTGTTGAAAAACTATACGGGGAAAGAAAACTCAGTGCATATGCCCGGTCATGCCCGAGGGCAGGACTTCGAGCAGAACGGCGGGCGTCTTCATGCCGCGCGTGGACAAGCCCTGGGCGGGGATGTCGACCCAGTCCAGCCGACCCTCGGCGCAGCGCTGCTCCACACGAAACCACAGCGGCCCGGCCTGCGCCGGCAGCGTGGCGCGCAGCACGAACTCGTCGTACCAGGCATCAGGCAAGGCGTGCTCGGGCGCGCTGGCCGTCCAGCTGATCTCGACCACGTCCTCACGCACGGTCTTGCCATGACTCTCGTAGGGCTGGGCCAGCACCTCGCGCCGCACGGCCAGGGCCCAACCCGATTTGGGCATGGGCTTGGCGCCGCGCACGCCGGCGGGCAGGAACACACGGATGGCCGTGGTGGGGCTGCCGCTGCAACCGTGTCCCACGCGGAAGGTTGCGCGGTAGCTGCTGCCGGCCAGCGCAGCGGGTTCTTCCAGCACCACGTGGGCCGAGGCAGCGGTGGCGGCGATCAGCAGTGTGGCCGTGCTCAAGAGGGAGATGAGTAACTTCATAAGGGTTCGTTTCAGAAATTGGCTTTGAGATCCGCCACGTATGTACGCTGCGGATAGGGGTGGAAGTTCCAGTAGGTTTCGTCGCTGAGGTTGTCGATGCCCAGCGAAGCCACCGTCTGCGCGTTGAAGCGGTAGCGCCAGCGCACATCAGTCACCAGGTAGCTGCTGGCGCCCGTGTAGGCATAGCCGTTGACGTCGGCATTGTTCAAGGTCGAATACTGGTTGCCGCTGTAGCGCACGCCCACGGAGCCGCTCTGCTTCTCGTCGAAGCGGTAGCTGGCCAGCGCGGTGGCGCGCCAGACCGGTACGCGAGGCTGGTACTTGCCCACGCTCTGCGGGTAGGCCGGGTTGCTGACGATGCGCGAGTCCGCATAGGTCAGGCTGCCCGAGAGCTCCAGCCCCTTGAGCCGCACGTCGCTGCCGTTGTAGGCCAGCTCGACACCCTTGGTGTTCACCGCCTCGATGTTCTGCACGCGGCTGGTGGTGGTGCTGCCGGGGATGAGCTGCGAGTAGAGCGCGTCACGCGTGTCTTCGTTGAACACCGTCACGCGCAACAGGCCGCGGCCCAGGTCCTGCTCCAGGGTGAGCTCGGTGGTCCAGGATTTTTCGGGCGCCAGATTGGGATCGTTCACGAAGGAGAGGTTGGCGTTGGAGGTGGCGCCGTAGAGCTCCTGCACGGTGGGCATGCGCACGGCACGGCCCGTGGCAGCCTTGAGCACCTTGTCGGCCGACCACTGCCAGGCCAGCGCCGCCTTGGGAGACACATGGGTTTCGTTGCGGCTGGCGTAGTCCACCGGTGTGGAGCCGCTGAGTCGGGTGTAGCCGCCCGACGCGCTCCATTGCTCCACGCGCGCGCCGAGCACGGTCTTCCAGCGCGGCGCAATGGCCCAGCTGTCCTGGCCGTAGAGGGCCTGGATCTGCGTCTTGCCGCCGACGTCGCTGTTGAGCGCGCCGGCGGCGTCGCTCAGCCAGTTGCCGGCGATGTTGGATTTGAGGATGCGCAGCTGGTAGTTGTCCTGCTGGGCGCCGAAGTCCACGATGTGCGCGCCCTGCAAACCCTGCGGCCGCCAGGTGCCGCGCGCCACCACGGTGGACCAGCCTGTGCCTTTCTGGTCGGTGATCGTGCCCGCGCCGCCGCTGAGGGTGGAGGTGGCCGAGAGCGTGGCGGCGCGCAGCTGGTCGCGGCCATAGTCGTAGACGCTGGCGGCCAGTTCCCCGTCCCACTCGCCCTTGGTGTGGCTCTTGAGCGAGAGGCCGTGCATCACATGGGCCAGGCTTTCACGCGAGGCGTTGAAGGCGTTGTTGACGTTGTAGTTCTGGCCGTTGATCTGCACGTCGCCGTAATACACCGCGTTACCTGCCGCATCGCGCAGATAACTCTGCGGGTTGCCCTCGGCGGTGTTGGCCCAGCTGCCCAGGGTGTAGCTGGCGCGCAGGGTGGGCGAGAGGTCGTAGGCCAGCTTGATCCGGGCCTGGTCCTGCACGGTGTGGTACTGGGTGTTGGTGCCCAGGATGTAGTTGTCCGCACCCGTGGTGTTGGGCGCACGCACCGCGCCGCTCACCGGCGTGGTGCCTGCGCCGCCCGTGGCTGTCAGCAGCTTGGTGGCGAACACCAGGGGCTGGCCGGTGCTGTCGGTGTGGTTCACATGGACCCACCAGGACCAGTCGCCGCTGCGGCTGCCCAGCGAGGCGCTGCCCTGGGTGCCGCCATAGCTGGCACTGCTGTTGTAGAGCTTGAAGTTCTGGTTCCAGGCGCCGAGGCTGGCCGAGCCTTCGAAGCGACTGGGCATGCGCGTCACGTAGTCCACCACCGCGCCCACGGAATTGCCAGGATAGGCCGCGGAATAGGGACCGTACATGACGTCCACGCGCTCGATCTCCTCGGGCGTGACCATGCCCCAGCGCGGCGCGTAGGTGGCGCTGTTGCCCAGGTAGTTGGAGAGCAGGATGCCGTCGGCGTACACCGCCGAACGCGCGCTGTTGCCCGTGCCCGAAGCGCGGCTGGACAGCACGGCGTGGTTGTAGTCGCCCACATAACGCTTGCGCACCAGCAAGCTGGGGAAGTACCTGAGCGCGTCTTCGCTGTCGGTGGCGTTGACGGTCTCTGCGATCTGCTCACGCGTCACGCCTTCGATGGTGGCGGGGATCTGCGTGGGCAGCGAGGTGGGCTGGCCGCTATGGATGGTGACGACACCAAGCGACTTCACCGGCGTGTCGGGTTCGGCCTGCGCCGCGAGACTCTGGGCCGAAGCCTGAAAGGCAAAGGGGAAAGCCAGGGCCAGGGCCATGACCAGGCGGTTCTTCCGCATGAATACTCTCCGGAAACATCAGGGAATGCGGCCGTGCCTTCCGCAAGAGCGGAGGGCCAGGGCTGCGCAGCGATGGATCAGGAAAGGGCGGGAGGGCCGCGGGCGGGCAGCGGCGCGGCCGTGCGGCCGGCGATGTGCGCCGCCGCGACGGGGAGCAGAGCGTGCGCCAGCACGTCGGGCAGCGTTGCCGCTGGCCGGGCCAGGGGCGGCGGTGCGCCGACCGTGGCGCACAGGGGGCAGTCCAGCGTATGGCTGGATTGGGTCTGGCTGCCGTCATCGCTCTTGACGATGAGCTTCATGGCCCCGCCGCTGGCGCAGACCAGCTCGATGGCCTGCGGCTTCACGATGGGAGAGGCGATGGCCACGCCCAGCGCCAGCGCAAACCACACCAGCACGAGGCGGGCGAGGAAACGGGCTTGGCGCAGGGTCTGCATGCCTTGCATTATCGCCGACCGTCCCCGGGCCGTAGCCGGCATCGGCCTTGACCTGTGTCAAAGACCGGCGCAGAGTGGAAGCGCATGATGAACCCTGACCGACTAGGAGATACCGCATGAGCACCCAGATCACCGCGCCCTTCAAGCAGCAGTTGCTGCAGCAGCGCACCACCCTGCTGGCCCAGCTGGCCAGCCTGCGCGGCGGCAACGTCGGCCGCGCGCAAGCTTCAGCCGATCATTTCGGCGGCCAGAAGGAAGATTCCCGCGCCCAGCTCGAAACCGAGCGCGAGCTGGAGTTCACGCTCGACGCCCGCGAGAGCGCCGAACTCGATGCCGTGGACGCCGCGCTCAAGCGCATCGAGGCCGGGACTTATGGCGTGTGCACCGATTGCGGCACCGATATTGCGGCCGCGCGCCTGCACGCGGCGCCCGAGACGCCGCGCTGCATCAGTTGCCAGGACAAGCTCGAACACAGCCGGCGCGCCTGAAGCGCGCGCCCTTCACCTCTTCACGACCACGAGAAAGAACCCACCATGCCCACCTTCCACGCCATCGTCTGGCTCGACCGCTCCGAGGCCCACGTCATCCTGTTCGACCGCGAACACATCGCCGCGCAGAAGATCAAATCACGCAGCCACCACAAGGCCACTGGCGGCCACACGGGCTCGCACCAGGGCTCGGGGCGTGGTGAGGGCGCCAGCGGCCACCACAGCCCCGCGGGCGGCCACGCCTCGCATGACGAGACCTACTACCACTCGATCGCCGAGGCCCTCAAGGGCGTGCACGAGATCCTGGTGACTGGCCCGGCCCAGGCCAAGGACGAGTTCAAGGCGCATTGCGCCCGTCATGACAAGGCCATCGACAAAGCCATCGTCGGCGTCGTCACCAGCGACCACCCCAGCGACGGCCAGCTGGTGGCCATGGCCAAGCAGTACTTCCTGAAACTCGACAAGATGAACGGCCAGGCCTGAGCCGCCTGGCATGAAGAAAGGGGGCCGGGTGGTGACACCCGGCCCCCTTGTCCGTTCTGAAGCCCAGACTCAGCTGCCGGCTTCCGTCTTCAGCCCCGCGGCACGCCACGCGGGAAAACCGCCGCGGAACCAGTGCACCCGCTTGTAGCCCGCCTTGAGCGCCGCGTGGCTGGCCTTGAAGCTTTTCCAGCACTCGGCGCCGTTGCAGGCAAAGATCAGGACGGCATCCCGCTCCGGCGGGAGCCTGGACAGATCGAACTGGTCGAGCTTCGGGTCGAAATCCGCCTCCTTGGGACTTTTCTCCACATAGGGCACCAGCCTCGCGCCCGGCACATGGCCCGCCTTGAACTCGGTGTCGGTGCGGGTATCGATGTAACTGGCCCCACCCTGCAGCAGTTGCGCCACCATGGCGGGATCCACCACCTGGGCCCCTGGCAAATCGCGCGGGGTGAAATAACCGAGCGTGGCCACATAGTCAAAGTCCGCGGCGTGCAGGGACATGAACTTGTCGCCCCGCAACGCACCACCGGCAAGCAAGGCCTCCGTCAGGGCAGCATCCAGTGCAGCCACGCTGGGGCGCGCACCGTCGCGGATGGCCACGCTCAAGCCGGGGACCGGCTTCGACTCCAGCACGATCTTGAGCTGCTCACCTGCCGCGACCCAGCGCTCGTACACGGAGCGCTCCACCGCCACCAGGTCGCAGCGCTGCAGTTGCAGGCAGGGCAGCAGGGCGTCCTGGTAACGCGTTTCATACAGGCTGCCGAAATGGCGCTTGATGGTGGTGTTGGCGGCATTGGCCTCGCCACGCAGCAAATAAGTCACCACACTGTCCTGCATCGGCAGGCCCAGCCGCTTGCCTGCGGCCTGGGCCAGGTTGCCCACCGGACTGGCCTTGGGCGCCACCAGCACGGCCTGCACCGGCCGCTCCAGGCCCAGCACGGGGGTGTAGCCGTAGCGCAGGGCACTGCCTATGACATGGGCCGGGGCGACAAAGATGTCCTGGATGCGGGAGCGCGTTGCGCCCAGATCGGCCGTGGCGTCGTTGGAGAGCGACATGGTTGCACTGGCGATGCGCTCCTTGCGCAGAGCCTGTTCCAGGGCCGCCTTCCAGGCGCCATACACCGTCACGCGCGATTGCTCGGCGCTGTCGCCCGGATTGATCAGCACCTTGAGGGTGCTGGCCTGCGGCTGGGCGCTGGCCAGCGAGGCCGACAAGCCCAGGGCCAGCAGGCCCTGCTTCAGGAAAGTTCTGTACCCATGCACCACGACGTCACCCCCAGACTTGGTCTGTGTATATAAGTGACGACCACTTTATCTAAAGGCGCGTGGATTTCAATAGATACCCCATAGGGTGTGATGCCATGGGGTCTGAACGGTGCCTTTCAGCGGACGAGCGGCACGATCTTCTGCTCGATGGCACCGAACACGGACTGGCCGTCGCGGCCCTTCATCTCGATGCGGATGGTGTCGCCGAACTTCATGTAGTCGGTGGCGGGCTGGCCGTCCTGGATGGTCTCGATGGCGCGCTTCTCGGCAATGCAGCTGTAGCCCTTGCTCCACTCCTTCTTGCCGTTCACTTCGGTGGCGCGGTTGCTCACCGTGCCCGAGCCGATGATGCTGCCGGCGCGCACGTTGCGCGTCTTGCACAGGTGGGCGATGAGCTGGCCGAAGTGGAAGGTCATCTCCTCGCCCGCTTCGCACATGCCGACCGTGCGGCCGTTCCAGGCGCTTTGCAGCGTGAGGTGCAGCTTGCCACCCTGCCACGCATCACCCAACTCATCCAGCGTGACGGCCACCGGGCCGAAGGCGGTGGCCGGCTTGCTCTGCAGGAAACCGAAGTTCTTGGCCAGTTCGTCGGGGATCAGGTGGCGCAGGCTGACGTCGTTGGCGATCATCACCAGGCGAATGCCGTCCAGCGCCTGCTCGGGCGTGCAGGCCATGGGCACGTCGGCGGTGACCACGGCCACCTCGGCCTCGAAGTCGATGCCGTGGTCTTCGCTGACACAGACCACGTCATCGCGCGGGCCCAGGAAGTCGTCGCTGCCGCCCTGGTACATCAGCGGCTCGGTGTAGTAGTTGGCCGGCACCTCGGCCTTGCGCGCCAGGCGCACCAGCTCCACGTGGTTGATGTAGGCTGAGCCGTCGGCCCACTGGTAGGCGCGCGGCAGCGGCGCCATGCACAGCGCCGGGTCGAAGGGGAAGGCATGGCGTGCCTTCCCCTGGTTGAGCGTGACGTAGAGGTCCTGCAGCTGCGGGGAGAGGAAGTTCCAGTCGTCCAGCACCTGCTGCAGGTGGTGGGCGATGCCGGTCGCATAATGCGCCGTGCTCAGGTCGCGCGAGACGACGACCAACTGGCCGTCGCGCGAACCGTCCTTGTAGGTGGCAAGCTTCATCGATGGTTTCTCGGATGACGTATCGTTAAACTGGTTGCACCCGTCGAAACAGGTTCCTTCCAATTACATCATGGACAAGACGCGCGCAGGCATCCAGTCGGTCGAGGTGGGCTTTGCCCTGGTCGATGCGCTGGCACGCGCGCAGGGCCCGCTGATGCTGCGCGACCTGGCCGCCGCCGCCGGCATGAGCGCGGCCAAGGCGCACCGTTACCTGGTGAGCTTCCAGCGCCTGGGCCTGGTCAGCCAGGACACGGCCAGCGCACGCTACGACCTGGGGCCGGCCGCGCTGCGCATGGGCCTGGCCGCCATCACGCGGCTGGACGCCGTGAAGCTGGCGCGCGAACGCCTGCCGGCGCTGATGCAGCACATCGGCCACACGTTGGCCCTCGCGGTCTGGGGCAACCACGGCCCGACCATCGTGCACTGGGAAGAGTCGCCGCAGTCGGTCACGGTGAACCTGCGCCTGGGCGACGTGATGCCCTTGCTGTCTTCGGCCACCGGGCGCTGTTTTGCGGCCCACGTCTCACGCGAGGCCATCGCGCCGCTGCTGCGCGCCGAGCTGGCACGCACCAGGCAGCTGGGCCGCACCGACCTGCCCCGCAACCAGGCCGAACTCGGCACCTTGCTCAAGGACGTGCGCACCCACGGCATGGCCCGCGTGGTGGACACGCTGCTGCCGGGCATCGCGGGCTTTTGCGCGCCGGTGTTCGACTTCGACGGTCACATGGTGCTGGGCATCGTGGCCATGGGCTCGGTGGCCACGGTCGACACCGCCTGGAACGGCGCGGTGGCCACGGCCCTGGGCCAGGCCGCGCGCCAGCTCTCGCACGAGCTGGGTCATACCCGCTGAGCATGGCGACCGCCGGCGATACCGCGGCCCGTTGGCGCCGGCTGCTGCTGCCAGGCCTGCTGGCACTGCTCATCCACCTGCTCGTGCTGCTGCTCGTGAACCCGCGGCCTGCGCCCGTGGCCCCGACGACCATCCTGCGCCCGCTCATCTACAACGCCTCACCCGAACCTGTCACGGCCACGCCGGCTGCCCCGGCACCGCGGCCCCGGGCCGCGCCCACCCGCAGGCCGCGCCCCGTGACAGCACCAGATCGGCCGGCGACTGTGCCGGACGCGCCTGAAACGGCGCCAGCCCAGGCCCCCGCCGAGCCACCTCCCGCCGTGGAGGCAGCAGCAGCCCCTGCGCCCGCTGTCACCGCATCGGCGCCGGCTGCACAGCCCCCGGTTGCGGTGCAGGCCTTCATCCCCGGCTCGCTGCGCCTGAAGTACACGCTCCGCGGCGAACTCAGTGGCCTGTCCTACCACGCCAGCGGTGAACTGCTGTGGGCGCACGACGGCCAGAACTACGAGGCGCGCATGGAAGTGGGCGCCTTCCTGCTGGGCTCGCGCGTGCAGCACAGCCGGGGCCGCATCACCCCCGCCGGCCTGCAGCCGCTGCGCTTCGTCGACCGGGTGCGCCAGGACCGCGTGGCGGAGTTCGACCACGCACAAGGCCAGATCCGCTTCAGCGAAGGGGCGCCGCCCGTGGCCCTGCCGGAGGATGCGCAGGACCAGCTCAGCGTCTTCGTGCAGCTGGGCAGCCTGATCAGCACGACGACGCAGCGCTACCCGCGCGGGACGGCCATCACACTGCCGGCCGTGGGCGTCTACGGCCCGGAAAGCTGGAGTGTCGTCGTCGAAGGCGAGGAAACGCTCAGCCTGCCCGGCGGTGAATTGCGCGCTCTCAAGCTCTCCCGGGCGCCGACGCGCACTGATGAACCGCGTGCCGAGATCTGGCTGGCACCGGCGCTGGGCTGGCTGCCGGCACGCATCCGCCTGTCACAAGAGAACGGCGACTTCATCGACCAGCAGTGGCGCGGCAGCGAGACGCCCTGAGCCGCCCGGCCCCTTGAAATCGGCGGCGGCAGCGCCAAGTACCCAGCAGGCACCTTTTGCCTCCTGAGACACCATGCACACGCTTTACGACTCCGACGACTACATCGTGACCCACACGCTGGCCACGGTGGAGCCAACGCCTGCGACACCCGACGGCGAAGCCACCCCGCCGGCCCTGCTGCGCCACGGCTTCGAGATCGTGGACAAGCGTGCGGGCAAGGAGATCTACCTGGACGGTTCCTGGGCCGAGTTGTTCCAGCAGCGCCTGGCCGAATGGCAGCGCACCACCCCCACGCAGGAAGAGGTGGAAGACACGCTGGCCCAGTACGCCGAGCTGGCAACCATTCCGCTGCACCTGCACTGAGCCGCCCGCCAGATGTGACTTAGTCCACTGCTCCGGCATAAAACAAGTCCGGAGCCGCCGACCTGTGACTTAGCTCACAGACGGAATCCGGGTTCCCCTATTAGTCTTGGGGCTTTGAAACCTTCAAGGTTTGCCCATGATGTCGCCCACTGCTTTCCCCCTGCGCCACTGGATGTGCTGGACCGTCCTGATGCTGGCCGCGGCCGGCACGGTACGGGCCCAGGGCGTCAACCCGAAACAGATCCTGATCGGCCAGAGCATCACCCAGCAGGGCGGCAAGAACGAGTACGGCATGGCGGTGATGGATGGCATCCACACTTACCTGCAGGACGTCAACGCCAAGGGCGGGGTCAACGGCCGTCAGCTCGTGCTCAAGACCCTGGACGACGACAACAAGGCCGGCCAGGCCGAGGCCAATGCCCGCAAGCTGATCGAGGAAGACAAGGTGTTCATCCTGTTCGGCTCCATCGAAGGCGGCCCCTCCAACGCGGTGATGAAGGTGGTCAACGAACTGAAAGTGCCCCTGTTCGGCCCCATGGCCGGCTCGCCCACCCTGCGCCGGCCGCACCAGCCGCTGGTGTTTCCGGTGCGCGCCGAGCACCGCGACGAGTTCCGCGTGCTGCTGGAGTACATCCGCTCCACCGGCGGCAAACGCGTGGCCTTCTTCCGCGCCGACTCCGAGGTCGGCCTGCAACACCTGGAGAATTTCAAGCGCCTGTGCCAGGAACTGGGCCTGGAGCTGGTGCTGGACCTGCCCTTCAAGTCCGACGTCACGGACGAGCAGCTCGCGACCATGGCCGGCCGCATCGCCGCGGCGAACCTGCAGGGCGTCGTCAACCACGGCAGTGCCGGTGTCTACGAAAAACTGATCCGGCAGACACGCGCCAAAGGCAGCCCCACGCCCTTCATGGCCGTCAACTCCGGCTCCACCCAGCTGGCCCGCCACCTGGGCGAGCTGGCACACGGCATGCTGTTCGCGCAGGTGCTGCCCAGCCCCTGGGAGCGCAAGACCGATCTCACGCGCGAATACCAGGACGCCTTCAAACGCCACAAACCCGGCGTGGACTTTTCCTACGGCAGCCTGGAGGGTTATATGACGGCCAAGGCCCTGGTGGCCGCGCTGCGCCAGGCCGGCCCGCAGCCCACACGCGAGAGTTTCATCCAGGGCATCTACAAGGCCGGCGCATTCGACCTCAACGGCCTGCGCGCCGGCTACCAACCCGGCGACCACGCGGGCCTCAAGCTGGTGGACCTGGTCATGTACACCCGCGACAACCGCTTCCGGCACTAGTACTGCGACACGGAAGTAGAGAAACAAAATGAAAGCGATGGATTCGTGCGCAAGGCAAGGCGCAAACCGCAGCCATAGCCTTAGCTATGGCGAGGATTTGCAACGCCGCCATGCGTGCGAAGGCGCGCTTTCATGTTTCGATACTTCCGGGTCGCGGTACTAGGGCCTCACAGACCCTAGGAACGGCGGCGCAGGCTCCGGCGGTACAGCGGCTCGATCAGCAGCAGGACAGCGATCAGCCGGCAGACCTGGAAGGCCGTGACCACCGGCGCGCCGAGCTGCAGCACCTTGGCCGTGATCGACATCTCGGCAATGCCGCCGGGTGCCGTGGCCAGCACCATGGTGGCCGGGTGCAGACCCGTCAGCCAGGCCATCGCGACCGCCAGCCCGGCGCACAGCACCAGCAACCCCAGCGTGCCCGCGGCCACGGAGGCCAGCCAGCGCGGTGCCGTATGCACGAAGGCCGGCGTGAAGCGCACCCCCAGGCTGACACCGATGACGAGCTGCGCCGTGTTGCTCAGCCAGGTGGGCAGGGCCGAGAGCTGGAGGTCGAACATGGTCAGACCCATGGCAACCAGCAAGGCCCCGAGGAACCACGGGTTGGCGCGGTCCAGCCGCTCCAGGACCCAGGCCCCGGCGCCGGCCAGCACGAAAAGCAGCAGCAGGCCGCCCCAGTTCACCACCCGGGTACCCGCCGGCAGCAGATCCAGCCCGTGCAAGCCACCGAGCTGCATGGCAAAAGGAATCGCAAGCGTCACGATCAGCAGCCGCAGGCTGTGGGCCGCGGCCACCAGATCGGTGCGCCCCTGGGCGCGCTCGGCCAGCAGCGTCATCTCGGGCGCGCCGCCGATGGCGCTGGCAAACCAGGTGGTGGCCCGGTTCAGGCCCGGCAATCGATGCGCATTCATGTGCTGCAGCCACAGGCCGAACAGCCAGCCCAGCACGAGGGCCCAGACAATGCCCAATGCAATCGCCCACCACAGGCTGGCTACCAGGGCCGTGACCTGTGGCGTGAAATACAGGCCCAGCGCGATGCCGATGGTGCACTGCCCGGCATTGCGCAAGGGTGCCCAGCTTTCGGTGCGCGCGCGCAGCATCGAGGCAGTGGCCGTGGCCAGCAGCGGGCCGATCATCCAGGGCAAGGGGATCTTGAGCCAGACGCAGAACAGGGCGGCAAACAAGGCCAGCAGCAGCGTGGCCGCAATACGTGCGGGGGAAGTGAAGCGCATACGGACGAAAGGGATCGGCGTAGTATCGCCGCAAGCCAAGGAGCACCCATGAGTACCGAAGCATCCACCCACTGCGTGGTGCAGACCACGCTGCCCAGCGAAGCCCAGGCGGCCGAGCTGGCCCGTGCCATCGTGCAGGCCCGCCTGGGCGCCTGCGTGCAGGTGCAGGCCATCCGCAGTTTCTACGTCTGGCAGGAACGCGCGCAGGACGAAGCCGAATGGCTGCTGGCCATCAAGACACGCTGCGCGCTCTACGCGACGCTCGAAACCTTCATCCGCGAACGCCACCCCTACGAGACGCCGGAGATCGTGCGGCTGCCCATTGCGGCGGGCAGCGCGGCCTACCTGGCCTGGGTGGACGCGAACACGGCCGGAGGCCCGGCCTAGGGTGTCATCCAGCGCGCCAGCGGCGTGCGGCTCCAGTCCACACTGTCGAGCAGGTTCTTCACCACCAGGCCCAGTTCGGTGTCGCCCTCGATCACGAGACGGCGGTGAAAGAACAGGGTGTCCGGGTCTTCTTCGCGCAGCATCATGCGCGCGAAGTCGGCCAGCGTGGCCGACAGGCGCAGGTCGGGCGCGCCGGCCGCGGCGGCACTGAAGCCGCGTGCACTGGCGGTGAAACGCAGGCGCAGGCCCAAGTCCCGCACTTCGATCTCGTAGCGGCGGCCGGCCAGCAGGCTCATGTCCGCAGGCAGGATGCCACGGCGCAGCATCTGGTTGAGCACCTGGGCCAGCGCCCAGGAGGGCGGCGCCACGGGCAGGCGGCTGATGACGCGCGCCAGCGGCGCAGGAACAACGATGTCAGGCACCTGCATGGGCGACCTCCTTCAGTTCGGCCATGCCGGCTTGACCGCGCCAGTAGCCGTCCACCAGCGGGCCGGGCGCGTACGCGGCCAGTTGCGGCCACACCTCGTCGGCCAGCGCCTCGCCGGTCAGCGCGCGGTGGAACAGCTGCACCACCTCGGCCGTGTGCTGCCACTGCGGGCTGATGCGCACGCTATGCACGCCCATGGCCTGCATCTGCGCCAGATGGGGCAGCAGCGCCGTGCACCCCGCCGACAGGGTCTGGATGCCGTTGATGGCGAGGAAGTCCTGCGCGTCGCGTGTGGCCAGCGTCAGGCCGTCCGGATGATCGAGGCAGCGGAACTGGCAATCGTCCTTGTTCAGGTTGTAGTGCCGCGCGGTGAAGCAGCGCGCCGAAAACGCCAGCGGCAGCTTGCCCCAGGCGAAGACCTCGGTTTGCAGCGCGCTGCCGTTGCGCTGCAGCTCTTGCAGCAGCTCGCCCAGCAGCGCCTGCCCCATCTCCACCGGCGGCAGCCAGCGGCAGGCGCCGAGCTCCTCCACCAGCGCCAGCGTGGCAGCGTTGTAGATGTTCATGTGCGTGCCGGCCACGAAGGGCAGGCCGTGCTGGCGCGCCAAGCGGGCCGCGCCCAGGTCGTTGGCCTCCACGCGCAGGCGGCCGTTCTCCACCAGGCGGCGCAGGCGACGCAGATCGGTCTCGCTCTCCAGCAGGGCCTGGCAGGACAACACCACCTCCTTGCCCGCATCGGCCAGGTCGTGGCCCAGCGCGATCCAGTCCGCGGTGCGCACCTGCTGGCGCCGCGCGCAGACGACTTCGCCCAGGTAGATGGTGTCCACCGGCCACTGCATCGCTTCCGCATAGAAGCGGAAGATGTCGTCACGCGACCAGAAGAACAGGACGGGGCCGAGCGCGAGCTGGAGCCGGTTTACAGGGTTGGCACTCATACGACTTATCTCCAGGGGCGGTTGTAGGCGCCCAGCGTCTGCTGCTGCCCCTCGGCCACCTTGCCCAGGGCCTGCTGCCAGGCCGGCTTGACGTTGTAGCGGGCGCCGTCGTGCGCGGCGGCGTCCAGCGCCGCGCGCAGGGCCTGCGTGACCTGGGCCACATAGGCCGGGCTGCGCTGGCGGCCCTCCACCTTGATGGCCGACACGCCCATGGCCATGATCTGCGGCAGCATGGCAATCACGTTCAGGCTGGTGGGCTCCTCCAGCGCGTAATAGGTTTCGTCCTGCACGGCGAAGCGCCCCTTGCACAAGGTGGGGTAGCCCGCCGGCTCGTCCTTGGCGTAGCGGTCGATCAGCACGCCGTTGAGACGCGCATCCAGTGCCGTGGCGCCTTCCTCCCAGCGCACGTATTTGGCTGGCGAGCACACGCCGTGGGTGTTGGGCGACTCGCCCGTGGCGTAGCTGGAGAGCAGGCAGCGCCCCTCGACCATCACGCACAGGCTGCCGAAGCCGAAGACCTCGATCTGCACCGGCGTGTGCTCGATCACGTGGCGCACCTGGTCCAGCATCAGCACGCGTGGCAGCACCGCGCGCTGCACGCCAAACAACTCGTGCGCCAGGTTGATGGCCTCGTAATTGGTGGCCGAACTCTGCACCGACATGTGCAGGCGCAGGCCCGGGTGGCGTTGCGCCGCGTAGCGCATGAGACCGATGTCGGCCAGGATGACGGCATCCACACCCAGGTCGGCCGCCTGGTCGATGCCGCGCGTCCAGCGCGTGATGTCCACGCCCTGCGCATAGGTGTTGATGGCCATGAACACCTTGCGCCCGCGCTGGCGGGCATAGCTGATGCCTTCGCGTGCGCTGTGCTCGTCAAAGTTGAGGCCCGGGAAGTTGCGCGCGTTGGTCTCGTTCTTCAGGCCGATATAGACCGCGTCCGCGCCATGGTCGACCGCGGCTTTGAGGGCCGGCAAACTGCCCGCCGGACAGACCAGTTCCAGCGGTGGGGAAGACGAGGACATGCGTAACCGTGGCGTGAGAGGAGTGGACGCTAAGGTACGCAAAGCGCCTGTCGTCGGGTTTGTGCTGGATCAAACAGCACGGTGGTATTCCGATGGATTGACCGAGGTCATGTGGCGACGGCGGCGCTGTTTGTCCTGCATCAAACCCGGCGGTGGTACGGCACGGGCAACATGCGCTCTCGCCTGTCGTCACGCATGTCCACATTGCCGTCAGGTGTTTTCCATCTCCTGCGGAACCCTCATCTCATGCGCGTCATCGTGCTCGGCGCCGGCCTGCTCGGCGTCACCTCGGCCTACTACCTGCTGCAACATGGTCACGAGGTGACCATCATCGACCGCCAGGCCCACCCGGCGGCCGAGACCAGCTTTGCCAATGGCGGACAGATCTCCGTCTGCCATGCCGAGCCCTGGGCCAACCCGCACGCACCGCTCAAGATGCTGCGCTGGCTGGGCCGGGACGACGCGCCGCTGCTGTTCCGCCTGCGCGCCGATCCGCACCAGTGGCTCTGGGGCCTGCGCTTCCTGCGCGAATGCACACCGGCACGTACCCGCCGCAACGTGGAGCAGTTGCTGCGCCTGGGCACCTACAGCCGCGGCCAGCTGCAGGCCCTGCGCGCGGCCACCGGCATCGAATACGAGCAGCGCCTGCAGGGCATCCTGCACTTCTATACCAGCCAGGCGGCCTTCGACAGCGCGCTGGCACCGGCCGCGCTGATGCGGGAACTGGGCTGCGAACGCCGCGTGCTCACGCCGCGCGAGGCGGTGCAGCTCGAACCGGCCCTGCGCTTCATCGAGCCGCAGCTCGCGGGTGCCACCTACACCGCGCAGGACGAGTCGGGCAATGCACAGCGTTTCGTGCGCGAACTGGCGCGGCATTGCGAGGCGGCCGGTGCGCGTTTCCTGTTCAGCCACACGGTGACGGCGCTGCGCGCCGCGCAGGGCCAGCTCGACCACGTTGAGTCCACCGACGCCGAGGGTCGTTACCAGCGCCTGCAGGCCGACGCCTATGTGCTGGCCCTGGGCAGCTTCAGCCCCTTCCTGACCGCGCCGCTGGGCATCCGCCTGCCCGTCTATCCGGCCAAGGGGTATTCGGTCACGCTGCCGGTGGCCGACGCAACGCAGGCCTTCGAGGTCTCGATGATCGACGAGGAGTACAAGCTGGTGTACTCGCGCCTGGGCAGCCATCTGCGCATCGCCGGCACGGCCGAGTTCAACGGCTACGAGCGCCAGCTCAACCCGCGGCGCTGCCAGGCCATCGTGCAGCGCTTCGCGCAGCTCTTCCCCGGCGCGGGCGACACCCGCGCGCCGCAGTTCTGGAGCGGGCTACGACCGGCCACGCCCTCGAACGTGCCCATCATCGGCCGCAGCCGCCTGCCCAACTTCTACCTCAACACCGGCCACGGCACGCTGGGCTGGACGCACGCCTGCGGCTCGGGGCAGTCGATTGCCCGCATCGTCAGCGGCCGCAAGCCCGAAGTGGCCTTCGCTTTCACCGGAATGGAACCCTGACCATGCACTTCCCCGATCTGCGCGCCTTTCTTCAATTCCTGCGCGAACAGCAGCACCTCGTCGAGGTGGAGACACCGGTCAGCGCCGCCTACGAGATCACCGAGATCCACCACCGCGTGCTGCAGCAGGGCGGCCCGGCCCTGCTGTTCAAGCAGGTGCTGGACGCGCAGGGCCGGCCCTACGACTTCCCGGTGCTGGTCAACCTCTTCGGCCACCGCCAGCGTGTGGCCTGGGCGCTGGGGCGCGAGCCCGATGGCTTGCGCGAACTGGGCGAGATGCTGGCCTTCTTCCGCCAGCCCCGCCTGCCCGACAACTGGTCGCTGGCCGACAGCCCGGCGCTGCTGCGCAAACTCAAGCAGATCGGCGCCACGCGTCCGCGCATCGTCAGCCAGGCGCCCTGCCAGGAAGTGGTGTGGCGCGGCGACGAGGTGGATCTGGCACGCCTGCCCATCCAGCACCTGTGGCCCGGCGAGCCGGCGCCGCTGATCACCTGGGGCATGGTGGTGACGCGCGGCCCCAGCGACGCCCCCAACGACAAGGACAACCTGGGCATCTACCGCATGCAGGTGCTGGGCCGCAACCGGGTCATCATGCGCTGGCTGCCGCACCGCGGCGGGGCCCAGCACTTTGCGCGCTGGAAGCAGGCGCGCAGAGAACCCTTCCCCGTGGCCGTGGCACTCGGGCCGGACCCGACCACGCTGCTGGCGGCCGTGATCCCGGCGCCGGACACCATTTCCGAATACCAGCTGGCCGGCCTGATCAGCGGCAAAAAATGCGAGCTCGTGCCCTGCCTGGACGTGCCGCTGCAGGTGCCGGCGAATGCCGAGATCGTGCTCGAAGGCCATGTGTCGCTGAGCGAGACGGCGGAGGAAGGGCCCTACGCCGACCATACCGGCTATTTCAATTCGGTCGAGCGCTTTCCGGTCTTCACCATCGAGACCATCACCATGCGCAAGCAGCCCATCTACATGTCCACCCTGCTGAGCCGCCCGCCGGACGAGCCCTCGGTCATCAGCGAGGCGCTCAACGACGTCTTCATCCCGCTGCTGCGCCAACAGTTCCCCGAGGTCGTCGACTTCTGGCTACCACCCGAGGCCTGCTCCTACCGCATGGCCATCGTCTCCATCCGCAAGGCCTATCCGGGCCACGCACGACGCATCATGATGGGCGTGTGGTCCTACCTGCGACAGTTCGCCTACACCAAGTACGTCGTCATCGTGGACGAAGACATCAATGCGCGCGACTGGAAGGACGTGATCTGGGCCATCACCACGCGCGCCGACCCGGTGCGCGACACGGTGCTGGTGGAGGACACGCCCATCGACTACCTGGACTTCGCCTCCCCGGTCTCGGGCCTGGGCGGCAAGCTCGGCATCGACGCGACCAACAAGGTGCCGCCCGAGACCAACCGCCGCTGGGGCCGCCCGATCCGCATGGACGAGGCGGTCGTCGAGCAGGTCACGCGCCGCTGGCAGGACTACGGCATTCCGCTGACACCCTGAAGCGCGACCGGCAGCTCAGAGGGCCGACTTCTCCCACCGGGGCCGTCGGTCTCCAAAAATTGAGACAATTGATCCCTGCGCCCGTCAAAAGCGGGCCGCAGGTATCAATCCACACACCTGCCACCAGGGTTTTATGAGCCAGACCTACATCCTCACCTTCTCCTGCCCGGACCGCCTGGGCCTCGTCCACGCCGTCTCCGGTTTCCTGCTCGAACGCGGCGGCAACATCGAAGAAGCCGCCCAGTACAACGACCACGCCACCGGCCTGTTCTTCATGCGTGTGCAGTTCTCCTGCGGCCAGGTGACGTACGAGGATCTGCAGGTCCAGCTCAAGCTCTTCGCCGAGCCGTTCAGCATGCAGTGGAGCCTGCACGCGGCCGCCACGTCCATGCGCGCCGTGCTCTTTGTCAGCAAGGAAGGCCACTGCCTCAACGACCTGCTGTTCCGCTGGAAGATCGGCCTGCTGCCCATCGACATCCGCGCCATCGTCTCGAACCACCGCGACTTCTACCAGCTGGCCGCCAGCTACAACGTGCCCTTCCACCACATCCCGGTGACGGCCGCCACCAAGGCCCAGGCCGAAGCCAAGCAGTACGAGGTGGTGCAGGCCGAGGGCGCCGAACTCGTGGTGCTGGCGCGCTACATGCAGGTACTCAGCGACGACCTGTGCCGCAAGCTCTCGGGCAAAGCCATCAACATCCACCACAGTTTCCTGCCCAGCTTCAAGGGCGCCAAGCCCTACTACCAGGCGCACGACCGCGGCGTGAAACTGATCGGCGCCACCGCCCACTACGTGACGGCCGACCTCGACGAGGGCCCGATCATCGAGCAGGACGTGGCCCGCGTCGACCACAGCAAGACCGTGGAAGACCTCACCGCCATCGGCCGCGACACCGAGAGCCAGGTGCTGGCCCGCGCCGTGAAGTGGCACAGCGAGCACCGCGTGCTGCTCAACGGGCACAAGACGGTGATCTTCAAGTAAATCGAAGCCCCATAAAAAACGCCCCGTGGCCGCAAGGCCCGGGGCGTTTTGTTTTCAGGGCAGAAGATCAGGCCGCAGCCGCAACCTTTTCCTTGAACCCCAGCTTGTCCAGCGCGCCCGCCAGTTGCGTCACGCTGCGGTCCGGGTTGTGCAGCTTGTCCAGGCCGAACAGGCCGACGCGGAAGGTGCTGAAGTCGGCCGGCTCGTCGCACTGCAGCGGCACGCCACCGGCCGTCTGCAGGCCCAGGGCCAGGAATTTCTTGCCGTTCTGGATCTCGGGGTCGGTGGTGTAGCTCACCACCACGCCCGGGGCCTGGAAGCCTTTGGCGGCCACGCTGACGAAACCACGGCCTTCCAGCAACTCGCGCACCTTGGCGCCCAGGGTGATCTGTTCCTGCTTGACCTTCTCGAAGCCGTAGGCCTTGGTCTCGCGCATCACCTCGTCCAGGCGCCCCAGGGCGTCGGTGGGCATGGTGGTGTGGTACATGTGGCCGCCGTTTTCGTAAGCTTCCATGATCTGCAGCCATTTCTTGAGGTCGGCTGCGAAGCTGGTACTGGTGGTGCCGTCGATGGCGGCACGGGCGCGCTCGCTGAGCATGACCATGGCGCAGGCGGGCGAGCCGCTCCAGCCCTTTTGCGGGGCGCTGACCAGGACGTCCACGCCCGTGGCCTGCATGTCGACCCACATGCAGCCGGAGGCGATGCAGTCCAGCACGAAGAGGCCGCCCACTTCATGGACGGCGTCGGTGACCTTGCGCAGGTAGTCGTCGGGCAGCATCATGCCGGCGGCGGTTTCCACGTGCGGGGCGAACACCACATCGGGCTTCTGGGCCTTGATGGTGGCGACCACTTCCTCGACCGGGCAGGGGATCCAGGCGGCCTGGGAACCGGTGCCGACGCGACGGGCTTTCAGCACCGTGGACGAAGCCGGGATGCCGCCCATGTCGAAGATCTGGGTCCAGCGGTAGCTGAACCAGCCATTGCGGATGACCAGGGTCTTCTTGCCGGTGGCGAACTGGCGCGCCACGGCTTCCATGCCGAAGGTGCCGCTGCCGGGCACCAGCACCGAGGATTTGGCTTTGTAGACTTCCTTGAGGATGCCGGAGATGTCCTTCATCACGCCCTGGAAGCGCTTGGACATGTGGTTGAGGGCGCGGTCGGTGTAGACCACCGAGAACTCGAGCAGTCCATCGGGATCCACGTTGGGCAGAAGACCTGGCATATATAACTCCGTTGTTTCAGGACACTGAATTGGCCATTTTCTCACCAAGCCGGATCGGGCGGGCGGGCGCCCAGTCCGGGTTGAATTGCGTGGGGCTTTGGGGCCAGAGCATCACTACCGTAGAGCCCAGCAGGAAACGGCCCATCTCGGCCCCCTTTTTCAGGGCAATCCCCTGACCCTCATAGTGCCATTCATGCACCTGCGGGCGGCGCGGCGGGTTGACCACGCCGTGCCAGACCGTGGCCATGCTACCCACGATGGTAGCGCCCACCAGCACCAGGGCCAGGGGGCCGTGGGCCGTGTCGAAGATGCAGACCACGCGTTCGTTGCGGGCGAACAGGCCCGGCACGCCGCGCGCCGTGGTCGGGTTGACCGAGAACAGTTCGCCCGGCACGTAGATCATGCGCGTGAGCGTCCCGTCGCAGGGCATGTGGATGCGGTGGTAGTCGCGCGGGCTGAGGTACAGGGTGGCGAAGTGGCCGTTCTCGAACTTCGCCGCCAGCGCGGCGTCGCCGCCCAACAGGGCCGTGCTGCTGTAGCGGTGGCCCTTGGCCTGGAAGATCTGGTCGCGCTCGATCGCGCCGAACTGGCTGATCGCACCGTCCACCGGGCAGACCCAGTGGGCGTCAGCCAGCGGGCGGGCCCCGTCTTTCAGGGCCCGGGTGAAGAACTCGTTGAAGGTGGGGTAGCTGGCCGGATCGGGGTTGGCCGCCTCGGCCATGTCGACGCCATAGCGGCGGATGAAACGGCGGATGATGGCCGTGGTCAGGCTGCCCATGGCGGAACCGGCGACCAGGCCCGCAAACGAGGTGATGGCTTTTTTGGGCAGGAGGTACTGCGGCAGCACGGCAAGACGATCGGACACGGTGGTACTGCCTTGGACAGATGGTTGAAAGGTCCAAATTATAGGGAGCGGGGTCTAGAATGACCGGCATGAACGCCCCTGCCTCCACCCCGCAGATCGACGCCCTGCAGCGTGCCCAGCGCCAGTCGCAGGTGGTGCAGGCCCTGCTGGCCGTGCTGCCAGCCCATGCCCTGCTCTGGCAGGCCGAGGACACCACCCCTTATGAGTGCGACGGCCTGACCGCCTACCGCCAGCGCCCCCTGGTCGTGGCCCTGCCCGAAACCGAGGCGCAGGTGGCCGGCGTGCTCAAGGCCTGCCACGCCCTGGGCGTGCCCGTGGTGGCGCGCGGCGCCGGCACGGGCCTGTCGGGTGGCGCCATGCCGAACGCCATGGGCGTGACACTGTCGCTGGCCAAGTTCAACCAGATCCTGAAGATCGACCCGCTCAGCCGTACGGCCGTGGTCCAGGCCGGCGTGCGCAACCTGGCCATCAGCGAGGCCGCCGCGCCCTACAAGCTGTATTACGCGCCCGACCCGTCCAGCCAGATCGCCTGCACCATCGGCGGCAACGTGGCCGAGAACTCGGGCGGCGTGCACTGCCTCAAGTACGGCCTGACGGTACACAACGTGCTGAAAGTCCGCGGCTACACGATCGAGGGCGAGCCGGTCGAATTCGGCTCCGAGGCCCTGGACGTGCCGGGTTACGACCTGCTGTCCGTTTTCATCGGCAGTGAAGGCATGCTGGCCGTGACGGTGGAAGTGACCGTGCGCCTGGTGCCCAAGCCGCAGCTGGCGCGCTGCATCATGGCCAGCTTCGACGACGTGCGCAAGGCCGGCGACGCGGTGGCCGCGGTGATTGCCGCCGGCATCATCCCGGCCGGGCTGGAGATGATGGACCAACCCATGACGGCCGCGGTGGAAGACTTCGTGCACGCGGGCTACGACCTGAACGCCGCCGCCATCCTGCTGTGCGAGAGCGACGGCACGCCCGAAGAGGTGGAAGAGGAAATCGGCCGCATGAGCGAGGTGCTGCGCAAGGCCGGGGCCACGGCGATTGCGGTGAGCCGCGACGAAGCCGAGCGCCTGCGCTACTGGAGCGGGCGCAAGAACGCCTTTCCGGCCAGCGGGCGCCTGGCGCCGGACTATATGTGCATGGACTCGACCATCCCGCGCAAGCGCCTGGCCGACATCCTGCTGGCCATCCAGGAGATGGAGCAGAAGTATGCGCTGCGCTGCCTCAACGTTTTCCACGCCGGCGACGGCAACCTGCACCCGCTGATCCTCTTCGATGCCAATGACCCGGACCAGCTGCACCGCTGCGAACTCTTCGGCGCCGACATCCTGGAAACCAGCGTGGCCATGGGCGGCACGGTGACCGGCGAGCACGGCGTGGGCGTGGAAAAGCTCAACTCCATGTGCGTGCAGTTCAGCGCCGAGGAGAACGCGCAGATGCTGGCGCTCAAGCGCGCCTTCGATCCGGACAGCCTGCTCAACCCCGGCAAGGTCATCCCCACGCACAACCGCTGCGCCGAGTACGGCAAGATGCTGGTGCGCGGCGGCAAGATCAGCCACCCCGACCTGCCGCGCTTCTGAAGCACGACATGCAGGCCCTGCGCGGATTTGCCTGGCTGCTGGTGCTGCAATCCGCCGGAGAACTGCTCTCGCACGGCCTGCGCCTGCCCTTTCCCGGCCCGGTCGTGGGCCTGGTGCTGCTGCTGGCCGCGCTGCGCTTCGAAGCCGTGCGCACGCCGGTGGCGGCCTGTGCCGACTTCCTGCTGGCCCATCTCTCCCTGCTCTTCGTCCCGGTGGGTGTGGGCGTGATGACCCACCTGGGCCTGATTGGCGAATACGGCGGGCGCATGCTCGCCGTCATCGTGCTCTCGACCTGGATCGGCCTGGCCGTCACGGCCCTGGTGCTGCGCGCGCTGATGAAACAGCAGGCGGAGCAGAAGTAAGGCCATGCAGAATTTCGTCCAGCTCTGGGTCTACCTCTCCAGCACGCCGCTGTTCGGCCTGACGGCCACCATGGCGGTCTACGTGCTGGCGCATGCCTTCTACACGGCGCGCCGGCAAGCGCCCTGGGCCAACCCGGTGTTGTGGACCGTGGTGGTCATCGCCGGCGTGCTGCTGCTCACCGGCATCCCCTACCCCACCTACTTCTCGGGGGCGCAGTTCATCCACTTCCTGCTGGGCCCCGCCGTGGTGGCGCTGGCCTGGCCGCTGTGGCAGCGCCGCGTGGAATTGCGCGCGCGCTGGGCCCCGCTGCTGCTGGCGGCCCTCATCGGCGGTGCGGCCGCGGCCGGCTCGGCCTGGGTACTGGGCCTGGCCTTCGGCCTGCCCGACGACGTGGTGCTGTCCATGACGACCAAGTCGGTCACGGCGCCGGTAGCCATGGGCGTGGCCGAAAAGATCGGCGGCATCCCCGCGCTGGCCGCGGTGTTTGCCGTGCTCACCGGCATCATCGGCGCCCTGAGCGGCAAATACCTGTTCGATCTGCTGCGCATCTCTACCACGCAGCCCGGCTGGATGGCGCGCGGTTTCGCCCTGGGCACCACCTCGCATGGCCTGGGCGCGGCGCGCGCCCTGCAGGTCAACGCCGATGCCGGCGCCTACGCCGGCCTGGCCCTGGGCCTGCAGGTGGTGCTGGCCTCGCTGCTGATCCCGCTGGTGTTCCGGCTCTGGGGCTAAGGATCCTCTACTCCTCCATGACGTAGCGGTTGCGCCCCTGCCCCTTGGCGGCATACAACTGTTCGTCGGCGCGACGCATGAGGTCGCGCGGCGAAAGCGCTGCGGAACCGACCAGCACCGTCACGCCGATGCTGGTAGTGACGGATACGCTGCGGTCATCCAGGATGAAGGGCTCCTGCATGGCCTGCACGATGTTCTCCGCCACACGGGCAGCGGACAGCGGGCTGTCGATCTCTTCCAGCAGAATCGCGAACTCGTCACCGCCCAGCCGCGCCACCGTATCGGTGGCGCGCAGGGTCTTGGCCAGGCGACCGGCAAATCCCTGCAGCAGCAGATCCCCCACCAGGTGGCCCAGGCTGTCGTTCACCTGCTTGAAACGGTCGATGTCCAGGTACATCACGGCCAGGTAGGACTCCGTGTCCTGGGCATGCTGGAGCGCATCACGCAGGCGATGGTCGAACCCGGCGCGGTTGAGCAGGCCCGTCAGCGGGTCGCGCTGGCTCAGCGCCAGCAGGCGGCGCTCTTCGAGCTTCTGGCCGGTGGTGTCGGTGATGATGCAGACGAAGCCGACGACGCTGTGGCCATCCTCGGCAAACTGCGGCACGTAGTCGGAGCGGTAGCTGCGGTAGCCCTCGGCCGTGGTCAACTCGCCGTCGAAACTGACGGCTTCGCCCTGCAGCGCCCGCAGGATGTAAGGCCCGGCCTTCTGGTAGGCCGCCTCGCCCAGTATTTCGCGCACCGTGCGCCCGTACCAGGCCTGGCGCGGTCGGGCAAAGGCCCGCTCATACGCCAGGTTGACGAAGCGGTAGCGCTGCTCGTGGTCTACGAAAGACACGCGCATGGGCATGCGGTCCGTGATGCTGATGAGCAGCCGCTCGTTCTGGTGCAAGGCCGCTTCAGCCTGACGCGCCGCCGTGATGTCCGTCCCCAGGGTATAAAAACCGAGGACCGCGCCGGTCTGCTCGTCCCGGCGCGGCACCAGGTGAAACTGCAGCACGCGCCCCCCAGGTACTTCCGAGATCTGGCGCTCGTACTCGACGACTTCGCCGCGCAGGGCCGCCTGCAGGTGCGGCATGACGATGCGGGTGATCGGCTCGGGGTAGGCCTCCTCAAACCGGTAGCCGATCAGCTTCTGCTTGTCCAGCCCCATCCATTGCTCATAACGGCGGTTCACGAAGCGGAAGCGCAGGTCGGCCCCTGTTTCGGCGATCAGGGCCGGCACGTTGTCGGTGATGGCACGCAGCCGCTGCTCGTTCTCGCGCAAGGCCGCCTCGACCTTGCGGTTCTCCGTGATGTCGAAACCGATGGCATAACAGCCGTCGGGTTGGCCATCTTCGCCCAGGCGCGGCACCAGGGTGATGTGCAGCCAGCGTGATTGGCCGGCGTGCCTGGCCTCGCGCACGTAGTCCGCACGCTCGCCCTTGAAGGCGCGCTCATGATAGGGGCCGATGAGCTCGAACAGCGGCCGGCCCATGACCTGCTCCACGGTGCGACCCACCATGTCGTCGCGCGAGATGCCCAGCCACTCCTCGTAGACCCGGTTGGCAAAGCGGTAGACGTAGTCATCGCTCAACTCGGCGATCAGCGCCGGCACGCTGTCGGTGATCGCGCGCAGCCGCTGCTCACTTGCGTGCAGTTGCCGTTCGGCCGCCTTGGACGCCGTGATGTCGCGCAGGATGCCCGAGAAATGCTGCGCCGAACCGTCGGGCGACCGGTGCGCGATCACCAGATGACTCATGACGCGATCCTCGCCCTGGGCGTTGCGAACCACAGTCTCGCCCTGCCAGTAACCCTGCTGTCGGGCCAGGGGCAGCGCCTCACGCTCGCGACGCGCGAACTGCTCCGGCCCCAGTATGGCCTGCGCTCCGAGCGCCGACAGCGGCGTATCCGGCGCCCAGCCGAGAAAACGGCGGCCCGCCGGATTGAGGTACAGACAGTTCCCCGCCTGGTCGCTCTGTATCACAAGGTCGGTGCTGAGCTCGAACACTTCCGCCAGCATGCGCTGCGCCTTCTGGCTGGCCTGCTGGGCGCGCTGCAGGCGCCAGGCAAAGTACAGGCCCAGCAGGGTGACGAGCGCCGCCCCCACCACGGTAATGCGCTGGCGCTCGTGGTAGCCGACCAGCACGTCGTCCACGTTGCGACTCAGGCTCACGATCAGCGGATAACCCTGCAACTGCTCGAAGTTCTGCAGGCGCGGCGGATTGTTGGTCAGGGATCCGTCCGTGATGGTCGCGCCGCGCGGCTGCTGGCGCATCAGCACGAACCAGGGCTGGTCGGCAAAATTGCGCCCGATGAGGCGGGCCTCGAAGGGGGTGCGCGAGAGGAAGACCCCGTCGTGCCGCAGCAGTGCCACCGCACCCGAGGGCAGGGCACGGAACTTCTCGTGGAAGGTCTGCAGGCGATCGAGTTCGATGGCCGCGAACACCACCTGCATGCCCCCGACCGGCCGGCTCAGCTGCATCGACACCGGGATGCCCCATTTGCCGGTCACCCGGCTGAGCACCGGGTCGCCGATATACAGCCGGCCCGGCCCGAGCTTCAGGGCCTCGCGGTAGTAGGGGCGATCGCTGACATCGGCCAGCGGCCGGCCGTCACGCGCAGGCAGATAGTGCAGCTGGCCCCGCGTCGAGACCATGCGCGGATCGATCAGCCCGGCCGAGGCCGTGCGCATTTCATCGACGAGGCTGTTGAAGGCCGGGTCGCGCAGCGGATCGATGCCGGGACGGTCCTGCAGCCAGCGGTCGATCACGCGCAGGTCGGTCTCGACCGAACGGAACAGGCTCTCGGTGTGCTGCGCCACGGCGCTGCGCAGGTAGCCCAGCTCGCGCTGGGCATCGTCGATCAGGCGCTGCTTCTGGAACAACGAGAAGCCGATGACCACACCCCAGAGCGCGAGCAGGATCAGCCCCACCAGGCCGTACAGGCCCAGCACTTCCCGTCGTCCGGAAGACGAGGTCAGGGAGGGCGGCGCGGAAACATCTTGCCGGGACGGATCGCGATCCGGAGAGAACAGGGACATAGGCTATGCGGCACAAGACTGACACCCCCTGTTCTCGTTTTCTCCGGGTCTGGCCGAAAACATTTTGTGGGCCTAGTTTACGAGCTTTCCGGCTCCGCAGGCGTCATGTACCCGTCAGCTGACCCGGGTTTGCTGGTGCAAAATGCCCGGATTGCGTTTCCATCCCCTACCGGAGTGACTCCATGTTCCTGAACTTCACCCGCCGCACCCTGGGCCTGACCGCGGCCGCCCTGCTTTTCGCCGGCCAGGCCCTGGCCGAGCCCACCACCATCAAGCTCATGGTGGGCTTCCCGCCCGGCGGCGGCACCGATGCCATCGCCCGCGTGCTGGCCGAGAAGCTCAAGGACCAGCTGGGTGCCAACGTCATCGTCGAGAACAAGGCCGGTGCCGGTGGCCAGCTGGCCGCGCAGGCGCTGAAGGCCGCACCGGCCGACGGCTCGGTGCTCTTCCTGTCACACGACCACACGATCTCCATCGTGCCTCTGGTCATGAAAAACGCCGGATTCGATTCGGCGCAGGACTTCGTGGCGGTGGCGGGCTTCGCCACCTTCGTCAACGGCCTGGCGCTCTCGGGCGGCACACCGGCCAAGAGCTACAAGGAATACCTGGCCTGGGTGCGCGAGAACGGCAAGGGCAAGGGCACGGTGGGCGTGCCGGCCCCGGCCTCGGTGCCCGAATTCCTGGTCAAGGTGATCGGCCAGAAAAACGGCCTGGACCTGCAGGCCGCGCCCTACCGCGGCAGCGCGCCCATGATGGGCGACATGCTGGGCAACCAGATCGCCGCCGGCGTGGGCTCGGTGCCGGACTTCATCGAAAACCACAAGGCCGGCAAGATCCGCATGGTGGCCGTGATCGGCACCAGGCGACAGGCCATCCTGCCCGACGTGCCGACCTTTGCCGAACTGGGCCTGGCCGGCTTCGAGGACCTGCCCTACTACGGCATCTTCGCGCCCAAGGGCACGCCCAAGGCCACCCTGGACCGCTACTCCGAGGCACTGGCCAAGGTCATCGCCCTGCCCGAAGTGCACGAGCGCCTGAGCGCCATGGGCCTGACCGTGGGTCACATGAACTCCGAGCAGCTGACCAGCCGCGAGCGTGCCTACAGCCAAAGCTGGGCACGCATCATCAAGGCCAGCGGTTTCCAGGCGCAGTAGATTTATTCACAAGTTCTCAGGCGCTCAGCCTGAAGACCGCCACGGTCTGAACCAGATCCTGCGCCTGGGTGCGCAGGCTGCTGGCCGCCGCTGCCATCTCCTCCACCAGCGCCGCGTTCTGCTGCGTGGCCTGGTCCATGTTCGTCACTGCCTCGCCGACCTGGCTCACGCCCTGACTCTGTTCGGTGCTGGCCGAGCTGATCTCGCCCATGATGTCGGTCACGCGCCGGATCGCGGCCACCACCTCGTTCATGGTGGCGCCGGCCTGATCGACCTGGGCACTGCCCTGCTCGACACGCTGCACGCTGTCGGAGATCAGGTTCTTGATTTCCTTGGCGGCTTCGGCGCTGCGCCCGGCCAGCGAACGCACTTCAGAAGCCACCACGGCAAACCCCCGGCCCTGCTCGCCGGCGCGCGCAGCCTCCACCGCGGCATTGAGCGCCAGGATGTTAGGCTGGAAGGCAATGCCGTCGATCACGCTGATGATGTCGTGGATCTTGCGGGCGCTGTCATTGATGCCCTTCATGGTGTACACCACCTGGGCCACCACCTCGCCACCCTTGACCGCTACCGTGCTGGCGCTTTGCGCCTGCTGGTTGGCCTGCTTGGCGTTGTCGGCGTTCTGGCGCACCGTGG
>CAUPLI010000001.1:0-521366 GCA_963512175.1 uncultured Hylemonella sp. | reverse complement strand
GGGCAGCCGAAGTCAGGGCCCCTGCGGGGTACCTTGCGCTGCTCGCATCGGGCGGGGTCGGGCTAAACTCGCTGCGCTCAAACAACGCCCGCCCTGATCCGCCCGCTGCTGCGCTGCTCAGCCCTGCCACACGGCATGGGGGACCAAACAGCCGACAACCAGAATCCAACAACCGAACCCCACAAGGACGCGCCATGGCGCGTCCTTGTTGTCTTTGATATTGGTATTCGGTTCCCCCCGCCGTAATGAGGAGGCGAGTAGCGCAGGGAACGGCGGATCAAGAAGCGCAGATGTTTGAGCGCAGCGAGTTTCTGCGCTTCCCGCCGGTCCCGAGCAACGCAGCGTGCCCGTAGCGCAGCGCAGGGACGACGAATCCGGCTCGCCTTTCTTTTGGGTACTTTGCTTTGGCGAAGCAAAGAAAAGTACCTCGCCCGCCGGGGCGAGACCCGGCTAGCCACGAAAGCAATCGCCTATCCAGAGAACAACCCGTCTCGGCGACAATCCTTACCGGCGCCGATTCCCGCGAAGAAAGAAACTCACCTTATGGCCGTCCAGTGGTTCCCAGGTCACATGCACCTGACCAAGAAGACCATCGAGGAGCGCATCAAGCACATTGATGTGGTCATCGAGATGGTGGACGCACGCCTGCCGGGTTCCAGCGCCAATCCCATGCTGGCCTCGCTCACCAGCAAACGCCCCAGCCTCAAGGTCCTGAACAAGCAGGACCTCGCCGACCCGGCGCGCACTGCGCTCTGGCTGGCGCACTACAACGGCCGCGAGGGCACACGCGCCATTGCCCTGGACACCACCGATGGCAACGCCGCCAAGCGCCTGATCGCGCCTTGCCGTGAACTGGCGCCCACCCGCGGCAGCAGCATGGCCCGCCCGCTGCGTGTGATGATCTGCGGCATCCCCAATGTGGGCAAGTCCACGCTGATCAATCGCCTGGTGGGCAAGGGCGCGGCCAAGGTCGCCGATGAAGCCGGTGTGACGCGCAACGAGCAGCGCATCGTGCTCGAAGACGGCTTCTACCTCTTCGACACGCCGGGCATGCTGTGGCCGCGCATCATCGTCGCGCAAAGCGGCTACAACCTGGCCGCCAGCGGTGCCGTGGGTCGCAACGCCTTCGATGACCAGGAGGTGGCGCTCGAACTGCTGGACTACCTCAAACCTCACTACGCCGCCGAGCTGGCTGCGCGCTACCAGCTCAAAGAGATCGATACGTTGCAGAGCGAGGAATTGCTCGAAGCCATCGGCCGCAACCGTGGCGCGCTGATGGCGGGCAACAAGGTGAACATGCAGAAGGCCGCCGAGCTGTTGATCCACGACTTCCGCGTCGGCGCGTTGGGCCGCATCTCGCTGGAGACGCCGCAGGAATACGCGCGCTGGCTGGCCGAGGGCAAACAGCTCGACGCCGAGCGCCAGTTGCGCAAGGAAGAGCTCCAGAGCGCCGGCCATATCCGCACCAAACCCGCTGCCAAAAAATCTGCGCCCCCCAAGGCCGCCCCCCGTTCCAGGAAACCCGCCCGATGAAAACCCTGCTGCCCCAGCAACTGCTGGTCCACCCCGACCGTCACGATCCCTCGCCGCTCATCCTTTACCACGCACGCTGTGCCGACGGTTTCGGTGCCGCGCTGGCGGCCTGGCTGTATTACGAAGGCCGCGCCGAGTTCCGCCCCTGTGATCACGGCGATGTGAAGAGCGTGGACGACCTGCCGCCGCTCGAGGGCCGCGCCGTCTACATCCTGGACTTCTCCTTTGCGCCCGAGATCATGTCGGCCATCGAGCAGCGCGCGAGCAAGCTGGTCATGCTGGACCACCACAAGAGCGCGGCCGAGAAGCTCACGGGTTTTGCCTGCCGCTGCGGTGTGGTGCACTTCGACATGAGCAAGTCCGGTGCGCGCCTGGCCTGGGAGTTCTTCCAGTCCGATCGCGCGCTGCCCGCCCTGGTGCGCTACATCGAAGACCGCGACATCTGGGCCTGGAAGTACCCCGAGAGCGCCGGCTTCCTCGCCGCGCTCGACATGGAGGCCATGGACTTCGAGCGCTGGGCGCAGATCGCCTCCTGGTCCGAGGAGGAACTGGCGACCTTCATGCTGCGCGGCCAGGCCATGGACGAGAAGTTCAGCAAGCTCTGCGAGGACATCGCTGCGGGGGCCGAGCCCGTCAGCTTCAACGGCCAGGCCGGGCTCATGGTCAACGCGCCCGGCATGTTCCACAGCCTGGTGGGTGAGATGCTGAGCAAGAAAAGCGGCACCTTTGCGCTGATGTGGAGCGCCAGCAAGGGAGGGCTCATCAAGGTCGGCCTGCGTTCGCAGCGCAGCTTCGACTGCATCCCCCTGGCCGAGAGCATGGGCGGCGGCGGCCATGCCCAGGCCTGCGGTTTCCGCATGGGGGCCGAGCGCCTGCCCGAGTTGCTGCGCGGCACCCTGCAGGCCTGAGCGTCTTTACCGGCCTCAAGTTGCCGGCCGGCCGGCCGATAAAGGGTGTGGAACCACCCGATATCGACCATGGACGGCATCAGCAACCAGATCATCGCCATCGCCAGCCAGCTGCAGTCGGCGCGACTGGCGCAGAACGTGCAGGTCTACGTCTTGCGCCAGGCCATGGACATGCAGCAGAGCAGCATGCAGATTCTGCTGCAGCCTGCCACGGGCCCGCAGCCCCTGGCCACCTCGGGCAGCCTGGGCACGCGGCTCAACGTGCTGGCCTGAAACCAAGCGACGTCTCTCTTCAGTAGCCCTCTTTGAGCACCACGTCCGAGCAGGGGTGGGCCACGCAGGGCAGCACATAACCCTCTTCCTTCTCTTCCTGGCTCAGGCCGGGCCACTCGATGTCGTAACGCACCGTGCCGCTGACCAGCTGGCCGATGCAGGTGCGGCAGTTGCCGTTGCGGCAGGAGCTGGGCCAGTCCACACCGCCTTCTTCCATGGAGCGCAGCAGCGGCCGGTCGGCCCAGGCGTCGAAGGTCTGGTCGAAGGCCTCGGTGCGGCCGGTGTAGAAGAGGGGGGTGTCGTTGGGTTTCATGGGATGTGAAGAGTCTGCCTCCATTTTAGGCAGGACCGAATAGGCCCGTTGCGGCACGGGGCAAGTCCTGATTGCTATTAAAAACAGAGCATTTGCGTCAGATCATGGAAGCTTGTAGGCTGTCGTGTCAGCATCACGGGACCGCACAGCAGGAGCCTTCCATGGACAGCCGCCGCATCCTCATCCTCCAGGGCCACCCCGACGCCTCGGCCCCGCACCTCTGCCATGCCCTGGCCGCGGCCTATGCCGAAGGCGCACGCAGCGCCGGCCATGAGGTGCACATCGTCGAGATCGCCAGGCTCGACTTCCCCCTGCTGCGCAGCCAGCAGGAGTGGGAACACACGGCGCTGCCCTCCGGCCTGCAGTCCGCGCAGGACGAGATCGCCTGGGCCCAGCACCTCGTCATCCTCTTCCCGCTCTGGCTGGGCGACATGCCGGCCCTGCTCAAGGGTTTCCTGGAGCAGGTGACCCGCCCGGGTTTTGCCTTCAAGGGCGACTCGGCTGAGCGCAGCAGCAACCCCTTCATGTTCAAAGGCCTCAAGGGGCGCAGCGCGCGCATCATCGTCACCATGGGCATGCCGGCCCTGGTCTACCGCTGGTATTTCCGGGCCCGTGGCGTGGGCCTGCTCAAGCGCAACATCCTGGGCTTCGTCGGCATCTCGCCGGTGCGAGACACGCTGGTCGGTATGGTGGACCGGCTGGGCGAGGCAGGTGTGCGCAAATGGCAGGACAGGCTGCGCGCGCTGGGACGTACGGCGTCCTGAAGAGGCGCGGGCTCAGGAAGCCTGCGCGAAATGATCCGACACCAGTTCGCGCAGCGCCTTGGCGGCGTAGCGGCTCAGGCGTGTGGCCGGGCGCGCGGTGGGCACGGCCAGCACCAGCTGGTTGCGCATGGCCGGGGTGTGGATGGCCGCCACGTTCAGCGCCTGCGGGTAGCTCCAGGCCCGGATGGCGCCTTGCGGCAGCACGGTGTCGGCCACGCCGCGCGCCACCAGCGAGAGCACCGTCTGCACCGAATCCACTTCGGCCACCAGCTTCAGCGGCAGGCCACGGGGTCGTGTGTGCTGCTCCAGCAGCTGGCGTAGCGCATGGGGCCCGCTGGGCATGACCAGCGCTCGCTGCGCCACATCGGCCAGGCGCATGCGCTTCGGGACGGGCTGCACGCTGATCAGCACCAGGGGTTCGCGCAGCAGGGTCTCCTGCTGGAATTGCGGCGAGGGCGGGGGATCGAACATCAGGGCCACATCGATGCGGCCCGCCAGCAGCCATTCGCGCAGGCGGATGCTCAGCCCTTCCGCCACGGTCATGGTGGCCTCGGGGAACTGGGCGTGGAAGCGTTCGATCAGGTCGGCTGTCAGCACGTGCGCCAGGCGCGGCGGCAGGCCCACGGTCAGGCGGCCGCGCGGGCTGGCCTGGCGCTCGCGCATGTCCACGCTGGCGCGCTCGGCCAGGTCGAAGATGCCGCGCGCATGCGCCAGCAGGGCCGTGCCGGATTCCGTCGCCTGCGCGCCGCGGCCGGTGCGCTCGAACAGGCGTTGCCCCAGCTCCTCCTCCAGCAACAGGACCTGGCGGCTCAGCGCGGGCTGCGACATGTGCAGGGCGGCGGCGGCGCGGCTGAAGCTGCCGGCCTCTGCCACGGCCACGAAATACTGCAGGCGGGTGAGATCCATGGTATGCATTCTACGGATAGCTGGTATTGATGAATGGTTGAACTGAAAGCGACCCTGCCGCACCACAATCAGCGACATGCCCGATCTCCAGACGCCTGTCCAGACCTACCAGACCCGGCCCACCCGTCCCACGCTGCAACTGCCCCCTGGTGCCTGCGATGCCCACGTGCACGTGTTCGGCCCGGCGGCCCGTTTTCCCTACGCCCCCGGCCGCAACTTCACGCCGGTGGATGCGCCCAAGGAAACGCTGTTCGCCCTGCACCGCCAGCTCGGCATCAGCCGCTGCGTGATCGTGCAGTCGGCCGTGCACGGTTTTGACAACCGCGTGGTCGAGGACGCGATCCAGGCCGGGCAGGGGTGCTACCTGGGCGTGGCGCTGGTGCCGGCCAACGTCGCCGATGCCGAACTGCAGCGCCTGGCCGCCGTGGGCTTTCGCGGCGTGCGTTTCAATTTCATGAAACACCTGGCCGCCGCCGGGGTGGACGAGGTGGTGGCGCTCACCCCCAGGCTCAAGGCCGCCGGCCTGCACCTGCAGGTGCATTTCGAGAGCAGCCTGGTGCACAGCCTGGGGCCGGTGCTGGCGCGCAGCGCCGTGCCAGTGGTGATCGACCACATGGGCCGGGTGGACGCCACGCTGGGTGCGGACCATGCCGACTTCGCGGCTTTGCATGCATTGCTCGCGAATCCTCTGTTCCATGTGAAGCTCAGCGGCATCGACCGCATCGATTCCCAACCCGCTGCAGCCCCCGCTTATGCGCACGGCGTGGCCCTGGCCCGTTTGCTGCTGGAGAGTTACCCCGAGCGCTGCCTCTGGGGCACGGACTGGCCGCATCCCAACCACACGCACGTGCCCGACGACGGCGCCCTGGTGGACGCGCTGGACCGCATCGCCCCCGACACCGCGCAACGCGAGCTGCTGCTCGTGCGCAACCCGCAGGCCTTCTACCGCTTCGAGCACTGAATCCATGAGCAAGACTTCCACCTCCCCCAGCGGCCGCCTGGCCGGCAAGGTTGTTTTCGTCACTGGCGCCGGCTCGGTCGGCCCCGGCTGGGGCAATGGCCGGGCCATCGCCGTGCGTTTCGCCGAAGAGGGCGCCAGCGTCTTCGGCCTGGACCGCGACCTCGAACGCATGGCCGAGACCGAGCGCCTGGTCAACGCCGCCGGCGGGCGCTTCATCGGCGCCAGCTGCGACGTCACCCGCAGCGAGGCCATGGCCGATGCCGTGGCGCGCTGCATGGGCGAGTTCGGCCGCATCGACGTGCTGGTCAACAACGTGGGCGGCTCGGCCAAGGGCGGCCCCGTGGAAATGAGCGAGGAGGTCTGGGACGCGCAGATCGACCACAACCTCAAGAGCGTCTTCCTCAGCTGCAAGCATGTGCTGCCGCACATGCTTGCGCAGGGGGCGGGCGCCATCGTCAACATCTCGTCCACCTCGGGCCTGCGCTGGACCGGCGCCGCGCAGATCGCCTACGCGGCCACCAAGGCCGGCGTGATCCAGTTCTCGCGCGTGCTGGCCGTGCAGTACGCCAAGCAGGGCATACGCGTGAACACCGTGGTGCCCGGGCAGCTGCATACGCCCATGGTCGAGGTGCGGCTGGCCGGCCAGCGCGCCGGCGGCGACGTCGAGGCCCTGCTCCAGCAGCGCCAGTCGCGCATCCCGCTGCCCTTCATGGGCGACGGGCGCGACACGGCCAACGCCGCGCTTTTCCTGGCCTGCGACGAATCGCGTTTCGTCACCGGCACCGAGATCGTGGTCGACGGCGGCATGTCCGTACGCTGCGACTGAAAACACCGATAACCACCCAAGGAGACCGACATGAAACACCATCACCTCGTCCGTCGCGCCGGCCTGCTGGCCCTGGCCTGCGCATCCCTGCTGTTCAGCCCGGCGCTGCTGGCCCAGCAGGCCAAGGTCACCCGCATCATCGTGGCCTTCCCGCCGGGCGGCCCGGTGGATTTCGTCGCACGCACCCTGGGTGAACAGCTGGGCAAGGAGCTGGGTCACCAGGTCATCATCGAGAACAAGGCCGGCGCCAACGGCGCCATCGCCGCCGAATACGTCGCGCGTTCGGCCCCCGATGCCCAGACCCTGTGGCTGACCAGTGTGGGCGCGGTGGCCATCAACCCCGCGCTCTACGACAAGCTGTCCTACGACCCACAGCGCGACCTGACGCCGGTGTCCGGGGTGGTCAACAACGTCGAGGTCCTGGTGGTGGGGGCCAGCGCGCCCTACAACACCGGTGCCGAATTCGTCGCCGCCAGCCGCCAGAACCCGACCAAGCCGCTGACCATGGCTTCCTCCGGCACCGGCAGCGTGCCGCACCTGGCCATGGAACTGCTCAACGACGCCGCGAAGATCAACCTGCAGCACATCCCCTACAAGGGCGCCGCGCCGGCCATCACCGATGTGATCGCCGGCCATGTCCACGGTTTCTTCGGCGACATTCCCGGCCTGATCTCGCACATCAAGAGCGGCCGGCTCAAGGCCATCGGCCTGGCAGCCACCAAGCGCCACCCGCTGCTGCCCGAGGTCAAGACCTTCGAGGAGATGGGCGTGAGCGGCGTGGACTCCGACAACTGGTACGCCCTGTTCGCCGCCAAGGGCACACCGGCGGCCGAGATCGATCGCGTCAACCAGGCGGTGCGGCGCACCCTGGGCAACGAGGCCGTGAGAGCCAAGCTGCAGGCCTCCGGGGCCGAAGTCGCGCCGTCCAGCCCGGCCCAACTGGCTGCGCTGCTGAAGAACGATACGGCCAAGTGGACCCGTGTGGTCAAGGCCAAGAACATCAAACCCGACTGAGATTTCACAGACCCATGCGCATCACCCCCATCACGCCCGGCACCCGGCCCGAACTCGCCGCCCAGGAGGCGCAGATCCAGGCCGAACGCGGCCGCATCTCGCCGCTGTACCAGGTGCTGCTCAACAGCCCGCCCATCGCCCAGGGCTGGGAGCAGATGCTCTCGGCCGTGCGCAACCGCAACAGCCTGCCCCCGGGCTTGCGCGAACTCGTCATCCTGCGCGTGGCCGTGCTCAACCGCGCGCCCTACGAGTTCGATGCGCATGTGCCGCACGCGCTGAAAGCGGGCGTGTCGCAGGCGGTCATCGACGGCCTGCGCGCCGTGCCGCTGGCGGCCGATCTGCCCCTGTCGCCGGCCGAGCGCACGGCGCTGCGCCTGACCGACGCCATGACACGCGACATCGACGTGCCCGAGGCGCTGTACGACGAGGTGAAACAGCACTTCGATGCCCAGGGCCAGATCGACCTGGTGGCCACCGCGGCGGCCTACAACATGGTGTCGCGTTTCCTGGTGGCACTGCAGATCGGACACTGACATGGAGCAAGCGACCGACTGCCTGCTGCTGCAGTTCACGCTGGCACCCGCGGCCACGGAGCGCCTGGCCGCAGCCGCGGACCAGTTGTGCGCCGACAGCGGGCTGTCGCTGCAGCGCCTGGCCTGTGCGCCGGACGGGGCCGCCTATCTCTACGCGCGCCTGCCGCAGCGCACGCTGCTGGGCGACGAGGCCCTGCCGCCCCTGGCTGCTGCGCTGGCCCGGCGCATCCCGGCGGCGCGCGACATCCGCGTCGCGCGCCTGCAGCAGGTTTTCACCGCGCCCGGCCATGCCGACGGGGAACTCCCTGTTTTCCACTACGTGGTCGAGACGGACCCGGAAACCGGCTGGCAGCCCGAACTGGAGCGCTGGTACGACCAGGAGCACATGCCCGGCCTGGCCGCCGTGCCGGGCTGTATCCTGGCCCAGCGTTATTACAACCACGACCAGGGCCCGCTCTCGCTGGCCTGTTATGACCTGGTGTCCGAGCAGGTGCTGGGCTCGCCGCCCTGGCTGGCCGTGCGCGGCACCGCCTGGAGCGACGTCGTGCGCCCGCACTTCACCAACACCCGACGCACCATGTTCCGCGCGCTGGGCTGATCCTTCAGCGCGCCCGGCGCAGGCAGTCCATGCGGGCGTCCAGGATGCGGTTCTCCGCCTCACGGTAGGCACGTTGCTGCTCGAAGCTGGGTTTGGGCGGCAGCTTGATCTGATCGATCTCCCGGTTCGCCGTGTCCGTGCACTGCCTTTCGCGGGCCACGGCGGCCTGTGCGGCCGGGCTGCCGGGTTGGGGCCGGCTGGCCTCTTCGCAGGCACGTGCCTTGGCCTCGACGGCCTGCAGTTGCGTGTGCACGCCCTGCATGAACTGCTGCTGCGTGCGTGTGTCGCTGCCCGGCGCCGGGGCCCTGGCCATGGCCTCGCGCTGGATGCGCGCCGATTCGGCCTCGGCTTCGGCCACACAGCGTGGGTTTTCACCCTGGGCCGTAGCGGCCAGCAGCAGGGCGCCGATGAGGATGAGGAGGGTTCGCATGGGATGTCCCGGCCCGGGTGATGAAGGCTTATTGTGTCGCCCCGCGCGCTCGCCGGCCAGCCCCGCGCTTACCCTGAGGGGGCAACTCCGGCGGACGGCCTAGAATCCGCAGCGGTCCGAGTAACAGACCGCCGCATCCGTGCTGGCGGACCAGGGAGGGGCCGCCATGGCCGAAAAGAGAAAAGAAACCGAGATCGAGTGGTATCTCAAGTACATCCTGCTCTTCGTTCTGTTGGCCGCTGCGCTCAGCGCGGCGATCAACTTTCCGCGCCTGCGCATGTACCAGAACTACTTCTTCCGGGACTCGCCGCAGGTCACCATGCGCTACGAGCAGCTCTCGCCCGGCATGGACGAGGCCGCCGTGCGCCGGCATTTTGATGGCGTGCCGCTGAACTGCGTGGCCGAGGGCGGTAGCCTGGGCGACCGCGTCTGCTATGCCGCCGTCGAGGCGGTCGACGGCGAGCCGGCTTTGGGCATCGCCCTGTTCTTCAAGCACGCACGCCTGCGCCATACCGTGATCCAGGTGCCCTGGTGGCGCCACCTGCGCCAGAAGAATCGCCTCATCGCCACCTACGGCCCGCCCCGCCTGCGCGAAGATCCGGACGGCACGACGCTGCTGGCCTGGTACCTGCCGCACGGCGATCTGGTCTTCAACCGCGACCGCACCCGCGACCTCGACCCGCTGGCCTGGAGTGTCGTCATGTGGACGGCCGGCGAGATGCTGCGGCGCTGAACCGCCATTCCAACCGTCCAGGAGACCCGCCATGAAACGACTCGGACCCGTCCTGCAATTTCTCGGCTGCGAACAAGGCCAGTGGCGTGTCAGCGCCCTGTGGGTGCAGGACAGCGCCGACGCTGCGCCCGTGCTCACTGCTGGCGGGCGGCCGGTGCAGCTGAGCCAGGCCCCGGTGCCCGGCAGCGCCTGCACGGCCTGGCGTTTCGAGTTCGCCGTGGCGCAGACGGCCGCGGCGCAGGACGTGGTCTACAGCGTGAACGGCGAGGCCCACGCTTTCTGCGTGCCGGCGCGCGACACCATGCCGGCTTTGGCCTACGCCTCGTGCAACGGTTTTTCCGATTCGACCCTCATGAAAAAGGTCAAAGAGCCCAACGCCCTGTGGGCGCGCCTGGGCCGGCTGCACGCGGGCACGGACCGCGTGGACAGCCAGACCTACGGGCCCCTGCACCTGCTGCTGCTCGGCGGCGACCAGGTCTACAGCGACGCCATGTGGGCCGTCATCCCCGAGCTCAAGGCCTGGTGCGCGCTGCCGCGCGACAAGCGTTTCAAGGCCGCCTTCACCGCCACCCTGCGCCGCAAGGTCGAGGCCCATTTCAGCAGCATCTACCTGGACCGCTGGTCCCAGCCCGAGGTGGCGACCATGCTGGCCCGCCTGCCCACGGTGATGATGTGGGATGACCACGACATCATGGACGGCTGGGGCTCCTACCCGGTCGAGCAGCACAACTGCCCCGTCTACCAGGGCATCTTCGAGGTGGCGCGTAACGCCTTCGCCCTGTTCCAGCGGCAGGCCATGGGCGCACTGCCGCCGGCCTCCTTGCCGGGGCAGGACCACCACAACAGCGCCTGGCGCATCGGCGAACTGGGCCTGCTGGTGCTGGACATGCGCAGCGAGCGCCGCCCGCGCTCGGGCGACGCGCAGGCCACGGGCGGCGTGCTGCAAGCCGAGCAGGTGCTCAGCCCGAAGAGCTGGGCCGCCGTCTACCAATGGCTGGCCGCTCAGGAGGCTGCAGGCGGCATGAAACATCTCTTCGTCATGAGTAGCATCCCCGTGGTGCATCCGGGCCTCGATCTGATCGAGAAGGTGCTGGGCGTGCTGCCGGGCCAGCAGGAGATGGAGGACGATCTGCGCGACCACTGGAACAGTACGCCGCACAAGGCCGAGCGCCTGCGCCTCATTCACCGCCTGTTGCAGGCTGCGGCCCGCGGCGTGCGCGTCACCCTGCTTTCGGGTGACGTGCATGTGGCGGCGCTGGGCGTGATCGAGTCCACGCGCGAGGGCGGCAAGGCCTGTGTCATCAACCAGCTCACCAGCAGCGCCATCGTGCACCCGACCTCCTCGGCGATGGAGGTGTTCGTGCTGGAGCACGTGGCCCGGCACGAGGAGCAGGTCGACCGCGGCATCAGCACCCGCATGCTGGAGTTCCCCACCACCAGCCGCTGCATCAAGGCCAACCGAAACTTCCTCACCCTGCAGCCCGACACTCCGGGCGGTGAAGACCGCTACTGGGCCAACTGGTGGGTCGAGGGTGAGCCCCACCCCTATACCAAGGTGGTCCACACCACCACCGCGTCGGCGTAAGGGCGGGTGGAGCGTCGACGCTCAACGCCGGCCCATGTGACCCGGGTTGTGGCCATGGCCGTGACCGTGGCGGGGGTGACCGTGCCGCGGGTAGCCGCCACCGAAGTGCAGCTGCACCCCCACGGACGGGTAGCGGTAATACGGGTAGGGATAGGGATAAGGGCGCACGTAGTAGACCGGCGGCGCAACGACCACGGGTGGCGCATACACCGGTGGTGCCGCCACGATGGGCTGGGGCGGCGGTGCACCGGGTTCACCCAGGTACTCGGGGGCCACGCGCAGCGCGATGGTCTGGCCCGGGTCGTAGGGCAACTGCACCGTGTATTCCTTGTCGGCGTAGATGTAGACCACGCGGTAACCCACCGTGCGGTTTTCGTAGAAGGTCTGCACGCCGCAGCGTTGCACCTCGTGCAGTTCGGTGGGCGGGGCGCCCTCGATGCGGTCGCCGATCACCGCGCCACCGATGGCACCCAGCACCGTGGCTGCGCCCGAGCCGTGGCCGGCCGCATTGCCGACGATGCCGCCCGCGACGGCACCGATGACCGCGCCCGCGCCGCTCCTGGGTGGCTGCACCGCAAGCTGCTCGGTGCTGCACACCTGGCGCGGCACCGGCACCTGCTGCACCACCGGGGTGGCCGACAGCACCAGCCCCTGCTCCTGCGCGGCGCACAGGCCGGCGGCGAGCAGGGCGCCCGCCAGAACCAGCGTTTTCTTCATGGTCTTGCTCCTCGTCATGCCCTGTCTAACGCGGCCGGCCGGCGGCCAGCCGACGGGCATCCCCGTCTTTTGCCTGTCGCCTGTGTAAAGACGGCCGGGGCGGGGCGGCGGTGTAGAGTTTGCTTGTTCCGGTCCCACAACAACGAGGAGAAATCATGATCCGCATGCATGCCGCCCGGTTCCAGGCCTTCCTGGGTATCGCTTTCCTGTCCCTGGCCGCCCTGACGGCCGGCGCGCAGACCAAACCCCGCGTGCTCGACGCCGGCGTCGTCAACCCGGCCTCGGCCATCTACATCGGCAACAGTTTCTTCTATTACAACAACAGCCTGCACGGCCACGTGGGCCAGCTCATCGCGCAGGGCATGCCGGGCCACCGCCACCGCGCCAGTTCGGTCACCATCAGCGGTTCGGGTTTGGACTGGCACGACGTCGACTCCTACTTCCGCCCCAACGCCATCGGCGGCTACTCCTTCGGCCCGAACAATGTGGTGAGCTTCAACAAGCTCGACAAGCTGTTCGACGTGGCCATCATGATGGACTGCAGCCAGTGCCCGCTGCACCCGCAGCTCAAGACCGTCTTCAAGGAGTATGCGAAGAAGCACAGCGACACCGTGCGCAAGCACGGCGCCAAGCCCGCGTTCTTCATGTCCTGGGCCTACCAGGACGCGCCCGAGATGACGGCCCAGCTGGCCGAGGCCTACACCCAGGCCGCCAACGAGAACGACGTCTTCGTCATCCCCGCCGGCCTGGCCTTTGCACGTTCCATCGCGCAAAAACCGGATCTGAACCTCTACGTTGCCGACAAGCGCCACCCCAGCCTGGCCGGTACCTACCTGGCGGCCTGCACGGTGTATGCCTCGCTGTTCAAGAAGTCGCCCGTGGGCCTGGCCTACAACGCGGGTCTGTCACCCGAAGTGGCGCGCCATCTGCAGACCGTGGCCTGGGAGACCGTGCAGGCCTACCACCAGCCCTGAGAGGCCCGGCCTACTTCTTTGCTGCGCGGTTGCGTTCCAGCTGCGCGTCCACCAGGGCCACCACCTCGTCCACGGCGGGGTGGCGTTGGCCCTTCTGTGCGGCGATGGCCTGCACGAGGCGGTCCACGCGTTCGATGTAGTGCGCACCGGCGTACAGGGCGCGCGCGGCGGAGGACGGGCTGGCCAGTCCCTGCGCGGCCGCGGCGTATTTCTCGAAAGGCACCAGGTCTTCGTCTTTCGCGCCGAGCGACTTGCACAGGTCACCGACCCAGTCGTAGACCGCGCGCGAAGTGGCCAGGTCGCTGTGCACCGCTTCCTTGATGGGGCGCACACCCTGCGGCGTCACGCAGCGGTAGTTGCCGGCCAGCAGCATGCTCCACTTGGCCAGGGGCACGAAGACCGAATCGTGTACCTTGAGCTTCACCGGCAGCTCGGCCGGTTTGCCATCCACATCGAAGCGGATCGCCTCGATGTCGGCTTGCAGGCGGCGCAGCATGGCGGTGGGGGCATCGGCGACGAAGCGCGCCGCCTTGAAGTTGGTGGGCAGGCGCACCTGCAGCACGTTGACCTGCTCCTCCGGCGGGCGGAAGGCCTGCGGGTCGGGGCTGCACAGCGTCATGCAGGCCGGGTCGAAACTGTCCCACACCGTGGGGTCGGTGTAGGCGCTGCGGCAGGCTGCGGTGGCCACGCCGGGCAGGCGCGCCAGATAGGGCAGGGGCGGCATGTTCATGATGGACATGCATGGCACCTTCGATTTCGCCACCGCATCGAGCAGCTCGCGCACGCCGGGGCTGCGGTACTGCGGCTCCTGCATGGCCAGGCCCACCAGGTCGTAGTCGGCCGGCTGCACGTCGGCCGGGCCCGCGGCCAGGAGCTGCCCGGGGTAACGGCGCGAGTCGAGCTCCACCAGGCCTTCGCGGCCCTTGAGGGGCAGGCGCACGCGGATGCCCTCGCGGTTGATCAGCTCCACCTCATTGGGCAGGCACACCAGGGTGACCTGGTGGCCGGCCATGACCAGCTTGATGCCCAGCAGCGAACCGTAGGACGCGCCGAGGATGAGGATCTTGCAGGCTTGGCTCATGATGTCTCCTGGTGCTTGTCACCATTGTTGTCACAAGCCCGCTGCGCTGGCGGGCGCCGGATCCCCGGTCTGATTACTTGTTCTTTTCCTTGCCGCGCGGAATGACGGCGGTGACCGGCGGCATCGGGCGGTCGGAGGTCGAAGTCTTGGGCGGCGAAGTGTCTTTCTTCGGTTTCTTTGCCATCTTGTTGCTGCGTTGTTCACCTTTGGCCATAAGTCCTCCATGGGTTGCGGTCCCGGAACGGCACCTGTCCCGCATGGTAAGCCAGAAAACCGGCCTCATTACAAATCGACACGCACATCTCTTGGAGCGGCCATGGCGTGGTGCTAGCATGACCATCCCGCAACCCTGCATCGGCGTGCGTCCATGAACAGAAGCAGCAGAATCGCCCTGGCCTTCCTCGTCACCGCCGCGCTGGTCGGTCTCGTCGCCTGGCTGCTCTGGCCCCGGCCGGCGCCGCCCGCGCCCCAGCCGGTGCCCATCACCCAGCCCGTCACCAGCGGCGCGGAGGTCACGGTCTCGCCCGTGCCGTCCAACGATCCCATCCGCCATCCGGTGCAGGCCATCGAGACCGTCGAGGCGCCCCCACGGCCGCTGCCCGCGCTGGGCCAGTCCGACGCGCGCCTGCAGCAGGATCTCAACGGCCTCGTGGGCCGCAAGAATGTGCAGACCTTCGTGCTGCTGGAGAGCTTCGTGCGCCGTGCGGTTGCCACCGTGGACAACCTGGGGCGCGAACACGCCGCGCCCAGCATGTGGCCCGTGCACCCGACCGCCGGGCGCTTCGCCACGCTCAAGCAGGGCGAGGGCGAAGTCATCAACCCCGACAACGGGCAGCGCTACGTGCCCCTGGTGCAGTTCATCGAATCGGTGGACAGCAAGAAGGCCGTGCAGCTCTACGTCTCGCTCTACCCGTTGTTCCAGCAGGCCTATGTGGAACTCGGCTACCCCAAGGCCTATTTCAACGACCGCCTGGTGGCCGTCATCGACCAGTTGCTGAGCACCCCGGTGATCGAAGGCCCGCTGGCCGTGGCCCTGGTGGACGTGAAGGGCCCCATCACCTCCGAGCGCCCCTGGACCCGCTACGAGTTTTCCGACGAGAAGCTGCAGTCCCTGGCCGCCGGGCAGAAGATGCTGCTGCGCACCGGCCCGGTCAACCACCGCCGCCTCAGGGCCAAGCTGCTCGACATCCGCAAGCTGCTGACCAAGGCCGAGCTGCCGCCGGCGCTGAAGTAGCGCGCCGCCCCCGCTTCAGTTCCTCGGGGTTGCCGCCGGCGCGGGAGCCGGCTTCGGCGCCGCCGCGGCCGCCGCCGCGTTGAGCGCCGCCTGCGTGTTTGCGTCCTGCTGCTGCACCAGCGCCGGTGCGCGCACCGGCGTCGCCCTGGGCATGGCGATCGTGGTGCGCGGCAGCAGCTGCGCCAGCTCGGCTGGCATGCCCTGGGCCGTCGGCTCGGGGTACAAGGGCGAGAGGTCGGCCAGCCGCCACTTGAGCGGCTGTTCGTTGGGCGTCATCACCGCCAGCATGCCGCGCACGGGGACGCCATGTTCCAGCATCGCCTTGAGCGCGGGCAGATGCGCTGCGAGGTTGAGCGCCCAGTCCTGCGACTGGGTCACCGTGCCGCGCGCCGCGATGCGCGCGCCGCCGGCTTCGGCGCGCACGGTCAGCACCTCCACGCCCAGCCGGCCCACGGGCAGGCAGCCCGATCCTCCCACCAGGCCGAAGGCCGAGATCGCGGCCGGGTGCAGCGTGAAGCGCAGGCCCGGCAGGTCGGGCAGCGGGGCCGCGGCCGCTGGCGGCAGGGGTGCCGCGCTGCGGGCGCGCGCGCCCGGGCGTACCACCTCCATCTGCGCGAAGCCCACGGCCTTGAGCGCGGCCAGCAGGTGCAGCTGCTGCGAGAGCGCGCGGTACTCGTGGTCCTTGCGGTCCTTGCGGTCCTCGCGGTCCAGCACCAGCACGGTGTAGCCGTCCTGCTCGCGCGCATTGCGCGCGGCCAGGTCGTCGCCACCGCGCTGCAGCCGCAGCGGCAGGCAGGCCGTGCCGTGGCGGTTCGTCCATTGCGGCTCATTCATATGCCGGGCGACCAGGTCGCGCGCCTCCTGCAGCTGAACCGCGTGCGGCTCCTGGAACAGGGCCGACATCTGGCGCCGCACGATCGCGGCGTCGCGGTCGCTGCCGGCCGTGGACATGTTCAGCTCGGTCTGCAACTCCATCGTCGAGCGCCAGCCCTCGCGTGTCCGGATCACGCGGACCTTCTCGGTACGCGGCTCCAGCGCCATGATCAGTGCGCTGAACAGGCGCTTGGCCTCGGGCGCGGCAGCCCAGGGCGGCACGTTCTCCACGTACGAGGGCAACGTGGCCTCGTACACGTCGAAGTCACCCAGCCGCTCGTCCACCTTGTCGATCTGCGCGATCTCGCCGAGCGTGCGCCGACCGTACACCAGGCACACCGAGTTGCCGCCGCCCTCGTGGCCCAGGGTCTTGTAGCCCTCCCAGGTCATCGTGTAGCGCATGGCCGGCAGCGCGCCGGCATCGGTCTCGAGCGCGGTACTCTCCGCCTTGAGCAGGCCCTGCGCGGCGAGGTAGTTGAGCTGGGCCAGCTGCTGTTCGCGCGCCGGCTGCTCGCGCGTGCCGGCCTGCAGCAGCAGGGTCCACGCGTGTTGCCCCGGGTAGGTGCGCGGTGTGATGCCCGGCAGCCCGGCCTGGTCCGCGCGCGGGTTGTTGAGGTCGATGGGCAGGCAGGGCTGCATGCCGCCGCGGCGCAGGTTCGTCAAATGCGCCTGCCGGCGCACGGCTTCGGCCATGGCCTTGGGTGAGATCGCGCGCGGGTTGTTGCCGATCCGGCCCGTATCCCAGGCCATCCAACCCCCATAAGCTGCGCCGGCCAGCACGGCGACGGACGCAACGGAAACCACAGCCCATTTGAGCTTCTTGTTCATGACTCGCCTCCCTTTGGAGGCAGATGATAGCCAAGGATCTGTTTCCCGCAAGCGGCGCACCGGGCCCTGGACCGTGTGGCCTGTGGCCCTGCGCCGAAGGAGGCGCGGGCTTCAGAGCGCCAGCATCAGCCCGGCACGCGGATCGCTGCGCCCGGCCAGCAGTTGCTGGTAGGCCGCGCTCACGGCCTCGGCCCCCCGGTCTGCGTGGATCACGAGCCAGGGATGTGCGGGGTCGTTCACCACTTGCATGAAAGCCGACCAGGCCTGGTCCAGGCGCTCTTCGAGGCCCGCAGTGCCCCAGCCCTCGGGTGGGGCTGCAGCGCGTTTTTTGCCCTGGGCCGGGGCAAAGAACAACTCGGGCCGCGGCCCGGGCAGGCCGCCGGCACCGCCCAGCGCTTCCCAGTGGCTGCCGCCGACCGAACAGCTGTACTTCAGCGCCGGGCCGAAATGCTCGTGAATGGTGCGGCGCAGGCCGGCGTTGCCGGCAAAGTCGATGTAGACCGTGGGCAGGCTGGGGTCCAGCGTCTTCACGTCCTCGTAGCGCAGCACCTCGCCATAACAGCCCAGCCCGCGCGTGAAGTCCAGGTTGCCGGCCGAGGTGAGCCCGTGCACCGTAGGGCCACCGGCGCGGCGCGCCAGACAGAAGGCCGTGCCGTAGGCGGTCTTGCTCGATGCGCTGGACAGCAGCAGCTGGTCCGCGCCGAAGAAGTCGTTCTCCGCCATGAAATCGTCGATCAGGAAGGAGGTGGTGAACAGCGGGCGCAGCACCGCCTGCTGGCCTTCGAGCGCAGGGTCGTAGGCCGGGTCCGCAGCGCAGAACACCAGCTGGTTGTAGGCCGAGGCCAGCTCGCGCCGGTGCGCCGAGGCGTCCATGAAACCACGCTGGCTCACGCGCGCGGCTTGCACCACCAGGTAGTGGCCCATAGGCAGGTAGCCATAGACACGCTGGCCGGTGGTCACCTCGGCGCAACGCGACTCCACCACCTCGGCGTAACCCCAGACCGGGATGCAGCCCCAGCCCTCGGCGCCGCTGGGGAAGAACTGCCAGTACTTCATCTTGTCGCCGAAGGCGGCGTAGGTGATGTTGTTGGCCGTCAGCGCGAAGGACAACACCTGCAGGCGCAGCTCGCCCTCGGCCAGGGCACGCGTGGCCGGCGCATCGGGATCGGGCAGCAGGCGGGTGGCGTGCAGGTCGGCGCGGCTGACGCAGAAGCGGGTAGCGGTGGGGGCATCCATGTGAGTTCCTTACTGAGCAAACCAGAGCATGCCTGCGCCCGGCCCGCACCGCTGTCACCCAGGCGATGGGCTGGGCATCACCCTTGCGCAACACCAGGCTGCGGCGCATGATCGGTGACCGGGTTCTCCGGGTCGGGTTTCCTCTGATCGCACTACAGGAGCAAGGCATGAACAAGCTGATGGTGGCCGTTGCGCTATGGATGTGGGGCGGCATGGCGTGGGCCGGGAGCGGGCCTGCCTGTCTCTATACGCCCGCCGAGCTGAGTGCGGCCCTCGGGCATACGCCCCAGGAAGGGGTGGCCAGCAAGGACCGGCTGGGCATGCCGCTGTGCCGTTACGTCGGCAAGGACTCGCCGAACAGGAAGTTTTCAGTCCGCATCAACACCCGGTGCGACCAGCAGCGATTTGAAACCCACGCCAAGACCATGCAATCCACCAGCGGCAAGGCCAACAAGCCGCTCAGCGGCATTGGCGATGGCGCGTATTTCTCCAGTGGTGGCACCGCCGCCATGCGTCTGGGCGCCCAGTGCGTCGAGTTGAGCGGTCTGCGTGCCGGCGCCAAGCGTGTGCTCACCGAGGCCGATGCCGGGCAGCTGCTCAGCCTGGCCGCCACCCGCCTCGGGAAATAGGGCTTCAGGGCCGCGGCGCGCCGGGGCTCACGATGCGGCCCGTGTCGGCCGCTGCGCCACCAGGGCCGCGGCGTTGCCCGGCCTCGCCGGGTTGACCGGCCAGCCCCTGACGCTGCCCCAGCCCGGACTGGTTGGTCGAGGTGCTGCCCTCTCTGCCCGGTTGAGCCAGCCCGCCCACACCTCCGCCGGGCCGACTGCCGCCGCTGCTGCGCGCGCCACCTTCGGCGGGCATGGCGCTGTTCTTGTCGGGCTTGCCCGGCTTGCTATCGGGCTTGTCGGGTTTGCTGTCAGGTTTATCGGGTTTGCCTGCGGGCTTGTCAGGCTTGCTGTCCGGTTTGTCCGGTTTGTCAGGTTTGCCAGCGGGCTTGCTGTCGGGCTTGCTATCGGGTTTGACGCCGCTGCCCCCACCGGCCGGTTTGGGATCCGGCTTGACGGCACCGCCACCGCCGCCGGATGACTTGGGTTCAGGCTTGGCGCCACCACCGCCACCGCCAAACGGTTTGTCGTCGGGTTTCTTGCCGCCCTCTGACCGCGGCTTGTGCTCCTGGGGTTTCCCCATGCTGAAGCCGCCCGGCCTGCCGTCACCTTCCTGCGCTGCGCCACCCCGGTTCACGCTGCCGGGCGCGGCATTGCCTGGCCCGCCGCCGCCCGGCGTTCTGCCGGCGCCGGGGTCGCCCATGCCGAAGTTCCCGCGCGCACCGCCGCCCGTCCCGGCATTGCCTTGCCGGTCGCCGCGTTGCGCGTTGCCGGCGCCAGGCTGGCCCCTGCCGACATCGCCGCTCGCGCCACCGCCAGGCCTGTTCCCGCTGCCACCTTCGCGCGCCATGCCGCCGCGTTCCATCCCCCCGGGGCGGGCACTGCCTTGCCCGGCACCACCGGGCATGCCCGCGGCGCCCGGCATCTCCCGGGCGCTTTTCATGTCCTTGCCCGCCTGCATGCCTTTGCGCTCAGGCGACACCGCGGCTTTCCTGTCCACGTCCGAACGCTGCGGGGTTGCCTTCGGCGTCGCCTTGACGGCTGGCTTGGCCGCGGGCGAATCTTCTTTCTTGAGGGCTTGCGCCAGCGCAGCGCTGCAGGCCAGCACACTGCACAAAACAAAGACCGGTTTGATCAGCATGGTGGCTCCTTGGGGGACGGGGTGAGGCAGGACGTCTGCCGGGTCAGCGAGGTTCAGTCGCGATGGTGATCGTGGCCTGGTAGTGCGGCAGGGCGGTCGGGGTGGTGATGGAGCGGCCTGGCGCAAGGCCAAGCAGATGGAGCCGGTAGGGGCCGTACTGGGCCTGGAAGGGCAGTTTCATGTGCGCGGGCGCCGGGGTGCCGATGCGCAGCGTTTCCGTGGCCCAGCCGGCTTTGCCCACCTGCAGCGTGACCGCGGCATGCCCCGCCCAGATGCACCGCACTTCCCTGGGGCAGCGGCCATCCTTGACCTCCTGCAGTGAAAGCGTGAGCGATGCTTCTTCGATGAAGACGGGCTTCCCGTGTGCCAGCGTGACCGTGCATTCCCAGGCGCTGGGGGCGGGGTCCATGGCAGGCGAGGCGGCGGATGAATCAGCGAGGCAGGGCATGGCGGTGCGGCTGCGCAGCTAGCGCTTGATCGGGCCTTCGACTTCAAGCCGTGAGGGATCGCCGGCCTTTTGCGCAATGAACTTGCCAAACGGCTCATACAGACTGCATTTGTAGCGAGTCGCGGCGGACGCCTGCTTGCCGGCCTGTGCGTTGAACCTGATCGTGGCCCGCAGGCTCATGGTGTCGCCGCCCGCGGGGATGTTGAAGTCATGGTCTCCCAGGCCGATCTGTCCACCCTTGGCGTCCAGGGCCGAACAGGTGATGCGCAGCGACTTGATATCGGCCGGAACGCCCTTGGCCGAGTACGGCACCGTGAACGTGAAGTCCTCGGCGGCGGCGCTGACCGCAAAAGTCAACAACAGCAGGGACGCGCAGCAAAACTTGGGTCGGTTCATTTTCGACTCCCTTTCGGATCGGCACGGAGGTAGAGCGGCAGGGTGGTGATGGCCACAGGGCTGGCTTTCGCAGCGCCGTCTGCCGCACGCAGATAAAGCGCCGGGGTCGTGATCACCACCGGCTTGACCACCTTGGGCCGGGCTTCCTTGAGCGGCGGCTTGGCAGGCTTGTCGTCAGCGAGAGGCGCGTTCCTGATGGCCGGGCGCACCGTCTGCGCTGGCGCTGGCTGCTGCACCGGTTGCACCTTCGGCTCGGCCGCCATGGCCGCAGGCGCTGCGGCCAGCAGCCCGGCGCCCAGCCAGGCCGCCCACACACCGGGCAGGCCACGCCATGACGGGCGTGGCACAGCCACCCTCCAGAGATTCATCCGCATTGCGGCCTCCCTTGCTTTACAGGCTTGCTGACAGGCGTCTTGCTGCGCCGTGAGCCCATTATTCGCCCGGCGTTTCCCAGGTGTCAAACCCGCCGGTCCATGGTGCTCACGTCATCTGCACACCATGGCACAACGTGTTGCAGGTCAAAAAAGAAGACAGGGTCTTCCTGCCCGGGCAGCGGTGCCGGGGAACTGCGGGCCCGATCGGCCCGGCAGATTCAGCCCGGTGTCATCTGGCGCGCAAGCCTTGCGCCAGCGCGCCCAGGGCGATGCCGCCCAGCGCCCACAGCAGGTCCCAGTTGCCCGTGCCCAGGCCGGCGATCGCCGGGCCGGGGCACACGCCGCACAGGCCCCAGCCCACGCCGAACAGCGCGGCGCCCACGGCGGTGTCGCGGTTCCAGTTGCTGGGATGGGTGTGGAAATAGCCGCCCAGCAGCGGGCGGTGGACGAAGCGGGGCAGCACCTTGTAGGCCAGCATGGCCACCAGCACCGCGCCGCCCATCACCAGCATCAGGCCCCAGTCCTCGAAGCGCAGGAAACTCAGCACCACCTCGGGCTTGACCATGGTGGAGTACGAGAGGCCGAAGCCGAACAGCGCGCCCGCCGCCAGCGTGGCCAGCGCGTTCTTGATCTTGCTGGCTTGCATCACAGGAACCTCGCCGCCAGGTTCGCCGTGAGGAAGGCCGTGGCCATGAAGGTCAGCACCGCGCCCAGTGCGGGCAGCTGCAGCGAACCCAGGCCACAGATGCCATGGCCCGAGGTGCAGCCATTGCCCAGGCGTGCGCCGTAGCCCACGAAGAAGCCGCCCAGCCCCAGCTGCCAGGCCGGCACCTGCGTGTCCTGCGCGGCGCCGCCGGCAAAACCCAGCCACCACACCAGCGCGCCGACGATCAGCCCGGCCGCGTAGACCAGGCGCCAGCCGCGGCTGTCCACGAAACGAGGCTGCTGGAAAAACGGCCGGCGGACCAGGTACGACCAGCTGCTGGAAAACACCGTGCTCATGCCACCGATGCGGCCGGTGAAGAGAAAGAGCAGGGCCGTGCCCAGCCCGATCAGCAGGCCGCCCAGCAGATAGTGCTGCCAGCCCAGGGGAAAGAGAGTGGTGAGGAGGTTCATGGCACGGCATTATCCGCGCCGCCGCCCGTGCGGCTTACCAGGCGGTGTCGATCGCGTCCTGGGACGGGCGGATGGAAGGCGGCGTGGTGATGTTGCCGCCGTCCGAGCCCAGGGACAGGCGCTCGGCCTCGTTGAGCATGTCCAGCGGCACGGCTTCACCCGGCTGCTCCAGCGTGACGATGCCGATGCCCAGCTGCGGCGTGTAGTCGTGCCGGCTCTGGTCGCGGCCCACCACCATCAGCGGGCGGCCCACCGTGGCGCGCAGCCGCGCTACCGTCTCGTTGACGAACTCGTGGCGCGAGTCGGTGGAGATCACCACCACGAAGCAGCGCGGGTGGTACAGGCCCACCACGCAGCGAAAGCCCGCCGCGCGGCGGATGCGCGCCGCCATCGCTGCCAGGATCTGGTGTTCCACGCCGTGGCCGGCCGCCTGGCCCAGCTCGTAGAGATTGCGCAGGTGCAGGCACACCACGGTGCAGCTGCCGTGCAGGCGCGCCGTGCGCCAGAAGGCGTGCTCCACCTCGGACAGCAACAGCGAGCCGGTGGGCAGGCCGGTGGCCGGGTCGGCGCCGACCTGCAGGCGCGACAGCCGCGTGAGCTGGCGCTGCTGGCGGTTGCGCACGAAGACCAGCACGCTGCAGGCCAGGAAATACACCACGGTGAGCGTCGCCGTCACGATCCAGGTGCCCAGGCCAAAACCCGGCACGTTCAGCCCGCGCAGGTACAGGCCGGTCACCAGGGCGGCCAGCAGCACGCAGGCCAGTACCATCCAGCGCGCCAGCGGATCGCCCAGCGTGGCGGCGCGCAGTGTGGCCACCAGGCCCAGCACCGCAGCGGCCATGTTGACTGCGGCTGTGAGCAGCAACAACTGCTGGAATTCCTCGGGGCTGGCGCCGGCCACCATGGCGGCCAGCGCCAGGGACGCCAGGAACAGCACGCCGGCACCCCAGGTGGTGATGCGGTAGACCGTGCGGTCCTCGCGGCTGCCGCCCAGCCAGATGCCCAGGTAGTGCAGGGCCATGGCGCCGGCCAGCGGCCCCAGGCTGCCCTTGAGCAGTTGCAGCAGCCACTGCGGCAGGCCGGGCCACAGCACCTCGGGCAGGCCGCTCATCACCACGCAGCTCGCGCCGGCGATCACCACGAAGACCAGGTTGCGCAGCGAGCCGCGCTTGCGATTGAACAGCGCGTCGGCGATGGCCAGCGCCGCGAGGGTCAGCAGACCCCCAAGCATGGAAGACCAGACGGCTACTTCGGAAACAGGCATCCGGCATTATGAAGCGATGCCGGCGGGGTTTGACGCAATTTATTGGTTTTTGCGGGGGTCCCCCACCCCGGGGCGGTCGGCAGCCGCAGGGGCCACCGCCGGTGCGGCCTACCAGGTCGTGTCGATGCGGTCGGCAGGCAGCGGGCGGCGGGTCTGGCCCATGGCCTCGTGCTCGACCTCGTCGATCACGTCCTGCGGCACGGTGTGATCGGGCTGCACCGTGCGCAGGGCAATGCCCACCTGGGGCACGAAGGGCTGGCGCTGGTCCTTGCTGCCCACCACCTGCAGCGGCTGCGTCACCAGGCCCTGCAGGCGGGTGATGTAGGTCTCGTTGAAAGTGCGCTTGCGGTCGATGGAGAACACCACGACGAAACAGCGCGGGTGGTAGATGCCCACCACGCAGCGAAAGCCCGCAGCGCGGCGGATGCGTGCGGCCGTGGCCGCCAGGATCTGGTTGTCGCTGGTGCGGCCCAGGGAATCGCCCAGCTCGTACAGATTACTCAGGTAGATGCCCACCACGACGCAATGGCCGTGCAGCCGGCCGGTGCGCCAGAAGGCGTGTTCCACCTCGCTCAGCAGCTTGGCGCCGGTGGGCAGGCCGGTGGCCGGGTCCCAGCCCATCTCCAGGCGCGACAGCCGTGCCAGCTGGCGTTGCTGGCGGTTGCGCACGACGATCAGCAGCATCACGATCAGCAGGAACAGCACCGCGCTTGCCGCGGTGAGGGCCTGCAGGCCCAGGCCGATCGGGACCTTCAGGGCATGCACGTACAGGCCGGTCATCAGCCCCGTCAGGAGCAGACAGGCCAGCACCAGCCAGCGCGCCAGCGGGTCACCCAGCAGGGCGGCGCGCACCGCGATCACCATGCACAGCAGCACCGCAATGGCGTTGAGGCCTGCCGTCAGCATCAGCAGGCCGTGGAAGTCCTGGGGGGCCACCAGCGTGGCCAGCACCGTCATCACCATCGACGCGATCAGCATGCCGTAGGCGCCCCAGACCGTGAGGCGGTAGACCAGGTAGTCCTCGCGGTCGCCGCCGGTCCAGATGCCCAGGAAGCGCAGGCCCAGCGCGCTGCTCAGCAGACCGAAGCCCGCCTTGAGCGCCATCACGAGGCGTTCGGGCAGGCTGGGGAAAAGCGCCTCGGGCAGGCCGGAGAGAAAGATGCAGGCGATGCCGATCGCGAAGATCAGCAGCATGTTGCGCATCGCGCCCAGACTGCGTGTCACCACGGTGTCGGCGGCGGCCAGCAGGACCAGCGACAACAATCCGCCGGCCATGATGGCCCAGATGGTGTTCTCTGCCATATCCATGGGGCGATTATCTCCGTCTTGTCAGGTCAACACGCGGCCGCAGTGTGACGAAGTTGGCAGCCGGCAAGGATTTCGTTGCTACAAAAAACGAAGCGCTCTGCGTCTACAGCGCGGCGCTGTCCGTGGTGGCCAGGCTGTCGCTGGGCCGCGTCGCAATATTGTCTTCCGACCGGCCATGCCGCAGGGGCGGGCCCAGGGCCTGCCGCTCGGCCTCGTTGATGGCATCCATGGGATTGGCGCGGACCGGATTGAGCGTGACGACACCGACCCCCACCCGGGGCCAGAAATCCTGTTGCGTGCCGTCCTTGCTGGTCACGGTCAGGGGCTCCGCGGTCAGGGAGCGCAGCCGCGCCACCGTCAGCCCGACGTACTGGCGGCGCTTGTCCGCGGAGATCACCACGACAAAGCAGCGCGAGTGGTAGAGCCCCACGATGCAGCGAAACCCTGCAGCGCGGCGGATGCGGGCCGCCATGATCGCCAGGATCTGCGGCTCCACGATACGGCCGTCGGCTTCACCGAGCCCATACAGGTTGTTCAGGCGCAGGCAGACCACCGTGCATTCGCCGTTCAGGCGGGCCGTGCGCCAGAAGGCGTGCGCCGTCTCGGACAGCAGCATGGAGCCGGTGGGCAGGCCCGTGGCCGGATCGGTTCCCGTGGGCAGCGTGGCCAGGCGTTCGAGCTCCCGGGTTTTGCGGATGCGCTTGATGGCCACCACGGAGCCGACCAGGAAGTAGGCCACGGTGCACACCGCCGTCAGGATCCAGGTGCCCAGGCCGAAGCCGTCCAGGTCCAGGCTGCGCACCCACAGCCCCAGCACCTCCAGGGCCAGGCAGATACCGGCCAGCACCACCCAGGGGGCCAGCGGGTCGCCCAGCAGCGCCGCCCGCAACGAGGTGGCCAGGCCCAGCATCACGGCGATCACCGTGACGACCGCGGTGGCGTGCAGCAGCTGATGAAACTGCTCGCCGGGCGTCAGCGGCAGCAACAGGCCCAGCACCAGCGCGGCAACCAGCATGAGGCCGGAGCCCCAGCTCGTGATGCGGTGGGTGACCGGGTCCACCTCCGCGCCGCCCAGCCAGATGCCCAGGTAGTGCAGCACCAGGGCGGCGCTCAGCGGCCCGGTGCAGACCTTGAGCAGGTCCAGCACGCTTTGTGGCGCGCCAGGAAACAGCGCTTCGGGCAGGCCGGTGCGCACCAGGCTGCTGGCGCCGGTGACGACCACGAAGACCAGATAACGCAGGGAATTGATGTTGCGCGTGGCCAGGGCATTGACCATGGCGATCGCAGCCAGGGTCAACAGACCACCCAGCATGGCAGACCAAACGACAAATTCTGTGGTGTCCACGCCGCCATTATCAGGGGCGTGCTTACGCCGAACGGACAGCGCCCGCCCGTTCTCAGCCCGTTCGTTGCCAGACCAGCAGCAGGTTGTTGGCCGGCAGGGCATGGCGCGCGGCCAGCTGCAGGCCGGAGGCGCGGGCCACGCTTTCCACGTCCTCGCGCCGGCGGATACCCCAGTCCGTGTTGTCGGCGCGCAGCGCGGCGTCGAATTTCAGGTTGCCCTCCGAGGTGGGCACCTCGTCTTCCAGGTAGGGCCCGTAGGTCACCAGCTGCCCGCCCGGGGCGAGATGCTGGGCGGCGCCGCGCATCAGGCCCGCGCAGCAGGCCCAGGGCGCGATGTGCAGCATGTTGGCGCAGTAGATCAGGTCATGGCGCTCGTACTCGTTGGGCCAGGAGCCGGTCAGCACGTTGAGCAACTGCGGCGGCTGCACGTTGCCCAGCCGCGCTTCACCGATGCGCACCATGATGTCCGGGAAGAGATCGGCCGTCTGGTCCGTGGGCTGCCACGTCCACTGCGGCAGGTGGGCGGCGAACCAGACCACGTGCTGGCCCGTGCCGCAGGCGATCTCCAGCGCGCGGCCCTGCGCGGGCAGCAGCGTGCGCAACACGTCGAGGATGGGTTTTTTGTTGCGCTCCGAGGGCGCGCTGAAGGCGAGTTCGTTCATGGTGGTGTGTGTTTCAACGTCCCGTCGATGGTGACACAGCCAGGGCTGCGCGAGGGGCCCACGGCCTCCCATGAACATGGGGGACCCCCATGTTCATGGGGTAGTAAATGCACCAGCGCTTCCTAGAGTGCAGGCAGCGCATGGAAGAGGAGCCGTGCAGCGCATCCCCACACATCACATCAAGGAGGTCTTTCCATGCATACCGTCAAGATACTGATCGTGACCGATGGTGGTGGCGGCTACCAGCGCCCCACCGCCGTCCCGCCACCCGGCAGCACCGCCTTCCACCTCGGCGAATTCGTCCAGGTGCTGCAAGACACCGACTGGGTGGGCTTCAACCTGCAGATCACCAAGGCCCACCGCCGCAACCCGCCGGGGGCCGGCGCCGACGTGGTCGACCTCAGGTTCGACACGCACGACCTCTCGCAGTACGACGAGATCCTGCTCTTTGCCATCGAGCGCGACGATACGGTCGCCAACCGCGCCACGGCGGCCGAGGTGCAGGCCATCTCCAACTTCATGGATGCGGGGGGCGGCGTCTTCGCCACCGGCGACCACGAAGACCTGGGCGCCGGTCTGTGCCGCGAGATCCCGCGCGTGCGCAACATGCGCCGCTGGTATTACGACACCGCACCGGCCGGTTTCCCAGTGGCGCCCTCGGGCAGCTCGGCCGACCGGCACGACACCACGCGCCAGGGCTTCGACGCGCTCTACCAGTTCAGCGACCAGTCCGACACCATTGCCCAGGAGATCACCCCGCGGCTCTACTTCGGCGGCGGCAACCGCTACTTCCACTGGCGCTACCCGCACCCACTGCTGTGCAGCCCGCACGGCGTGGTGCGCCACCTGCCCGACCATCCGCACGAAGGCCAGTGCGAGGTGCCGGCCAACCTGGGCCTCACCGTCCTGGGCCAGGACGAATACCCCGTGCTGTCCGGCAGCAGCGCGCGCCTGGCGCCCGAGCTCGTGGCCACCGGCCGTGTCATCGGCGGGCACAACCTGCTCAACAACAGCGGGGGCGAGGTCAAGCCCACGGTCAATGAAAAGACCTTCGGTGTCATCGGCGCCTACGACGGCCATCGCATCGTGCGTGGCAGCACGCGCCTGGGCCGCGTGGTGGTCGACTCCACCTGGCACCACTTCTTCAACGTCAACCTGATGGGGGCGCAGACCGCCGGCACCGACGGCTCGGGTGGCGACGCCGTCAAGGAGCGCGGCTTCTACGCGCCGCTCAACCCGGGACAGGCCGACCACTACCGGATGATCAAGCACTACTTCCGCAACATCGTCTACTGGCTGATCCCGGCCGGCCGCTACCGCTGGATCTTCGAAGCCTTCGACCGCTTCGTCGCCTCGCCCTTCTTCTACGAGGAGTTCCGTTTCCCCTTCCGCGACCATGCGCAGATTCCGATCCGCATCCACTTTGCCCTGGCGCAGCTCGCCGAGCAGTACTTTGCCTCGGTGCACGGTGCCTGCTCGGTGCCCCTGTTCGTGGGGGTGCTCTGGCGCGAGATCCCGCCGCTGCGCCCGATCTGGGACAAGCTCCAGCCCCTGCTCGATCCCTGGGTGCCCGAGCTGCCCCAGCCCAAGCCGGGCCCGGACCCGCTGCCCTGGGCCGCCGGTGGCCCCACCCCGCAGGATCTGATGCGCCTGCTGCTGGGCGTGACGGTGGCCACCGCCGTGCTGGCGCAGCGCGAGCTCGAAGGCAGCAAGGCCAAGGACCTCACGGCCAAACGCGCCGAGCTCTTCGAGAAACTGCTGCCCAAGGTGGCCGACCACGCCATCGGCGAATTCCGCGAAGCCCTCAAGGCCCAGAAGAAGGAACAGGGCCAGCACCTGGAGGAGATGGACGCCCTGATGGGCGCGGCCGGCAAGCGCGGTTGAAGTCTGGCGCAGCCCGGTCTGGCGCCCCGGGCTGCGTGCATCGCACGGGGTGCGGCGCTGCCGTGCGATAGCATCGCCCCATGAGTGTCCAATACGAGAGCGTTCAAACCGCTGCGCTGTACCCCGACGTTTTCCGTGTGGCCGCGCCCGCAGCCCCCGTGGAGCGGCAGGTGTGGCCACGCAAACCCGGGGTGTTCATCCGCCTGGCGGCCGCTCCGGCGCAAGCCGGTGAAACGGGCGCCGAGCCTGCCCCAGCGGTGCGCGAGCTGGTGGCCGGGCAGCTGGGCCTGGTGCCGCGCTGGGTCAAGTCGGCCTCGGACGCCAAGTTGCGCTCGACCAAACTGGACGTGGCACGCTCGGAGATCGTCACCACCTCCAACAACTTTCGCGATGCCTGGCTGGCCGGCCAGTACTGCATCGTGCCCATGATGGCCTTCCTGGAAGACGACTGGCGCAGCGGCAAGGCCGTGCCCACCCGCATCGCCCGGGTGGACGGCCAGCCCATGGGGGTGGCGGGCCTGTGGGAACGCTGGGAGGGGGCCGGGGGCGAGGTCATCGTCAGCTACACGCTGCTCACGGTGAACGCCAACAGCCACGCCCTGATGCACCGCTACCAGCAGCCCGGCAGCGAAAAACGCATGCCGGCCATCCTGAACGAAGGCGCTTTCGAGGCCTGGCTCAGCGCCCGCCCCGAGAAGGCCAGGGAATTCATGCGGGCCTACCCGGCCACGGCGCTTTTGGCCAACCCGGTCGAGAAAACCCGCTGAACCGCGCCCGGCTTGCTGCCGGGCTCACCTGCTAGTGGGTCACGAACTCGTAGACGATCTCTTCGCTTTCCACCATGTCCAGTATGTCGTTCAGCATCTCGTCGCTGTCCGTGCTGCTCCAGGTCTCTTCGGGGTCGCTGGCAAACAGCGGCTCGATGGCCAGGTCCATGAACTGACCGTTGGGCAGCTTCAGGACGGGCGTGCCCTCGGAGGTCTGGACCAGCTCCCAGTCGGCGGGGACGGTCATCTCCAGATTGATCTGGACCTTGAGTTTTTTCATGGTGTTTCCTTGTGGTTCAGGCAGCGAGCTTAGCCCAGGGGCATGACGCCCAGCCCGGCGCTCACCTCGGCGGCATCCGGCGCGGCAAAGGGTGTGTTGTGCTTGTCGGTGAGCGGCCCGCCCCCGGGGATCACCTGGCCCGCGGCGTCAAAACCGATGGCCTTGAATTTCCAGACCGCGCCGATGCGCTTGAGATAACCCAGGTGCGCACCATCAGGCCCGTGCACGCTGTGCACGTCGGGGTTCACCGGTCGCAGGCTGAGTGCCGCCACGCTTCAGCCCGTCCGTGATTCGGCTGACACCATATGGCCGCGGCCGGCGTGTTTGGCGCCGTAGAGCGCCGCATCGGCGCGGGCCATGAGCGACTCCAGCGTCTCGTGCCGGTCGCGACACAGGGCATGGCCGGTGCTGAAGTCCAGGGCGAAGTGGATCGCCTGCGGCGCGGCCTGGGCCAGCTCAGTGCGCAGGCGCTGGTCGAAGGCCAGGGCGGCCGCAGTGTCGGCGTGCGCCAGCAGCACGCAGAATTCCTCGCCGCCTAGGCGCGCATTCACGTCGCCCGCGCGCTGGCAGCGCTTGAGCACGCTGGCGAAAAACACCAGCGCCCCATCGCCGGCCTCGTGGCCGTAGGTGTCGTTGATGCGCTTGAAGTGGTCCAGGTCGATCATCAGCAGTGACAGCGGATAAGCGTGGCGCTGCGCGTAGCGCAGGGCCCGGTCCGCCTGCTCGGCCCAGCCGTTGCGGTTGAACAGGCCCGTGAGCGCATCGGTGACGACCAGGGTGCGCAGCTGCTGCTGCGCTTCTTCGCGCCAGGCCGCCAGCACCGCGATATTGATCAGCACCAGCGTCACGTTGGCAGCCACCAGCGCCGTCAGGTTGATGGGCGTGGGCGCGCGGAAAAAGGGGTAGAGCTCGGTGAACCAGGCACCCAGGATGCCGCGCAGCGCGGTGAGGATGGCCATCAGGCCCACACAGCCGAACAGCAGGAAACGCCAGCTGCCCTGGCCGAACTCGCGGTTCACCGGCAGCAGCGCGGCGCGCGCCAGGATCAGCAACTGCCCCGCGATCAGCAGGTTGGCCCAGCCCACCCGCACCGGGTAGCTGCCGAAGCTCAGCGCGTAGCCCAGCGGCGTGGCCAGCACCAGCACCAGCAACAGCCGGCCCAGCGGGCGCGGCCCCAGCCAGTGGCTGAGGGCGCGATAGATCAGCCAGTTGCTGAAGCTCAACAGGCCCATGGCCACACTGGAGAGCAGCCAGTCGGGCCACTGCTCGCGCCAGAAGCCGGCAAAGATCAGCGCCAGCCAGGCGGCCCCGTTGATCATCAGTGAGGCGCGCGCGTTATGCGCGGCCCGGCTCAGGTTCTGCCCCATCACCAGGGGCAAAGCCAGCGACATCGCCAACAGGTTGGCGACGTTCAGAAAAATCAGGGTGGTGGGGTCGAGTGACACAGGCGGAGAGCGGGGCGGTAGGCCCGACGCGACCGCCAGTTTAGTCGACATTCCGCACACTGACGTGTGTGCATGCCGCCCGGGCTATGGGCCAGGCTCCCGGCGCACGCCCTCAGTTGCAGGCGCCGCACTTGTTCGGGTCGACCCGCAGCGCGCTGGCCGTGCCCTTCATGCGGCGGCAGGACTCCTGGCGCTCGGCCTCGTAGCCGTTGAAATTGAACTTGCGCTTCACGCAGGCGTTGCTGGAGGCCAGCACGCAGAAAGTGTCGAGCTGCGAGTCGCCATAGGGGCGGGCGCCGGACATGGCCTCCTGCTGGCAGGCCAGTTCGCCCGCGTCGAAGGTGGCCTTGGGCACGCCGCCCTTCATCGCGCCGCCGCTGCCGGACCCGCCGCCGCTGTTCGAGCCGGCACCCGCGCTGCCGGCGCCGGCCACGCTCTGCTGGAAATTGGACACGCCGCTCTGCCCGGCCATGCTGTCCTGCAGCACCCCCGAGATCACCCGGGCCTGCTGCTCCGACGGCAGCTTGTCGAGCCCGCCGATGGCTGCCCCGCCCAGCAGCGCAGCCGCCTTGCCCCACTGGAAGCCCGAGGACTCCTGGCGTTGCGGCTGCGGGGCCTGGGCCTGCTGCTGCGCGGCCGCGTCGGCGCGCTTGCCGTTCGCCCAGTTGCCGGCGTAGCGGGTGCCGTCCTTGTAGGTCATGACGCCGTAGCCTGTCTCCTCGCCATTCTCGTAATTGCCTTCGTAGCGTTGTCCGCTGGGCCAGGTGTAGACACCCTGTCCCGAAAGCTGGCCGTTCGCGTAGCCTCCCACATAGCGGTGGCCGCTGGTGTAGACCATCACCCCCTGGCCGTGGCGCTTGTCGGCGACGTAATCGCCCTCATAGCGGTCGCCGTTGGTCGCGACGAAAACGCCCTTGCCGTGGTATTTGTTATCCACCACGTCGCCTTCGTAGCGCTGGCCGCTGGGCCAGGCGTACACGGCCTTGCCGGTACGCTTGCCATTGACATAGTCGCCCTCGTAGCGCATGCCGTTGGTGTGGACCACCACGGCCTTGCCGTGGAACTGGTCCGCCACGAAGTCACCCTCGTAGCGGTCGCCACTGGCCCAGGTGAAGACGCCCTTGCCCTGCTTCTGCCCGTTGACGAAATCGCCCTCGTAGCGATTGCCCGAGGCATAGGCCACGCTGCCGCGGCCGGTCTTCTTGGCGTTCACGAATTCCAGGTCCACCGGCGTGCGCTCGCCGCTGGCGCTGATGCGCGTGCCCTGGCTGGCGACGTCGTTCACGAAGCGGCCTTCGAAGCGCGAGCCGTCGGCGTACTGGACCACCGCGTTGCCCTCGCGTTTGTTCGCGACGAAGTCGCCCGTGTAGCGGTCGCCGTTGGCCAGCGTCAGCACGCCCTGGCCGTGGAACTGGCTGTTGACGTAGTCGCCTTCATAGCGCTGGCCGTTGGCCCAGACCTGCAGACCCTTGCCCTGGCGCTGGTCCGCGACGAAATCGCCCTGGTAGCGCATGCCGTCCGCCCAGGTGTAGACGCCCTTGCCCTGGTAGTTGTCCGTGATGAAGTCGCCCTCATAGCGGTTGCCGCTGGCCATGGTCTGAACACCCTTGCCATGGCGCTTGCCTGCGGCGAAGTCACCTTCGTAGCGCGCGCCGTCCTTCCAGATGAACACGCCCTTGCCGGAGCGCAGGCTCGCGGCGAAGTCGCCCTCGTAGCGGTCGCCACTGGCCAGGGTCAGCACCCCCTTGCCCTGCATCTGGCCCTGGACGAAATCGCCCTCATAGCGTTGCCCGCTGGTCCAGGTCATCACGCCGGTGCCCTGGGGCTTGCCGTTGGCCATGCCGCCTTCGTAGCGGATGCCCTGGTCCCAGACATAGATCCCCTGGCCCGTGGCCGCGTCGAAGGAGACCAGCTTGTCGGCCAGGGCCGGGCCGGCGGCCAGGACGGTGAAAAGCGATGCAATGCCGATCAGGGCGGTAAAACGCAGGCGCATGGGCGGGCTCACTGGGTGGTGTGGGGGAGGTGGGAATCACTATAAGCGAGACCCCGGCCCGGCGGGCGTGACAAAAGCACGGCTTGCGCGTCCGGCGGCGCTCAGGCCTGCCAGACGCCGAAACCGGCCGAGCGCAGGTCGATGCCGATCTCGATTTCCTTTTCCACGGCGGCGTCGTAGCGCATGGGGTTGAAGCCCTCGTACAGGTCGGGCAGCAGGCGCAGGCCGTATTTCGTCACGTAGCTGTTGGCCTGGATGCCGGCCTTGTGCTTGTCGAAACGCACATCCGGGTCCAGGCCCGTCATGCCCACGTAGACGCAGGGCTTGCCGTCCACGTAGTTCGGGTTGTTCTTCTTGAACTTGGCCTCGTACAGTACGTCCTTCGACAACTCGATGACGTAGACATGGTAGTGGGGGCGGCGGGCCATGGTGGACGGGCGGTGGATGCCCGCCATTATTGATGGAGGCGCAAGACACGGTGGCGGCGTGTGCTGCAGCCGACTTTTCTCAGGAAACCATGGCGCCGCGCCAAAGCGGTAATAGTGCGCATCGTTATCGCGGTGAAGCGTGAACTACGCACGCGCAGGGGGATGCCAGATGTGCGCGGCATCCCCATACTGACTCCATCGGCAACTGGAGAACACATCATGAAGTTCACCGCACTGCTCGTCACCGTCACCGCGCTGGCCGCGGGTGGGTCCGCGTGGTCCGATACGGCGCGCCAGCCAACGTCGGCCGAAACCTGGCTGGCACAGCGCCAGGCGCAGGAGCAGCAGGACGAAGCCCGCTACCGGGTCTGCGACGCGCAGCGTGCCGACAACCCGGCCACCCGCAGCATCAATTTCACCGCCGGCGGCCGCCGCTGCCTGATCGCCGCGCTGGGCCAGGCCGGCTCCGTGCAGGGCACGCTGGTGCTGCTGCGCAATGCCTCGGTGGCCCTGCGCAAGACCCCCGAAGACCAGGCCCTGCGTCAGGCGGCGCTGCGCGCCGTGGACCGGGCCCGCGCCAAGCTGGCCGCCGACTTGCCGGGCCTGCGCGAGCGCTTCAAGGAAGAAGCCGCCGCGCTGGACCTGGCAGAGTTCTCCATCCACCTGCCGCGGCTGCATGAACAGCAACAGCAGTGGCGGCTGGAGACGTACTCGGCAGCGTTGCAGACGTCGCGTTAGGACTGCGCGGTCACTTGCGGCGCAGCGCGCCCGCCAGGTCGGTGCCGGGCGCTACGGTGTTGAAGACCGTGCCGTACTTCTTCACGTTCTCGTGCAGCAGGGCCAGGCGCTGATCGCTCTCGTCCGTGTCTACGATGATCTCGTAGCGGATGCTCTCCATCTTGGGCGGCACGTCCTGGCGCACGCCGTCCACCACCACCTCCACCCCGCGCAGCTGGAATTTGAGGATGGGCACCACCCGCTCGATGCCCTTGACCATGCAGGCCGAGAGTGCGGCCAGCAGCAGTTCGGCCGGGTTGAAGGCGGCGGGGTTGCCGGCCAGGTCCGTGTCCAGCGCGATCTCGGCCTGTTTGCAGGTGGCGCGGCTGTTGTGGGCATCCACGCGGCGGGTTGCCACGTGGAAGGTCATCTTGGTGGGGGTGGGGCTCATATGCATCCTTGCTTGCGTGAATCAGAAGTCAGACGCCGAGTTCGCGCTTTTGACCAACTTCAGCCAGCTGGCCTGCAGTCAATCACTTGGCGGGCTGAGCGAGCTGGCGCAGGAAGGCGATGCGCTCGTCCAGCATCCGGTGTTGTTGTTGGCTCGTCAGGCCTGCAGCGCCTTCCGCGACGTCCTTGCGGCTTGTTTCCAGGGTCTTGATCGCTTTCTCGCCCCAGGCCTGAAATGTCGCCTTCTGTGGGCCCGTGTAGAGCTTGTGCGCTTCCATTACGAAGGTCTTGAAGTGATCGAACTCCACCATGGTGCCTGCGCCCTCGTCCCAGGGCGGACTCAGATTTTCGAGTGCCTTGTCCAGGAAAAACAAGCGGATGCGCCAGGCCTCCTGCGATTCACCCATGGCCTCAATCTCCGAGAGCCGCGCGAAGGTGGGCGCGCAATAGATGGGTTCCTTGTCCATCCACGCGACGGCCCATGGATCTCCATGGAAATCGACGCCCAGCTCCATGTACTTTCCATGGCTCAGGAAGTACGCCACTTCGGGTGAGCGTGCGACGGCCGATTTGCGCAGTAGCGCATCGACGGGCTGCGAGCTTCGGACCTGAGCCGACTGAAATGACTCCACGAATGCGCGATCCGATTCGAGGGTGCGAACGAGGGAGGTGCATGCTTTCACGTCCGCTTCGAACCGTGCGAGCAGTGCAGCCGGCGTTTGGGCTGGTATCTCCGGCGGCACTTCGGGTTCGGGCGGCTGGCAGGCCGTGAGCCACAGGGCGGACAGACCCAGCAGGGCCAAGGCGGCGAGGCGGAGGCTGGGCAGGGTTTGCATGGGGCCCAGTGTAGTGGGGCCGGGTGATGCTGCGCTTACGGCGCACATCGTGAGGTGCCGGATGCTTGTGCTGACGAGACACTTTTCAGTGCGCATAGGCCTGCGGGGTGCCACTTTCCCAGTGTCACACGCCGGCGTACGCGTGTGGCGAAAGTGTTTGCATCGGGTGCGCGCTTTTGGCGGCCCAGATGGCGACGCGTATTGCACCAGAAACAGGCTGCGACGATGTTGTCGGCGGTGTCTCGCCCCCCGTCCTGCCGGGCGCGTAGATGTTCGGCCGTGCACTGCAACCATTTAGCCTGCCTTGCGGTAATGCCGAGCTTCTGCGCGAAGAGATGTATATCGCCGGCGCACATGAATTGGCCGCAGTAGAAGCAACGACAGCCTTGGCGGGTGAAGGCTCGCTGACGGAGTTGTTGGAGTCTGGAAGAGGACATGGGAACTCACTTGGGTTACAAGCAAATCCCCGGGACGAATCACTCGTCTGACGGGCGCCGGCGGGTATCCGATTCGGCTAGACATGGGCGTATGCCCAATGAGGTCAGGTGGTGCGGTTCCTGAGCAGGGTTGAATCTACCGTCACTGAAGAATTTTCGCAAGCAGCGTGTTGCCGCTTCGCTACTCACTCCTCGATCTTCACGCCCTTCCAGAAGGCCACGCGGCCCTGGATGAGATGGGCCTCGGGCTTGGGCTCGGGGTAGTACCACACGGCGTCGGGCAGCATGTCGCCGTTGACCATGAGCGCGTAGTAGTGCGCCTCGCCCTTCCAGGGGCAGGTGGTCTTGTGGTTGCTGAAGGTGACGTACTCGCGCTTGAGCGTGTGCTCGGGGAAGTAGTGGTTGCCCTCCACCAGCACGGTGTCGTCACTCTCGGCGATGACGGTGTTGTTCCAGGTGGCTTTCATATTTGTTGACCCCTTACTGTCTATTTTCGATGGAGTGCATATGCGTCTATTTGTCGATAATGTTACGCGACGCAAGTTGGGCGGCTGCACGATCAAGCATTTCGTCTGGGTTTATTGGTATTCGAATCCTGTTGAACGATTGCTCTAAATCTTCCTTCGCTATCAACGTGACTTGGTGCTGAATAAGCAGGTTTTCGTCAGCAGCGATTTGTAGGCGTGGCAAGCCGCAAACAAGGATCGCATCAACTCGAAGGTTGTGCCCGATAGCTCCTAATGCCTTTACTAGTGCGTTCCGGCGATCTACAAGCTTTCCCAGTTTGCTATGGAAGTCCGCGATCTTTATCGTGCACTCAAGTATCGCAATCTTGTCCCCAGGCGTGGTAACTACTATGTCTGGCGCTTGAGTTTCAACCTGAATAGCAGGCGAAAAACCAAGAAGAAAAAGTAGCGATGCAATTCCTCGTTCAAAGCGATCTGAATCCATGGGATTCAGTACGGAATCCCGAAGCTGCTTTAGTTCTTTGTCAAATAACTGAGTTGCAACATATCTGGAGTTGATCGCTTTGTCCGGATCCATATGCCACTGGCGTCTCACGGTGCGACCACCCACAGTCAACATGGTAAGAACGCTGTCGGCATTGACCAGGGAAATGTCAAGTAAACCGGGCCGACGGCCCTTGCTTACGCGCTTCCAGTTGATCTCATGTGCCACTTGCCTCCTGGTCTTGACTCCATCACCAGGAAATTCACGGATGGCTAATCCGATCCGCCTAACGTCAAATTTCGGATGCGCGTGGAGAAGCGCTTGGAATTTATTTTCTCGCAGTGTTGTGTTGTCGAACATCACGTCGACTGGAGGGTTAACTCGAATGTTGATGGTAGGTTGACGTCCGCCTGATCGCGGGTCCGAGAGTTGCAGCAATGTGCTGAGATCGGTCATCCCATCAAATGGCGGTGTGATGCAGCGTAAGGCTTGGTCAACTTCGATAGAGTCATGAATCGGCGAGGGCGGTAACTGAGTGCCTTGTACGATCAAATGGAGATCTGAAAACCAAGTTTCTTGATTGGGTGGGGGTGAGTAGTAATCTGGCGAGCTCGTGGCTTTCAATGTCAGTTGAAGTCCGTTGACTTCAAGTTTCCCGTCGGCAGCTTGCGCTAGCTTTTTTTCTAAGACAGTCCTTTTTAAAGACGGGAACGTCTTTTGGCCAGCGTAGAGAGAGCCGACTTCGATTGAGAAATTGACAGGTCTCGGAGGAGGTAACGGCCCCGCACTCAATGCGGCATCAAGGATACGCAAGCCGTTTTGATCTTTGACAGCAAGATAGCGTATGGAAAGCGAGTACGAATCACAGATCCATTCGGCCGTAGATCTTAGAAATTGATCCCTGACCGCAATGGAATTCATACTATTTCCCCCAGGAGTCCTTCAACCCCGTCACCCGGTTGAAGACGGGCTTACCCTTGGTATGGTCCAGTCGGTCCGCCACAAAATAACCATGCCGCTCGAACTGGAACTTGTCGTCCGCCGCGGCCTGGGCCAGTGAAGGTTCCACATAGGCGGTGACGGTCTTCAGGCTGTCCGGGTTCAGGCTGGCCAGGAAGTCCTTGCCGCCCGCGTCCGGTTGCGCATCGGTGAACAGGCGGTCGTAGAGGCGCACTTCGGCGGCCACGCCGTCGGCCACGGCCACCCAGGTGATGGCGGCCTTGGCCTTGACGCTGTCGGCGCCGGGGGTGCCGCTCTTGGTGCCGGGGATGACCTTGGCGTGCACTTCAGTCACCTTGCCTGCTGCATCGCGTAGGCAGCCGGTGCACTCGATCACATAACCGCCCTTGAGGCGCACCACGTTGCCGGGGAAAAGACGTTTGTAGCCTTTGGGCGCCACTTCTTCAAAGTCTTCGCGTTCGATCCACACCTCGCGGCCGATCAGGAACTTGCGCGGTGCGGGCGCCACCTGGCCCTCTTCCACGTGCGGCAGGGCTGGCTGGCTGCATTCCTCGGTATAGCTGTCGCTGCCAAAGGCCTCGGCCCAGTTGGTGAGCACCAGTTTCACCGGGTCCAGCACGGCCATGCCGCGGTGGGCCTTGCTCTCCAGGTCTTCGCGCAGGCAGCCTTCCAGCGTGCTGTAGTCAATCCAGCTGTAGTCCTTGGTGACGCCGATGCGTTCGGCAAAGAGCTGGATGCTCTCGGGCGTGTAGCCGCGGCGGCGCAGGCCGACGATGGTGGGCAAACGCGGGTCGTCCCAGCCGCTCACGCGGCCTTCGCTCACCAGTTGGGCCAGCTTGCGTTTGCTGGTGATCACGTAGGTGAGGTTCAGGCGGGCGAACTCGTGCTGGTGCGGCAGCAGGAAGACGTTGGGGCGCTGGCCGTCCAGGGCGTGGGCCAGCAGGGGGGTGAACTGCGCGGTTTCTTTCTTCAGCAGGGCGAAGAAGGCGGGCAGGTCGTGCAGCACGGCGTCGCGGTTGTGCTCCCACTTGGCAAACATCGTGCGCAGCTGGCCTTCGGCAGCGCTGGCAAAGAGTTTGTCCGCACGGTTGTGGCAGTGCAGGGCAAATTCCTTGCCGGCTTCCACGCCCTGGCCCTCGATCTTCTCGATCAGCTCTTTCGCATGCGCAAACTGCGGCGCGCGCAGGATGGGGACGATGCGCTCCAGCGTCCAGTCGTAAAAGGGGCGCTGGTCTTCGAACTCCAGCGTGCAGATGCTGTGGGTGATGTTCTCCAGCGCGTCCTCGATGGGGTGCGCAAACGAGTACATGGGGTAGATGCACCAGGCGTCACCCGTGTTGTGGTGGGTGGCGCGGCGGATGCGGTAGATGGCCGGGTCGCGCAGGTTGATATTGGGGCTGGCCATGCTGATCTTGGCGCGCAGCACCATGGAGCCATCTGCATGTTTGCCGGCGCGCATTTCGCGAAAGCGGGCCAGGTTCTCGGCGGGGGTGCGGCTGCGGAAGGGGCTGTCGGTGCCGGGTTTGCCGAAGTCACCGCGGTTGGCGCGCATCTCGTCAGGCGTCTGCTCGTCCACATAGGCGTGGCCGGTTTCCACCAGGTACTCGGCGGCGCGGTACATGAAGTCGAAGTAGTTGCTGGCGTAGTACAGGTGGCTGTCGCCATGCGCGTCCCAGCCGAAACCCAGCCACTTGACCGCGTCGGTGATGGAGTCGACGTACTCCTGCTCTTCCTTCTCGGGGTTGGTGTCGTCGAAGCGCATGTGGCAGACGCCGCCGTAGTCGCGCGCCAGGCCGAAGTTCAGGCAGATGCTCTTGGCGTGGCCCACGTGCAGGTAGCCGTTGGGTTCGGGCGGGAAGCGGGTGCGGATGCGGGCGGGGTCGGGCTGGCCGGGCTCCTGCAGGCTGGCTTCACCCGGCTGGTGGGCCCAGCGGCGGCCGCTGTAGGTGCCGGCGGCCAGGTCGTGTTCGATGATCTGGCGCAGGAAATTGCTGGCCTTGGGGGCTTCTTTGTTATCAGGGGTGCTGGGCTTGCTCATCCAGCCATTTTAGGGGCCGGCTCCGCCGGGCGCAGGCTTGCTACCATGCTCGGCACAGGAGGGCGCCATGAGCGAACCACAAAGCGACAGTGTCTCCGTCTCCCAGGCCGATCTGCAGGCTGCCGTGCGCGACGGGCTGATCACCGGCCAGCAGTCCCAGCAGCTCTGGGCGCGCTGGGTGGCCAAGGTCCGGGTGCAGGCCACGGTGCCCGCCAGCCTGCCCGCCGGGCCGCGCTTTTCCTTCACCAATGTGCTCTATTACTTTGGCGGCATGGTGGCCATCGGCGCCATGACGCTGTTCATGACCCTGGGCTGGCAACAGTTCGGCCCCTGGGGCCTGCTGGCCATTGCCCTGGGCTATCTGGTGGGCGCCCTGCTGGTGGCCGACCACCTCAAGGGCCGGGGGCTGGGCACGCCGGCCGGCATTCTGGCCACGCTGGCGGTCTGCCTGGTGCCGCTGGCGCTGTGGGCCCTGCAAAGCGGCCTGGGCCTGTGGCCACCGGGCGGGCCCAGCAGCTACCGGGCCTATCACACGCACATCGACTGGCGCTGGCTGACGCTGGAGTTCGGCACCCTGGCCGCCGCGGTGGTGATGCTGTGGCGCTACCGCCTGCCTTTCATGGTGATGCCGGTGGCGGTGACGGTCTGGTACATGTACATGGACGTGGCCAGCCTGCTGATGCAGCAGGCCGGCTTTGAATACAAGTTCATGCGCGACATGTCCCTGGTCTTCGGCATCGGCACCTGCCTGCTGGCCATGTGGGTGGACATGCGCAGCCGCCTGGCGCAGGGCGAGTGGCGGCAGGACTTTGCCTTCTGGCTTTATCTCTTCGGCGCCATCATGTTCTGGGGCGGCCTGAGCCTGCAGGATTCGGGCTCGCAGCTGGGCAAGGCGATCTACGCGCTGATCAATGTGGGCCTGATCTTCCTGGGCGCGGCCATCGGCCGGCGGGTCTTCACGGTGCTGGGGGCCTTCGGGGTGGCGGGTTACCTGGGCTACCTGTCGTACCGGGTGTTCCAGAACAGCATGCTGTTTCCGTTGGTGCTCACTCTCCTGGGGCTGGCCGTGGTGGCGCTGGGGATCTGGTGGCAGCGGCATGAACAGGCCATCGAGGCGCGACTCAGCGGCTGGCTGCCGGCGGGGCTGCGGCCACGCTGATATATAAGCCGCAACTTCAATAGCTGGGTTACATCCCGTAACCTCCTTCACCGGCGCTTCGCAGCCGGGCCGGGGGTGAGGGCGTTGAGGGTACAGGGCAGCCCACCGGCGGCCCCGTAAAGGAGAACCCTCATGACGACCCAAAGCAAATCTTCCATCGCTGCCCTGGCCCTGGTGGCCGCACTGGGCCTGGGAGCCAGCAGCGCCGCCCAGGCCGGGCACGACGATATGGATGTTTTCTGGTCCATCGCCATGTCGCAGCCGGGCATCCATGTCGGCGTGAGCAATATGCCGGCGGCACCGGTGGTGGTGCACGAACGCCCCCATGTGCATGCGCGGCCGATCTATATGCCCCCGCCCCGCGTGGTCTACCTGCCCCCGCATCCGGTGCACCGCGTGCACCCGGGCTACTACGGCCATGGCTACGGCCACTGGAATGACCGCCACGACCGCCGGGACGACCGCCACCATGGCCGCCACGACGATCGCGGCCGCGGCGAGCACCATGCCCAGCGCGGCGGCGACCGCGGTGACCGGGGCCAGGGCGGCCGAGGCCCTGAGTTGCACATGGGTAACCGACGGTGATATCCTGCTGACGCGCCGCGGTCCTCCCCCGCGGCTGACTGTGCCTTTGCACGGTCATTACACGGCGCTCTCACGAGCGCCGTTTTTTATGGGCCCGCCGTTTCGGGCCGGCTCAGTCTGTTGGGGGCCCGTGGGGCGAGCCCCAGCCGATATGATGGGCAGCATTCAAGGGGAGGGGCGTTCCATGCCTTACACAAGAGTTCCTGCAACCCTGGGCGCAGCCGTGGTCATGTGGATAGCGGCGGCGGCGTGCATGACGGCTTCGGCGCAGCAAGGCGAACCCTTGCCTGAGCTGGTGCCGGTACGCCGCTTTGTGGCCAATATTGACTATGCGGGCGGCTACGTGCTGTCGCCAGACGGGCAGCGCCTGCTGTGGCAGCAAACCGTGGGGACGGATATCGGGCTGGCAGTGCGCAGTGTGGCGCCGGGCAGCCCGGTCACCACCTACGCCACGGGCAACCAAGGGCGAGGGTCGGCCAGCATCCGCACCTGGCTGGCCGACAGCCGGCACCTGCTCTACAGCAAAGACCCAAGCGGTGACGAAAACATCCAGCTGCTGGTGCAGGATGTGCAATCAGCGGCACTCGATCCCTGGGTGGTGACGCCGTGGCGCGGGGCGCGCGCGGAGTACATGGGGCGCTCGGGGACCAGCGGCGCGAAGTTCTTCTTCGGCAGCAACCAGCGCGACAAAGCCACGATGGACCTGTACGAGGGCGATGCGCTGGCGCGTACCGTGCGCGAGGTGGCGCGCAGCGATGGCAAGGTGACCGGCTGGTTGATCGGTACCCACCGCGAGCTGGTTGGACGCGTTCGTCAACTGGGTCGGGAGGATGGGGCTGATCGCACCATCGAGCTGCTGCAGCCCGATGGCAGCTGGCGGGCGTTCAAGACCATCGGCGGTTTTGACTCCTACTGGGTGCACCGGCTCGACCCGGTAGCAGGCAAGGCCTGGGTCACCACCAATATCGGGCGGGACAAGGTCGTGCTGCTGGAGGTGGACCTGGCGAGCGGGCAGGAACGCGTGCTTGCCAGCCATGAGCAGGTGGATCTGAGCTATGCAGTGTTTGGTGCCGGCATGGCGGGCGCGGTGGCTTATGTGGTGGAGCCGGACCTGCCGCGCATCACCTACCTCGACGAGGCACTGGGCCGCGACGTGCAGGCTGCCGTGCAGAAGGCTCTGGCTGCCGGTATGCTGCCGTCCGAGCCCGTGATCACCCGACCGCAGGGTTTTTCCGAAAACAACCTGCGCCTGGTGCTGCGCAGCGTGGGCCACTTCGACACCGCTGAGTTGTTGCTGGACCGTGCCACCGGGCAGGTGACACGGCTGAATCCCATGCAGACGGAAGCCGCCGCTCTCCTGTCGCCCGTTCAGCCTTTTTCGTTCAAGGCCTCGGACGGGCGCAGGGTGCATGGTTACATCATCCGGCCGCGCGGCATCACCGGCCCGACGCCGCTGGTGGTGAATATCCATGGCGGCCCGTGGGTGAGAGACAGCTGGAGTCCGGCTGGTTTCAATACCAACCAACTGTTGGCCAACCGCGGCTATGCCGTGATGACCGTCAACTACCGGGGCTCCACGGGCTACGGGCGGGAGCACATGTGGGCGGGCGCACGCGAGTACGCGGGGCGCCTGCAGAAAGACATTGCCGAAAGCGTGCAATGGGCCGTGGACCAGCAGATGGCGGACCCCAAGCGTCTGGCGTTATTGGGTGGCAGCTTTGGGGGCTTCTCGGTGCTGATGCAGCTGATCCAGAAGCCGCATGATTACCGTTGCGGGGTCAATGTGGTGGGCGTGGCCAACTGGCCTCGCACGTTGGAGAGCTGGCCGCCTTACTGGCGCAGCCGCCACTACGTCGCGCGTTTCTACGGCGATGTGAACAAGCCCGATGAGCGCGCCCGGATGCTGGCCAACTCACCGATCTCGCAGATCGAGAAGATCACCGTGCCTTTGCTGGTGATCCAGGGCGCCAACGACGTGCGCGTGCAGCGTCAGGATTCGGACGATGTCGTCGACGCCCTGCAGAAGCTGGAGCGCCCGGTGGAGTACCTGCTGTTCAAGGATGAAGGCCACAGCATCTCGAAATGGCGCAATCGACTGGCCATGTGGCGCAAGATCGAGGACACCCTGGCCAGTTGTCTGGGTGGACGCAACGCAGGGTTCGATCTGTACGAGCTCATGCCGCGTTAGCGGTATTCGTCGACCTGACAGGCTGAAGCTTCGGATGTGCTGCGGCCGGCCTACATGGCCTTGAAGAGGTGGGCGTAGAGCCGGCTGACGGCCAGGCGCTCCGCGCTGCCGCGCAGCTGCAGGCTCAGGCGCCCGGCCTCATCCCGTGTGACCAACTCGATGGCGGCGGCGCGCACCACGGTGCCGCGGTGCACCTGCCAGAAGGCCTGGGCGTCGAGCTGGGGCAGCAGGGCCGACAGCGGGGTGCGGATCAGGGCTTCCTGGCCGGCGGTGATGACGCGTACGTATTTGTCGGCCGCCTCGAAATAGAGCACCTCGTCCACCGGCACCAAACGAATGGCCGTGCCCACACCGGCCTGGATGAGCTGCAGCGGCCGGGCCGCCGGGGCCGCACCGGCGTGCAGCAGGCCGCGCAGCTGGGCCAGCGTTGCTTCAAAATTCATAGCGCCCTGGGCCCGTCCGGACAGGGCCTGCTGCACGCGGACCACGGTTTTCTGGAGGCGGGCCGGCTCCACCGGCTTGAGCAGGTAGTCCACCGCCTGCGCCTCGAAGGCCTGCATGGCGTACTGGTCGTAGGCGGTGACGAAGACCAGGGCAGGGAAGGGCCGCGCATCGGGTCCATGCTGCGGCCATTCGTCGGCCAGGCGGGCGGCGGCGTCCAGGCCGCTGAGGGCGGGCATGCGCACGTCGAAGAAGAGCACGTCGGGCTGCTGCTGCAGGGTCTGTTGCACGGCGCTGGCGCCGTCGCCCGCCACACCCACGATGCGCAGTTCGGGCCAGGCGCGTGCCAGTTCGGCCTGCAGGGCCTGGGCCAGCAGGGGCTCGTCTTCGGCGATGAGGGCGCGGGGCGGGTTCATGCGGCGGGGAAACTGAGGGTGACGATGGTGCCGCGGCCGGGCGGGGTGGCCAGGCTCAGCGCGGCCTGCGGGCCGTAGGTGCTGAGCAGGCGTTCGCGCACCTGGGCCAGGCCGAAGCCGGAGCCCGCGGGGGTGGCGGCGGTGTAGCCCATGCCGCTGTCGCTGACCACCAGGGTGAGCACGTCGCCCTGGCGTTGGGCAGACACGCGCAGGCTGCCGCCTTCCACCTTGGGTTCCAGCCCGTGCAGGATGCCGTTTTCCACCAGGGGTTGCAGCAGCAGGGCCGGCACGGGCTGGGCGGCCAGCTCAGGCGGCAGCTCCAGCGTGTAGCGCAGGCGCGGGCCCATGCGCACGGCCATGAGTTCGAGGTAGTCGCGCAGGCGCTCGAACTCGGCCTGCAGGCTGTGGCTGGTGGCGCGCGAGGCGGCCAGCGTGGCACGCAGGTAGGCGATCATGCGGTCGAGCATGGCGGTGGCGCGCGCCGGGTCGGTGGCGATGAGCGCGCGCAGATTGGCCAGGGTGTTGAACAGCATGTGCGGTTCGAGCTGCGATTCGAGCAGGCGCAGGCGCGCTTCGTCGGCCTGGCGGCGGGCTTCGCCCATCTTGCGTTCGAGGTAGGCACTTTTGCCTTTGCTATAAAAATAATAGCTTGCCGCCATCCCGGCGAGCAGGGTGATGAGGATGGAGCTGCGCAGCAGGTTCTCGCGGCTGCCGGCGTCCACCGCCTGCCAGCCGAAGACGGAACACAGGCGGTCGGCGATGGCGCTGCCCAGCAGGTAACCCACGGCGATGGCGCCCACCACCAGCACGATGCCGCGCCAGCCCCGGGGCCAGCCGGTCTCGTCGCTGCCGGCGATGAGGTCGCGCCCGAAGTCGATGATGGCCCAGGTGATGCTGGCGATGAAAAAGGAATACACCAGCGGCGGGCCGAAGGAGCGTTCGGGCAGGAAGGCGTATTGCAGGGCGGCGACGAAGAGCGCAAAGGTCAGCACCTGCAGGTAGGTGCGGCGTTTGTCGGGCCAGTCGATTTTTTTCATGGTGCAGGGGTGGGGCGTGCAGCGCCGCAGAGCGGGGCCGGCCCAGGCATTCTAGGGTTGCAGGTGCTGGCGGAAGAAGCCGGCGATGCGCTGGTAGAGCGCGGGCAGCTCGGCCCGGTCGAAACCCGGCGGGTCGGCCAGCAGGCGTTCGATGCGCTCGGGCAGCTTGTCGGCCGGCGGCAGGGGCGCGAGCAGGGCGCCGTGGCCACCCGTGGGCAACAGGGCCAGCCTTGTGCAGCTGCTGCAGGCGGCCAGCACCGGGCCGCTGTGGAACTGCGGGCGCAACCAGCGGTCCTGCCCGGCCTCGATCAGGGCCAGGGGGACGACCGGCTGGGCCAGGCTGCCCAGGTCGAAGTCCACCGCGAAGGGCACGGCCGCAACGGCGGCGCGGATGCGCGGATCGGTGTGGCCGTACAGGGTGTCGTCCTGCAGTTTGTGGCGGATGATGAAGCCGGCAATGCCTTGTTTGAGGCCGTCGAGCCAACCACCGGTGAGTTCGCTGGCCCCGCCGGTGCAGGCGGCGAAGTCTTCGGCCAGGTGGGCCGCGCAGTGGTCGCGCAGGCGTGCGGGTGACCAGCGTCCGCCGGCCAGGGTGAGGGTGGTGTGGCCACCGGCGGACATGCCGTAGACGCCCACGCGCTGCAGGTCCAGCAGCGGCGCGAAACGCGCATCGCGGCCCAGCACGTCGATGGCGCGTGAGACTTCGAGCGGGCGCAGCTTCCAGCTCTCGGGGCCGATCTTGCTGTGGTCGCGCCAGTTGTCGCCGGCGTGTTCGGGCAGGGCCACCACAAAACCGGCACCGGCCAGCGCCAGGGCCAGATCGCTCTGCGACCAGGGTTCACCGCCGGAGCCGTGCGAGAGCACGAGAAGGCGGCCGTTGCCACGCTCGGGCGCGCCCTGCGGCGCGACGGACAGCGTGAGACGGCCGCGCTGCACGGCCTGGGCCGGGCTGCTGGAAGGGTAGAAGACGGTGACGGGGCCGTCGCCCTCGCTGCCGGGCAGTTCGTCCAGGCCCACGGCCGCCTGGGCCGCCAGGCCGATGAGGGCGCCGGCGGCCAGGGTGGCGAGACGCAGCAGGTGGTTCAAGCTGGGGTTTTTCATGAGGTGGTTCCGCTAGTGTCGTGGTTTACCAGGGATCACGCTGGGCCAGCAGGCGCTGGCGTTCGCGTTCCACCAGGCGCTCGTGCAAGGGGTAGCCGTGGGTGGCCAGCAGCACCGCGAGGCCGTGGATGGCCAGGCCCAGGCCCCAGCCCAGGGCGGGGTAGACGGCCCAGTGGCGATCGCCCAGGCTGGCCAGGCCCGCGAGCAGCAGGTTGACCAGGATGTAGATGCAGGCGTGGAAGTACCAGCCGAGCTTGGCCTTGGCGTGGCGGCGGGCCAGGCGGTCGAGGTCGGCTTCGGAGTGCGCAGGGTGCATGGTGGGCTCCAGGTGGGTGAAGAAAGGGATGAAGGGATCAGACCAAGGCCAGCCACTGCTTCCAGAGCAGGTTGCCCAGGTAGCGGTTGGGCAGCAGGGTGAAGCTGCCGGCCACGATGCAGGCGACGACGTAGGTGATGCGCATGACCCGGCGGTGGCCGGCGATGTCGCGCTGGGCCAGGTACCAGAAGGCGCCGAACAGTGCAAAGAAGACGACGGGGATCAGCAGGTGGATCAGCGTGTAGCCCTTGATGTTGAGGATGGTGGTGCTGCGGATGAAGACGGCGGAGAGGGCGGTGACGGCCATCAGCGTGACCCAGGCGTAGCCGAAGGCGCGGTGCAGGCGCGGGTGCTGCGTGCGGCCCTGGCGCGCCCACAGGGCCAGCGGGCCGATGACGGTGGCCGCCAGCGCGGCGCTGAGGTGGATGGCGATCGTCGGGGTCATTTCCAGGGCCATGGGTCTCTCCTTGGGTGTTCGGTGAGCCGGACTGTGCGACGGCACCGGCCGCCGGGCCAGCGCCATGCGACGGAGGGCGCCGGGCGCGGCGCCAGATGCCGCCGGGCGGTGCGAACGGCGGGCGGGTTTGCCGCGTCTTTACACAAGCGACACCTGTCCACCGCACGGGATATGGCCTTGTTCCTACAATCGGCCGTATGAAAAAGACATATCTGGCGGCGGGCGCGGTGGTACTGGTGCTGGTGGGGGCGCTGGGCTGGTGGTGGACGCAGCGCGGCGGCAGCTCCGAGGTGCAGTACCGCACGGGCAAGATCGAGCGCGGGCCGCTGCAGTCGGCGGTGTCGGCCAGCGGTTCGGTGAGCCCGGTGACGCAGGTGACGGTGGGCACCCAGGTGTCGGGCCAGATCAAGGACCTGTACGTGGACTTCAACTCCGAGGTCAAGGCCGGCCAGCTGCTGGCCGTGATCGACCCCGAAACGTTTGAGTACCGCGTGCGTTCGGCCCAGGCCGACGTGGACGCCGCCCGCGCCGTGGTGCTGACGGCGCAGGCCAATGTGGTGGCCAGCCGCGCCCAGGTGTCGCGCGCGCAGACCGACCTGGCCGAGGCGCGCCGTACCCACGAGCGCAACCTGATGCTGGTGGGCAAGGGTTTTATCGCGCAGAGCGAGGCCGACAAGTCCAACGCCCTGGTCAACACCAGCAATGAATCCGTGAAGGCGGCCGAAGCCCAGCTGGGCGTGACCGATGCGCAGGTGAAAAGCGCGCAGGCCAGCGTGGCCCAGCGCGAGGCGGCGCTGGCGCAGGCGCGCATCGACCTGGCGCGCACCCGCATCACCTCGCCGGTGAACGGCATCGTGATCAAGCGCGCCATCGAGAAGGGGCAGACCGTGGCGGCCAGCCTGCAGGCGCCCGAGCTCTTCGTGATTGCCCGCAACCTGCGCGACATGCAGGTGGAGGCCAGTATCGACGAGGCCGACGTGGGCCGCATCCGCAACGGGCAGAAGGCCAGCTTCACGGTGGATGCCTTCCCGGGCCAGACTTTCGAGGGCGCGATCTCCCAGGTGCGCAAGGCCGCGCTCAATGTCTCCAACGTGGTGACCTATGTGGCCGTGGTGACCTTCTCTAACACCGACGGGCGCCTGCTGCCGGGCATGACGGCCAATGTGCGCGTGGTGACCGACATGCGCGACAACGTGCTCAAGATGCCCAATGCCGCGCTGCGCGTGCGTATCGCCGGTGTGGAGCCTGCGGCACCATCAGCGTCGCCCGCGCCGATGGACGCGGCTTCGGCCCCTGTCGCCGCACCTGCCACCCCCGCGGCCGGTGGCAGCAACGCCCTGGCGGAATTCCGCAACCGCCTGGTGCGCGAACTGCAGCTCGACACCGCGCAGACCGGCAAGGTGGACGCCATCTACGCCAGCGCCCGGCCGAAGTTCATGGCGCTGCGCGAGCTGCCCGAGGCCGATCGCAGCAAGGCGCGCGAGCGCATCACCGCCGACATCCGCGCTCGCATCGCCGAGCTGCTGACGCCCGGGCAGAAAAAACGTTACGCCGAGATGCAGGCCGAGCTGGCGGGCCGCACCATCACCCGCGGGCGCATCTACGTGCTGGGCGCCGACGGCAGGCCGAAGGCGCTGAACGTGCGCCTGGGGATCACCGACGGCAGCCAGACCGAGCTGGTCGTGGGGCCCAATTCGCCGGAAGCAGCCGAGCTGAAGGAGGGCGCCAGCGTGATCACCGGTGTCAGCGGCGCGGCGGGCGGCACGGCGCGCCCGGGCGCCACCGGTCCGCGGATGATGTTCTGACATGACCCTCATTGAAGCGCGCGCGCTCAGCAAGACCTACACCATGGGCAACACCACCGTGCACGCGCTGCGCGAGGTGTCGCTGGACATCGCCGAGGGCGAGTTCGTGGCCATCATGGGGGCTTCCGGTTCGGGCAAATCGACACTCATGAACATCCTGGGTTGCCTGGACCAGCCCAGCAGTGGCCAATACCGCCTGGCCGGCGAAGAGGTGGAGACCATGACGCCGGAGCAGCTGGCGTCCATCCGCAACCGGCGCATCGGTTTCGTCTTCCAGCAGTTCAACCTGCTGCCGCGCACCAGCGCGCAGGAGAACGTGGAGCTGCCCATGGTCTATGCGGGCGTGAAGTCGGCCGACCGCAAGGCGCGTGCGTTGCAGGCCCTGCAGACCGTGGGCCTGGGCGAGCGCTGGCAGCACACGCCGTCTGAACTCTCGGGCGGGCAGCAGCAGCGCGTGGCGATTGCGCGTGCGCTGGTGAACAACCCGCAGCTGATCCTGGCCGACGAGCCCACGGGCGCGCTGGACACCAAGACGAGCGAAGACATCATGCGCATCCTGGCCGATCTGAACGCGCGGGGCATGACGGTGGTGATCGTCACACACGAGGCCGACATCGCGGCCTGGGCGCGCCGGCGCCTGGTGTTCCGCGACGGGCAGATCGTGGAGGACGTGCGCCAGAGCGGACACAAGTTGGAAGCGCCCGCGGAGGCCGCGGCATGAACTGGTTCGCCGCCTTCCGAACGGCCTGGCGCGCGCTGGCTGCCAACACGCTGCGCAGCATCCTGACCATGCTGGGCATCATCATCGGCGTGGCGGCGGTGATCACCATGATCGCCGTGGGCAGCGGCGCCACCGAGCGCGTGCAGGAACAGATGAAGGGCCTGGGCTCCAACGTGATGCTGGTGCTGCCGGGCAGCCTTTCCGCGGCCGGCGTGCGCCAGGCGGCGCAGACGCGTTCGCGTTTCACGGAAGAGGATGCCGAGGCGATTGCCATCGAGATCCCCGAGGTGCAGGCTTCGGCACCGTCGTCGCGCACCTCGGCGCAGGCGGTGGCGCAGAACGCCAACTGGAACACCAACATCTTCGGCACCACCAACGCCTACCTGGAGGTGCGCGACTGGTCGCTGGAGAGTGGGCGCCTGTTCGAGGCGGCCGAGCAGTCGGGCTCGGCCAAGGTGGCCTGGCTGGGACAGACGGTGGTGCGCGAGCTCTTCGGCGACGATGACCCGATCGACCAGGTGATCCGCGTGCGCGGCGTGCCCTTCACCGTGGTGGGCGTGCTGGCGCGCAAGGGCCAGAACAGCATGGGGCAGGACCAGGACGACGTGGTGATCGTGCCCATGTCCACCTTCCGCAACCGCATCTGGAACGCGGGCGGCAATGTCAAGCGCATCTGGACCATCCACGTCAAGGTGCGCGAGGGCCAGAGCATGAAGCTGGCCGAGGAGAGCGTGCGCGAGCTGCTGCGCCAGCGCCTGAAGGTGCCGCCCGGCGGTGACGACACCTTCAATGTGCGCAACCTGTCGGAGATCCTGCAGGCGCAGGAGGAGGCCAGCCGCATCATGACGCTGCTGCTGGCGGCGGTGGCCGGCATCAGCCTGGTGATCGGCGGCATCGGCATCATGAACATCATGCTGGTCAGCGTGACCGAGCGCACGCGCGAGATCGGCCTGCGCATGGCGGTGGGCGCGCGCCCCCAGGACATCCTGGCGCAGTTCCTGATCGAGGCTGTGACGCTCTCGCTCTTCGGCGGCGCCCTGGGGGTGCTGCTGGGCGGGCTGGCGACCTGGGGCGTGGGGGTGCTGGCCGGCTGGAACGTGAACATGTCGCTCGGCGCCATCGTGCTGGCCGTGGGCTTCTCCGCCCTGGTGGGTGTGTTCTTCGGTTTCTACCCGGCACGGCGCGCCGCGCACCTGCTGCCGATCCAGGCGCTGCGTTACGAATGACAAGACCCTACTGCCGTTGAACATATTGATACAGGGCCTGTGGCAGGCCGCGGCAGAATAGGCGGGTCAGCAGATGAGGAAATCAAAGTGCCCAGGTTCAGACCCAGCGGATGCGGATTCGAGCAGTCCATGCAGCAAGTCCAGAGAGTGGAGGACTTCCGCCAGTTGCTCCAGGTCATCTCTTCCTACGTGGGCCGCAAGGTCAACCCCGAGGAGATCAAGATGGACCCTTACGGCATGGACCCCCGCAACCGATGGGACACCTGGGCGGTGATCCTGGTGGACGTCGGTCCGGTCGGTTTCACCAACGCCTGCCTGGACCCGAACTTCAACCCGGAACAGAGCCAGTTCTCGGGGCTCGCGCCGCTGTAGCCTGGCTGCCGTGAACAGGCGGCAGGCAGCTATGCTGCGCACAGTGACCACGTTCCTCATCATCCTGGCGTCGACCTATCTCGCGCTTTGCGTCCTGCTGTTCTTCTTCCAGCGCGCCTTCATCTATTTCCCGCAGCCGCGGGCGCAAGTTCCGGGCGCTGCGACCTGGCAGCTGACTACGGATGGCGCCCAGCTTCTGGTCACAACACGCCCGCACAGCGGCCCCCATGCCCTGATCTACTTCGGCGGCAATGCGGAAGACGTCAGCTACAGCCTCCCCGGTCTGGCGGCCGCGTTTGCGGACCATGCCATTTACCTCCTGCACTACCGGGGCTATGGCGGGAGTTCGGGGACACCTTCGGAGGCCGCGCTCTTCGCAGATGCTCTTGCGCTCTTTGATCGGGTTCAGGCTGGACACAGCCACATCACCGTGGTCGGGCGTAGTCTGGGCAGCGGGGTGGCGGTCCACCTGGCAAGCCAGCGCCCTGTGGCCCGACTGGTTCTCGTCACGCCTTACAGCAGCATCCAGCAGCTGGCAGAGCAGCGCTTTCCTTACTTCCCGATGCGCTGGCTGTTGCGGGACAAGTTCGAGTCATGGCGGTATGCCGGGCAGGTCTCTGCGCCGACGCTGTTGCTTGCTGCCGAGCAGGATGAGGTGATCCCTTGGGCGAGCACGCAAGCGCTGTACGAGCGTTTCCCGGCAGGAACTGCGCGGCTGGTGGTGATCCAGGGCGCTGACCACAACTCGATCTCGGAAAGTCCTGCCTACATCCCCGCACTCCGGGACTGGCCCCGCCAGCGATAATCCACGCTCCTTCCTGGAGTACACGTGGATCTCACCCTGTTGATCAAGGCCGCCCTGATGGGCATCGTCGAAGGCCTGACCGAATTCCTGCCCATTTCCAGCACCGGCCACCTGATCCTGGCCGGCGCGCTGCTGGGCTTCGACGACGAGAAGGCCAAGGTCTTCGACATCGCCATCCAGACCGGCGCCATCCTGGCGGTGATCCTGGTCTACTGGCAGAAGCTGCGCGCCACCGTGGTGGCCCTGCCCACGAGCCGGCAGGCGCAGCAGTTCACGCTCAACGTGCTGATCGCCTTCATGCCCGCCGTGGTGCTGGGCCTGCTGGCGGGCAAGGCCATCAAGGCCCACCTGTTCACGGCCGAGGTGGTGGCCACCACCTTCATCATCGGCGGTTTCATCATCCTCTGGGCCGAGCAGCGCCAGGCGCGCGCCGAGACCGCGCCGCGCATCCTCGACGTGGACGCCATGGACTGGAAGGACGCGCTCAAGCTGGGCCTGGTGCAGTGCCTGGCCATGATCCCGGGCACCAGCCGCAGCGGCGCCACCATCATCGGCGGCATGCTGCTGGGCCTCTCCCGCAAGGCGGCCACCGATTTCTCCTTCTACCTGGCCATTCCCACGCTGATCGGCGCGGGTGCCTACAGCCTCTACAAGGAGCGCGCGCTGCTCTCCCTGGCCGACCTGCCCATGTTCGGTGTGGGCCTGCTGTTCTCCTTCATCAGCGCCTGGCTCTGCGTGCGCTGGCTGCTGCGTTTCATCTCCACGCACAGCTTCAACGGTTTTGCCTGGTACCGCATCGTCTTCGGTGTCGTGGTGCTGGCCACGGCCTGGAGTGGCCTGGTGCGCTGGAGCGCCTGAGCATGCAGCGGGCTGCCCTGCGCTTGCTGTGGGCGGTGCTGCTGCTGCCCCTGCTGGCCGCGGCCCAGAAACCGCCCACGGGTCTGCGCGTCGATGTGCCGGCGACCGTTCCCCTGGCCGGGTACTGGTTTGCAGCGGCGGCCCCGGGGCCGCGCCCGGCGGTCGTGGCCCTGCACGGTTGCAGCGGCCCCTATGACACACGTGGGCAGCTGACGGCGCACCTGCGCCGTTACGCGGCCGATCTCAATGCCGCGCAGATGCACGTGCTGGTGCTCGACAGCTTCGGCCCGCGCGGCCTGCGCTCGATCTGCGAAATCCCCCAGAGCAAGCGCACGGTGCGCGAAGCGGACCGCCGCGCCGACGTGCAGGCGGCGCTGCGCTGGCTGGTCGCCCGGCCCGAGGTGGACGCCACGCGCCTGGTGCTGCTGGGCTGGTCGCACGGGGCGCAGACCGTGCTGGCCGCGCTGGATGCCAGCGACACGACCGTGCAGGCGCAAACGGTGCAGCCGCGCGCGGCCGTGGCCTTTTATCCCGGTTGCACCGAGCTGCTGAAGAACACCAGCTACCGCCTGCAGGGGCCGCTGCTTTTGATGGTGGGCGAGCGCGACGACTGGACGGCGTCCGCACCCTGTGTGCGCCTGCACCAGCGCCTGGGCGCCCAGGCGCCGCGTTTCGAGTTCGAGGTCTATGCCGACAGCTACCACGGCTTCGACAGTCTCTCGCCGGTGCGGGTGCGCGACAAGGTGGGCAATACTCGCAGCGGCCAGGCCACGGTGGGCGGCAACCCGGCTGCCCAGGTGGCTTCGCGCGAGCGGATGCTCAGGTTTCTGGAAGAACAGCTGCGCTGATCAGGCGCTGTGGTTCTTGAGCTCGCGCACGCGCTGCAGGTTGAGCAGCGCGGCTTCGATGGCGGCGGCCGTGGTGACGGGCTGCTCCATGGGGAAGAGGTGCGAGCCGTCCAGCATGCTGATGCGGCCCTTGGTGACCTTCTCGGTCATGGTCATGCCGACCTGTTTCATCTCCACAGAATGGCGCCCGCCGATGAAGGCGACCGGGCACTTGAGCGGGTGCCGCTTGAGCAGGTTGTCCAGATGGTCGGGGATGGTGTTGTAGATCGCGGTCTCGACTTCGCGTGTGAAGCTCAGCACGCGCTTGCCGTCCTCGTCGTGCATGCCGTGTTCCACGTAGTCGCGCAGCACCTGCTCGTCCCAGTGGGCGAAAGCCTTCTTGTGGCGCAAGTGTTCGAAGGCGGTGTCGACGTCGGGCCAGCTGTTGCGCCGGGCCTTGCTGATGGCACCCGGCGAGACCGCGCCAATGAGCTGGGTGCGCTTGGCCACGTTCACGCTGGTGGCGCGCCAGCCGCCCAGGATGGGCGAGTCGATCAGCAGCACGCCGCAGGCGAGTTCGGGGTGGCGCGCCGCCGCCATCAGGCTGAGGAAACCGCCCAGCGAGTGGCCGACCAGAAAGGCCGGCTCACCGCTTTTGTTCACTTCGGCGGCCGTGAAGTCGGCCAGCTGCTGGACCAGGTGCGGCCAGTTGCTGGTGACGGGGTAACGCTCGTCGTGGCCGAACTTGTCGATGGCCTTGACCTTGAAGCCGCGGCGGCGCAGCTCGGCGAAGAGCACGCGGTAGGTGCTGGCCGGGAAGCTGTTGGCGTGGGAGAAGACGATGGGGGGCAGGTGGGAGTTCATTTGCGGTTCGCCAGTTTCTTCAGCGCATAAAGCGCATCGAGCGCGTCACGCGGGCTTAAAGCGTCGGGGTTGATCTCTGCCAGCTGGGCTTCCACCGCGCTGGGGCCGGCGGACTCCAGCACGGGTGGTGGCGCGAACAGGTCGACCTGGGCCTGGCTCTGCGTAGCGGAAGTCTCCAGCGCTTCGAGCACATGCCGTGCGTGGTTGACCACGGCCGTGGGCATGCCGGCCAGGCGCGCGACCTGGATGCCGTAGCTGCGGCTGGCCGGGCCGGGCTGGATCTCGTGCAGGAAGACGATGTCGTGGCCCGACTCGGTGGCGCTCACGTGCACGTTGACGGCGGCGTGGTGCTTGGCGGGAAACTCCGTCAGCTCGAAGTAGTGCGTGGCGAACAGTGTGTAGGCCTGGGTCTTGTCGTGCAGCTGGGTGGCGATGGCGCCGGCCAGGGCCAGGCCGTCGAAGGTGGAGGTGCCGCGGCCGATCTCGTCCATGAGCACCAGGGATTGCGGCGTGGCGGCGTGCAGGATCTGCGCGGCCTCGGTCATCTCCAGCATGAAGGTGGACTGGGCGTTGGCCAGGTCGTCGGCGGCGCCGATGCGGGTGTGGATGGCGTCGATGGGCCCGAGGCGGCAGGCGCTGGCCGGCACGTAGCTGCCCATGGAGGCCAGCAGCACGATGAGGGCCACCTGGCGCATATAGGTCGATTTACCGCCCATGTTCGGGCCGGTGATGATCTGCATGCGCTGCTTCGGCCCCAGGCGCGTGTCGTTGGCGATGAAGGCGCCGGAACTCGTCTCGGCCAGGCGCGCCTGCACCACGGGGTGGCGGCCGGCGGTGATCTCGATGCAGGGTTCGTTGGCAAAGCTGGGCGCGCACCACTCCAGCGTGAGCGAGCGTTCGGTCAGGGTGCACAACACGTCCAGCGTGGCGAGGGCGCGTGCCGTGCGCGTGAGGGCGGGGATGTGCGGCGCCAATTGGTCCAGCAGCTGTTCGTAGAGCCACTTCTCGCGCGCCAGGGCGCGTTCCTGCGCGGACAGGGCCTTGTCCTCGAAGGCCTTGAGTTCGGGTGTGATGAAACGCTCGGCGTTCTTGAGCGTCTGGCGGCGGCGGTAGTCCTCGGGCACGCGGCCCAGGTTGCTGCTGGTGATCTCGATATAGAAACCGTGCACCTTGTTGAACTGCACACGCAGGTTCGTGATGCCGGTGCGGGCCCGTTCGCGGGTTTCCAGCTCCAGCAGGAAACCGTCGCAGTTGTTCTGGATGGCGCGCAGTTCGTCGAGCTCGGCGTCCAGGCCGTCGTTGATGACGCCGCCATCGCGCACCAGCGCGGCGGGCTCGGGCAAGATGGCGCGCGCCAGCAGCTCGGCGCAGCCTGCGGGTGGCAAGAGGTGCTCGGCGATCTGGGCCAGCAGGCCGGTCTGGCTGGCCATCACAGGCGCCAGTTGCTCTGTTTTTTGTAGCGTCTGTTGCAGCGCTACGAGTTCGCGCGGGCGCACCTGGCGCAGGGCGATGCGCGCGGTGATGCGCTCCACGTCGCTGCAGCCCTTGAGCTGTTCGCGCAGTTTCTGCCAGGGGCCGGTGCGCAGGGCGGTGAGCGCGTCGAGCCGCGCCTGGGCCGGAGCCCGGTCGCGTGTGGGTTCGAGCAGCCAGTTCTTGAGCAGGCGGCTGCCCATGCCGGTCATGCAGGTGTCGAGCAGGGAGAAAAGGGTGGGACTGTCCTCGCCGCGCAGGGTCAACACCAGTTCGAGGTTGCGGCGCGTGGTCTGCGGCAGGTCGATCAGCTGGTCGTTGCGTTGCACACGCACGTTGTGCACGTGGCTTAAAGCGCGGCCCTGGGTGTGTTCGGCGTAAGCCAGCAGGGCGGCAGCGGCAGCGTGGGCCTGCGGCAGCTCCTGCGCGCCCCAGCTGGCCAGGCTGGCGGCCTTGAGCTGTTCCAGCAATTTGTTCTGGCCCAGGGCACTGTCGAACTGCCATTCGGGGCGCAGGGCCAGGGCCACGCCGCTCGCCTGTTTGAGCGCCAACAGGCGCTGCTCAAACGCGGGGGTGCAACCGGCGCTGTAGATCAATTCGCCTGGGGCGATGCGGGCCAGCCATTCGGGCAGCTCGTCCGGGCTGCATTCGGCCAGGTAAACCTCGCCCTGTGTGACGCTGAGCCAGGCCAGGCCCAGGGTGTTGCGCGGGCCCTGGTGCACGGCCAGCAGCAGGGATTCGCTTTTGTCGCTGAGCAGGGCGCTGTCGGTCAGGGTGCCGGGGGTGACCACGCGCACCACCTTGCGCTCGACCGGGCCCTTGGCCGTGGCCACGTCGCCCACCTGTTCGCAGATGGCGACCGATTCGCCCAGCTTGATGAGACGGGCCAGATAGGTTTCGACCGAATGGAAGGGCACACCGGCCATGACCACGGGCTTGCCGCCGGACTGGCCGCGCTGGGTGAGGGTGATGTCCAGCAGGCGGGCTGCCTTCTCGGCGTCCTCGAAGAACACCTCGTAGAAGTCGCCCATGCGATAGAAGAGCAGGGTCTGCGGGTACCCGGCCTTGAGGCCGAGGTACTGCTGCATCATGGGGGTGTGGAGGGCGGCCGGGTCTGACATCCGGGCGAGTCTATCAATACCCGATGCGCGGCCTGTTGCAGGCGACCGGCGCGCTCCCTCTTGCCCCGCGCGACAGCTACACTGTGGCGGCACAAAACATGCAAGTGTTCATTCACATACGGGTGGGGGTTCCATGGGCTTGAGACTCAAATTCAATCTGGTGCTGATCGCGGTTTTCCTGATCGGTTTTGCCGCCGCGGGCATGATCTCGCGCCAGTTGCTGCAGGACAACGCGCGCGACGAGGTGATCCGCAATGCGCGCCTGATGATGGAAGCCGCACTGGCCGCGCGGTCCTACACGGTGACCCAGATCAAGCCGCTGCTCGACCCGAAGCTGGACGAAGTCTTCTTGCCTCAGTCGGTGTCGGCCTACGCGGCGACCGAGATCCTCTCCGCGGTGCAGAAGAAGCACCCTGGTTACAGCTACAAGGAAGCCACGCTGAACCCGACCAATCCGCGTGACCGCACGACGGACTGGGAGGCCGACATCGTGCAGCAGTTTCGCAACAACGCATCGGTGAATGAAGTCATCTCGGAGCGCGAGGGTGCGACTGGACGCTTGCTCTACGTCGCGCATCCGATCCAGATTAGCAATGCGGCCTGCCTGGCCTGCCACAGCGTGCCCGCGGCCGCGCCGGCGAGCATGATCAAGCTCTACGGCGAGGCCAACGGCTTTGGCTGGAAGCACAACGAGATCGTCGGTGCCCAGGTCGTCACGGTACCGATGGAATTGCCCGTCCTCAACGCCGACCGCGCGCTCAAGACCTTCCTGATCTCGCTGGCCGGCGTGTTCGGGCTGGTCTTCGTGGTGCTCAACCTGATGCTGAGCTGGCTGATCGTGCGCCCGATCCGCAAGATGTCGCAGGCGGCCGACCAGGTCAGCACGGGCGACTTCGACGTGCCCGAGTTCGACGAACGCGGACGGGACGAGGTGGCGGTGCTGGGTGGTGCTTTCAACCGCATGCGCCGCAGCCTGGACAAGGCCATGCAGATGATCGACCGGGGCGAGTGAGGACCGGTTGGCACCGACATGACAGGCACTGCGAACTCCGAGGACGTGGCGGCGCTCGAACCCGGCCAGACCATCTACGAATACCGCATCGACAGGGTGCTGGGCGGGGGTGGTTTCGGCATCACCTATCTGGCGCAGGACGTCAACCTGCAGCTGCCCGTGGCCATCAAGGAGTACTTTCCGGCCAATGTGGCGGTGCGCGCCGAAGACCGGACGGTGCGCGTGCGCTCGGAGGAGGGCAGCGAGCGCTTCAACTGGGGCCTGGACCGTTTCGTGGACGAGGCGCGCACCCTGGCTTCCTTCCGGCACCCGAACATCGTGCGGGTGCTGCGTTACTTCAAGGAGAACGGCACCGCCTACATCGTGATGGATTACGAGTCCGGCGATCCGCTCAAGCACTGGGTGGCGCGCCAGAACGGCCTGGGCCAGGCCGCGCTGCTGCAGCTGGTCTATCCCCTGCTCGACGGACTGGAGGCGGTGCACAAGCTGAACTTCCTGCACCGCGACATCAAGCCCGACAACATCTACATCCGCGCCGACGGCAGCCCGGTGCTGCTGGACTTCGGGGCCGCGCGCCGTGTCAGCAGCGACCACGACATGACCAACATCGTGAGCCCCGGTTTCGCGCCCTTCGAGCAGTACCACAGCAAGGGCAACCAGGGGCCCTGGACCGACCTGTACTCGCTGGGCGCGGTGCTGTACTGGATGACCACCGGGCGCAAGCCGCTGGAAGCCGCCTCGCGCGTGCGCGACGACACCATGCCCAAGGCCGTGGACGTGGCCGACCATGCGGCTTTCGGCCTGCCGCTGCTGCAGGCCATCGACTGGGCGCTCAGCCCCCATGAAAAGGACCGGCCGCAGAGCGTGGCCGCGCTGCGCGAGGCCCTGCACAAGACAGAGTTCGCGCCGACCGAACTCAGGACCCAGCTGAACACGCAACTCCACACCCAGATCCAGACCCAGGTGCTGGACGAGCGGCGCGGCAACTCGCGCACGGGCGGCGAGGACCACTCGCGCAAGAACGTGATGGGCACCATCATGTTCCTGGACCTGGTGGCCTATTCGACGCGCAGCGTGGACCAGCAGGTGGCGCTCAAGACCCAGTTCAACGAGCTCGTGAGCAAGGCCATCGACGGCGTGGACGCTTCCTCGCGCATCATGCTGGATACCGGCGACGGCGCGGCCATCTGTTTCCTGGGCGACCCCGAGGAGGCGCTGGTCTCGGCCCGGCTGCTGCGCGACCTGATGCGGCAGAAGTACAACGAGAAGCTGTCCATGCGCGTGGGCCTGCACCTGGGGCCGCTGCGCATGCTCAAGGACATCAACGACCGCATCAACGTGGTGGGCGACGGCATCAACGTGGCCCAGCGCATCATGGATTTCTCCACCGCGAACCAGATCATGGTCTCGCGCGCCTATTACGACGTGATCTCGCGCATCAGCGACGGCGCCGACGAGCTGTTCGAGTTTCTCGGCGAGCGCTACGACAAGCACGACCGCGCCCACGAGGTCTACCGCCTGCTGGACCAGCGCGGTGCCCGCCTGAGCCCGACCAACGACGAGGCCACCACCCTGCTGCTGGCCGACGTGGTGCCCATTGCGGCCGAGGAGGTGCAGGCCATCGAGACCGAGCTGACCCGGGCCATCGGCCCGCTGGCGCACGTGCTGATGAAAAAGAGCGTGTCCCGCGCCGCCGATGCCCAGGGCCTGCGCGAACTGCTCTCGGTCTCCATCCAGGACCCGGCCGCGCGCGAGGCCTTTGTGCAGGGCCGCCACAGCGGCCGCAGCAGCCCCTCCGTGCGCAGCCAGCCCCTGAGCCGCCCCCTGTCGCAGCCGATCACGCGTCCGCATTCCGGCCACAGCAGCAGCACCCGTGCTGGTGCGAGTGGCGCGCCGAACTTCGAGCCGGCGCAACTGGAGCCGCTGGAGCGCGCACTGAGCCAGCACATCGGGCCACTGGCACGCACCCTGGTGCGGCGCGAGGCCGCGAAGCATCAGGAGTGGAGCGCGCTGCTGCAGGCCCTGGCCCAGCAGATCGACAAGCCCGAGGATCGCCAGCGCTTCATGGCTGCGGCAGCCAAGGTCCGCGGCTGAAGCGCTTCAGGCTTCGAGGGCGCGCACGCCCAGATAGACACTCAGGAAATCCTGCCCATGGCGGTCGCTGCCGGCGGCCACATGTCCCAGGGGCAGGGCCGCGTGCGTGTGCAGATGCCCTTCCAGCGCCGGCGCGGGCACGTCCAGCGCGGCACCGAGTTCGCGCAGCAGCGGCGCGGCGTCTTCGAGCCGCAGGCCGGTCTTGTAGAGATTGATGTCACAGGAGTGGCGCGCATTGCCGGCCTCGCGTGCTTCCAGATAGAGCATGGGGGCACCGGGTGCGCGGGTGCTGCCGCGCTGCACCAGCGCATTGGCGGTGCCCAGGGCCAGGCTGTGCCGGCCCGGGGGATGCAGGGCCTGGATGCGCTTGACGATGTCGTAAGCGGTCAACTGGGGCTGCACGTGGTATTCGGCTTGCGCGTAAGCCTCACCCTGTGCCTGCCACTTGATGCCGTAGTGCAGCAGTGCAGGTTCGGGGCCCAGGGTGCCCGCCTGCATGCGCGCGCGGATGGGGTCCCAGAACTCCAGGTAGGCCTTGAAGAGCACCTTGCCTTCGTCCGCCTCGATGCTCAGGCCCACGGTGTTGGCTTGTGACGCGCGCTCGCGCAGTGCGTCGGCGGCTGGCGCGGGCAGGCCGCAGGTCTGCTCCAGCCAGGCGATGAAACGCAGCGGCGCGAAGTCGCGCGCCTGCCAGCCCAGCAGCAGGCGGTCGTCAAGCAGCCGTCCGGGCAGCAGCTTGAACGAAAGCTCCTGCCCATACGGCAGTCCCAGATCACCGGCCTGTTGCAGCAGTTTGTGAGAAGCGCTGGTTTGTTTTGTCACAGTTCTAACAATTGGAAATAGTTTTACACACTTTGTTACAGACGTATGACGGAATGCGTACAAGGAATCATGAGGATAAGGACAGGGCGGGCTACCGTTCGTCAGTTGCTCCATTCTGCACCGTGAAGAATTGCGCGAAATGCTTGTCTAGCGGCAAGCCATTCCGAATAATCGCCCGAGCTAGAGGTAACAGTTCGTATCGATATGTGACCGAAGAGTCGCCTGCGTACTGCGCTGCCTCAAAGGAGGAGCCATGTTGCAGTCCCTGCGCGCGCTATCCCATGCCTTGGTGCCTACGCGGCTCACGCGTATGTTGCACCAGGCCTTCGGCCGGTCTCCCACGACCCTGACCGCGGCCTCGCACAAACCTCGAAACCCACGGCGCCCGTCCCCCCGACGCGCGCCGTTTTCAATGGAGCCGGTCGAACCGCGCCTGCTGCTCTCGGCCGACATCAGCTACACCGCCCTGCCCGGCAGCAATGCCTACACCCTGGACGCCTACGACAACAGTGGCGACATCCGCATCCGCCTGACCCAGACGGGTGGCCTGGGTATCGGCAGCCCCTGGAGCGCGAGCTTCAATGCGTCGGACTCGGTCATCAATATTGCCGCCGCCGGCGGTGGCCTGGTGCAGGCCGGCCTGCAGGACACCATCACCATCGACCTGGCCAGCTTCGATACCTACCTGGATCCGCTGCTGGGCGCGGGTGACTGGCTCACCATCGACTTCACGGGCGGCTGGCAGGACCTGCTGGGAGATGAGCTCATCCTGGACGGCAACGCCACGGTGGACTTCGGCCTGGCCATCCACACCGACGCCGACATCAGCGTTCCCGGCTCGGTGCACCTGACGGCCCAGAACATCGATCTCACGGTCGAGCGCACGGGCACCGGCCTGCCACCCGACCTGGGCCTGGACGAAGACTTCCTGGCTTTTGCGAGCGCCGACCTGGACATCAACGGCCAGCTCACCGCCACGCAGAACGTGAGCCTCACGGCCATCACCGACCTCACGCTGAGCAACGACAGCCTGGGCATCAGCGCCTTCCAGTTCGCCGTGATCGGGGCCGAGGCCTCGGCCGAGGTCGATATCGGCGACGGCGCCGACATCACGGCCGGTGCCGCCATGACGGTCACCGCGCGCTCGCACGTGCAGGCCGTGGCCTCGCTGGCTGCACTGGCCGGCAAGAGCGACACCAGCACCGACGCGGCCGTGGTCACCGTGGTGGTGGTCAACGACGCGGCCGTGCGCGTGGGCGGCACCGCCCAGCTCGACGTCACAGGCGCCCTGCAACTGGTGGCGGACAACCGCACCCTGGGCATCGCCATGGCCGACGGCACCCCCGAAGGCGGCGGCGCCAGTTCGGGCGCCACCCTGGGCCTGTCCGTGGTCACGGGCAGTACCGAAGCGTCCATTCGCGGCAGTGCGCAGGTCGAGGCCGGTTCGATCCGACTGGCCGCACTCACGCAGAACACCGTGACCGCCGTGGCCCAGGCCTCGGAAGGCGGCGCCACCGACGGCGGCGACACGGGCGGCACACCCAACAACAAATCGCAGAAGGCGCTCCAGGACAACGACGCTGCCTCCAGCGGCGGTGACCTCACGCTGGGCGCCGCCGTGGCCGTGGGCGTGCTGGAGAACAGCACCGAGGCCATCGTGGACAGCACGGGCACGGTGCTCACCACCGGCCTGCTCGACATCGAGGCGCGCAACATCGGCGTGGCGCAGACCCTGTCGGATGGCAGTGCCACCGTGATCGGCGGCGGCAATGCCACGGCCGTGGGCATCGCGGCCTCGGTGGGCGTGGACGTGGTCCACACCCGCGCCTGGGTGGGCGGGGCCGGCGCCACGGCGGGCGCGCTCAATGTGCACGCGCTGGCGGGCCAGCGCAGCCTGGGTTTCACGGCCGATGACGTGGACGACGGTGACGAGAAGATCGAGTTGCTGGCCGGCGGCCACGGCCTGAAGACGGGTGACGCCGTCAAATACGAACAGGGTGAGGCCAGTGTGCTGCTGGGCGGCCTGAATGAGTCCGACACCTATTACGTGAGCGTGGGCGAAGACGGCAGTGTGCACCTGCACACCAGTGCCGAAGACGCCGAAAGCGGCGACAACGCCATCGACATCACGGCAGCCGGCGGCGCGGGCCACCGGCTCGTCGCGCAGGACAACACCAGCCGCTACACGGTCTCGGCCATCGCCGGCGCCAGCGGCGGCGACACCGGCGTGGCCGGCGCGCTGGCCCTGGGCGTGGTCGTCACCAGCGCCACCGCCGAGCTGAAGGCCGACACCCCGGTCACCGTGACCGGCGGCGACGTGAGCATCCAGGCCGAGAACTTCATTGCCTCCTCGGTCACGGCTTCGGGCAAGCAGGACGCCGAGGCCGCCACCACGGGCGTGGGCGCGGCCTTTGCGCTCAATGTGGCCATCACCGACACCGACGCCCTGATCGGCAGCAACGCCAATATCAGCGGCGCCGACGCGCTGGAACTCAGCGCAGCCAGCAGGAACAGGGTGGACACGCGCGTGGACGGCGGCTCCAAGGGCGAGACCGCCGTCACGCCCGTGCTGGGCATCACCGTGGCCAGCAACGAAACCCTGGCCGGCCTGGGCGCGAACAGCGGCGCCGACACCGACTTCGGTGGTGCGGTCACCGTCAGCGCCACGCACGCCGGCTCGGCCGCCACCGAGGTGGCGGGCGACACCACCTCGGGTGAGACCGGGGTGGGCATTTCCCTGGGCCTGACGATTTCCACCGACGTGGTCAGCGCCACCACCGCGCGTGACTTGATCGCGGGCGGGGCCGTGGCCTTCACCGCGCGCTCCACGGGCGATGCGCGGGCCAAGGCCAAGGCCAGCGTGGCCGGCGGCGCGCAGGACGACGCGCCCGAGGAAGGTTCACCCGAGGAGAGCGAAGGCGGTGTGAACAAGCAGAAGAAGGACAACCGCAATTTCGCCGACCAGCGTGCCAGCAGCAAGGGCGGCAGCGGCAAGACCGCCTCCACCGACCAGGCCGACGCCGGCGCCTCCGACGAAAACGGCGAAAGCCAGAAGGTGCAGGTGGCTGGTGCAGTCGCCGTCACCGTGGCCCAATCCACCACCACGGCCGCCATCGTCGATGGCCTGGAGATCGACGCCGGCAGCGGCACCGTGAGCGTGCGCGCCGAGAACAACACCGACGCCCAGGCCGTGGCCGATGCCAGCACCGTGGGCCCGATGGTGAAGTTCAACCCCGCCGACGAGGGCGTGGTGGACTATGAGAACGAGACCATCCTGGTCGGCGCCTCCAGCGGCCTGGCGACCGGCGACGCCGTGAGCTACAGCAACGGCGGCGGCACGGGCGTCGTCGGCCTGGACGACGACGACGGCGAGACCACCTATTACGTGCGCATGGTCGGCGAAGACAAGGTGGCGCTGTACGACACCCAGGAACACGCCGAGGCCGCAGAGAGCGAGACCGCAGGCCGCGTGGACCTGACACTGCCGGAAGAGGAAAGCGAGCAGCCCAGCGGCGAGGGCCACAAGCTGAACATGGGGCCCGCCGACGGCACGGGTATCGGCATCGCCGTGGCGGTCAACGTGGGCCTGGTCGACAACCAGGCCACGGTGGGCAACGGCAGCATCACCAGCGGCGGCCTGCTGGTCGAGGCCGTGATGGCCGATGTGGATGGCGACCAGACGCACACCTTCCTGGCCAGCGCCACTTCGGGCGCCAGCGCGGGTGACACCGGTGTGGCCGGTGGCCTGGCGGTCAACGTGGGCCTGACGGAGTCGCGCGCCGCCGTGGCCAATGGCGCCGACCTCACCGTCAGCGGCAACGTGACCATCCGCGCCGAGAACCGCGCGGCCAATACCGCCGAGTCCACGGGCAAGGCCGAGGGCAGCAGCGGCGTGGGCGTGGGTGCGTCCATCGCCGTCAACGTGGGCGAGACCGATACGAAGGCCCTGCTGGGCGACAACGTCACGACCACCGGCGTGGTGGACCTCACGCTGGAGGCTGAGTCCGCCAACACGATGCTGACCACCGGCACCGGCGGCGCCAAGGGCGAGACGGCGGTCACGCCGGTCATCGTGGTGGCCGTGGGCGACAACGATACCGAGGCCTCGATCGGCCTGGGCGGCGAGCTCTCGGTGAGCGACAGCATCACGCTGAGCGCCAGCCATGAGGGCAGTTCACAGGCCGTGGCCGAGGGCGACACCGAATCGGGCGACACCGGCGTGGGCATCTCGCTGGCCATCAATGTGCTGACCGACAGCGCCGTGGCCAGCACCGCGCGTGACCTCGCCGCCGGCGGCGCCGTGGCCTTCAACGCCAAGACCGCTTCGGCCAGTCGCGCCAAGGCCAAGGCCAGCGTGGCCGGTGCGGCCGACGAGGAAGCCAACGATCCGGACGGCGACACGGAGAGCGGCGAAGACGGCAAGAACGTCGACCAGAAGGTGGGGGGCCAGACCGGCTCGGCCAACCAGCGCTCCACCCAGTCGGGCGGCAAGGGCAGCGCCAACACCAGCGATGCCAGCGCCGAAACCGCCGAGGGAGGTGGTGGCGGCGGATCGGGCACCAAGATCAGCGTGGCCGGTTCGGTGGCGGTCAACGTGGTGCACAGCACCTCCGATGCTTCCATCGGCCCGGGCATCAGCATCACGGCGGGAACCAGCAGCCCTGATGGCAGCGTGAGCCTGCTGGCCGAGAACAACACCGACGCCGAGGCCACGGCCGATGGCAGCGCCACCGTGGGCGAGGGCGGCACCTCGGTGGGGGCGGCCGTCTCGGTCAACGTGGCCACGGTGATCAACCGCGCCAACCTGGGCGCCGGTGCCAGCGTGACGGCTGATGGCTACAGCGCACGCGCGGTGGCGCAGACGCGCGAGACGGCCATCGAGCCCGAATCGAATGCCGTGGTGGACACCGACGGCGACAGCATCTTCCTGGGCAACGGCCACGGCCTGTCCACGGGCGACAAGGTCACCTACCAGCGCCCCGAGAGCGGCGATGCCGACGACGAGATCGGCGGCCTGGACGACGGCACGGTCTATTACGTGATCGTGGGCGAGGGCGGCCGCATCCAGCTGGCCGAGACCGAGGACAAGGCGCGCGAGGGCGATGCCATCGATCTCACCAGCGCGGGCGCCGGCACCGGCCATGAGCTCGAACCCGACTTCCTCAAGTTCGCCGACGACATCGTCTTCAACCCGGCCGAAAACGTGGTCACGCTCAAGCCGGCCGAGGGCCACCACCTGCAGACTGGCGACGCGGTCACTTACGGCAGCGCCGTGGGCGGTGCCGACAACGTGGGTGGTCTGACGGACGACAGTACCTATTACGTGATCCTGCTGAGCGACGGCAACATCCAGCTGGCGGCCACGCGCGAGGACGCGCTCAAGGGCAAGGCCCTGGCGCTGTCCAGCGCGGGCACGGGTGACGCGCACACCCTGAGCGACGCCACCCACGCCTTCTCGGCGCAGGCCCGTTCGGGCGCCAGCGGCGGCAAGACCGGCGTGGCCGGCTCGGTGGCCATCAACGTGGCCAACCTGGACGCCGAGGCGCGGGTCTTCAGCGGCGCTTCCATTGAGCTGACGGGCAACCAGGACGTGACCCTGGCCGCGGCCAGTTCCACCTCCTCGCACGTCAAGGCCTACCCCAACGGCCCGGCCGGTGGTACCTCGCTGGGCGTGGGTGCTTCCTTTGCGCTCAATATCGTCGAGAGCGACGTGCTGGCCGAAGTGCAGGACGGTGCCACGCTGGAGAACACCAGCGGCACGTCGGGCAACGTCTCGGTCACCGCAGACTCGGCCCACACCCTGACCACCGCAGCCCTGGCCGGCGCCAATGCCACCGAGGGCGACGCGATCAGCGGCGCCGTGGCGATTGCCGTGAGCGACCACGATGTGGCGGCTCGCCTGGGCGATGGCACCGACCTGGAGGCCAGCGGCACACTGACCGTGGCGGCCCACCACAGCAACCTGCTCGAAACGCGGGCCGACGGCGAGGCCGGCGGCAAGGGCGTGGGCATCGGCGTGGCCATTGCGGTGGCCGTGGCCGTGGACACGGCCGAGGCCAGCGTGGACGGCAGCATCATCGTGGGCGGTGACGCCACGGTGGAGGCCAGCGCCATTGTCAAGAGTCTCAACGAGACCAAGGCCAGCGCCAAGGGCGCCGATGGTGGTGACGAAGAGAACGAAGAGAAGAGCGCCGACGAGCAGAGCGCGGAGAAGACGGACTACGGCAAGGGCAAGACCTCCGGTGACTCACGCGCCCAAAGTGTGGATTCCAGCCAGACCAGCGCCAACAGCAAGGCCAACCAGGGCTCGCAGGAGGCGACCGACGCCAACAGCAACCCGAACAACTCCAACAGCGCCGGCGAGGGCCAGACCGGCCAGTCCTCCAACATCAAGGTGGGGGCGGCCATCGGCGTGAGCGTGCTGGACATCGACGCCCAGGCCATCGTGCGCGATGGCGCGGTGCTGCAGGCCAGCGGTGCCGTGGCCGTGCGCGCCATCGGCGAGACCGATTCCACCATCAAGGCCATCGGCCTGGCCGTGGCAGAAAGCGTGCCCGAGGAAGAGGGTGAAGGCGGTGGAGGCGGTGGTGGTGGAGGAGGAGGAGGAGGAGGAGGAGGAGGAGGAGGCGGCGGCGGCGGCGGTGGTTCCTCCAGTGGCAGCACCGCGGTCGGTGCGGCCGTGGGCGTGAACATCGTCATCTCCCAGACCAAGGCCAGCATCGACAACGCCCAGGTCACGGGTGACGGCATCACGGTCGAGGCCGGTACACCCGAGGGTGAATCGAGCGATCTCATCACCTGGGCGCTTGCGGGCGCAGGGGCGCAGGGCAGCGGCGGCGGCAGCAGCAACGCCGTGGCCGGCGGCATTGCCGTCAATGTGGGCGTGTTCGACACCGACGCCACCGTGGCCGATGGTGCCGATCTGCAGTCTTCGGGTGACATCGATGTGCTCGCGCGCAACGACGTGGGCTCGCAGGCCCTGGCGGCCGCAGGGGCCGGCTCCATCGGCGGCAGCGGCGGCGCCGGGGTGGGGGCCTCGGTCTCGGTGACCGTCATCACCCAGGACACCCTGGCCCGTCTGGGCAACGGCGACACCGATGCGGCTGGCGCCATCACGGTGCAGGCGGAGAGTTCGGTGGGGGCGCTGGCCCTGGACCTGCCCCTGCTGGACGACGATATTTACGTCAGCGGTGTGGCCATCGGCGGCGCCGTGTCGCAGGGCGGCACGGCCGTGGCGGGCTCCTTCGTGGTCGGCGTGTATCTCACGAACACCGGGGCCGCAGTGGCGAATGACGCCCAGATCAACCAGCGTGGCCTGTACACGGCCACGACGGCGCAGGATGTGGCCGTGCGGGCCAATGCCACGCAGAATGTGCTGGACATCGCCGGCGCGCTGTCGGCCAGCCTGCAGGGCACCGGCGTCGGTGCGGCCATCGACGTGCAGGTGCTCACCCTGGACAACCAGGCCCGTATCGGCGCTGGCGCCGATGTGGATGCCGGCGGCAGCGTGGTGGTGGAAGCCTTCTCCGACCAGGAACAGCTCTCGGTCACGGCCAATGTGGCGCTGAGCGGCAGCGGCTCGGGCATCGGCGGCGCGGTGTCCATCATCGTGGACGTGAACCACACCTATGCTTCCATCGGCGATGGCGCAGGGGTCGATGCCGATGGCAACGTCATCGTGCAGGCGGCCGGCGACACGGATCTGCTGGGCGTGGCGGGCAATATCTCGGTGGGCGGCGGTGGTTCGGCCTTCGGCCTGTCGACCATCGTCTTCGTCCATGAGGATACGGTCCAGGCCTGGATAGGCAGCGGCGCCCAGATCACGGCGCGCGGCAACGACGGCACCCATGCGGTGCAGACCGGTGAACGCGACAACAATGGCGACCGCACCACCGAGGCCGCGCGCGGCCTGGCCGTGACGGCGACGTCCTTCGAAGATGTCCAGACCGTCGTCGTCGGTTTCTCGGGCGGTTCCTCCTTCGGCATCGGCGGCTCGGTCGCGGTCAATGTGCTGCACGAGACCACCGAAGCCTGGCTGGGCGAGGGCGTGTCGGTCAACAGCGATAACACGGGCGCGCACAGCAGCCAGGATGCGCTGCTGCGTGCCAGCGATGCGACCGACGTCTTCTCCATCGCCGGCGGTGCCCAGTATGGCGGCACCGGCGGCATCGGCGCCGGTATCGACCTTGGTGTGATCCACAAGACCACCCGTGCCTGGATGGCCGATGACAGTGCGCTCCAGGTGCGTGACGACCTGCGCGTGCAGGCCAGGAGCGACGAGGACATCTTCTCGGCTGCGGCCAATGCCGGGGTCGGCGGTTTTGCCGTGGCCCTGTCGGCCGGCATCTACAGCGTGACCACCACCACACGCGCGGCCATCGGCGACGACGGGGCGCCCGGCGCTGCCAGCGTGCAGGCCGGCGGCGACGTGGACGTCAGCGCCGCGGGCACGGCGGGTTTTGTGCTGCTGGCCGGCAGCGTGGGCGTGGGCACCAGTTCGGCAGGTGTGGGCGCGGCCAACACCACCCTGGTCCACAACGACACGGTCGAAGCCCTGATCGGCGGCGATGCCAGCGTGACCGCCACGGGTGATGTGAACCTGGATGCGACATCCAGCGAAAGCCTGCTGACCGTGGTGGCGGCAGGCGGCGTGGGCTCCACGGTGGGCGTGGCGGGCTCGGCGCCGGTGCAGGTGTTGAACGAGACCACGCGCGCGGCCATCCGCGATGGCGCGCAGGTCGAGGCCAACGATGTGGGCCTGCTGGCCCAGTCGAGCACCAGCCTGATCGGCATCGGTGGCACGGTGGCCGTGGGCGGCACGGCGGGGATAGGCGTGGGTGCGGAGGTGCTCGCGCTGAGCAAGACCACCGATGCCTACATTGGCGGCTCGGAGGTGACAGCCACGGGCAATGTGCGCGTGCGCGCCGCGTCCAGCGAAAGCCTGATCGGCGCTGCGGCTGCCGGTGCCGTGGGTGGCACGGTGGGCGTGGCCGGATCGGCCGGCGTGCTGGTGGTCAACCCGACCACGCGCGCCTGGATCGGCGACGACACGGGCTCGCTCACTTCGGGTGTGGCCCAGGTGCACGCGGACGGCAACGTCATCATCGATGCGGCTTCCGGCACCGAGATCGATCTGATCGCCGGTGCGGTGGGTGTGGGGGGAACCGTGGGTGTGGGCGCGGCCGCGGCCGTGACCGCCGTCAGCAAGGTGACCGAGGCCTATGTCGGCGCCAACGCCGAGGTCACGGCCCTGGGTCAGGGGGGCAGTGGCACGACGGCCAGCCTGGGGACCTTCGGGACGGCCCAGTTCCTCAACAACGTCGACCCGGAGAACAGCGATCTGAGTTCGGTCCAGGTGGACGATGACGGCCAGCTCGTGCGCGTGATCTACGAGCGCGATGAGGACGGAGATGTGGTGCTCGATGGCGCGGGCGACCCCGTGGTCCTGCAGGTGATTCCCGTCAGCGGCATCGACCTGGCCCCACCCTCGGACCTGATCAGCGATCTGGGTGATCCCTCGGAAGAGTCCGACAACGATGCCCTGAGCGACAACATCCTCAAGGACCGCCAGCGCCAGGTGGCCACGGGCAGCGTGCGCGGCCTGGCCGTGACGGCCACCAACAAGGACAGTGTCGAATCCCTGGGCATCTCGGTGGCGGGTGGCACGGTGGGGGTGGCCGTGGGCGGCGTGGTCAGCGTCAATTCGAGCCAGACCAGTGCCTACATCGCCAGCGGGGCGCGCATCAACGAGGACAACACCGGTGCGCATGCGGGGCAGGATGTGCTGGTTTCGGCTGCCAACGACTACCACCAGATGGGCCTCGTGGGCTCGATCGGCGCTGGTCTTGTCGGCATTGCGGCAAATGCCGATGTGACCGTGACCTCGGCGACGACCAAGGCCTTCATCGACGACGGCGCGCACGTGAATGCCGCCGACAGCGTGGCGGTCACGGCGGACAACCACCAGGACGTGCAGTCCTTCGCCTTTGCGGCGGCGGGCGGTTTTGTGGGGGTCAGCGCGCCCTTCTCGGTCGTGGTGCTCGAGTCCGACACCCAGGCCTGGATAGGCAACGATGCGGCCAGCCTGGCCACGGGTGCCGTGGTCAATGCCGGCGGCAATGTGCTGGTGCAGGCCACCGACAAGACCGAACACTTCACCATCTCGGGCGCGGTGGCCGGCGGGGCCGGTGGTGTGGGCGCCACGGTGGCGGTGGTCACCATGGACAAGAGCACCCAGGCCTCGATCGGGGACTACGCCACGGTCAACGCGCTGGCGGGTGGCGCCAACGTGAACGGCGTGGCCAATGGGGCTGTCGAAGCCGACGGCGACTTCACGCGCGCCGGTGTGCAGGGCGTGATCGTGCAGGCCGAGTCCGAGGAGAAGCTGTTTGCGCTCTCGGTCGCCGGCGCCGGCGGCTTCATCGGCGTGGCCGGTGCGGTGGGCGTGCAGGTGGTGGATTCGGACACCACGGCCAGCATCGGTGCCAACGCGCGCATCAACCAGACGGGGACGGCCGAGGCCGACCAGTCGGTCTACGTCAATGCGCTCAATGACCTGCGGGCCTTTGCCTTCGACGGCGGCCTGGCCGGCGGTGTGGGCGCGCTGGCGGGTGGCGTCAACGTGGGCGTGGTGCGCAACGACACCCGGGCCCTGATCGAGGACGGCGCCCAGATCCGCGCCCGGCACGATGTGGAAGTCTCGGCGCTGGCCAACCGCGACATCGAGAGTGTGGTGGTCAGCGGTGCGCTGGGCGGTGTGGCACTGGCCGGTTCCGTCTCGGTCTGGAGCATCGGCGACGCCGTGCGCAGCAGCTACGACGTGCAGCAGAAGAACGAGGACGGCAGCGATGCCGCCACCCAGTCCAATGACCCGCTGTCGGGCGGCAAGATGAACGAGGCCACGGGCGACGCCGAAAGTCAGTCGGGCGAGTTCAGCGCCTCGATGCGGGAATACGACCAGGACGACGGTGAGCCGCCGCCCCCGGCCGACAGCCAGGAAGGGAAACTGGCAGCGCTCAACAACACCGAGGGGCAGCAGGCCCAGACCACGGGCTCGGCGGCCGACCTGATCGACGGGCGCACGGCCGGTACCGCCTCGTCCTCCGCGCTTGACGCCGCGGGCGACGCGGCCAAGTCCGGCACCGTGGCTCGCATCGGCAACAGCGTGAGCATCGTGGCGGATGACAGCGTGAACGTCACCGCCACCGAGCGCATCGAATTCACCGCCTTCGCAGGCACGGCCGCGGTCGGTGCCCTGGGCATCGGCGCGGGCATCGCCGTCGTCAACATCGGCAGCGCGGTGGAGGCTTCCATTGGCTCGTCTACGGTGCAGGCGGGGACCGGCGGCAGCGATCGTGTGGCCGTGTTGGCCACGCTGATCACCGACATCGACGCCCGGGCCTGGGGTGGCCAGGGTGGTGCGGTGGCCCTGGGGGCCCAGGTGGTGGTGGTCACGGACAACAGCACGCAGAAGGCGGCCATCGACAGTGGCGCCAACATCAACCGGGCCGGTGGCGGCGTGCTGGTGCAGGCCAAGGCCGACCGCACGGTCTATGCCCAGGCCCTGGGCGTGCAGGGCGCAGCGGCCGCGCTGGGTGTCTCGGTGGCCGCGATCGACGTGGGCGGCCTGACCGAGGCCTATATCAACGGCGACGTGGGCCAGAACCTCACACCGGGCAATACCGTGCAGAGCGTGACGGTGCGCGCGCAGTCCGACGCTGATCTGGAGGCCCAGGCCATCCAGGCCGGCCTGAGCGCCGGCCTGAGCCTGAGCGGCGCGGTGGCCGTGGCCAACTTCGATCCTTCAGTCCAGGCCCGTGTGGGCAGCACGGCCGACATCCGCACCAGCGGCGCCATCACGGTCGAGGCCTTGAGCACGGCCACGGCCGAGGCCGATGCGCTGGGCATCAGCCTGTCGCTGGGCATCGGTGCCGGTGCCTCCATCTCGGTGGCCAACGCCGCGCCGCAGCTCAGCGCCACGGCCAACGGGCGCCTGCGCAGCACGGGGGGCGGCGCCATCAACATCAAGGGCCGCGCCGATGTGGATGCGTTGGCCGAATCGAACGCGGCCTCGGCGGGCCTGCTGTTTGGCGGCGCCGGCAGCATCGCGCTGTCGCGTGCGGCGGCCGGGGTGACAGCCGAACTGGGCAGCACGGGCGAGATCGATACCAGCGGCAATGCGCTGATCCAGGCTGAGGCCATCAACCTGTCCGACGCCGTGGCGCGCGGCCTGGCTGGCGGTCTGGTCGGCATCGGCATCAGCTATGCCGATGCCGAGACCGCGGGCGCGGTGCTGGCGCGTTCCAACGGCGATGTCGATGCCGGTTCACTGACGGTCGAAGGCCTGCAGACCAACACCGCCGAGTCCGACGCCTACGCCCTGGCCGGCGGCCTGATCGCCGCGGGCTTCAATATCGCGGTCGTGGACATGAAGGGCACGGTGGCGGCGCGCCTGGGTGGCAGCTCCACCACGCGTGCCACCAACGACGTAACCGTGCGCGCCCAGGCGGCCAATGCCGGCCTGGCCCGGGGCTTCGGCACCACGGTGGGCGGGATCGCCATCGGCGGCATGGACGTCGGCGCCTATCTGGGCAATTCGGGTGTGGGTGCCGAGGTCAGCGCGGGCCTGGAGGCCGGCGCCGAGATCACGCAGGCGCATGTGGTGTCCATCAGCGCCTTGAGCCAGGACACGCTGTATGCACAAGGGCAGGCGGCGGGTGGCGGCCTGATCTCCGTGCTGGGCTCGGATGTCGAGAGCGTCAGCACCCAGACCACGGAGGTGCTGATCGGCGCCTCGGCCGAGATCGACGCCTATGCGGTGAACCTGCAGTCCACCAATGTGCAGGCCGCGGATGTGCAGGCCGATTCGCTGTCGATCGGGCTGGCCAGCGGTGCCGGTGCCAAGGCCCTGACCATGGTCACGGGCGATGCGCTCATCAATGTGGAGGCCGGGGCCGACATCGGTGCGGTGCGCATCGCGCTGGCGGCGGACAACAGTTTCACCAAGAACCACTACGACACGAGCCTGAGCTCGGCCTCGGTCTCGCTGGGCGGTCTGGACTTCCTCAAGAGCGAGACCCGGGTGGGCACGGAGGCCAACCGCTTCGAGGCCCGCATCAACATCGCCACCGGCGCCGTACTGCACGCCGACGGCAGCCATGCCGATCCGGGCCTGCTGCGCCTGGAGACCTACACCGATGTCACGGTGTACGACTCGGTGGAGGTGGAATCCTACGGAGGATTCGCGATATCGACCGGTGTGTCGCAGGCCACGGTGGAGAGCGATTCGCGGATGGTGATCAACGGCAGCCTGCTCAGCAAGGCCAGCAATGTCGACATCGCCGCGCGTTCCAGCGCCGCGGTGTTCACGGATGCCGACCTGCTCATCGCCACGGCGCTGGGTGGCGTGTCGACGGCACAGGCCTACAGCACCCTGGACGTGCGCAACACGGTGGAGCTCAACGACGCCACCCTCCGGGGGCAGGACGTCAACATCTACGCCGGCCGCGATACGAACGGCGCGTTGAACCTGCTCAACGGCTACTCCAACGGGGAGGTGCAGGCCTATTCCCTGCTGCCCACGATAGGTATTCCGATCTCGGAGGTGGTGGTCGACGAGACCAACCGCATCAACCTCAACGGCGCGAGCAAGGTTCTGGCCATGAAGAATGCCACCCTGCGCGCGATCGCCGGCCTGGGTAGCTACTTCGAGGAAGGCCAGGTCACGTCGCTGTCGCTGGTGCCCTATGGCGTATCGGTCAGCGAGGATCCGGATGTCGATGTCAGCAACCTGGTGCTCATCGGGCCGGGCGCCAGCGTCGAGGCCGGCATCAACAACCAGGCCGTGGTGCGTGTGCTGCCGCGTTTCGTGGACGGCGTGGAGCAGCTGGCCGCGAGCCGTCTCGACACGGAACTGACCATCGCGGAAAAGACCGCACGGAGTCTGTCGGTGGACACCGACTATGTCTTTGCCCGCCTGGACCTGAGCGAGCTGCCGGTGTCCCTGCGCAATGCGATGCAGGACAAGTTCTTCGTGATCAAGCCACGCGAGGTGGAGGCGCCGTCCCTGGTGTACAGGAACCTGGTCAACGTGCTGCTGGAGCAGCGCGCGGAAGTGATCGACTGGCTCGCCAACCACAGCACCAATGCCGAGGCGGTGGCGCGCTACCAGGTGCAGCTGGAGCTGATCGACGAGGCCCTGGAGGAACTGGGCCTGACCGAGGTGATCGACGGCAAGATCGTCATCAAGGGTTCGCTGGACCTGATCTTCGTCGAGATGCCGAACATCTATGCGGCACCGGGCTCGGTCTTCATCGACGCGGACAACACACCCGACCTCAGCCAGGTCAAGGCACGTGCCGGGGCGAAGATCGAGATCTTCAACAGCACGCCCTTCCTGATGTCGGTGGGCGACGCGGTGATCCAGGATTCCAGCCGTGTGGCCATCAACGCGAACAACGAGCTGGTGGTGCTCACGCCCGGCCGGGTCTACCTGAACAACGCGGCCCAGGGCGCCGCGCCCGGCGCTGCCGCCGCGCCCGTGATCAGCATCACGCAGAACTCGGCATCGGTGTCCACGGCGGATGCCAGCGCCTACTACAACATCAGCACGACCATCCCGAGCTACGACCAGGACCTCTACATCGTTGGTGACATCATCAACGAGAGCGGCACCATCAACATCCTCAACGATGACGGCAGCATCACCGTCTCGGGCGAGATCCGCGGCCAGACCATCAACATCAACGCCGCCAAGGACTTCACGCTCAACAGCGACGGCTGGTTCCATACCGGGCGCGACCCGCGGACGTATTTCATCGACAAGGCCTTCATGTTCAATCGGCCCCGCACCGATCCGGACAACTTCTATTCCGACGCCAATGCCGCCAACGTCGATGTCAGCGGTGCCGGGGGCATGCAATCCCTGCTGGACCAGATCAACACGCCCGATGCAGCCATCCTGGCCCAGGGCACCATCGCCGTGACGGCGCGGTTCCTCAACATCAACGGCCTGATCCAGAGCGGTGCGCAGACCGTCGAGCTGGAGATCGACGCCAGCTTCAACCCCTACGCGTACTCGATCTGGTCGAACAACGGGCAGCTGATCAACAGCGAAGGCGAGCCCGTAGCCGGGGTGAACTTCGGCGACGAGCGCATCCCGGTCAAGGCCTATTTCGACTACGCCAAGCAGGCCATCGTGGTGGAGGACATCGTGCCCGAGGGCGGGCGCGTGATCCTGGCGGGCCAGATCCTGAGCACGGGCAATGGCCAGGTCAAGGCGGCCCATGGCCATGCCAGCGTCAACATCGTCAACAACAGCAACTACAAGCTCATCACCAACCGCATCGACACCAGCAAGGACCGCGTGGGCAAGATCACCCTGATCGACACCGCGCGCATCGACGGGGTGCAGGCGGCCAAGTTCGAGTACACCTACAGCGGCGGCCAGATCGTCGAGCGGCAGTTCGATGGCGTGCTGCAGGAGCCCACGGACACCGGGGTCTCGGACACCGAGGGCTTCTCGCGCATCGTCTACACGCAGATCGGCGGCAACATCGACCATGTCGGCACGAGCACGGTGTTCAACACGCGCCCGGGCCTGCAGTATGTCTGGGTCGACGGGCACGAAAGCACGGTGACGGTCAAGCACACCTTCCAGACCAATTCCTTCAACCTGTTCGGCGACCTGACGGATTTCGAGGACTGGCTGGTGTCGGACGACGTGACCCATACGGTGGGAACGCCCGAATACAGGACCGGGCTGCCCCTGCTGGAATCCGAGGCGCTGGCCGTCAGCGGTACAGGGGATTCGCCGGCCGGCAGCGCGGGCTCCGCCTACAGCACGCGCTTCGTGCAGGTGCAGGATTCCGGTGTCATCATCGAAAACGGCATCACCACGATCTACCTGTTGCCGGGCACCGGCCTGGGCGGTACCGCCGGTCATACCTATCGTGCGAGGTTCGACGGCGACGTGATCCTGGCCCAGGAGAACTATGCCGACACCGAACGCTGGGAGGATATGGGCACGCCTGCCGAGGCCCTGGCCACCCACAACAGTGCCTTCGCCAACTACGAACGCGTCGTTTATTCGCCCGACCAGGTGAGCGGCGGCGGCTGGCTGGAGACCAAGACCATCACGCACATCGAGGACGAGATCATCGGCCTGAAGGACTACTACACCCACAGCCTCAAGGCCGACTACGACATCGGCATCGGTTTCGTGGGCAACGACAGCTCCACCATCAGCATCACGAGCAAGAAGGACCTGCTGGTCAAGGGTGACATCAGGGTGGCGGCCGGCGGCCAGGTGACCCTGGGCTCGACCCAGGGCTCGGTGCAGGGCAGCACGGAGAACATGGTCTACAACGATGCGCCCAACGTCAGCGCGGCGGGCGACGTCATGTTGCTGGTCGACGGCGGCAGCACCGTGCCGGTCAGCGTGAGCGCCGGCGGCGACATCGACATCACCGTGGTGCTCAGCGGCGCCACGGCCAGCCTGGTGGTGGACCAGATCATCAGCACGGGCGGCGACGTGACCATCACGGCGCGCGACGGCATCCGCGGCGTGGATGGCGATGCCCTGATCCAGGGCAACCGTATCGACCTGACGGCCACCCAGGGCAACATCACCGGCCAGGGCGGCTCGGCTCTGCGCGTGAACAGCAACATCCTGGGCACCGGCGGCCTGACGGCGGTGTCGGGCGGCGATGTGAACATCGTGGAGACGACGGGCGACCTCAAGCTGCTCAAGTCCAGCCAGGTCGGGGGTGTCTCGGTGCTGGCCACGGGCGCGGCGCGGCTGGCGACGGTGAACGGATCCATCGTCGACGCCAATATCGAACAGGTCAAACCCAAGGCCATCGGCCTGGGCCTGAACCAGCTGCAGCTCGATGCGCTGGCCCTGAAGTTCGGCGTCACGCCCGATTCCCTGAACTACTCGGTCGCGCCGGGCCTGTACAGCTATCTCTACCCGCACGCCGAATTCCTGGGCACGACACCGGCACAGACGGTGGCGGAGAACCTGAACGTCAAGGGCGCCAGCATCTACCTGGACGCCAACGGCGGCGCCATCGGCCGCAGCCAGGCGCCCAGGATCATCGACCTGAGCGGCGGCTTCGACAGCCTGAACGCGCAGGACAAGAGCCTGCTGTCCACCTCGGGCGTGTCCGATGTCTACGGCGTGCAGCACGCGCTCTACCGTTATGTCGGCGCCAGCGGCCCCATCCCCGACGGCGGTGCGGACAACGACGAACTGCACGAGCAGGACTTCGGCGACACCGACCTCTGGCAGAAGGTCAGCTACACGGCCACCGGGGCCAGCAAGACCTCGCCCATCCTGCGCAACATCGCGCATGACGGCTACGTGCTGGTCGAGTTCAACGACGGACGTTATGGCCTCTACCAGTACCAGGGTTCCGGCGGCCAGCTCAACCTGGCCACCGAAAACTTCAGCAATGCCAACCGCTGGGAGAAGGTGCAGCCGCGTGCCACCACGGACACCAGCGGCGACGACCTGGTCCATGGCCAGCTCGTGAGCAACAAGAACGCGGTCGAGCGCGTGGCCTTCCAGCTGCGCGACGACATCGACGTGGAGAGCGGCGAAGCCGGCGTGACGGGCTACAGCGACGGGGACGTGGCGCTGGATGCCACCGAGACCCTGATCCTGCACCGCATCGACGCTGCGGGCGACATCTACCTGCGCGCGGGCGACCTGATCCGTGATGCCGGCACGGTCGGCCCGACGGATCCCGTCATCGTGGGCGTGGGCAATCTCTCGCTGACCAGCGGCGGTCGCATCGGCGGCGAGCTGCCGGGTGAGGCGCTGCGCATCGAGATGGGCGGCAGCAGCCGGCTCTATGCCTTCGCGCCGGGTGAGATCAATATCCAGCAGATGGGCGCCACGGGGCTTTACGTGGACAACGCCGCGTCCAGCGGCGACTCGGTCTATATCGTGACCGAACTGGGCGACCTCACGGTCGAGACCGTGCTGGCCGACGACCATGCGAGCCTGATCGCCGGCGGCTCCATCCTGGATGCCTTCGCCGACGATGGGGCCCCCGAGGTCAATATCGAGGCTGCCAGCCTGTACCTGAGTGCGGGCACGAACATCGGCGCCGATGCGGCGCACTTCCTCGACGTGGAGATCGAGGGCGAGATTTCCGGCGTGGCAGGCGGTAGCGTCTTCCTGAATTCGCCGGCCAACCTGCGCATCGGCCTGATCGCCGCGCGCAACGGCACCGTGCACCTGACGAGTCGCGAGTCCGTCATCGACCATGCCGACGACGAGGCCGCCGACATCGAGGCCCGCAACGTGGTCCTGCTGGCCGAAGCCGGTACCACCGGCACCGACCTCAACCCGCTGGAAATCGACAGCTCCTACAACGGCGTGGCCGGCACCATCACCGTGCTGGCCCAGGGCCGCATCTTCCTGATCGAGACCGAAGGCACGCAAGGCGATGACGGCGCCATGCGCATCAACGAAGTCACCGGCGAGACCGACGACGTGACCCTGCGCGCGCTCAAGGGCTCCATCCTGGACGCCAACGGCGCGCTGGCCAACAACGTCACGGGCGCCAACATCATCCTGATCGCCGACCTGCAGAGCATCGGCACCCAGGGCAATGCGCTGGAGATCGACTCCTCCAACCCGGTGCAGGGCTGGCTGCACGCCCAGGCGCAGCGCAACATCCACGTCACCGAGACGGCCGGCGCGCTTTACGTGGGTCAGGTCCAGTCCACGGCCGGCAACATCGGCCTCTCGGTGCGTGACAGCGGCGCAGCGGGCGAGCACCTGCTGCTCGACAGCGCCGCGCTGATCGAGGCCCTGTCCACCGCCGTGGGCGAGGGCGACATCACACTGCGCGCTGGTGACCACGTGATCACGGCCGTGGGCAGCGTCATCCGCTCCGGCCGCCATCTGGTCATCCACAGCGGCACCGGCGACACGGGCAATGTGGACGCCATCGGCACGCTGATCCGCATCGAAGGCGTGCTGGAATCCAACGAGATCGAGATCGCGGGCGAGCGCCAGGCCGATACCATCGAGCTGCGCCCGACCAGCGTGCTGGGCCACCTGCGTGTGCTCGGCGACACCGACGGCCTGGCCGGCGGCGACGACCTCTTCATCCTCGACCGCCTGCCCAGCATGACGGCCGAGCGCGACCGCATCGACGACGGCGTGGGCACCCTGGTGCGCGACGCCGTGGACCTGGACGGCCGCGGCGGCACCGACCGCTACGTGGTCTACACCCACGGCAGCGCCAACGCGCAGGACTACATCGTCAACGTGCTGGATTCGGGTGCGAAGAACGACGGCCTGGACACCCTGGAGATCGAGGGCAGCGAGTTGGCCGACGTCTTCCTGCTGCGCCGGGTGGCCGCCATCACCGAAGGTGCGTCCGAGCCCATCGCCGCCAACACCCCGGCCTTCGTGGCCCTGATGCGCGGCACGCTGGACGAGGTGCGCAACCAGACCCATGCGCAGGTCGAGCGCATCAACTACGACGAGAACATCAATTCCCGCCTGATCGTGCGCAGCTTCGGCGGCGACGACTATTTCGCCGTGGACGACAACGCCGCGCTGACCACGCTGGACGCCGGCGCCGGCAACGACGAGGTGCAGATCGGCCAGATGTACGGTGCCGCGCGGGTCTCCATGCCGGCGCCTGGCACGGTGGCCGCGGGCGACGATTTCAGCACGATCGAGACCACGGCCGGTTTCCTGAGCCGCGGTGCCAGCTTCGCGCTGACGGCCTACGGCGGCACGGGCAACGACCAGTTCACCGTCTACAGCAACAAGGCCGAGACCCGGCTGGAGGGCAATGACGGCAACGACGTCTTCATCGTGCGGGCCTTTGCCCTGGTGAGTGACAACAACAAGCTTTCCACCGAGGCCCTGAACCAGGCCATCGGCGGCGAAGGCACCGACACGGTGATGTACAACATCAACGCCCCGGTGGACCTGGACGGCGGCGCCGGCTTCGACAAGGTGGTCGTGATCGGCACCGAGTACGGCGACGACTTTGTCATCACCGACGAGGCCGTCTACGGTGCCGGCCTGAACGTGCGCTACGACAATATGGAGGCCATCGACGTCGACGGCCTCGAAGGCGACGACCACTTCTTCATCCGCAGCACCCGCGCCGGCGTGGTCACCACCATCATCGGCGGCAAGGGCTCGGACACCTTCGACGTGGCCGGCGACGTGACCGAAGACATCGTGAGCCTGGACCTCGAAGGCCGCAGCGGTGTCATCAACCATGCCGTGAGCTCCACCGATCCGGCCTACGACGGCCTGCTGGCCGCCGGCATCAGCACCACCGTGGCCGGCCCGGCCACCGGCCAGGTGCTCGTGACCCAGAGCGCGGGCAGCACCCAGGTCAACGAGCAGGGCGCCACCATTGATGCCTACACCCTGCAGCTGGCCACCGCGCCGGTGGGCGGCCCGGTCTACCTCAATGTCTCGGCCGGCCGCAGCACGCAGGAAGAGGAAGACGGCAGCCCGGCCGGCGACTCGGTGCTGGTCTCCACCGACGGCGTGAACTTCAGCCGTTACCTCACGCTGACGGTCAACGACACGGCAGCCCGCACCATCTATGTCAAGGCCATGGACGACGGCCGGCAGGAAGGCGAGCGCGTCTACGCCATCAGCCACAGCGCGCAGAGTTCGGATGCCACCTTCAACCACGTCGCCATCCAGAACGTGCGCGTCACGGTGCTGGACAACGACAAGCCCGAGGTGGTCATCACCGGCAGCGGCCATATCGAGCGGGTGCTCGAAGGCGACGCCACCACCGGCATCAGCGACAGCTACACCGTGCAACTGGGGGCACCCGTGGTCTCGGGCACGGTCACCGTGGCGGTGGCCACCGACGGCCAGGTCACCGTGGCCAGTGCCGACGCGCGCTACAACGCGGCCGACAACACCATCACCTTCGACGCCGGCAACTGGAACCTGCCGGTGCTGATGACGGTGACGGCCGTGGACGACGCGGCCATCGAGAACAGCCTGCTGTCCTCTGTCAGCCACACGGCCACCGGTTACGGTGCCGCCAGCTTCCAGGTGCAGGTCGTGGACAACGACAGCGCAGGCGTGCTGCTCGACCAGAGTGGCGGCAGCACCCGCGTGGTCACCGACGACCTGGACACCCCGGCCGACGAGGCCGCCTCCGACAGCTACACCGTGCGCCTGACCCAGGCCCCCACGCAGGACGTGGTCATCACCGTGCTGCCCGACGACCTGACGCTCAGCAACCCCATCGAGCTGACCTTCACGCCCGACAACTGGTGGATCGCGCAGACCGTCACGGTCAGCGCCGTCGAACCCCAGCCGCCCCTGCCGGCGCAGCCGCTCAAGACCTTCCCGGTCCAGCCGCACGTGCTGGGCGGCGCCATCGCCGGCCCGCTCTTCATCGAAGGCTCGGTCGATGCCGCGGCCGACCGCTCGGTCAAGACGGCCATCATGCTGCCGGACGAGACCGACGTGCCCCTGCCCAGCGCCGTGATCACGGTGGACGAGAACACCCTGATCGACACCCTGGTCCTGCACAACGACTCCAGCGTCAGCAACGACACGGGCCTCATGGCCGCCGGTTCCTGGTACGACGGGAACGGCGTGCCCAGCACCAATATCTCGGGCCTGGGCCTGGCGGGCTCGGTCTCCTTCGGTGAAGAAGCCTTCCCCGGCGGCAAGACCTTTGCCGGCGGCATCACCTACCGCAACGTCGAGGTGGCCGAAGTGCTGCTGGGCCAGGGCGACGACCACTTCACCGTGACCGATACCCTGTCCACCACGGCGGCCCATGGCGGCATCACCGTCATCCATGGCGGTGGCAACACCTCCGCCACGGCCGGCGACACCCTGATCGCAACGCACAGCAGTTCGCCCCTGGTGCTGCTGGGCGACACCACGCAGGACGGCCTGCGCTACAGCGGCGAGTCGGGTGTGGCCTCCACGCACGGCATCCGTTTCGACCACGCGGGCAACGACCTGATCGACGCCTCGGCCTCCGGCCAGAGCGTCACCATCTATGGCGGCATCGGCCAGGACACGATCTACGGCAGCACCCAGGGTGACCACCTGCTGGGCGGCTCGGGTGAGGACATCATCCACGGCCTGGGCGGCATCGACCACATCTACGGCGATTCCGGCATCAACCTGTTCTACGGTTCGACGGGTGCCGACGGCGCCAAGCCCGACGTCATCGTGGTGAACGCCAACACCAGCACGCATCCCAACCGCGATGACCTGCTCGCCGGCAGCGACCAGATCTTCGGCGGCGAGGGCGACGACCTCATCCTCGGCGACCATGGCCAGTTCGACCTCGTGCCCGGCACCCAGCGTGTCGCGACCAAGGACAACGAGGCCGTCACGGTGGTGCGCACCACCGAGCCCGACAACGGCGCGGCCGACATCATCCACGGCGACACCGGCAATGACCGCATCCTGGGCGGCAACGGCAGCGACCTGATCTACGGCAGCACGGGCAATGACCTGATCCTGGGCGACCACGGCGTGCTCGACTTCCATGTCGACGCCGACCTCACGACGCTGGACCTGGCCTACACCAACGACCCGGACGACGGCGGCGCGGGCGACTTCCTCTACGGCAGCGACGGCGAGGACCTGATCCTGGGCGGTGCGGGCGACGACATCATCACCGGCGACGCCGGCAGCGACGTGCTGCTGGGCGACCACGGCCGGGTGACCGCGGTGCTCGGGGTCTATGTCCGCCTGGAGAGCGAACAACCGGGTGTGGGCGGCAGCGACAACATCTTCGGCTCCACGGGCAATGACTGGATCATCGGCGGCGCCGGTGCGGACCGCCTCTCCGGCGACGAGGGCGACGACGTGGTGGCCGGCGACAACGCCATCCTGGACTTCGTGGGTGTGGGCATCCTGACGACCACCGACCCGACCGAGGGCGGCGGCGACGTCATCGTGGGCGGCATGGGCCAGGACGTGCTCTTCGGCGGCACCGGTGCCGACCTGATCTACGGCGACACCGAGTTCGACACCCGTGATCTGGAGACCGGCGACGTGGCCCCGGCCGGCGACGACGACGTGATCTTCGGGGACCACGGCAAGGTGGACCTGAACCTGCCGGCCAATATCAACTTCCTGTCCATCGACATCGGTGCCAATGACGGCGGCGGCAACGACGTGGTCCATGCCGGCGGCGGTGACGACATCATCATCGGCGGCCAGGGCGACGACCTGCTGCGCGGTGACGCGGGCGACGACGACATGCTCGGCGGCCACAACGTGCCCTTCGGCGACGACGGCGGCGACACCATGTACGGCGGCGACGGCGGCGACGCCATGCTGGGCGACAACGGCTACATCCTGCGCACCTTCAACGCCACGGGCGACGACTGGGTGCGCACGCCCTACGGCAACATCGTGCGCACCGTGATCCGCTACGACGATCTGGATCTGGTCGACGGCGACGACATCATGTACGGCGACGGCGGCACCAACGAGATCTGGGGCCAGCGCGGCAACGACACCCTGGTGGGCGGCCTCGGTGACGACGAGATCATCGGCGGCCTGGGCCATGACACCCTGTTCGGCAACGGCGGCCACGACGTCATCCTGGGCGACATGGGCATCATCACCCGCGCCTACAACCCCGACGGCAGCGCGCGCGAGAACGCCGACGGCAGCTGGCACAAGGACGTGCTGCTGCTCGACATGGCCTACCTCACGGGCGCCATCGCCCTGAACGGCCCCGACATGCCCGAGGGCGATGCTGCCACGGTGGACGCCCTGCTGGGCGCCGACGTCACCCTGCTCACCGGCGTGTTCAACGCCGACGGCAGCAAGCGCTACAACGCCTGGGGCACGCCGGAGAACCGCGCCCTGCTGCTGAACCTGATCGAGGACGGCAACGACACCATCTCCGGCGGCGACGGCAACGACGCCATCTACGGCCAGCGCGGCAACGACATCCTCACGGGCGATGCGGGCCGTGACTTCATCTCCGGCGGCCTGGGCCACGACACCATCGACGGCGGTGACGACGACGACACCGTGGTCGGTGACCAGGCCATCGTCGACGCCGACTGGGCGGCCGTGCCCAACGTCACGCACGGCTACTGGGTCGTGAACAACGTGGTCGATGGCGTGAGTTCGGCCGAGACGGCCCTGGGCATCGACCTGGGCCCGCTGGGCACCAAGGTCCTCCCCATGATGTCCGTGGTACCGGGCCGCGAGCTCAACGCCTCGGTGCAGCTGCTGCCGCACATCTTCGGTTACGGGCCGCTGCCCGGGGCCAACCAGCTGGCGCTGGCCGACGGCGGCTCGCTGGCCACCTATGCCTCCGTGGTCACCGACTGGGGCCACCATGCCGACCTGCTCTCGGGCAACGACAGCGTGGCGGGCGGTGCCGGCGACGACACCGTGGTTGGCGATGACCTGATCAGCGTGGCGCGTACCGTGGTCTTCGACGCCGACACCATGGCCGAGGCCGAGTACCTGACGCGCCGCCTGCTGGACGTGAGCGACGATTTCTCCGACCTGGTGCACGAGCAGTACGAGCTGGTGTGTGACCACTTCGGAACCTGGGGCAGCAACTGGCACGACAACTGGAACGACCATTGGGACCGCGACGGTTACTGGAACACGGTGATCGACGCCACCTACGCCTTCGGCAACGACACCCTGCGCGGTGATGCCGGCCAGGACGTGCTGATCGGCGACAACAGCGTCACCATGACCCCGGCCTTCGCCGTGCCCACCGACCTGGCCGATGAGTTCGAACAGTTCATCGATGGCACCACCTGGGCCGGCGACGAGATCGCCCACGGCATCACCGACCTGGTGGCGCTGGAACACCACCAGCGCGACGTTGTCATCACGGTGCAGAGCGGCTGGAAGACCTACCAGAAGCTGCAGGGCCATGTGGACGAGCTGCTGACCGGCAACGACACCATCTTCGGTGGTGACGGCAACGACCTCGTGGTCGGTGATGCCTTCGTCTACCGTGCGCCCCAGGTGCTGCTGATCCCGGCGGTGGACAAGCCTTATCACCACCACCATGGTCACCACCATCACTACCACGGCCATGACCATGGGCACGACCATGATCACGACGACAACTGGTGGCATGCGGACGGCTGGACGGACCGCGACTGGGCGGACTGGGGTGCTTACGGTGGCTACGGCGGTTATGGTGGTTACGGCAGCTACGGCTGGGATGACCACGACCATCACCACGGCCAATACGGGCATGACCACCACGGCCACCATGGCGACCACGAGGGCCACAGCCTCGACGCCATCCTGACCGGTCGCGACACCGTCTACGGCGGTGCCGGTTCCGACATTGTCTGGGGCGACAACCTGGCCCTGGTCACACCCGATGTAGTACGCAGCTGGGGCCTGAGCAGCTACGAATACTGGCACGCCCAGGGCCATGCCGCCGGTGCGCTGGCGCAGCTGTCGGCGCTGACCGACGAGACCGGCTACTGGTTCGGCGGTGATCACCACCACCATGGCGACGGCCACCACGACGGCCACGACTGGTGGGATCACCATCACGACGATGACCACCATCACCACCACCATCACCACGACAGCGAGTTGTACGAGGATGAAGTCTGGGGCGGTGACGGCAACGACATCCTGTTCGGCCAGCGCGGCGACGACGACCTCTATGGCGAGAAGGGCGACGACTGGCTGATGGGCGGCCATGATTCCGACGACCTGGTGGGCGGCACCGACCGGCGCGAGCGCGACAAGCTCTATTCCCACGACACCAGTTCCAGCGAGCTGCGTAATCTGGTCGCCAACTCGATGACCAACTGGGACGGCGCCTTCCTCAACCTTGCCCTGCCCAGCGCGCCCTTCGGCAACACGGTGATCGACCGCGGCGCCCACTCGCACCACGGCACCTTCGACTTCATCGAGTTCGACTGCCCGCCCGGCCTGACCTTCCAGCACACGGAGACCTATTCCGACGGTGTGGCCAACCTCTTCACCGGCGCACGCACCGGTACCTGGGCGATCACTTCGGGTCGTTACGTCACCACCCCCGTGGCTGGCGGCATGGCCCTGAACATCATGGACCTGGGCCTCAACAGCAACCAGTCGATGTCGGTGCTGGAGCTCTCGGCCAAGCTCAACGTGCAGGGCCAGGGCGGTTTCATCTTCGACTACTACAGCCCCGACTACTACCGCTTCGTGGAGATCGATGCCGTTGCCGACAAGGTGCGCATCGGCCACTACAGCGCGGCGGACGGCTGGGTGGTGGACGCTTCGGTCTCGCGCTGGATCTCGGCCGGCTACGACTACACCCTGGGCATCGAGCTGCAGGGGCCGCTGGTCAAGGTGAGCCTCAACGGCGACGAGGTGCTGGGCCATGCCTACGGCGAGGTGGCGATGCACGGCAAGGTCGGCCTGTACGCGAAGGACGGCAAGGGTTCCTTCGACTACGTGACGGTGCGCAGCAACGACACCGCCTTCCGCGCCACGGCCGACTACCTGCAGGCCGACGTGGCCGCCCCGACGTCCAGCGGCACCGTGACGCTGACGCAGGAGCAGCTGAACTCGCTGACGGCAGCCGCCGTCCAGGCCTGGAAACAGAAGCTTGGCGCGGATGACGAACGCCTGGCCCAGCTGGATGGGCTCAGCTTCGCCATCGCCGACCTGCCCGAGCTGGCCCTGGGCGAGACGCAGGCTGGCGGCCACATCCTGGTCGACATCGACGCGGCCGGTCACGGCTGGTTCATCGACCGCACGCCGGGCGACGACCGCGAGTACCGCGCCGAGGGCGGTGTGCTGCTGGCCCGTCCGGGCGAGGCCGCCACCGGCATGGACCTGTTCAGCGTGCTGCAACACGAGATCGGCCACACCCTGGGCTTCGAGCACAGCGACGGCGGCCTGATGGACGACACCCTGGCCGCGGGCCAGCGCAGTGCCACGCCCAGCATGCCGCAGCCGGTGGCGCCACCCTTGCCTTGGGTGCCGGTTTCACACATACTGGCCGGCATGGACTACACCGCTTCCAGCGCCACCTGGACGGTACCGCCGGTGCCGGGCGCCGTTGTGCCCAGCATCGACTGGAGCAGCCTGGGCACCAGCCAGAAGATCGGCACCAAGACCGCCGCAGGCGGCACGGCCGGCCACTGGCAGACCGACTTCGTCAACCACCTCGCGCGCAACGAGGCCGAGCGCAACCCGAACGCCAAGATGCGCATCCAGCTCGATGTCAGCCCCGAGGCCGACGTCGAGCTCGATCACCCGGTATCCGTTTTCTAGTTTCCACAACAGGGAGGACCTACGCATGAGTACCCAGCTGCTGATCTATGAAACCGCCGTGCCCGTCTCCAGCGGGCGCCACGCCAAGGCCTCGGTCGAGGCGGGCAAGGGTTATGGTTTTGCGCGCAAGATCAATTCCGTGCCCTTGATGGCGGTGGAGTTCCCGCAGGCCGCGGCCGACTACGCCATCGTCTTTGCCAGCAGCGGCGATGCCCTGGTGCCCGTGGTCATCCTGGGTGCGCGCCAGAACGAGAACCTCTACGTCAACGAAGACGACAGCTGGAAAGCCAACTACGTGCCGGCCTTCCTGCGCCGTTACCCCTTCGTGTTTTCTTCCAGCGAAGACGGCAAGACCTTCACCCTCTGTGTCGACGAGGCCTTCCAGGGCCTGAACTACCAGGGCCGGGGCCAGGCTCTCTTCGGCGCCGACGGCAAGGCCACGGCCTATGTGGACAACGTGCTCAAGTTCCTGCAGGAGTACCGCCTGCAGTTCGAGCGCACCCGTGCCTTCTGCGCCAAGCTCAAGGCCCTGGATCTGGTCGAACCCATGCAGGCCCAGTTCACCATGCCCCAGGGCGAGAAGATGACACTCACCGGTTTCCACGTGGTGGACCGCGCGCGCCTCAAGAAGCTCCCGGGCGACAAGCTGGCCCAGCTGGCCGCCACCGACGAGCTCGAACTGCTCTACCTGCACCTGCAGTCCATGCGCAACTTCGATGCCGTCAAGGACCGCCTGGTGCGCAGCCGCAGCGTCGCGGCGGCCAGCGAAGAGACCCCTGCCGAGGAGCCGGCCAGCCCGCCCCCGGTGGCAGCTGCCCCGGCTGCGTCGCCGCCGGCTGCCAGCGGCCGGCGTTCCAAAAGCGCTGCGGTCACGCCGGGCTGAGCGCCCGGTCCCTTGACGGCCCCTGAGTTCCCAAGCGGGCCGTTTTAGACACCATCGATGTGACCGTCTTGAGCAGCGCACCGATCTACGCTCCGACCGACTCTCCCGCTGCCGCCGAAGGCAGCGCCGCTGCGGCATCGCCGGCGCAATCCGCAGCGGCCGCCGCCGACAGCTCGGCCTGGGCGGGCTTGAGCCAGGCCGCCGACACCCGCGCCTTCTGCAGCAGCTGGCTGGCCATCCTCTGCCTGCAGGTGCCGCGTGTGCGCGGCGCCCTGGTGCTGCTCTCGGAGCAGGACAACAGCTACGTGCCGGCCGCCCTCTGGCCCGACGCCAGCCGCAACCTCATGCACCTGGGCCCGGCCGCGCAGGCCGCGCTCACGCAGCGCCGGGGTGTGGTGCAGTCCGGCGGCGAGGGCACGGCCAGCCTGGCCACCCACGTGGCCTACCCGCTGGAGGTCGACGGCAAGCTGCAGGGCGCCGTGGTGCTGGACCTGACCACCCGGCCCGAGGCCGAGGTGCAACTGGCCCTGCGCCTGCTGCACTGGGGCAGCGCCTGGCTCATCGACCACTTCCGCCAGCAGCTGGTGCTGCGCGAACGCCAGATGGTGGCGCGCCTCTCGCTGGCCACCGACACCCTGGCCACCGCCCTGCAGGAAGAGCGCCTGGGCGCGGCCTGCCTGGCCGTCGTCAACGACCTGGCCGCGCGCCTGGACTGCCAGCGCGCGGCGCTGGGTTTCGAACACGCCGGCTCCATCCGCGTGCAGGCCATCTCGCACACCGCCACCTTCGACGCGCGGACCGACTTCGTGCGCCTGCTGGCCGAAGCCATGGACGAGGTCTGGGACCTGGACCTCTCCGTCGTGCACCCGCCGCTGTCGGCCGACGGCGTGCCGGGCCTGGCCCATGCCGCGCTCTCGGCCTCGCGCCAGGACCATGCCGTGCTTTCCGTGCCCCTGCGCAACGACGGTGTCATGGTGGGTGTGCTCACGCTGGAGCGCAAGCGCGAGTTGCCCTTCCAGGCCGGCGACCTCGAACTCTGCGAGGCCCTGGGCACCCTGCTGGGTTCCGTGCTCGACCTCAAGCGCGAGCAGGAGCGCAGCTGGTGGGAGCGCGGCCTGCAGGCTGGCCGCCATGCCGCGGCCAGCCTCTTCGGCCCCGGCCATCCCGGCCTCAAGCTGGTGACGGCGCTGGGGCTGGCCGCACTGCTGTTCCTGAGCCTGGTCACCGGCACCTACCGGGTGGCGGCCAAGACCGTGGTCGAGGGCGAGGTGCAGCGCGCGCTGACGGCGCCCTTCGCCGGTTTCGTGGCCGAGAGCAAGGCCCGGGCGGGCGACCGCGTCACCACCGGGCAGGTGCTGGCCCGGCTGGACGACCGCGACCTGCAGCTCGAACGCCTGCGCTGGTCGGCCGAGGTGGAGCAGGCCCTGCGCCGTTACCGCCTGGCCGCCGCGGGCTCGGACCGCGCCGCCATGGCCGTGACCTCGGCCCAGGCCGACCAGGCCCGCGCGCAGCTCGCGCTCAGCGAGGAACGGCTGGCGCGCTCGGTGCTGGTGGCGCCTTTCGACGGCGTGGTGGTGCAGGGCGACCTGAGCCAGCAGCTGGGCTCGCCGGTGGAGCAGGGCAAGCTGCTGTTCGAAGTGGCGCCGCTGGACGCCTACCGCGTGGTGATGCAGGTCGACGAGCGCGACATCGGCACCCTGCAGCTCGGCCAGCGCGGCGAGCTCGCGCTCTCGGGTTTGCCCTACGAGCGGCTGGCCTTCACCGTGGAGCGCATCACGCCCATCTCGGTGCCGCAGGACGGGCGCAACCACTTCCGGGTGGAGGCCAGGCTGGACCGGGCCGATGAACGCCTGCGCCCCGGCATGGAAGGCATAGGCAAGGTCGAGGTGGGCGAGCGCCGCCTGATCTGGATCTGGACGCACCCCTTCGTGGACTGGTTGCGCCTGTGGTCCTGGAAGTGGCTGGGCTGAGGGCAGGGCGGGAGAGCGCATGAGCGATTCCATGCTCTCCACCGACTGGTACCGCGTGTCCGCCGTGCGCCCGCGCCTGCGCGGCCACGCGCGCCTGCACCGCATGCGTTTTCGCGGCGAACTCTGGTACCTGCTGCAAGACCCGGTCAGCAGCCGCATCCACCGCTTCACGCCCTCGGCGCGTTTCCTCATCGCCGCCATGGACGGCCAGCGCACCGTGCAGCAGGTCTGGGAACTGGCCAACCGCGAGCTCGGCGAAGACGCGCCCAGCCAGGACGAGGTGATCCGCCTGCTGGGCCAGTTGCATGCGGCCGACCTGCTGCAGAGCGACACCCTGCCCGATGCTGCCGAACTCTTCGAGCGCGGCGAGAAGCAGGAACGCCAGACCCGGCGCAAGTCCTGGCTCAATCCCATGGCCATCCGCATCCACCTCTGGGACCCGGACGCCTTCCTCAACCGCATTCGCCCGCTGATCCACCGGCTATGGGGCCGCTGGGGCGGCCTGCTCTGGCTGGCCGTGGTGCTGCCCGCGCTGGCGCTGCTGCCCTCGCAATGGAGCGCGCTCACGGGCAACTTCGCCGACCGCGTGCTGGCCACCGACAACCTGCTGCTGCTCATCGTGGTCTTCCCCGTGATCAAGGCCCTGCACGAACTGGGCCACGCCATCGCCGTCAAGCGCGGCGGCGGCGAGGTGCACGACCTGGGCCTGGTGCTGCTGGTGCTGATCCCCGTGCCCTATGTGGAGGCCTCGGCCTCCAGTGTCTTCAAGAACAAGTTCGACCGCGCCCTGGTGGGGGCGGCGGGCATGGTGGTCGAACTCTTCGTCGCCGCGCTGGCCTTCTACCTCTGGCTGCTGCTGGAGCCCTCGCTGTTGCGCGCTGCGCTCTTCAACGTGATGCTGGTGGCCGGTGTCTCCACGCTGGTCTTCAACGGCAACCCCCTGTTGCGCTACGACGCCTATTACATCCTCTCCGACCTGATCGAGATGCCCAACCTCGCGCAGCGCGCCCTGCGCTACTGGGGCTACCTGATCGAGCGCTACGCCTTCGGCGTGCTGGAGGCCGACACCCCCGAGACCGGCCGCGCCGACCAGATCTGGCTGGCGGCCTATGGTGTGCTCTCCACCATCTACCGCGTGTTCGTCACGGTGGCCATCGCGCTCTTCGTGGCCAGCGGTTTCTTTTTCATCGGCGTGCTGCTGGCCCTGTGGGCGGTGACCAGCATGGCGCTGCTGCCCCTGCTCAAGGGCCTGCAGCACCTGGGTGGCAGCCCGCGCCTGCTGCCTTACCGCCGGCGCGTCTGGGGCGTGACCGGCGGGGTGCTGGCCGGCCTCTTCCTGCTGCTGGTCGTGCTGCCCCTGCCATTTCGCACGGTGGCGCAGGGCGTGGCCTGGCTGCCGCAGCAGTCGCTGGTGCGCGCGGGTCACAGCGGCTTCGTGGTGGCGCTGGCGGTGCCGCCCGGCAGCGCCGTGCAGGCCGGTGATCTGCTCCTGACCCTGCGCAACCCCACGCTGGAGGCCGACGTGGCCACGGCGCGTGCGCGTGTGGCCGAACTGCAGGCCAGCTACTCGGCGCAGTTCTCCCTGGACCGCGCCCAGGCCGCCATCGCGCGCGAGCAATGGCACGCCGCGCAGGACAGCCTGGCCCTGCAGCTGGACCGGCTGAACCAGCTGAGCGTGCGCTCTCTCTCGTCCGGCATCTTCGTGGTCTCGCAGGCGCAGGACATGCCGGGGCGTTTCTTCCGCCAGGGCGAGCTGCTCGGTTATGTGCTGGACCGGCCCCGCCTGCTGGCGCGGGTGGTGGTTGAGCAGGAAACGGCCGACCTGGTGCGCGGCGCTACCACCGGCGTGCAACTGCGCCTGGCCCACCAGCCCGAGGTGGTGCTGCAGGGCCGGCTGGAGCGCGAGGTGCCCGCCGGCGACGCCTACCTGCCCAGCAAGGTGCTGGCCACCGAAGGCGGCGGCCTGCTGGCCACCGACCCGCGCGACAGCGGCGGCGCCCGCACGCTGGAGCGCACCTTCCAGTTCGACGTGGCCCTGCTGGGGGCGCCCGGGGAATCCCCCGTGTTCTTCGGCGAGCGCATCCACGCGCGCTTCGAGCACCCGCCCGAGCCCCTGGCTCACCAGTGGTACCGCGGCATCCGTCGCCTCTTCCTCTCGCAATTCCATGTCTAGAACGGCGCTCCCCTACAGCTCCGAGCACTGGGCGCGCGGCAGTCCTTATGCCGAGCGCACCGAGCACCATCCGCTCTGGCATGACCGCGCGGCCCTGGCGCTGGACGCCACCTGCCTGGCGCCGCTGCGCCAGTGGGCCCAGCTGGACCTGCGTGTCATGCGCCGCGTGGCCCGCGACGCGCTGGCGCTCGCCGACAGCATGGACGCGCTGACGGACGAAGCCCTGCGCGAGCGCGCGGCCGGCCTGCGCCCGCGCCTGCGCAGCGAGGGCTACACACCGGCCCTGGTGGCCGAGTGTTTTGCCCTCATCCGCTCGGCGGCCGGGCGCTGCCTGGGCCAGCGCCATTTCGCCACCCAGCTCATGGCGGGCTACGCCCTGTTGCGCGGCCGCCTGGCCGAGATGGCCACGGGCGAGGGCAAGACCTTCTGCGCCACCCTGCCGGCCTGCACCGTGGCCCTGGCCGGTTACCCGGTGCACGTGATCACCGTCAACGACTACCTGGCCCGGCGCGACGCCGAGAAGATGGGGCCGCTCTACCGCTTCCTGGGCCTGAGCGTGGGTGTGGTCTACCAGGGCCTGGAGAAACCGCAGCGGCGCGAGGCCTATGCGCAGGCCATCACCTACGGCACCAACAAGGAAGTGGCCTTCGACTACCTGCGCGACCGCGTGGCCATCAAGGGCCGCGGCAGCCGCCTGCACCAGGCCGCGCGCCAGCTGCGCGGTGCCACCCTGGGCGAGGAAGAGCTGGTGATGCGCGGCCTGTACTACGCCCTGGTCGACGAGGCCGACAGCGTGTTCATCGACGAGGCGCGCACGCCGCTGATCCTCTCGGCCAGCCGGGGCGCGGGCGAAGACGCCGCCGACTGCGCCGCCGCGCTGGAACTGGCCGCGCAGCTGGAGCAGGGCACGGACTACACGGTGGACCGTTTCACCAACCGCATCATCCTGAGCGACAGCGGCCACGCGCGGCTGGACGCCTACGCCGAGGAGCAGATGGCCGAGATGGGTGGTGTCTGGACCTCGCCGCGCGCGCGCGAGGAGCGCCTGCGCCAGGCCCTGGCGGCCATCCACCTCTACCTGCGCGACGAGCATTACGTGGTGGCCGAGGGCAAGGTGCAGATCGTCGACGAATCCACCGGCCGCCTCATGCCCGACCGCTCCTGGGAGCGTGGCCTGCACCAGATGATCGAGGCCAAGGAGGCGGTGGCGCCCACGCCGCGGCGCGAGACCCTGGCGCGCCTGACCTACCAGCGCCTGTTCCGGCGCTACCTGCACCTCTCGGGCATGACGGGCACCGCCGCCGAGGCCGGCCGCGAGATCCGCACCGTCTACGGCCTGCAGGTGGTGCGTGTGCCGCTGAACCGGCCTTCGCGCCGTCTGTACCTGCCCGACCGTTTTCTGCCCACGCTGCAGGCCAAGTGGGCCGCGGTGGCCGAGGCCGCCGGCCTGATGGCCCAGGTGGCGCAGCGGCCGGTGCTGATCGGCACGCGCTCGGTGAAGGCCTCGGAACAGATCAGCGCCGTGCTGCGCGAGCGGGGCATAGAACACGCGCTGCTCAACGCCAAGCAGGACGCTGACGAGGCCGTGGTCATTGCCGCCGCTGGCCAGGGTGGCCGCGTGACCGTGGCAACGAACATGGCCGGCCGCGGCACCGACATCGAACTCGGCGAGGGCGTGGAAGAGCGCGGCGGCCTGCACGTCATCCTCACCGAATACCACGACTCGCGCCGGGTGGACCGCCAGCTCTTCGGCCGCTGCGCGCGCCAGGGCGACCCCGGCAGCTGCCAGGCCATCGTCTCGCTCGAAGACGAGGTCTTCACGGTGACCGTGCCCGGCCCCACGGCCTGGTTGCGGCAGGCGCTGCGGCGCGGCATGCAGCTGCCCACGCAGGCCTATGCGGCCCTGCGCTGGCTGGCCCAGTGGTCGGCCGAGAGCAGCCACACCGCCGTGCGCATGCGCAACCTCAAGCAGGACCGCCAGCTCAACCGCTCTTTGGCTTTTACCGGGAAAGGTGAATGATGACCCCCCTCCGTTCGCGCCTCACATATGCCGTCTGCCTTCTGGCGGGGGGCGCCGGCCCGGCGCTGGCCAATCCCTACGACTGCCTGATCGAGGCCAACCAGACCGTGGAGCTGCGCAGCCCGGTCGAAGGCCTGATCCAGCACGTGCTGGTCAAGCGCGGCGACCGGGTGCCGGCCGGCCAGGTGCTGGTGCAGCTGGACTCCTCGGTCGAACAGTCCAGCGTGGAACTGGCGCGTTACCGCTCCCAGGTCAGCGGGCGCCTGCAGTCGGCCAGGAACCGCCTGGAGTACGCCAGCAAGAAGTTCGAGCGCTCGCAGGAGTTGCACAGCAAGGACTTCGTCGCCGCCCAGGCGCGCGACGAGGCCCAGGCCGAAAAGCTGCTGGCCGAGTCGGCCTACAAGGAAGTGCAGGAAGAGCTGGAAGTGGCGCGCCTGGAGTTCCGCCAGGCCAGCGAAGCCCTGAGCCGCCGCTCCCTGCGCAGCCCCTTCGAGGGCGTGGTGGTGGACCGCCTGCTCAACCCCGGTGACCTGGCCGAATCCGGCACGGGCCGCAAGCCCATCCTCAAGCTGGCCCAGGTCAAGCCCCTGCGTGTGGAGGTGGTGCTGCCCATCGAGGCCTACGGCCAGATCAAGCGCCTGAGCACCGCCGAGATCACGCCCGAAGCCCTGGGCGGCAGCTACAAGGCCACCGTCACCATCGTCGACAGCGTGTTCGACGCGGCCAGCGGCACCTTCGGCGTGCGCCTGGAGTTGCCCAACAGCGCGTCCACGCTGCCGGCGGGGGTGCGCTGCCGGGCGGATTTTCCGACGCTGCGGGGGCTGAAGGGGCGGGCGGTACCGTTGAATGGGTCGGCGCGGTAGAAGGGCTCTGGCTGTTGGGCCGCTTCCGGCCAGAAGTGATAGTTCATGCGAAAGCGATCAGTGCCCACAATAGGCTGGTTGCCGTCGCTCGCCGCCAGCCGCTCGAATGGCAGCTTCCGCCACCCAAAGTGGACATCTGGGGAAAAGCAGACGCTTAACGCTTGAACTGACCCGACCGAGGAGGCAGACGCTGCTTTACCGCGGTAGAAAAATATACAGCCATGCCCTGAAGCGCCTAAGTGATAGCCGCCATAGCGGATGGCCGCTCAAGCAAGAGGTTAGTTATCACCACGGTAGGCAAGAAGTACGGGCAGTACAAGTGCAGCAAGGTGACGTGTGTCGCCGTCCGCGCCGGAGTAGTTGAAGGATAGCGAAACCGTGACGATCTCTGCGCCTTCAATGAGGTGACGCACTGTCTCAAGAAAGGCCAGGATCTCTTGATCTTTCCAGAGGTCGCCTTCTTTCCAGGCGTCGCATTTGTTGAATAGATCAAGACACAAGTCGAAGATCCAGGGCCCATCGATTCGTGCACCTGCAAGCTCACGCGGAGTCTTGTGCAAGAACTGCTCGGCTTGGCAAGCAGTCATGAACTCCTCGTGCAGACCGTTGTCACCGGGGTCGTCCTGCAGACAAAAGAAATGAACAGTGTGAATCAGCCCTCGCTTGATCGCCGGAGCAATAAATGAGTCAAACCGAATCCACTTATCTTCGGCTACGAGTCTGCCAATCTCCTCCGAACTTGCTGCGACGAGTCTTGCCTCTTCTTCCGCGACGCCGTGAAAGTCATAGCACGCATCCCAATGGAAGTCAGCGTGGACGAGCGTATATGAGTGATGCGTCCGCTGTGCCTCCCATACTTTGAGTGCCCAGCGATGATCGTCCATCAGCCAAACACCATGACCAATCTCAGTGAGGTAGTCGGGGTTCTCGACGAGTGATGAGCAGTCAGGGAGTTCCACGTGATGCCTAACGTGAAAGTCGTCGGCTGACAGTAGGCTGGCGAAAAATCGCCGACAGGACGTCCGCGTCGACTGTCATATTAGGCCAGCCGACGCAGCCGCTGCCGAAGCTGCCCAATCGAAAGACCTGAGCGGTGCAGCATGGCATGACAGTTCGGACATACCGGACGCAGGTCGATCTTCGGATCAACCTGGTACGCATCTCCGATTTCCGAGAGGGGTCGCAAATGGTGCACGTGTATGAAGCCCTTAGCGAAATCACCGTAGCGCTCCTCGAACACCAGAGAGCAAACGCAACACCGAGCACCCCAATGTCGCACGCAGGCCGCCCGCGCTCTTGGGTCCCGCTCGTACCGATTAACCCACGATTGCTTCCCGTGCCCCTCAATGAACTTCTGCATGACTTCATCCGGCCACATGGGCGCTTTCGCCGCCTTAGGATGGATTTCGAATCCAAGTCCCTCTAAGCACCGATGCCAAGGGCCCTCTCGTGCCCCAACGAACTCACTAGGGCCAACCGAACTTCCGGTCGCTAGAAAATAGGCCAAGCTGCCGATGGCCTTCGGAGGATAGAACTGCCCATCCACCTCTACTACGTAAAGCCTTGAATCGCGAAACGTTAGGAATCCTTCGTCGCGCACCCATCGTCTCGCGGCTTGGCGCACATGTTTCTTACGGATTGCTTCAAAATTCCACTTCGGCATCTGCCCTCCTTTTAAGCAATGTAGGTCTCTGGCAGGCCTAGCTTCTACGATGCGTTGTCTCACGCGCTGAGAGAACTCAGGGTCACGCAGAGATCAGCCGGACAATTTCCCGTAGCTCTAGGCTTCGCTGGTTGACATCATCCTTTAGGAAGTTCGGCAATTGATGAGAGCAAAACGAAATGACATTTCCCAAGTCCTTGCCAATACCAAGGTAGGTTTCAAGGTCGCCATCCTTCAGAACGTAAGTCCTCCTCGAGTATTCCGCGACAATTAGGGCCTCACAGTCAGGATGTGATGTTTTGAACGTTGCCACAGCAGATGGCGTCTTTAAACTGATTTTTTTCTCATCCTTGTAGAAAAGATTGTAGGCATAGTCCAGATCCGCGATTCGATAGACAATGAGCCCGAAGTTCTCAAAGAGGTCAGTCCATAGCGCAAGCTCAGACTTGCCTCCGACATGCAGGATAGCTATTTCCTGATCTAGTTCTTGATGCAGTGACTGCATCATTGCTTTAAAGAAGAACCTATCGGAGTCGCCCTCGACCAAGACAACTTTTTTTGCAAAGAACGCATAAGTCGATCTTGTATTGTCCAGGATACGAATTAGAAGCTTCTGTGCCGCTGTAAGACTAGGAAACCGAATCTCGGTATAGCCGTCAATATTCAGAGAAAATCGACGGACGCTGCTAATAGTGGCCGAGTTTATGAGTGCCTCGGAATGCGTCACCAAGATGTACTGGCAACTCTGGTATTTGTTCAGTTCTCGTATTACCTGCAGGTACTCATGCTGGAACTGATAGTGCAAATGTATCTCAGGTTCATCGAGAATGACGACCCCGCCCTTTAGGTCGCCTCTTCCATACGCTTCAAAGACTAGGTGCGTAATAGCCTTCTGACCAGCGCTTAGACTGTTAATGTCTGAGATGGCCTTGTTTCTTCTTAAATCTAGGAATTCGAAGCTGTATTGCCAAGTGCGAAGGTCAAGAAGCTTGATCTTGCACTCCAGATTGACGATCTTGAGGCGTTTATTGATTTCTTTAATAAACAGTAGATCATTGGCGGCGGCCTCGCACTCAGCCTCATCAAGCTTTTGAGATATCAGGCCAAAGTGCTCCTCCGCGACTCGGAGACGAACCAGACCAAAGATAGCCGGCTCAGAGTTGTCATTGGCATTCAAACTTCTTTTGTAATCAGCGCTGCGAATCTGTCGGATCTGAACTGCCGGATGATTGTCTCGAAGACTGACCGAAACATTGAATGAGTGGTAGTTTCGGTAGCTACTAATTAGAGTAAATGACTCGTAAAGCTTTTCAATGGGATCATTGCGATTCTCCAAGTTATATAGTGATATCGTTTCCTTGAAGAAATGGTATTCAGTTAGATATTCGTATCCGAAGTCTTGGGCGCAATTTATTGGCTGAACTGAGAACGTCTGATCATTTCGATTCAATGTAATGTTCAAACAGTAAGTTTCGCTAAAACCTGCACTCGCAGCGTCACCTCGGGTGCTGTAGCGCCCAATCAGCGGGCTAAGTGTGGATCTTTTATCTTGAAGATACTGAAGATTCTTCTTGTCGATCTCATCAAGTCGAATCACTATCCGAATTGTTTGAGGCAATCCATCGGTGTTCCAATTTGGATCTAACCTGAAGCCCCTAAACGAGCGGTCATCGCTCGGTAGAAGAATCTGCCTCCGTTGATCAACATTGATGTTATTTCTCTGAGCATAGAGCTCTTGGTTGAGGTTGTACTGCTTATAGAGAACCCGACGGAATAAGAAATTTATTACCTCCAGTGCCGTCGACTTTCCCGACCCGTTCTCCCCAATGATGATATTCAAGTCATCATCAAAACTGATCTTCTGGGCGGTTTCAATGGTGTCAACATATCTAAAGCTCAAGACATTCGACAGCTGTAAAGAGACTATCTTCATGAATTTTCAGACGGCACACAATAAGTTAGTTGCATATGATGCACGTGCCAGATGCCATATGCAAGGCTAAGGAACAGAGTCACTGAGCTGCGACTCAGGCAGTTGCCCGTTTTCCCAATTGATGAAGGACGGCATTGGGTCGAAAGCCGAAGTTCGACGCCATAGCTTGTGATGTTGGAACCAGATTCTTACGCCAAACCCAGCAACCTCGCCAGACTGTGCTGATCTCCCGGCCCCCCGATCAGAGGCCCTGAAAGCCATGTGACCACAGCGAACGCCCCGAGATGCTGGGCGTGGGTGCGCTGATGTCCAGGTCGCGTATCCTTCTGCTCGACGAACCTTGCTGGCCCGGGCCTCTCTGGGCGAATAGCTGAGACATCACTGAGAACCGGGAGTGGACATGGCGATGGAGATCAATGCGCCGGCCGTGCTGGCCGAAGTCACGGCGGCCTTTGCGCGTTACGAAGACGCGCTGGTGCACAACAAGGTGGAGGTGCTGGACGAGCTGTTCTGGGACAGCCCGCACACGCTGCGTTACGGCGCCACCGAGAACCTCTACGGTTACCAGGCCATCCAGGCTTTTCGCGCGGGGCGGCCATCGGTGGGCCTGATGCGCGAGCTCATGCGCACGGTGATTACCACCTATGGCACCGACTACGCCACGGCCAACACCGAGTTCCGCCGCAGCGGCAGCGAGGCCATTGGCCGCCAGAGCCAGACCTGGCTGCGCACACCTGCGGGCTGGCGCGTGGTGGCCGCGCATGTGAGCCTGCTGGCCGCACCGGCGTCGCGCTGAGGCTGTCGGTTCAGGGTTGGGGCTCGCGCTTGCCGGGCACCAGTTCGTGGGCGCGCAGCTGATCCAGGGTGACGTAGTCCAGCGCACGCAGGTGCGTGCATTCCATCACCACGGGCGGGGCCACACCGGCCTCCAGCGCCTCTTTCCAGCGCAGCGCGCACAGGCACCAGCGATCACCGGCTTTCAGACCGGGGAAACGGTACTCGGGGCGCGGGGTGGCGAGGTCGTTGCCGCTGGCCACGGAGAAGTCGAGGAAGGCCTGGGTCAAACGCGCGCAGATCACATGCGAGCCCAGGTCGTGCGCATCCGTCTTGCAGCAGCCGTCACGGTGGAAACCGGTGAGCGGGTCGTAGGAGCAGGGCATGAGCTCGGAGCCCAGGACGTTCAAGGCAGGCATGGCCTCAGCTTATGGCAAAAAACCATTTTCTGCCATGCCTTGCATCGAGCGCTGGCCTGGGCCGGCCCTCCGCATGGCCCAGGCATGGGGTGTCGGGGGGCAAATTGTCGATTTGTAACGCTGTGGCTGTCTGAATGCCTTGCAGGGGCCATGCGGGGCGTGCTAAGTCGATTACCATCCCCGTCAGAGGCACAGGGCCCGGCGATCCGCCTGTTGCCGCCCCGCAAGAACGAACCGAGACATGGCTGCTGCCGAGGACAAGGACGAGATCACGCAAGTGCGCGCGCAATTGCGCGAGGCTGAGTTGCGCTTGCAGCAGCGCGAGCGTGACTGGGCCTTGCTGGAGAGCCAGCGCCACCATACCGAGGCGCTGTTCACCGCAGCCTTCGACGAAAGCCCCGAGGCCATCGGCCTGTCCCGACTGAGCGACGGCCTGATCATCGATGTGAACCAGGAGTGGCTGGCCGTGACCGGCTACACCCGCGAGGAGGTGATCGGTCACACGGTGGTGGAGATCGGCCACTGGCCGGACCAGGCCAGCCGCGAAGCCGCCGTGGCCGCCTTGCGCGTCAGCGGCCGCCTGCGGGACTACGAGGCCATCGTCCATCTCAAGGACCGGGGCAAACGCCTGGTGCGCCTCAACGGCACGCTGATCGACGTGCGTGGCGAGAAGCACATCCTGATGTACATCAAGGACATCACCACCGAGCGCATGGCCGAGGAGTCGCTGCGCGCCGGTGAACTGGCGCTGGCGCAGGCCAATGAAAAACTCAGTGCCCAGCTCGAACTCTACGACCTGACCGAGAGCCTGGCCCGCGTTGGCCACTGGACGGCCAGCCCGGATGCCCAGACCATCACCTTCTCGCGCGGCCTGCAGAGCCTGTCCGGTGAGGACTCGGTGCAGCCCGCCCGCGCCAGCAGCGTGGCCCGCAGCCGCATCTACCCGCAGGACATGCCGGTCTTCGTGGCGGCACGCCAGAGCATGGACGGCCGCCTGCTGACCTACCGCTGGCTGCATCCGGATGGCAAGGTGCACTGGCTGCGCTCGCGCATGCACCGGCACTACAACGCCGACGGCAGTGTGACCGACATCGGCGTGGTGCAGGACGTCACGGTGGAGCATGAGGCGAGCCTCGCCTTGCAGGAGAAGCTCGATTTCATCGAAAAGCTCACCAGCCGTGTGCCCGATGTGCTGTTCCAGTACCGCTACCGAGAGGACGGGCGGCTCGCCTTTCCTTTCATCAACGAGAGCGTGCGCAGCCTGTTCGGCCTGGACCCGGAGGAGGTGCGCCAGGATGCCCGCAAGATGCTGGCCGTCATCGAGCCGGAGGACATCCCGGCGCTGTTCAAATCCATGCGCGCAGCGCACCAGGACGGCGCGTCGTGGCAGCATGAGTTCAGGGTGCGCTCGCCCGATGGCAGCACGCACTGGATGCGCGGCAACGCGATCACGATGCGCGAGCCGGATGGCGAGCTGTCTTCCTACGGCGTCATGCGCGAGTTCACCCAAAGAAAGATGGCCGAGACCCAGCTGCAGGCCAGCGAAGAGCGTTTCCGCAGCCTGACCGACCTGTCGTCCGACTGGTACTGGGAAATCGACGAGAACTTCCGCTTCACCAATTTCGTCGGTTACCGCGACGGCAAGTCCATCCTGACCCAGGAGGACAGCCTGGGCAAGACACGCTGGGAGCTGGGCGCGCTGAACCTGGGCCCCGATGACTGGGACGCCCACCGCCGGGTGCTGGAGTCGCACCTGCCGTTTCGCGACCTGGAGCTGCAGCGGCTCGACGCCGACGGGCAGAGCTACTGGGTGGCCGTCAGCGGCACGCCCATCTTCGATGGCAAGGGCCGGTTCTGCGGTTATCGCGGCATCGGGCGCGACATCAGCAAGCGCAAGCGTGCTGAGGACGAGACCCAGCGCCTGGCCTTCTACGACACCCTGACCGGGCTGCCCAACCGCCGCCTGCTGATGGACCGGCTCTCGCACGCCCAGGTCACCAGCGCGCGCAGCAAGCGCTACGGTGCCCTGCTGTTCATCGACCTGGACAATTTCAAGGACCTCAACGACACGCTGGGCCACGACGTGGGCGACCTGCTGCTGGAGCAGGTCGCCTTGCGCCTGGTCTCCTGCCTGCGCGAGGGCGACACGGCGGCACGTTTCGGCGGCGACGAGTTCGTGGTGATGCTGGAAGACCTGAACGAGAGCGACACCGACGCTGCGAGCCAGGCCGAGCTGGTGGCCGAGAAGATCATTACCCGGCTCAACGCCCCCTACGAACTGGTGGGTCGCCAGCACAACAGTTCGCCCAGCATCGGCATCACGCTGTTCTGCGGTTCCTCACTGGGCGTGGACGAACTGCTCAAGCGCGCCGACGTGGCCATGTACCAGGCCAAGGCGGCCGGTCGCAATACGATGCGCTTCTTCGATCCCGGCATGCAGGCCGCCGTGCTGGCGCGTGCCGCGCTGGACGCCGACCTGCGCCTGGGCCTGCAGCGCGAGGAACTGCTGCTGCATTACCAGCCGGTGGTCGATGGCTACAACAAGATCATCGGCTACGAAGCGCTGCTGCGCTGGCGCCATCCGGGCCGTGGTATGGTGCCGCCGGGCGAGTTCATCGGCATGGCCGAGCAGACCGGCCTGATCCTGCCGATCGGCCAATGGGTGTTGCGTTCGGCCTGCCGTCAGCTGGTGGCCTGGGCCGAGCAGCCCGCCACCCGCAAGCTCAGCCTGGCGGTCAACGTCAGCGCGCGGCAGTTCCGCCAGGCCGATTTCGTGACCCAGGTCCAGGCCGTGCTGGACGATACCGGGGTTGACCCGCAGTACCTGAAGCTGGAGTTGACCGAGAGCGTGCTGATCAGCGACGTGGAAGACGCCATCCGCAAGATGGGCGCCTTGCGCGAACGCGGTGTGCGTTTTGCGCTGGATGATTTCGGCACGGGTTACTCATCGCTGAGTTATCTCAAGCGCCTGCCGCTGGACCAGCTCAAGATCGACCAGTCCTTCGTGCGCGACGTGCTGACCGATCCCAACGACGCGGCCATCGTGCGCACCATCCTGGCCCTGGCGCAGAGCATGGACCTGCAGGCCGTGGCCGAGGGGGTGGAGACCGAGGGACAGCGCCAGTTCCTGCTGGACAACGGCTGCACCGTGTTCCAGGGCTACCTCTTCGGTCGCCCGGGGCTGCTGGGCCTGCCGGTGCTGCCGGCGTAGTGGATGCACAAGACACGCCATGCCTGAGCCTCTTCACCTCCTCTTGATTGAGAGCGAGTCGAGCTATGCCAGGCCCGAGGCGCAGGCCTTGGCGGCCCAACGGCCAGCCTGGCAGATTGAAGTGGCTGATTCGGTGGCACGGGCGCGTGAGCTGCTGGCCTCTCGTTCCTTCGATGTGGTGCTCGTCAGACAGCGTTTGCGAGATGGCAGCGCCCTCGATCTGGCTGACGCGCTGAGCGGCAAGCCGGTGATCCTGGCGGTGGCCGAAGGCGAAACGCTGCTGTCTGCCGATGTCATGGAGCAGGGGTTCAGCGATTACCTGGTCAAGGATGAGCGACTGGGCTACCTGCAGTTCCTCGGCGCCCGGCTGGAGGCGGCACGGACCGGTTTCCAGCGGCAGCGACGCCTGCGCCATGACGCGGAGCGTTTCGAGTTCGCACTGGCCGGCGCCGACGTCGGGCTGTGGGATCGGGACCTCGTCAACAACAGGGTGTTCGTGAGCGCGCAGGTGGATGCCATGCTGGGTTTCAGCGCTGGAGAGATTGACCACACCGTTCGTTGGAAGGATGCCACCCATCCGGATGACTGGGAGAGGGTGCAGACGATGGTGCGGGCGCACCTGCGGGGCGAAACGCCGATGTACGAGTGCGAGTACCGGATCCGCCACAAGCAGGGCCACTGGGTCTGGCTGCACAGCCGGGCCAAGGTGGTCGAGCGGGATGCCGCCGGGGCGCCGCTGCGCCTGACCGGCACCTTCATGGACATCACCGAGCGCAAGCTGGCCGAAGCCGAAATCGAGAGGCTGGCTTTTTATGATCCCCTGACCCATCTGCCCAACCGGCGCCTGCTGATGGATCGCATGACGCAGGCGCTGGCCGTCAGCGTGCGCAGCCAGCATCATGGGGCCCTGCTTTTTATTGATCTGGACAACTTCAAGGACCTCAACGATACGCAGGGCCATGACATGGGTGACCAGCTTCTTCGGCAGGTGGCCAACCGTCTGGTGGCCTGTATTCGCGAGGGGGACACGGCGGCCCGTTTCGGCGGGGATGAATTCATTGTCATGCTGGAGAACCTGGGCACAACGTTGGAAGACGCCGTGGCCCAGGCTGAAGTCGTCGCCAGAAAACTGATGACCAGTCTGTGCCAGCCCTACGAGCTCTCCGGCCGGGTGCACCACACCACCCTCAGCATAGGCATCGCCCTCTTCAGTGGCCATGCGCAAAGCGTGGATGAACTCCTCAAGCGCGCGGATCTGGCCATGTACAAGGCCAAGGCGGCGGGGGGCCACGCAGTACGCTTTTTCGATCCTGGCATGCAGGCTGCAGTGGCCGCCCGGGCTGCGCTGGAAATCGATTTGCGCCATGGCCTGCAGAACCAGGCCCTGTTCCCGCATTACCAGCCGGTGGTGGACGCCCAGGGGCGGCTGATGGGGGTCGAGGCCCTGGCGCGCTGGCAGCATCCCCAGCGCGGCATGGTGTCGCCGGCTGAATTCATTGCCCTGGCTGAAAGGACCGGCCTCATCCTGGAGCTGGGCTTGCAGATCCTGCGGTCCGCGTGTCAGCAACTGGTGGCCTGGGCCGCCCGGCCGGAAACGGCGCGGCTGACCATGTCGGTCAATGTCAGCGCCTACCAGTTTCGGCAGCCGGACTTCGTGGCGCAAGTGCTGGCCGTGATCGAGGAAACGGGTGCTAACCCTTATCGAATCAAGCTCGAACTCACCGAGAGCCTGCTGCTCAGCGACGTGGAGGACATCATTGCCAGGATGTACGAGCTCAAGGCGTTTGGCCTGGACTTCTCGCTGGACGATTTCGGCACGGGTTACTCATCGCTGAGTTATCTCAAGCGCCTGCCGCTGGACCAGCTCAAGATCGACCAGAGTTTCGTGCGCGACGTGCTGACCGATCCCAACGACGCGGCCATCGTGCGCACCATCCTGGCCCTGGCGCAGAGCATGGACTTGCAGGCCGTGGCCGAGGGGGTGGAGACCGAAGGCCAGCGCCAGTTCCTGCTGGACAACGGCTGCACCGTGTTCCAGGGCTACCTCTTCGGTCGCCCCGGGCCGCTGGGCCACACGATATTGCCAGCCTGAGGCCGGCAATCCCCTGCGTATTACTCGAAGGCGCCCTGGTCGCGCTCGTCGCCGTTGCCGTTACCCGACGACAGGCTGAGCTTCTCGGCGTTCTGGCGCGCTTCGGCTTTCTCGCCGGCGCCGGCGAACTTGCTGTACTTGTGCAGCAGGGGCACCAGCTGGCCGTAGATGCGCGGGGCGCCGGCCAGGCATTCCTTCTGCTCCAGGAAGTCGGATTCACCGGTGAAGTTGCCGACCAGGCCACCGGCCTCGGTGACCAGCAGGGAGCCGGCGGCCACGTCCCAGGGGCTCAGGCCGGTCTCGAAGAAACCGTCGGTGAAACCGGCGGCCACATAGGCCAGGTCCAGCGCGGCCGCGCCCGGGCGGCGCAGGCCGGCGGTGCGCTGCATGACATCGCTCATCATGGCCAGGTAGGCCGGGAAATTGTCGCCCTGGCGGAAGGGGAAACCGGTGGAGATCAGGCACTGCGAGAGCTGGGTGCGCTTGCTCACGCGGATGCGGCGCTCGTTCATGTAGGCACCGCGGCCCTTGGTGGCCGTGAAGAGGTCGTTGCGCGAGGGGTCGTAAATGACGGCCTGCTCGACCTTGCCCTTGACGGCCAGCGCGATGCTCACGCAATAGACCGGGAAGCCGTGGATGAAGTTGGTGGTGCCGTCCAGCGGATCGATGATCCAGACGTGGTCCGAATCCTGGGCGCCGCGCGTGCGGCCGGTCTCCTCGCCCCAGATGGCGTGGCCCGGGTAGGCGGTGAGCAGGGTCTCGATGATGGTCTCTTCGCTGGCGTGGTCCACCTCGGTCACAAAGTCGTTCACCTGCTTCTGCGAGACGCGCACGGCCTCGACGTCGAGCGCAGCGCGGTTGATGATGGCGCCAGCGGCGCGGGCGGCCTTGATGGCCACGTTGAGCATGGGGTGCAGATTGGGGGACGACATAAATTGTGGAGGCGTTGGGGGCACGGACTATGGCACGGGCCCTGGAAGCTGAAGAGCAGAAAGCCGGTCCGGCGATGCGGGCGGCGACAATAGGGCCAGATTTTACCCGCAGTGCCCGTTTTCCATGCAAACCAGCCCCCCAACCCCCGTATTTCGTACCCGTTTCGTGCTGATCCAGACCAGCCATGCCGGCAATGTGGGCGCCGCCGCCCGCGCCATCAAGGTCATGGGTTTCGACGAACTGGTGCTGGTGGCGCCGCGCTGGCCCAATGTGCTGCGGCGCGAGGAAACCATCCAGCGCGCCAGCGGGGCGCTGGACGTGCTGGAAAACGCCCGCATTGTCGAGACCCTGGACGAGGCGCTGGAGGGCATGACCCACCTGTGCGCCACCGCCATGACCCCGCGCGACTTCGGCCCGCCCACGCGCGCGCCGCGCGAGCACTTCGCCCAGCTGGTGCAGACGGCCACGCCCGAGGCCGGTGCCCAGGGCGTGGCCTTCCTCTTCGGTTCCGAACGCTTCGGCATGCGCAACGAGGACGTCTACCGCTGCCACGTGGCCCTGAGCATCCCAACCAACCCCAAGTTCGGCTCGCTCAACCTGGCCTCGGCCCTGCAGGTCATCGCCTACGAATGGCGCCTGGCGCTGGGCGGGTTTGCGGTGCAGGAGGCCACGGCCCCAGTGGTGCGAGCCGATGCGCCCCAGGTGGCCGGTTTGCTGGCGCACCTGGAACAGGCCCTGGTGGCCGTGAATTTTCTGGACCCCGAGGCGCCCAAGAAGCTGATGCCGCGCCTGAACAGCCTGTTCAACCGCGCGGACCTGACCCAGGAGGAAATCCATATCCTCAGAGGTGTTGCCAAGGCCATGCTGGAGACGGCCGAGAAAGCAAAGCGATAAACTGCCACCATGTTTGCCCGCCTCCGCTCCGACATCCAGTGCATCCTCGACCGTGACCCGGCCGCCCGCAGCGCCTGGGAGGTGCTGACCTGCTACCCCGGCCTGCACGCCATCGTGATGCACCGCTGGGGCCACTGGTGCTGGACCCACGGCCTCAAGTGGCTGGGGCGTTTCATCTCGCACCTGAGCCGCTGGTTCACCGGCATCGAGATCCACCCGGGCGCGAAGATCGGCCAGCGTGTTTTCATTGACCACGGCATGGGTGTCGTGATCGGCGAGACCGCCGAAGTGGGCGATGGCTGCACCATCTACCACGGCGTCACGCTGGGCGGCACCTCGCTCTACAAGGGCACCAAGCGCCACCCCACATTGGGCCGCGACGTGGTGGTCAGCGCGGGCGCCAAGGTGCTGGGCGGTTTCGAGGTGGGTGACGGCGCCAAGATCGGCAGCAATGCGGTGGTGATCAAGCCGGTGCCGGCCGGCGCCACGGCCGTGGGCATCCCGGCGCGCATCATCCCGTCCAGGGCCGGCGAAAGCGCCGACGTGACCGCACCGGAGAAGAAGTTCACCGCCTACGGCATCACCCAGGAAGACGACCCGCTGAGCCAGGCCATGAAGGGCCTGATCGACAACGCGGGCTCGCAGGAGCACCAGATTGCCTTGCTGTGGCAGGCCATCGAGAAGCTGTCCTCGGGTAAGCAGGCGTCCGACTGCGTGCCCGGTGACGCCGCACGTACCGAGCACTTCGAAAAAGACAAGCTCAACCAGCTGGTCGGCAAATAGCGACCGGCGCTGCCGTGCGGCAGCGCTTCTTCCTTCAGAAGAAGGCGCGGACCCAGACGGTATCCATCAGGACCACGGGCAGCAGGAAGACACCATAGGCGGCAAGGGCCCGTGCCGACACCGGGCGCAGTAGCAGGCGCGCGCCCAGCCAGGTACTGAAGCCGCTGCCCAGCACCAGCAGCACGACGCGTACCGGCGCCACCCACCCAAGTGGAATGTGCTCGGCCTTGAGATGGCCCAGCGTCAGCATGGACAGGCCGAGGAAGATGCTCATGCCGGCCAGCGGGATCAGCGCCAGCGACAGGCGTTGCCAGGACAGGGCGTCGTCGTCGGCCAGGTGCGCAGCCAGCCGGATGCCGCCCAGCACGGCCAAGCCCAGTGCCAGGCCGCCGCCCAGGATGTAGGCCAGGATGCACAGGCCATCGAGCCAGGTGAACATGTCGTTGGCGGCCGGGTAGTGCGTGAGCAGCCACCAGGGCGCGTCGTCGTTCAGCGGCCAGAAGATCCCGTGCTCGACCAGCCAGGTGGCCAGCGCGGACTTGATCCGTACCAGCCAGCGGCTGGACGACCAGAGAAAGGCCGCGGTGGCGATGCCCAGCACGCCCAGCAACAGCGTCAGGGACTCGCCGGTGGACACGTCCTTGTTGCGCGTGCCCAGGATCTCCTGGGCCGGCGAGCGTGGGGCCAGCTCCACGGCACCGCGGTAGCCGCTGCAGCGCCCGCAGGCGTGGCAGGACGAAGCGCTCTTCATGTGGCGGATGTCGATCAGCGGCGCGCAGTTGACCATGGGCTTGCGTTCCACGCTGGCCTTCCAGGCCTGTTCGTCGACGCGGAAATGCAGCGGTGCGATCCTGGCCAGCAGCGCGAACACGCCGTTGGCCGGGCAGAGGTAGCGGCACCACACGCGCGAGCCGCGGCCGTAGACGAGGCCCACCGCCACGGCTGCCACGCTGGAGCCGCCCAGCACCAGCAGCGCAGCCTGCGGGTATTCGTAGACGCTGACCAGCTGGCCGTAGACCGTGGTGCAGACGAAGGCCACGAAGGGCCAGCCGCTCCAGCGGATCCAGCGCGGAATGGGGCGGCCCAGGCCGTGGCGGCTGGCCAGTTCGGTCAGCGAGCCTTCGGGGCAGAACACGCCGCACCACACGCGCCCCAGCGCCATCACGCTCACCATGACGAAGGGCCACCAGATGCCCCAGAAGACGAACTGCGCGAACAGGCGCAGGTTGTCCCACAGGTGTGCATCCTCGGGCGGCAGCGGCATGAAGGCCGGCACGATCAGCAGCACCGCGTAGACCAGCACCACCAGCCACTGCAGGGCGACGAGGGCACGCCGGTGCGCCTGCATGGCCGCGCCCAGGCGGGCCAGCCGGCCGGCACGCGGGGCGCACGCCGGGGGCGGTCCGATCATGTGACTCTCAGGCATGGCGGCTCAGCCTGCGTTGCATGAGCAGGACGCCGGCCCAGTAGGCCAGGTAGGCGGCCGCCAGCAGCAGCGAGGGGCGGGCGCGGTAGCCGGTGAAGGCCGAGAGCAGGGCGCCGGTGCCGCTGCTGTCGTCCAGCACGGCGCTGGTGTCCCACAGCGGGTCGACGAGGGGCGGCAGCCAGCCCAGGCCGACCAGGCGCTCGATGCCGGCCACCAGCAGGCCCGCGGCCAGCAGGAGCAGCAGGAAGCCGCTGACGCGGAAGAACTGCCGGTAGTCGAGGAAACGCAGGCCGCGGTTCACGGCCCAGGCGGTGAAGGCGGCGAGCAGGAAACCGAGCACGGCGCCGAGCACCAGCGTGCCGCGCGCGGACGGCTCCAGGCCCATGCCGTAGAGGAAGATCACGGTCTCTGCGCCTTCGCGCGCGATGGCCAGGGCGGCGACGGCGCCGATGCCCAGCGAGCCGTGGCTGGCCACCGCGCGGGAGAGGCCCTGCTCCAGGTTCTGCTTCATCCGGCGACCATGCTGGTGCATCCACAGCACCATCTGCACGATCAGGCCCGCGGCAATGAAGAGGATGGCGATCTGGAACCCTTCCAGCGCGGCGCCGCTGAGTTCGTCCTGCACGCCGAGCATGGCCCCGCCCAGCAGCAGGGCCAGTGCCAGGCCGGCCACGACGCCACCCCACAGCGCGCGCCGGTCGGCGGCGTCCCCGTTGCGGCGGACCCAGGCGTAGAGGATGCCGATGACCAGCATGGCCTCGATGCTTTCACGCCAGACGACGAAGAGCGAGTTGCCCATGACGGTCTCCTATTTCGCGACGATGCGGCCCTGCGCCGTCTCGGGGTGGAACTCGCCGAAGAACCTGTAGCTGCCGGGCTTGAGGGGCTGGAAGATCAGGAAGCTGGAGGCGCCCGGCGCCAGCACCTTCTCCTTGCGCAGCTCCACGCTCTCGAACTCTTCCGCGCCCGGCCCCTCGTTCCTGATCAGCAGGCGGAACCGGGTGTGGGCCGGCACTTCGAGGATTTCGGGGTGGAAGCGGCCGGCCTTGATGAGGAGCTGGAAGCTCGGCATGTCCTGGGCCTGCGCGGGCGCCAGGACGCAGGCCAGCAGCAGGGCGGCGAGGTACACACGGATGGGGATGCGGATCATGGCGGGCCTCAGAAGGTGAGCTGGGCGCGCACGCCGAGGATGGTGATGGCACCGGCCTCGGGGGCTGCGCCCGGGCGCACGATGTACTGCAGGTCGGGCGAGATCTCGAACTGCTTGTTGATGCGGTAGCGGTAGTACAGCTCGGCCACCTGTTCGCCCCGGCCGGCGGCGTAGCCGTAGTCCGGGATGCCGTCGCCATTGGCATCGGCCGTGGCCGAGTTGAGCGTGAAGTGATCGCTGGTGCTCATCCAGGCCAGGGCCATGCCGAGAGAATCGCCGCCGCGCTCCCAGGCGAAGCCGGCCACCTCCGCGCCCAGCGTGAGGGCGCGGTCGAAGCGCGCGCCGCCGCTGTGGATGTGCTGGCCCCAGCGTCCGAACAGCGTCCAGGCATCACCCGCGCGCTGGTCCACCGACAGGCCCCAGCCGTTGCGCAGGCGGGTCACGCCGTCATATCCCGGGGCCTGGCCGTTCTGCCAGTAATAGATGCGGTAGTTGCCGGGGTTGCCGTCCCAGCGCAGTTGTGTCTCGGCCTGCGCCAGGATCAGCGGGGAGGTGAAGAACTGTTCGTAGTTGGCGCCCTTGCCGGCCCCGAAGACACCCAGTGACAGGCGCCAGGCTTCGCTCTTCGTGCGCTGGTTCAGGTAGGAAAGGCGAAAGCCCGGCGTGAAGCCGTTGGCGTCCACGCCGATGTCGCCGCCGGCGTCGAGCAGGGTGTTGTGCACGAAGACCGTGTTGAGGAACTGGCGCGTCTCGTCGTTGGCCGCGGCGTTCTGGTCGAAGAAGACGAAGGGGTCCATCTTGCCGAAGTTGACTTCCAGCTGCTCACGCGAGTGCGGCTTGAAGCCGCCGAAGGGCAGCGGGATGGTGGCCTGGTACCAGGCCTGGCCCAGCACGGCCACGGAGTCGTCGGGCTGCGCCGACTGCACGCGGAAGGCCGTGGCGTTGGGCTTGGAGTAGCTGGCCAGCGCGTTCAGGCCCGAACCCTGGCCCATGCGGAAGTGGGTGAAGATGCGGCTCTCGGTGTCGCCGACCCTGGGCAGGGGCAGGGTGACGAAGGCGTCGGCGCGGTAGTTGAGTTGGCTGTTCTCCGTGCCCGCCGGCGAGCCGGCCGCCACGCCGTGCGGGCTCTGCGCCACCGTGGTCAGGCTCACGCCGGCGGTCACGCCTTCGAGCGACTCGACCACGCGCGCCGCCTTGAGCGTGTTGAGCGACTGGTATTCCACCGCCTTCAGGCGCGAGGTGAGCTCGGGCTCGTTCTCGCTGATGTTCTCCGAATCCAGGCCCTGTTCGATCTTCTGTTGGGTTTCTTCCAGCTTGCGCACGCGCTGCTCCAGCGGTGCGCCCGTGCCTGCGGCGGCCGGCGGCGCACGGAGCTGTTTTTCCAGCTCGCCGTTGCGCTGCTCCAGCTGCTCGAGCCGGCGGCTGAGCCGGTCCAGCCTTTCCAGCAGTTCCTGCTCCGGGGGGGCGGCCCGGACCGGCGTGGCCAACAGCGCGGCGCAGCACAGCGCCAGCACCGCGCGGGGGGCGTGGAGGGGGGTGCTGCGCATGATCAGTAGCCGCCCTTCTTGCCGATGCCGGCGTAGACGAAGTCGTACTCCACCTCGAAGGGCTTGAACCAGGGGCGCACGCCGGTCAGGCGGTCGGTGTGGCGGCCGAAGTGCGCATGCCTGTTCTCCGAAGGCGGCAGGATGGTGAGCTTCACGTGGTATTTGCCGGGGCCGAAGATCTTGACGTTGTCGCCGTAGTGCGGGCCGTCGTTGGCGACCATGGGCATCATTTCGCCGCTGACCTTCTGGGTGCCATCAGTCTTTGTGACCTCGTACCTGACGACCAGATAGGGGACCCAGGCGCCTTCCTCGAAGCCGTTGGGGTTGTTGGCCAGGGCCTTGATGTCGGCTTCGAGGTGGATGTCGGACTCCTCGGCCTTGCGCATCATCCCGTCGGGCTCCATGTTGACGGGCTGCAGGTAGACCGCGGCGATCTCCATGCCCACGCGCTGGTGCGGCGTGCCGATGGGGTATTCCACCGCCCGGGCGTGCAGGGCGAAAAGGGCGGCAAGAATGAGGAACAGTCGCTGAAAGTGCTTGGAACTGGGCATGGCGCTCACCGGTATGGTTAGTAATGTTAATAACAATGATTATCATTACATCAACCGGAGGTGCCGGATCTGATCCAGATCAGAAGATGGCGTGATCAGTCTGGGCGCTGGCGCTGTCCCAGCATCACGTTGATGGCCAGCCCACCCATCACCAGCGCCGCGGCGCCGAGTTTCCAGGCCTGCAGCGGTTCACCCAGCAGCAGGGCCGAGGAGCCCATGCCGAACACGGGAATCAGCAGGGCCATGGGGGTGATGGTGGCGGCCGGGTGGCGCGCCAGCAGCCAGCCCCAGGCGCCGAAGCCGAACAGGGTGTTGCCCACCGCCTGCCAGACGATGGCGGCCCAGGCCGCCAGGCTGGCGCGCGGCAGGGCTTCGGTGATGGCGGCCGGCCCTTCGAACCACAGACTCAGCACCAGCAAGGGCGGCACGGCAAAGACGCTGCTCCAGACCATGAAACCCAGCATGTCCACCTTGCCGATGCTGCGTGCGAGCACGTTGCCGCAGGCCCAGCATAGGGCGCCACCCAGGGCCAGGGTGAGGCCCAGGGGCGTGACATCCGTGTGGGTCTGGTGGAAGCTCTGCCAGGCGATCAGCGCAAAACCCAGGGTGGCCAGGGCCAGGCCGGCGAACTGCAGACGTGGCATGCGCTCGTGCTGCAGCCAGGCCACCAGCAGCAGCGTCATGAAGACCTGCGACTGCATCAGCAGCGAAGCCAGGCCCGGCGACACATCGTTGCGCATGGCCAGGAAGAGCAGGCCGAACATGAAGCCGATGAACACCCCGTAGCTCACCAGGTAGCGCCAGGCCACGGCCGGGCGCTTGATGAAGAGCAGCCAGGGCAGGGCACTGAGTACAAAACGCAGGGTCGCCAGCAGCAGGGGCGGAAGCTCGGTCAGGCCGAACTTGATGACCACGAAGTTGGTGCCCCAGACCGCGACCACGGCCAGCGCGAGCAGCAGGTGCGAAACGGGCACGGGCTCAGCCGTTTTTCGGCGGGCGGATGGCCGACTTGGGGCGGAAGGCCTTGCAGACTTCGTCGTTCGTTTCCATGTAGGGGCCGCCGATCAGGTCCACGCAGTAGGGCACGGCAGCAAAGATGCCGGCCACGATGGATTTGCCCTCGGCGTCCTTCAGGCCTTCCAGCGTTTCCTGGATGGACTTCGGTTGCCCGGGCAGGTTGATGATCAGGCTCTTATCCCGGATCACCGCCACCTGGCGCGAGAGGATGGCGGTGGGCACGAACTTCAGGCTGATCTGGCGCATCTGCTCGCCAAAACCCGGCATCTCCTTGTGCGCCACGGCCAGCGTGGCTTCGGGCGTGACATCGCGCAGGGCCGGGCCGGTGCCGCCCGTGGTCAGCACCAGCGAGCAGCCGGCGTTCACCAGATCGATCAGCGTGGCGCTGATGCGTGCCTGCTCGTCGGGGATCAGGCGCGGCTCGAAGGCGATGGGGTTCTTGAGGGCGCGGGTCAGCCAGTCCTGCAGGGCGGGCAGGCCCTTGTCTTCGTAGACGCCGCTGGAAGCTCGGTCGCTGATGGAGACGATGCCGATCTTGATACTGTCGTGAGCAGAGTCACTCATCGTCTTCTCCGTCCTCATCGACCGAAGCCAGCAACTCACGCACCAGCTGGAAGACCTCGCGGTAGGCGCGGCCCTGGCGCGGGGCCAAGCCTTGCGAGACGGCGGTCTTGTCGGCGGGGATGGCGTCCTTGCGGGCCTGGCGCACCAGGGCGCGCAGCTGCTGGGTGTCGGTCTGCGGGAAGTCCTTGATCCAAAGCGCCACGGCCTCGTCGTCGGCGATCAGGCGGTCGCGCCACTGTTCGGCGGTGTGCAGCAGGGCGGTTTCGCGGGCCGAGGGCATGTGCTGCTCGACGAGGGCGGCGCGCGCGGCGTCCAGCACCGCGGGGTCGAGCTGGCGCATGAGCTTGCCGACGAACTGCATCTGGCGGCGTTTGCCTTCGAAGTTGGTGATGCGCTTGGCCTCGGCCAGGGCTTCGATCAACTTGTCCGGCAGGTTGAGCTTGTCCCGCAGGTCGGCGCGCAGGTTCAGCAGGGACTCGCCCAGCTTCTGCAGTTCGGTGCTCTCGCGCTTGAGGTCGGTGCGGCTGACGTCGGTGTCGCCCCGGAGCTCACGCTTGAGCTCCAGGTCGAGTTCGCTGCCTTCGGCGACGAACTGGCCTTTGACGTAATAGCCTTTTTTGGGTTTGCGGGACATGTATTCTGGAAAAGCTGTGTGACGCCGTAGGGCGATGCACGGCCAAGTATCATAGCTGCGCCATGAACAAACCCGATCCCCGTGCCGAAAGCGGCTTCAGCTACAGCCGCGACTACTTCGAAGAACTCGTGGACGCCGCGCTGGCCCACGCCAAAAAGCTCGGTGCCACCGACGCCGGGGCCGAGGCCTCCGAGGGCTGCGGCCTGAGCGTCTCGGTGCGCAAGGGCGAGCTGGAAAACGTGGAGCGCAACCGCGACAAGTCGCTGGGCGTCACGGTCTACCTGGGCCAGCGCCGCGGCAATGCCAGCACCTCCGACTTCTCGCGTGCCGCCATCGAGCAGACCGTGCAGGCGGCCTACGACATCGCGCGTTTCACGGCCGAAGACCCGGTGGCCGGCCTGCCCGACGCCGAAGACATCGCCACGCACGCCGATACGCAGCGCGAGCTGGACCTGTTCCACCCCTGGGCCATCGACAGCGCCCAGGCCGCCGAACTGGCACGCGTCACCGAGGCCGCGGCCTTTGCCACGGACAAGCGCATCACCAACAGCGAAGGCGCGGCGGTGTCGGCCCAGCAGTCGCATTTCTTCAGCGCGCACACGCGCGGTTTTCGCGGCGGGTACCCCAGCTCGCGCCATTCGATCTCGGTCTCGCCGATTGCTGGCAAGGGCGCCGGCATGCAGCGCGACTACTGGTACAGCTCGCACCGCCACCCGGAAGACCTGGCCCTGCCCGAAGCCATCGGTCGTTATGCCGCCGAGCGCGCGCTCAGCCGCCTCAAGGCGCGCAAGATCAGCACCCGCGAAGTGCCGGTGCTGTTCGAGTCGCCGCTGGCTGCCGGCCTGCTGGGTGCGCTGGTGCAGGCCCTGAGCGGTGGCGCCCTGTACCGCAAGAGCTCCTTCCTGCTCGATTCGCTGGGCCAGCAGGTGCTGCCCGCGCATATCGACCTGATGGAAGATCCTTTCCTGCTGCGCGGCAAGGGCAGCTCGCCCTTCGACGAGGAGGGCGTGCGGGTCCAGCCGCGCTCGGTCATCAACGCCGGCCGCGTGCAGGGCTATTTCCTGAGCAGCTACTCGGCGCGCAAGCTGGGCATGAAAACCACCGGCAACGCCGGCGGTTCGCACAACCTGATCCTGAGTTCGCGCCTGACCAAGGCGGGCGACGACCTGGACGCCATGCTGAAAAAGCTGGGCACCGGCCTCTTCGTCACCGAACTGATGGGTCAGGGCGTGAACTACGTGACCGGCGACTACTCGCGTGGCGCCAGCGGTTTCTGGGTGGAGAAGGGCCGCATCGCCTACCCGGTGGAGGAGATCACCATCGCCGGCAATATGAAGGACATGCTGATGGGCATCACGGCCGTGGGGGCCGATGCCTACAACTACGGCGCCAAGACCGTGGGCTCCATCCTGGTCAACCGCATGAAGGTGGCCGGGAGCTGAAGCGATGAGCACCCGTGGACCCGTGAAGTGGTCGCGCCTGTTTCAGCCGCGCCATCCGCTGTTCTGGATGATCATGGCGCTCAACGGGCTGTCGGCCATGCTCTCGTGGATCGTCCAGAGCAAGCCCCTCAACACCTTGGGGCTGGTCTTGGTGATGATCTTCCTGCTTGGCAATGCGCTGGTCAGCATGTGGCTGGGCTGGCGGCTCTTGCGCGAGGAGCCGCAAGCCCCTGGCTCGCCGCCCGGGACCTGAGCGGTCTGCCAGCGCGGCCTAGACGGCGGCGCAGACCTGGCCCACTCGGCCTAACCGGCAAGTTGTAACCACAGAGCGTCCCAAGGCGTCTTCCGGGTGACAGTGCGGGTGCTGAGCGCTAATATGCGGCGCAGCACCCGTAAAGGGCAAAGGGAGAACATGAATACAGGCCGACCCGGAGAGTTTCCCGTCTGGCGCGCACCCGTGGAGGAATACCCGGAGTTGCTCGTGGGCCGGTCCTCACGTGTCTGGGGGGGCTTGCGGGCTCTGCGCCTGCTGGTCCTGGGCGGCTGGCTGGGCGTCACCCTGCTCAGTTTCATGGGCCCGGGTCTGTCGAGCCCCTATCTCCTGGCCTACCCGGTCCTGCTGGTCTTTTCGGCCTGGGCCCTGGGCGTGGGCTACTGCATCACCCTGTTTGTGCTCAGCTGCCTGGCCGTCGTGGCGCTGCTCGTGGGGCAGACCATGGGTCTGGTCGCGCGCGCGGAGCCGGTGCCTGCCACCTCCGTTGCCGTGACCTTGATGGTCGTGATGGCGATGGCCGTGGTGATGACGCTGGTCCTGCTGCGGGCCTTTCTCGAGCGTTATGCCGGGATGCGACAACTCCACAACCAGAACCAGCTGGATCTGCAGGCCGCGCGGGCCCGGGAAACCGACCTGCGCCTGCTGGCCGATCACCTGCCTGGACTGGTGTTCGAGTGTGATGTGCAGGGGCGCTGCGTTTTCGTCAACCAGCGCCTCGCCCTGTTCTTCGGCAAACCCGCGCAGGCCCTGCTGGGCACGCCCATGATCGAATTGCTGGGCGGGGGCACGGTGCGCGATTTCTCGACCTACCAGTCCGCCGTGCTGCGGGGGGACGTGGTCGAGTTCAGCATGCGCAGGATGGCACCTGACGGCGTCTGGTGCACCGTGGAAGTCACGCTGGTGCCCCGCCAGGCGGCCGACTCCGCGCGTGTGGTCGGCTGGTACGGCATGATCTACGACGTCACCCGCCGCGAGAACGTGGCCCTGGAGCTGCGCGACAAGGCCACCCACGACACGCTGACCGGCCTGCCCAACCGCCTGCTCTTCCATGAGCGGCTCGACCATGCGATCCGCAACGCCATCCGCCGCAAGAAGTCGGTGGCGGTGATGTTCATCGACCTGGACAACTTCAAGCGCATCAACGACGTGATGGGGCATGCCGCCGGGGATCTTTTCCTGCGCGAGATGGCGCGCCGCATCACCGGGGCCATCCGCACCATCGACACGGTGGCGCGGCTGGGTGGCGACGAGTTTGTCGTGCTGGCCGAGGAGGTCGATGGCTCGGAGACGGCCGCCCTGATCGCCGACAAGGTGCTGGAGGCCCTGCTGCAGCCGGTGACGATAGGCCAGGAGACGGTGTCCGCCGGCGGCAGCATCGGCATCGCCATGGGGCCGCAGGACGGCGACACCGGTGAAGCGCTGCTGCAGGCCGCAGACGCGGCGCTGTATGAAGCCAAGGCGGCCGGCCGCAAGTGCTACCGCATCTTCCATGCCGGCCTCAGTGCGGCGCCGGAAACCGGCGGCTTCAGCCGGCCCGCGGCGCTCTGATCACGCCGCCGTCGGCGGGGGGTGATCTCAGTCGAGCTTGATCTTGGCCTCGTTGACCACGGTCAACCAGCGGGCGCGTTCCTGCTTGAAGAACTTGTCCTGCTCTTCAGGGCTCATGGTCACCACTTCGGCGCCCTGGGCGGTCAGGCGGCTGCGCACCTCGGGGCTGCGGATGACCTGGATCAGGGCGGCGTTGAGTTTGTCCACCACGGCCTTGGGCGTGCCGGCGGGCACCAGCACCCCTTGCCAGGTGCCCGATTCAAAACCCTTCAGACCTTGCTCGGCCAGCGTGGGCATGTTGGCCACCAGGGGCATGCGCGTGGCCTTGGAGATGCCCAGCACCTTGAGCTTGCCGCTCTGCACATGGGGCAGGGTGGCCAGCATGCCGTTCATGGTGACCTGGGTCTGGCCAGCGATGGTGTCGGTCACGGCCTGCACGCCGCCCTTGTAGGGGATGAAGGCCCACTCGGCGCCGCTGCCACGCTGCACGGACACGCCGGCCAGGTGCGGCGCGCTGCCCATGGCGGTGACGGCGAAGTTGAGCTGCGTCTTCTTCGACAGGGCCACCAGTTCCTGCAGGTTGTTGGCCGGCACCGAGGGGTGCACCACCAGCATGTGCGGCGAGTAGGCCAGCATGGTCACGCCGCGCAGGTCCTTGGACGGGTCGAAGGGCAGCTTGTAGATCGAGGGGCTGATGGCCAGGGCGCCGGTGTCGCATAGCAGCAGGGTCAGACCGTCGGCCTTGGACTTGGCCACCTGGTCGGCGCCGAGGTTGCCGTTGGCGCCGGCGCGGTTTTCCACGATCACGGTCTGCTTGAGCAGCTCCGACAGGGGCTGGCTGATCGAGCGCGCGATGATGTCCGAGGAACCGCCGGGCGGGTAGGGCACGACGATCTTGATGGTGCCACTCTGGGCGGCGGCGCCCAGGCTCAGGGCCGCGAACAGCGCGCCAAGACAGGTCTTGCGGAAGGTGGACAGCATGGGAGTCTCCTTGTTGATGATTGAAATTTTTGTGTCTGGCCGCAGGCTCAAGTGACCGGGGCCGGATTAAAGAGCACGAGTGCGTTGTGCAGCTTCCACTGCTCGGCCCAGGTCTTCTTTTCGCCACTGGCCACGGCTAGCAGCAGGCGGAACAGTTCCCAGCCGGCGTCCTCGATGCTCAGTTCACCATCGGCCACACGGCCGGCGTTGATGTCCATCAGGTCGTGCCAGCGGCGGGCCAGCTCGGTGCGTGTGGCCACCTTGATGACAGGGCACTCGGCCAGGCCATAGGGTGTGCCGCGGCCGGTGGTGAAGACGTGCAGGTTCATGCCCGCGGCCAGCTGCAGCGTGCCGCAGATGAAGTCGCTCGCAGGTGTGGCGGCGTAGACCAGGCCGCGTTGTTCACGGGCCAGCTTGTTGCCGGGTGAGAGCACGTGGGCGATGGGCGCGGTGCCGCTCTTGATGATGGAACCCATGGCCTTCTCGACGATGTTCGAGAGGCCGCCGGCCTTGTTGCCCGGTGTGGTGTTGGCGGCGCGGTCCACACGGCCGCGCTCCAGGTACTGGTCGTACCAGCCCAGTTCACGCACGATGGCCTCGGCCACCTCGGGCGTGGCAGCGCGGCTGGTGAGCTGCTCCACGGCGTCGCGTACTTCGGTGTTCTCGCTGAACATGATGGTGGCGCCAGCGCGCACCAGCAGGTCGGCCATATAACCCACGGCCGGGTTGGCGGTGACGCCGCTGAAGGCGTCGCTGCCGCCGCACTGCACACCCACCACCAGTTCGCTGGCGGGCACGGTCTCGCGGCGGCGCCGATTGAGACGTTCTAGGTGCACCTTGGCGGTAGTGAGGATGGCATCGATCATGCTCATGAAGCCCACGTGCGCGCTGTCCTGCAGACAGACCACGTCGAGCACATCGGTTCCCCCGCGCTGGTCGCTGATCGGGATGCTGCCCGGGGGCAGCAGGCGCTCGGGCTGCAGCTTCTCGCAGCCCAGGCTGACCACCATGACCTCGCCGCCGAAGTTGGGGTTGAGGCTGATGTTGCGCAGCGTGCGGATTGGAATGGGCGCCTCGGGCGCGTCGATGGCCACGCCGCAGCCATAGGTGTGCTCCAGGCCCACGACGCCGTCCACGTTGGGGTACAACGGCAGCAGTTCCTTGCGGATGCGCTCGACCGCGATCTCGACGACGCCGGCCACGCACTGCACCGTGGTGGTGATGGCCAGCAGATTACGCGTGCCCACCGAGCCGTCGGCGTTGCGGTAACCCTCGAAGGTGTAGCCCTCCAGCGGCGGCAGCGGGGCCGGCTTGACGGTGGCCATGGGCAGGCCCTGCAACTCGCGCGCGGCCGGCATGTCCAGCAGGCGTTCATGCACCCAGCTGCCGGCGGCGATGGCCGTCTTGGCGTAACCGATGGGCACGCCGTAGCGGATCACCGCGGCACCGGCCGCGATGTCCACCAGTGCGACCTTGTGCGCCTGCGGCACCTTGTCGCGCAGGGTGATGCCTTCGCCGGGCAGGGCGGTTCCGGCGGGCAGGCCGCCTTCGTTGGCGACGATGGCCACGTTGTCCGTGGCCTGCATGCGGATGATGATGGGTAACGCGTTCATTCTCAGGAGGTTACGGACGATCGACGATCTCGATCCAGTTGGGACCCTTGCCCACGGGGAGGCGTTGGGTGGGGGTCAGGCGACCGCTGTCGCGGTCGATCTTGTACAGGGTGACGGAATGCGAAAGCTGGCCAGCCGCGATGAGCCACTGGCCAGAGGTGTCGATCTGGAAACCGCGCGGCTGCTGTTCGGTAGCCTGGTGGCCCACCAGTGTCAGCATGCCACTTTCCGCATCGACACGCCAGATGGCCAGCGTGCTGGAGTTGCGCTCGCTGGTGTAGAGAAAACGGCCGTCGGGCGTCAGGTGCAGGTCGGCGGCCCATGGCTTGCCCGTGAAGCCGGCGGGCAGGGTGGACCAGTGCTGACGGCGGCTCAGCAGACCTTTCTGCGGGTCGATGTCCAGCAGATCCACCGTGGCGTCGAGCTCGCCCAGCAGGTAGGCGTGGCGTCCGTTCGGGTGCAGCACGAGGTGGCGCGGGCCGCTGCCCGGGCGTGCGACCATGGCCGGTGGATCGTTGGGCGTGAGCTGGCCGGTGGCAGCGTCGAAGCGCCACTGCAGCACCTGGTCGGTGCCCAGGCTGGTGATGTAGACGTGGCGGTTGTCCAGGGCCGGTACGGCCGCGTGCGCGTTCTTGCCGTTGGGCACGATCTGCACGGAAGCGGTGGGCTTGCCGTCGGCACCGATGGGCGACACGCTGGCGCGGTTCCCACCGTAGGAGGCGGCGAACAGCCAGCGCCCGCTGCGGTCGGTAGCGATATAAGCCATGCTGTCGGGCAAGGCTGCGCTGGCCAGGGGACTCAGCTGACCTGTGGCAGCGGCTATGGTGAAGGCCGCAGCCGTGAACGGCTCGGAGCGCAGGGCCACGTAGAGCTTCTTCTGGTCCGGGCTCAGGGCCAGGGGCATGGCCGTGCCGCCGACGGGCAGGGTCTGGATGGCACGCAGGGTACCCGCGCGCTTGTCCAGTTCCAGCGCGCTGATCTCGCGGCTGTCGGCGTTGGCCACATAGGCCGTGGCGGTGGTGCTGGCGTAGCCTTGCAGCATCAGGCACGTCGCCGCAGCGGCCCCGCAAAGGAGTGGGCGCAAGGACATGAGGCGGGTCTCCTGGTGGTGTATCGAGCACTCATTTGAAAAGATCCGGTCAATCGGCCTTGATGCCCGCCGCCTTGATCACCTGGGCCCACTTGGCGACTTCCGCTTTCTGGTAGTCGCCGAGCTCGGCGGGCGTCATGCTGGAAGGCACCATGCCGAAGCTCTTCAGGCGCGCCTGGATGTCGGGCGTGGCGACGATCTTCATGATCTCTGCGTGCAGGCGATCCACGACGGGTTTGGGCGTGCCTGCCGGCGCGAACACGGCCTGCCAGGAACCCATGTCGAAGCCTTTCTGGCCGGCTTCGGCGATGGTGGGCACGTCGGGCAGCGACTCCACGCGCTTGAAGCTGCTCACGGCGATGGGGCGCAGCTTGCCGGACTGGATGTGGGGGCCGACGATCAGCACGGTGTCGAACATCATGTCTACCTGGCCACCGATCACGTCTTGTACGGCGGGGCCGCTGCCCTTGTAGGGAATGTGCGTGAACTTCACGCCAGCCTGGTAGGCCAGCAGTTCCAGCGCCATGTGCGGCGAGGTGCCGGTACCCGGCGAGGCCGAAGACAGGCCGCCGTTTTTGGCCTTGCTGGCGGCCAGCACGTCGGCAAGCGTCTTGTAGGGGCTGGAGGCGGGGACCACCAGCACCAGCGGGCCGGAGCCCAGCATGGCCACGGGCACGAAAGATTTGACGGGGTCGTAGTCGATCTTGGCGTACAGGCTCACATTGATGGCGTGCGAGCTGATGGTGCCGCCCATGATGGTGTAGCCGTCGGCGGGCGCGCGCGCGGCGATGGCCGAACCCACGCTGCCGCCCGCGCCGCCCTTGTTGTCGATGACCACCGGCGTGCCCAGCGCAGCGCCCAGGGGCTGGGCGATCAGGCGTCCCAGGGTGTCGGTGTTGCCGCCGGGCGCAAAGGGCACCAGGTAGGTGATGGCCTTGCCCGTGGGCCAGCTGCCTTGCGCCATGGCGGGCTGAGAGATGGCGAGTGCACCGCCCAGCAGCAGGGCGCTGGCGGTGAGGGAGCGACGGATCAGTGTGCGGCGTTGCATGGAAGTCTCCTGGGTTGAAATGTGGACAGTCAGTAGCGGGGCTGGATGCCCGTGAAAGCAGGGTCGTATTTCTGCATCTGCGCCAGGTCATTGCGGTTGCGGATGCCGCAGTGCAGGTAGTTGTCGTGTAGGCGGGCCAGGGCCTCGCGGTCGATGGTCACGCCCAGGCCGGGGCCGGTGGGCAGGCGCAGGCTGCCGTTTTCGAACGTCAGGCGGCCGCCCGTGATCACTTCCTCGTCCTGCCAGGGGTAGTGGGTGTCACACGCGTAGGTCAGCAGCGGCACGCTGGCACAGAGGTGGGTCATGGCCACCAGGCTGATGCCGAGGTGCGAATTGCTGTGCATGGACAGGCCCAGGCCGAAAGTGCGGCACAGCGTCGAGAGCCGTTGCGTGGCGCGCAGGCCACCCCAGTAGTGGTGGTCGCTCAGCACGATCTTCACGGGGCAACCCAGCTCGACGTTGCGGCGGAACTCGGCAAAGTCGGTCACGACCATATTGGTGGCCAGCGGCACCTCGCATTCGCGCGCCACGGCGGCCATGCCGTCCAGGCCGGGGGCGGGGTCTTCGTAGTACTCCAGCACACCGCGCAGCTGCTGCAGGATTTTCAGGCTGGTGGCCACGCTCCAGTTGGCGTTGGGGTCGATGCGCAGCGGCGTGCCGGGGAAGGCCTGGGCCAGCGCCAGGATGCCGGCGGCTTCCTGTTCGGGCGGCAGGGTGCCGGCCTTGAGCTTGATGCTCTGGAAGCCGTACTGGTCGATCATGCGCCGTGCCTGCGTGACGAGCTGTGCGGGCGTGAGCGCTTCGCCCCAGGCGTCGGGGGCGTAGGGCTTTTCGATGTGCTCGGCGTACTTGTAGAACAGGTAGGCCGAGTAGGGCACGCGGTCGCGGGCCGCGCCGCCCAGCAGATCCACCACGGGCGCGTTGGCGAGCTGGCCTTGCAGGTCCATCATCGCCACTTCGAAGGCGCTGACCACCTTGGCCACGGTCTTGGACACATGGGTGCCGGGCGCCAGCGAGACCTGTTGGGTCAGGAATTCCGAGGGGGTCTGGACGGGCGGCGTGACCAGTGCCGCCACGCGTGTTTCCATCTCGTTCAGTGCCCAGGGCGACAGGCCCTGCAGCGCGGGCGCGGCCTTGGCCAGCGCTTCCAGCATGGGCAGGTCGCCGTAGCTTTCGTTGATGCCGACAAGACCCGAGGCGGTCTCGATTTCGATGATGGAGCGCAGGGCCCAGGGCTCGTGGATGCCCGCCGCATTGAGCAGCGGCGGATCGCGGAAAGCGATGGGCGTGATGCGGACATGCCGGATGGCGTGCGAGGTGCTCATGGCTGCAGCGTCACTTCAGCAGCAGATTGGGCAGCCACAGGCTGATGGCGGGGATGTAGGTCACCATGCCCAGCACGACCAGCAACGCGATGAAGAAGGGCGTCATGGCCCGCACGACCTTTTCGATCGGCAATCGCGCTACCGCGCTGCCGACGAAGAGCACACCACCGACCGGCGGGGTGAGCAGGCCGATGCCCAGGTTCACCATCATGATCATGCCGAAGTGCACCGGGTCGATGCCGATGCTCTTGACCACGGGCATGAGGATGGGGGTCATGATGAGGATCAGTGGCGCCATGTCCATCAGCGTGCCCAGGGCCAGCAGCAGCACGTTGATCAGCAGCAGCACGACGACCTGGTTGGACGACAGGCTGGTGATGGCCGCGGTGATCTGCTGCGGGATCATCATCAGCGTCATGACGTAGCCGAAGGCCGCCGCGAAGCCGATCAGGATCATCACGATGCTCAGGGTCTTGACCGTGCGGTGGACCAGCTTGGGCAGGTCGCGCCACTTGTAGTCGCGGTAGATGAACATCGTGACGAAGAAGGCCCAGAGTACGGCGATGGCGGCCGACTCGGTGGCCGTGAACACGCCCGACAGGATGCCGCCCAGGATGATGACCATGGTCATCAGGCCCCAGAGCGCCTCGACGCAGATCTTCAGGGCCTCGCGCAGGGGGATGCGACGGCCGGCCGGGAAGTTGCGCTTGCGGGCGATGAACAGGCACATGATGGCCAGCGTCAGCCCCAACAGCAGGCCCGGCAGCACGCCGGCCAGGAAGAGCGCGGCGATGCTGACCGAGCCGCCGGCCGCCAGCGAATAGATCACGGCGTTGTGGCTGGGCGGGATCAGGATGGCCTGCACACTGCCGCTGATCGTCACGGCGGTGGCGAAGTCGCGCGGGTAGCCCTTTTTCTCCATCTCCGGGATCAGCACCGAGCCGATCGAGGCCGTGTCGGCCATGGACGAGCCCGAGATGGCCCCGAAGAAGGTGGAGGCCAGGATGTTGACCAGTGACAGGCCGCCGCGGATGAACCCCACCAGGACTTCGGCGAAGGCTACGAGACGGCGGCTCATGCCGCCCTCGGCCATGATGGCGCCGGCCAGCACGAAGAAGGGGATGGCGAGCAGGGAGAATTTGTTGACCCCGGCGGCAATCTGGATCATCACCGCGTCCAGCGGGATGTCGATCCACCAGGCGCCGACGAGTGCGGCCAGGCCCATGGCATAGGCCACGGGCATGCCGATGATCATCAGGCCAAAGAAGGTTCCGAGCAGGATGAGGGCGTCCATCAGGCGTTTCCTTCCTGGTCGTAGGTGACGATGGCGCGCAGATCCTGGCTGCCACAGCTGATGTGTTCGATGACGAAGAGGGCGGTCACCAGCCCGCCGATCGGCACGGGTGTGTAGGTCAGACCGACCGGAATGAAAGGCAGTTCGCCGATGCTCTGGCCCCAGGTGGCCAGGCACAGGCGTGTGCCGTAGTACAGCGCGAACAGCGCCACCGCCAGCATCAGCAGGTGCACCAGGCCGGCCAGCGGGCGCTTGAGGCCCTGCGGCAGGCGGTCGGTGAGCAGGGCCACCGCGATATGCGCGCCGGCGCGGTAGCTCACGGCGGCGCCCAGGAAGGTGAACACCACCATCAGCAGGATGGCCACCGGCTCGGGCCACTGTGAACCGGTGCCCAGCACGTAGCGGGTGAAGATGCCCCAGGGAATGATCAGGGCCATGATGGTGATCGCGATGCCGGCCACCCACAGGCAAGCCAGGTACAGGGCATCGTTGAAGGCGAGGAAGCGTTCTTTCATCGGATGGGCTCGTGGGGTAAACAAAAGGCCGCCGCACAGGGGCGGCGGCCTGTCAGGAGGGTCCCGGGGTGGAATCAATCAGTTCACGGCGCCGATCTTCTTCAGCAGGTCGCCGTAGTTGGCGCCGTACTTGGCGCGCACCGGTGCGGTGGCTTCGAAGAAGGGCTTGTTGTCGATGTTGATGAACTCGACACCCGCGGCCTTGAGCTTGGCCGAGTATTCCGCCACGCTCTTGTCCCACAGCACGCGCTGGTCCAGCTGCGCTTCGCGGCCCAGCTTCTTCACCAGGGCCTGATCGGCGGCGCCGAGCTTGTCGAACGACACCTTGGACATCACCAGGATCTCGGGAATGATCAGGTGGTTGGTCTGGGTGTAGTACTTGGCGCCGGCCGAGTAGTGGTTGCTGGTGAACATGGAGGGCGGGTTGTTCTCGGCGCCGTCGATCACGCCGGTCTGCAGCGCGGAGAAGACCTCGCCATAGCCCATGCTGATGCCGTTGCCGCCCATGGCGTTCATGGTGTCGACGAAGAGCGGGTTGCCCATCATGCGGATCTTCTGGCCCTTGAGGTCGGCCGGGCTGCGCACCGGCTTCTTGGTGTAGAGGCTGCGGCTGCCGCCGTCCATCCAGCCCAGCGCCACCAGCCTGGCGGGGCTGGCGCTGACCTTGGCCAGCAGCTCGTCACCGACGGCGCCATCGATCACCTTGCGCATGTGCGCAATGTCGCGGAAGACGAAGGGCATGTTGAAGACGTTGACTTCGGGCACTACCGGACCGATGACGCCCAGCGAGATGCGCGCAATCTGGATCGCGCCCAGCTGGGTCTGCTCGACGGCCTCTTTTTCCTGGCCGAGCACGGCACCTGGGAACATCTGCACCTTGATGCGGCCACTGGTGGCGGCTTCCAGCTTCTTGCCCATCATTTCCACGGCCACGACGGTGGGGTAGCCGGCGGGATGGGTGTCGCTGGCCTTGAGCACGATCTGGGCCTGGACGGCGCCGGCCAGGCCGAGCGCTGCCAGCAGAGCAATGAGGGTACGGGGATGGGCTTTCACGGTGGTCTCCTTGTAGATGTGATGACGTGCAAGAACAGGGGCACAGGGGCGGGGGACTCGGTCAGTTTTCGAATGGGCCTTGTTTGACGAAACCGCCGCCCTGGTAGAGCACGGCCGCATCGTTGCGGTCCAGCACGGGTTGGCGGGCTTCCACTTCCGCGCGGAAGCGCTCGGAGCTGTCCTGCGGGCGGTAGCCGATGTGGCGGGCCTGGCTGTTGTCGTACCAGGCCGTGGCGTTGTCGCTGATGCCGTAGATGACGCTGTGGCCCACGACCGGGGCGGTCAGCGAGGCCATCACCAGGCGCTCCAGGTCGTCGTAGCTCATCCAGCTGGCCAGCATGCGTCGGTCCCGCGGGGCGGGGAAGGAGGAGCCGATGCGCAGCGAGACGGTCTCGATGCCGTAGCGGTCCCAGTAGAACTGGGCCAGGTTCTCGCCGAAGGCCTTGGACAGGCCGTAATAACTGTCGGGGCGCAGGCGCACCTCGGTGCCGATCACCTCGCTCTGCTTGTAGAAGCCGGTCACGTGGTTGGAACTGGCGAACACGATGCGCCTGGCGCCATGCCGGCGTGCGCCTTCGTAGACGTGGTAGGTGCCCTGGATGTTGGCCGGCAGGATGTCCTCAAAGGAAAACTCGGTCGAGATGCCGCCCAGGTGCACCACGGCATCGACGCCCTTGAGCAGGGCGTCCACCGCGGCCTTGTCTTCCAGGGCCGCGGGCATGACTTCTTCGCCGGGGCCGGCCTGGCCCAGTTCGGCGATGTCCGACAGGCGCAGCACATCACAGTAGGCCTTGAGTCGGGGGCGCAACTCCCTGCCCAGGCCGCCGGCGGCGCCGGTGAGCAGGAGTCGGCTGAAACGAAGGGGGGTGGCGTGGGCGGTCGGCATGAAATGTTTGGGTAGGCGCGGGGGTATATCGGCTAAAGTGTTGTTATGACTTGCTTTTTGTCATCAGTTGTCATACAACTATCTTCCGCATGCAGCGCGATCTTGTCAATCTCAAAACGATTGGTGTAAACCCTGATGGTTACTAATTTCCCATCCGCTCCCCGCCGCCGCCCGCGCACGCTGGCGCTGGAACTCGTCGATTCCCTGGGGGACCGGATCCGCGATGGCCGGATTGCTCCCGGCGACAAGCTGCCGACCGAGGCCGCGATCATGGAGGAGTTCGGCGTCAGCCGCACCGTGGTGCGCGAGGCGATCTCCAAGCTGCAGGCCTCGGGCCTGGTGGAGACGCGGCATGGCATCGGCACCTTTGTCGTGGGCATGGGGGACAGCGCGGCCTTCCGGATTGCTCCCGAGCAGATCGCCACGCTGCACGATGTCATCGCCGTGCTGGAGTTGCGTATCGGGGTGGAGACCGAGGCGGCTGCCCTGGCGGCGGCGCGGCGCACCGAGCGCAACCTGGTCGACATGCGCTCGGCGCTCGACGCCTTTGCCGCGGCCCTGGCCGAGGGGCGCGATGCCGTCGGGCCGGACTTCCAGTTCCATCTGGAAGTGGCGCGTGCCACGCAGAACCCACACTACGCCGAGCTGATGGGCACGCTCGGTGCGATGATCATTCCCCGGGCCCGTCTGGGGGCGGGTGGGGCTGTCGACGAGGCCCAGCGCAGCTACCTGCTGCGGGCCAATGCCGAGCACGAGAACATCTTTGATGCCATTTCCAACCGGGATTCGGATGCGGCCCGCGCGGCCATGCGCACGCACCTGGCCAACAGCCGGGAGCGCCGCCGCCGGGCGGCCGTGCTGTCGGCGGACCTGGCCGGCAAGTAGCGGTCCTGGCGTTTTTTGGGGTCCGGGGGGTCGAGAGGGGCTTTGACAAGACACTTCTATGTTGTATGATGACTGACAACAAAAGGTCGGGCAGATCTTTTGGGCCATGACCTTCGGAGACCCTTCATGCACCCCCAAGAACTCAAAACCATCATGTCCAGCGGACTGCTGTCGTTCCCGCTGACGGACTTCGATGCGCAGGAAAACTTCAACCCCAAGGGCTATGCGGCCCGCCTGGAATGGCTGGCACCCTACGGCGCCAGCGCCCTGTTCGCGGCCGGCGGCACCGGCGAATTTTTCTCGCTGACGGGCGAGGAATACGCCCGTGTCATCAAGACGGCCGTGGACACCTGCCGCGGCAAGGTGCCCATCATCGCGGGCGCCGGCGGCCCCACGCGTTTTGCCATCCAGTGTGCGCAGGAAGCCGAGCGCGCCGGCGCCCACGGCATCCTGCTGCTGCCGCATTACCTGACCGAAGCCGGCCAGGAAGGGCTGATCGCCCATGTGGAGCAGATCTGCAAGAGCGTGAAGTTCGGCGTCATCGTCTACAACCGCAACGTCTGCAAGCTCACGCCCGAATCCCTGGCCATCCTGGCCGAGCGCTGCCCCAACCTGATCGGTTTCAAGGACGGCATCGGCGACATCGAGCTCATGTCCTCCATCTACATGAAGATGGGCGAGCGCTTTGCCTACCTGGGCGGCCTGCCCACGGCCGAGGTCTATGCCGCAGCCTACAAGGCCCTGGGCACCCCCGTGTATTCCTCGGCAGTGTTCAACTTCATCCCCAGGACCGCGATGGACTTCTATCACGCGGTCGCCAGGGACGACATGGCCACGCAGCACCGCCTGCTGCGCGACTTTTTCATGCCCTATCTGCAGATCCGCAACAAGGGCCAGGGTTATGCCGTGAGCATCGTCAAGGCCGGCGCCAAGATCGTCGGCCACGATGCCGGCCCCGTGCGCGCGCCGCTGACCGACCTGAAACCGGCCGAGATGGACGAACTCGCCGCGCTGATCAAGAAACTCGGTCCCCAGTAAACATCCCTTACCCATCACCACGAAGGAGACAAGCATGAAAAAACTTCTGACCTCGCTGACCCTCGCGGCCGCGGCCTGCAGTGCCTGGGCCTGGCCCGACAAACCCGTCACCCTGCTCGTGCCCTTCCCGCCGGGCGGCTCGACCGACCTGATCGCCCGCACCCTGGCGCCCAGGCTGCAGGAGAAGCTGGGCGGCAGCTTCATCGTGGACAACAAGGCCGGCGCGACCGGTACCATCGGTGCCGGCATCGTCACGCGCGCGGCACCCGATGGCCACACCCTCTTCGTGTCCTCGCTCGGCCCCTTCGTGATCGCGCCGCACCTGCTGGCCTCGGTGCCCTACAACGCGCTCACCGATTTCGACTACATCACGGTGGCCGTGCAGGCCCCCAATGTGCTGGTGGTGCCGGCCGCTTCGCCGCACAAGACCATGGCCGAGGTGATCGCCTACCAGAAGGCCAACCCCGGCAAGATGACCTTCGCCTCCTCGGGCAACGGCAGCAGCGACCACCTGACGGCCGAGCTGTACTGGCAGCAGACCGGCACCAGCGGTGTGCACGTGCCCTACCGTGGCGGCGGCCCGGTGATGACCGATCTGCTGGGCGGCCAGGTGGATTCCTCCTTCATGAACATCAACACCGCCATGCCGCAGATCCTGGCCGGCAAGCTGCGGGCCCTGTCCATCACCAGCGCCCAGCGCTCGCCCCTGCTGCCCAACGTGCCCACGCTGGAAGAACTCGGCATCAAGGAAGCCAACGTCTACTCCTGGCAGGCCATCGCTGCGCCCAAGGGTCTGCCCGCCGACCTCAAGGCCAAACTGCACGCCGCCATCGTGGCTGCCCTGAACGACCCGGCGGTCAAACCCAAGCTGCTGGATCTCGGTTTCGAGATCGTGGCCAACACGCCCGCGCAGTTCACCGCCTTCCAGGCTGCCGAATTCGCACGCTGGAAGAACCTCATCTCGAGCCGCAAGATCACGGCCAACTGAGCCCGGCCCGATGCCCGCCCCCGACGACGATGGTCAGGGGCGGGTTCCCTTTTTGTTTTACGCTCCAGCCCATGCCCAACGTCTCGACCCCTCTCGTCACCGAACTGCGCGTCATTCCCGTTGCCGGCCGTGACGGCATGCTGCTCAACCTCAGCGGTGCCCATGCGCCTTTTTTCACGCGCAACCTGCTGATCCTGCGCGACAGCGCCGGCCACACCGGCGTGGGCGAGGTGCCGGGCGGCGAGAAGATCCGCCAGACCCTGGAAGACGCGCGTGCGCTGGTCGTGGGCCAGCCCATCGGCGCCCACCAGCGTGTGTTGCAGCAGGTGCAGCAGAAGTTTGCCGATCGTGATGCCGGCGGTCGCGGCCTGCAGACCTTCGACCTGCGCACCACCATCCACGCCGTGACGGCCGTCGAATCCGCCCTGCTGGACCTGCTGGGCCAGCACCTGGACGTGCCCGTGGCGGCCCTGCTGGGCGAAGGCCAGCAGCGTGATGCGGTTGAGATGCTGGGTTACCTCTTTTTTGTCGGTGACCGCAAGAAGACCGACTTACCCTATGCCAGCGAGCCGGGCGCAGACAACGACTGGTTCCGCCTGCGCCACGAAGCGGCCATGACCCCCGAGGCCGTGGTGCGCCTGGCCGAGGCGGTGCGCGAGAAGTACGGCTTCAACGACTTCAAGCTCAAGGGCGGTGTGCTGCGTGGCGACGAAGAAGTCGACGCCGTGACCGCGCTGCATGAGCGCTTCCCGCAGGCCCGCGTGACGCTGGACCCCAACGGCGGCTGGCTGCTGAAAGACGCGATCCGTCTGGGCCAGCGCATGCGCGGTGTGGTGGCCTACGCCGAAGACCCCTGCGGTGCCGAAGACGGTTTTTCCGGCCGCGAGGTCATGGCCGAATTCCGCCGTGCCACCGGCCTGCCCACGGCGACGAACATGGTGGCCACCGACTGGCGCCAGCTCAGCCACGCCCTGTCTCTGCAGAGCGTGGACATCCCGCTGGCCGATCCGCACTTCTGGACCATGGCCGGCTCGGTGCGTGTGGCGCAGACCTGCCGCGACTGGGGCCTGACCTGGGGCTCGCATTCCAACAACCATTTCGACGTCTCGCTGGCCATGTTCACCCATGTGGGGGCGGCCGCGCCCGGCAAGGTCACAGCCATCGACACGCACTGGATCTGGCAGGACGGCCAGCGCCTCACGAAGGAACCGCTGCAGATCATCGGCGGCCATGTGCAGGTGCCCAGGAAACCCGGCCTCGGTGTCGAACTCGACATGGTCGAGGTCGAGAAGGCACATCAACTCTATTTGCAGCACGGCCTGGGTTCGCGCGACGACGCCACGGCCATGCAGTACCTGATCCCCGGCTGGAAATTCGACAACAAGCGTCCCTGCCTGGTGCGCTGAAAAACTCTTTTGCGAGCTGATCCATGAGCACCAACTTCTCTTCGTACAACGCACGCACCGGCGAAGTGCAGTGCACGCTGACGGCGTCCACCCCGGCCGACATCGACGCTGCTGCTACGGCAGCTGCCGCCGCCTTCCCGCTCTGGCAGGCCAGCAGCGGCGCGCAGCGCGCCACGTTGTTGCGCGCCCTGGCCGCGGGTCTGGAAGCCGGCCGTGAAGCCCTGGTGGCCATCGCCGACCAGGAAACCGCCCTCGGCCCGGTGCGCCTCAACGGTGAACTCGACCGCACGGCCTTCCAGCTGCGCCGTTTTGCCGACATCGCCGAGCGCGGCATCCCCTTTGACTACACGGACGATCCGGCCGTGGCCGGTGCGCCGCCCGCGGGCCACCCCGCCATGCAGCGCTGGGCCGTGCCCCTGGGCCCCGTGGCCATGTACGCGGCCAGCAACTTCCCCTTCGCCTTCTCGGTGCTGGGGGGCGACACGGCCTCGGCCCTGGCCGCTGGTTGCCCGGTGGTGATCAAGGCCCATCCGGGCCATCCGCAACTCTCGCAGCAGACCCATGCCCTGATCCAGCAGGTGCTGGCCGCGCAGAAGCTGCCCGCCGGCCTCGTGGGCCTGGTGCAGGGCGCCAGCAACGAGGTGGGTGTGCAGCTCGTGCGCCATCCGGCCATCGCAGCGGCGGCCTTCACGGGCTCCACGCGCGGCGGTGCGGCCCTGGCGGCCGAAGCCGCAGCGCGCCCGCGGCCGATTCCCTTCTATGGCGAACTCGGTTCCATCAACCCCGTGCTCGCGCTGCCGGCCGAACTCCAGGCCAACGGTGCAACGCTGGCCACCACGCTGGCCGGCTCCATCACGCTGGGTTGCGGCCAGTTCTGCACCAACCCTGGCGTGATCGTGCTGATTGACGCCCTGCAGGCCGATGCCAAGGCTGTGAACGACGCTTTCGTGCAGCAACTGGCGCAGGCCCTGGCCGGCCAGAACCCGCACGCCATGCTCACGCAGGGCATGCGCAAGAACTTCGACGCCGGCGTGGCCCATTGGGGTGAGGCCGGTGTCACCTTCGTCGTGCACGAAGTCGCCGCCGCGGTGGCTGGCCCAGGTGAGCGCCGACGCTTTCATTGCCAAGGTGGCGCTGCGTGAAGAGGTCTTCGGCCCGAGCAGCCTCGTCGTGCGTGCGGCCAGCGTGGCCCAGGCCCTGCAGGTGCTGCAGGCCGTGGGCGGCTCGCTGACCGTCACGGTCTGGGGCGCGCAGGCTGAGAGCGCCGATGTGCAGGCGCTGGTGCGCGGTGCCATGGCCATCGCCGGGCGGGTGCTGTTCGCCGGTGTGCCCACGGGTGTGGCCGTCACGGCGGCCCAGCAGCACGGTGGCCCCTGGCCCAGTAGCACGCGGCCCGAGAGCACCTCGGTCGGTGATGCGGCGCTGGTCCGTTTCCTGCGCCCGGTGTCGCTGCAAGACGCACCGGCCTGGCTGCTCGCGCGCCAGGGTCGACCACTCTGATCAGCTGATCAACCCCAGGTCCGCGCCAGGGCCTGGGCCGCTTGTTGCAGGCGCGGCAGCTTCTCGATGGCCTGCGCCAGCGACATGCGGGCCACCGGGGCCTGCAGCGCCACGGCGCAGCGCGCGCCTTGCCCGTCGGGGCCGCGCACTGGCACGGCCACGCAGACCAGGCCTTCCACGAACTCTTCCGCATCCACCGAGTAGTCGTCCTTGCGGATGCGCTTGAACTCGGCGTCCAGCGCGGTGCGCGTGGTCAGCGTGGTCGCGGTGTGGCGCTCCAGCGGCAGGCCGTCGAGCAGGGCATTGCGCTGCGCGGCCGGCAGGTGGGCCAGCAGCAGCTTGCCGCTGGCCGAACAGTGGATGGGCACGCGCGTGCCGGGGCGCAGATTGAGCTGCAGCGGAAAGGCCGACTCGATGCGGTCCAGGTACAGCACCTCGCTGCCCGAGAGCGCGGTGAAGTTGCAGCTCTCGCCCACGTCGGCCACCAGCTGGCGCAGCACCGCGTGGCGCACGCCCTGCTGGGTGCTACCGGCCAGGGCGGCTTCGGACAGGCGCAGCAGGCGCGGCGCCAGCGCGTAACGGCGCCCGTCGGGCTCGCGTTGCAGCAGCTCACCGGCCTCCAACTGCGCCAGCATGCGGTGTACCGTGGGCTTGGGCCAGCCGCTGGCCGCCACGGCCTCGGCCAGGGTCAGCGCACGGCCTTCGCGCACCAGTACCTCCAGCAGCTCGAACAGGCGCAGGCCGGGAGAGGGGGTTGATTTTTCCGTCATGAATCTCTGATTTCGAGACGATTTAACAAAATATTCCGGAATATTCTCGCACTCTCTTACAGTCCAGCACAAGACCCGAGCGACCGGCATACAAGCGGCCGCCCACCAGAACACCGATATCGGAGACCTATGCCCGCCGTGCCCCTGCCGTTTCGCAATGCCGTGATCACGGGCGCCTGTGGTGGCCTGGGCCAGGCCCTGGCGCGCGAGCTGCTGGGGGCGGGCGCACAGGTGGCGCTGGTCGGGATGAACCGCGAGGTGCTCGAAGCGCTGGCCAGCACGGCCCCGGGCCGCTGCGCCATCTACACGCCCGACGTGGCCGACAGCGCGGCCATGCAGGCCCTGGCGGCCGACTGGATGCAACGTGCCGGCCTGCCGGACCTGGTGATTGCCAATGCCGGCGTGGCCGGTGGTTACGAGACCGCCGAGGCCGGTGACCTGGCCGTGATGCGCCGCATGCTGGAGATCAACCTGCTGGGCCCGGCCACCACCTTCCAGCCTTTCGTGGCGGCTGCGCGCGCGCAGCAGGCACCTTGCGCCCTGGTCGGTGTGGCCAGCATCGCGGGCTGGCGCGGTATGCCGGGCAACGGCGCCTACTGCGCCAGCAAGGGCGGCCTGATCCGTTACCTGGAGAGCCTGCGCGCCGAATGCCGCGGCAGCCCCCTGAGCGTGCACACGGTGAGCCCCGGTTACCTGCGCACGGCGCTCACCGCGGGCAACCGCTTCGCCATGCCGGGGCTGATGTCGGCCGAGGACGCCGCGCACGCACTGCTTGCGGGTGTGGCGCGCGGGCGCGAGCACATCGTACTGCCGCGACGCATCGGCTGGCTCTCGCGCCTGCTGTCCTGCCTGCCGGCGCGCTGGCACGACCGCCTGCTGCGCGGCCAGCCGCGCAAGCCGCGTGTGGGCGAGGCCGGCGCCACGAGCATCCCGGGCCTGAACCCGCCGCCCCGGCCCTGAGCCGGCGGCAGCACCCTCACCATTTCCAAGAACGACCACGAGACACGTAGCCCATGCCGACTGATTCCCCCGCCACCGTTCCCACGCAAGAGAAAATCGCGCTCATCGGCGCCGGCCCTTCAGGCCTGGCGGGCGCACGCAATCTGCAAAAACTCGGTATTCCCTTCCAGGGCTTCGAAGCCTACACCGACGTGGGCGGCCTCTGGAACATCGACAACCCGCGCTCCACGGTCTACGAGTCGGCGCATCTGATCTCCAGCAAGCGCACCACCGAGTTCGCCGAGTTCCCCATGCCCGAGGGCACGGCCGACTACCCGGGCCACCGCGAGCTCTGCCGTTATTTCAGCGACTTCGCCGACCACTTCGACCTGCGCCGCCATTACCGCTTCGGCGTGCGCGTGCTGAAGGTCGATCCTGTCAGCGAGCGCCCCGACACGCTGTGGCGCGTGACCATCGCCACCAGCGACGGCCGGCAGGAAACGGCCGAGTACAAGGGCGTGATCATCGCCAACGGCACGCTGGCCGAGCCCAATATGCCGCGCTTCGAAGGGCAGTTCGACGGCGAGCTGCTGCACACCTCAGCCTACAAACATGCCCGGCAGTTCACGGGCAAGCGCGTACTCATCGTGGGCGCCGGCAATTCCGGCTGCGACATCGCGGTGGACGCGGTGCACTACGCGCAGAGTGTGGACATCTCGGTGCGGCGCGGTTATTACTTCGTGCCCAAGTACGTCTTCGGCAAGCCGGCCGACACCCTGGGCGGCAAACGCCCGCTGCCGGCCTGGCTCAAGCAGAAGGTCGACAGCACCGTGCTCAAGTGGTTCACGGGTGACCCCACGCGCTTCGGTTTCCCCAAGCCCGAGTACAAGATGTACGAGTCGCACCCCGTGGTGAACTCGCTGATCCTGCACCACCTGGGCCACGGCGACATCCATGTCAAGCCCGACATCGCGCGCTTCGAAGGCCGCACCGTGCACTTCAAGGATGGCAGCCAGCAGGACTACGACATGGTGCTGGCCGCCACCGGCTACACCCTGCATTACCCCTTCATCGCGCGCGAGCACCTCAACTGGCAGGGCATGGCCCCGCGGCTCTATCTCAACATCTTCACGCCGCGTTTCCAGCGCCTGGCCGTGCTGGGCATGATCGAGGCCAGCGGCATCGGCTGGCAGGGCCGTTACGAACAGGCCGAACTGGTGGCGCGTTATTTCAAGGCGCTCGACGGGCACAAGCCGCAGGCCCTCACCCTGCAGGCCGCCATGGCCGGGCCCGCGCCCGACATGTCGGGTGGCTACCAATATCTCAAGCTCGAACGTATGGCCTACTACGTCCACAAGGACACCTACCGCGCCGCCGTGCGCCGCGCCGCGGCCGAGCTGGTCTGATCACAGGGAGACCCACATGCTGCCGGTCGATGAAATACGCCTGAACTTCAACCCCGCCTCGCTGATGGTGCTCAACGCCGTGCTGGGTTTCCTGATGTTCGGCATTGCGCTGGACACCCGGGTGGAGGACTTCAAACGCGTGGCCAGGATGCCCTGGGCCATGACGGTGGGCATCGCCGCGCAGTTCATCGTGCTGCCCGCGGTCACCTATGTGCTCACCCTGCTGCTGGGCGTGGGCCCCAGCATCGCCCTGGGCATGATCCTGGTGGCCTGCTGCCCGCCGGGCAATGTGAGCAACATCCTCACACACCGCGCGCGTGGCAACGTGGCGCTGTCGGTCTCCATGACGGCCATCTCCAACGCGATTGCCATCGTGGTCATGCCGCTGAACTTCGCCTTCTGGGGCAGCCTGCACCCCGACGCATCGGCCCTGCTCAAGACCATCGCGCTGGACCCGGTCGAGATGGTGGGCCACATCGTGGCCATCATCGGCCTGCCCTTCGTGCTGGGCCTGCTGTGCGCGCACCAGCTGCCCAACTTCACGCAGCGCGTGAAAAAGCCCGCGCGCATCGTGAGCTTCCTGGCGCTGATCGCTTTCATCATCGGCGCCATCGCCGGCAACTGGCGCTTTTTCCTCGACTACGTGGGCCTGGTGCTGCTGGCCGTGGCCCTGCACGATGCGCTGGCCTTCGGCACCGGTTACGTCTGTGCGCGTGCCACCGGCCTGCAGGACTACGACCGCCGCGCCGTGAGCATCGAGGTCGGCATCCGCAATGCCGGCCTGGGCCTGGTGCTGATCTTCAGCTTCTTCGGCGGCCTGGGCGGCATGGCCGTGGTGGCCGGGGTCTGGGGTTTCTGGGACATCATCGCCGGCCTGGCCCTGGCCAGCTGGTGGGGGCGCCGCGCACCGGTGCCGGCCCCCGAGGAGCTGCGCGCATGAGCATGAATGCCACGCCGCGCGCGCGACGCATCCTGGTCACGGGCGCGGACGGTTTCCTGGGGCGGGGTGTGATCGCCGCCCTGACACGACGCGACGAAACCGACGTGGTGCTGGCCATGGACGTGCGCGAGGTGCCCATGCAAAGGCGCGAGGCCGGTGTGATCTACCGCCAGCAGGACGTACGTGACCCGGCCCTGCGTGCCACGCTGCGAGAGCACGCCATCGACACCGTGGTGCACCTGGCCTCCATCGTCACGCCCGGGCGCGACTCCAACCGCGCCTTCGAATACGACGTGGACGTGAACGGCACGCGCAACGTGCTGCAGGCCTGCGTGGACGAGGGCGTGCGCCATGTGCTGGTGTCGTCCAGCGGCGCGGCCTACGGTTACCACGCCGACAACGCGCCCTGGCTCACGGAAATGCATGCGCTGCGCGGCAACGAGAGTTTTGCCTACGCCCACCACAAGCGCCTGGTCGAGGAGATGCTGGCCGTCTGGCGCCAGAAACACCCGCAGCTGGCGCAAACCGTCTTTCGCATCGGCACCATCCTGGGCGAGCGGGTCGACAACCAGATCACCGCGCTCTTCGAGAAACCGCGCCTGCTGGCCGTGCGCGGCAGCGACAGCCCCTTTGTCTTCATCTGGGACGAAGACGTGACGGGTGCCATCCTTCATGCCCTGGAAGGTGCCGAGCCCGGTTGCTACAACCTGGCCGGCGACGGCGCGCTCACCATCCACCAGATCGCCCTGCGCCTGGGCAAGCCCACACGCGAACTGCCGGCCTGGCTGCTGATGACTGCGCTGGCCATCGGCTCGCGGCTGGGCCTGACCCGCTACGGCCCCGAGCAACTGGACTTCCTGCGTTACCGGCCCGTGCTGCTCAACACCGCGCTCAAGCAGCGATTCGGTTACGTGCCGCGCAAGACCAGCGCCCAGGCCTTGGACGCCTTCATCGCCGCGCGGGAGCGCCAGGGGCGCCCGCTGACGCGGAGCGAACCCGCGTGACGCAGCGTGCACTCTCGGCCGGGGACCTGCTGCGTGTCCTGGGTGTGGTCGTCATCTGGGGCTTGAACTTCGTTGTCATGAAGCTGGGCCTGCAGTCGCTCAGCCCCATGCTGCTGGGCGCGTTGCGTTTCACGGCGGCGTCCCTGCCTTTCCTGCTCTTCGTGCCGCGGCCCACGCTGCCCTGGACCTACGTCGTCGCCTATGGCCTGGCTCAGGGCGTAGGCCAGTTCGGCTTCCTGTTCCTCGGGCTGAAGCTGGGCATGACCGCGGGCATGGCCTCGGTGGTCATGCAGACCCAGGCCTTTTTCACGCTGCTCATGGCCGTGACACTGCTGGGCGAGCGCGCGCGTGGGTCCCAATGGCTGGGACTGTGCATCTCCTTCGTCGGCCTGCTGATGATCGCTGGCGCCCACGGCGAAGGCGCGCAGCAGATGACATTGGCGGGTTTCATCCTCACCCTGGGCGCGGCCTTCATGTGGGCCGTCTCCAACCTGGTGGCGCGCAAGGCCGCGCAGGCAGGGCACTACGAGCCCTTTCCCTTCATCGTCTGGAGCAGCCTGGTGCCCATCCTTCCCTTCTTCGCGCTGTCGTGGTGGGTGGACGGCCCGCAGCAGATGGGCGCGCAGCTGCTGGCCTTCGACGGCAAGGCCCTGTTCGCCGTGCTCTACCTGGCCCTGCTGGCCACGCTGCTGGCCTACAGCCTGTGGACGCGCCTGCTGCAACGCCACCCGGCCGGCCGCGTCACCCCCTTCTCGCTGCTGGTGCCCGTGGTGGGCCTGGTGGCCGCCATGGCCCTGCTGGGTGAACAGCCCAGCCCCCTGCAATGGGCCGGCACCGTGGCCGTGCTCTGCGGCATGCTGGTCAACCAGATGGGTGGCTGGTGGGCGGGGCGGCGCTGAGCTTGTGGCCGTATCCCCCGTTTGGGGGATAGGTTTATTGATGCGGGAATTTAGAATTTCACGGTCTCTCTTACGTAAGGTTGCAAAGAAATGAATCGCGTGGCTTGGCTGACGACGATCGTTTTTGCGTGTGCGCAGGGCAGCGCATTCGCCGATAACAAAGACAAAGTGTGGCCTTGCGAGAGCGAGACGGCTTCGCTAATGACATTGGAAACAGCTTGGCCTGATCTTTATCTTGCAGCGTCTGCGCTCCCAAGCAAATGTTTTGACGGTTACTTTGCGGAAGGTATCTCAGACACCCTCGTTAGAAAGATGGGGCGTGACTGGCCGGGTTTTACAAACCTCCTGCGCAAGCACAAGAACGATAAGAAGTTCTTTGGGCTAATTCTTAGGTCCATTAACGCAACCTTGAACCCTGATGACATTGATGTGATCGAGAGCTTGTCTAAGGGTTCCTGCCCCTCTACGCTCCGTAAACAATGTGATGCCATTGAGACTCAGATCGGGGTTGCGAGGAAAGATTTGGGTACTTAGCACCTCACAGTGTGCTTCATTGTGCGGATGGAGATTGAGAGAATTTTGTTGAAAACCTGACACATCATGTCCCCATCCCCCGACGACCTCGCCGACGCCAACCTGCTGCAAGCCCTGCGCGAGCATGCACGCTGGCAGGAGCCCTGTACCTGTGTGGATGAGGGCGGTGTGCTGCTGATGGCCGGGGCGAATGCCTTTCCCGGCGCGTTCCGCAACTGCGTGGTGCGGGTCGACGCTCGCGTGCCGGCCGCCGATGTGCTGCAACGGGCTTTAGCCTTCTTCTCTGAACATGGCCGGGGCTACACGCTGCTGGCGCGCGCCAGCCGTGATGCGGATCTGATCACCGCGTTGCAGACCGCGGGGATGACACCGCTGGCCGACAGCCCCTGCATGCTGATCGAGCAAGCCGTGGAGGAACCCGAGGTGCCGGCCGGTATCCGCATCGAGCGCATGACGGAGCTGCGCCATGTGCAGGATGCCGTGACCATCAACGCCGAGGCCTATGAGGCGCTCAAGCTGCCGGCGGCCGAGACGCGGGTGTTTTTCGGGCGGCCGCAGGAAGTGCTGTCGCCGCGCATCACCGGTTTTGTCGCCTACCGCGAGGGTGTGCCGGTCTCCACGGCGCTGACGCTGTTGAGCGGCGAGGGGGCCGGGGTGTACTGGGTGGGCACGGCGGCCGCGGCGCGGCGTTCGGGCCTGGGCGAGTTGTGCACACGGCTGGCGACCAACGCCGGTTTTGCAACCGGCGCACGGGTGGTGACGCTGCAGGCCAGCCCCTTTGGCGAGCCGATCTACCAGCGGCTCGGTTACCGGACCTACGACCGGCAGCTGCGTTTCCGTTTCCCGGCGCCGGTGAGCGCCGGGACCTGAAAGCTCAGCCGGCCAGCGCGGCCTTGACGGCGGCGGAGACCTGGCCCATCTCGGCCTTGCCGGCCAGGCGGGTCTTGACCACACCCATGACCTTGCCCATGTCGCCCGGACCCTTGGCGCCGAGTTCGGCCACGATGGTTTTCACTTCGGCCAGCACTTCATCGGCCGAGAGACGCTGCGGCAGGTAGGCTTCCAGCACCTTGATCTCGGTGCTTTCCTTGTCGGCCAGGTCCTGGCGCGCAGCCTGCACATAGGCGGCCACCGAGTCCTTGCGCTGCTTGATCAGCTTGTCGATGATGGAGACGATAGCCGCGTCATCCAGCGTGACACGTTCGTCCACTTCCTTCTGTTTCATGGCGGCCAGCAGCAGGCGGATGGTGCCCAGGCGCTCGCTGTCCTTGGCGCGCATGGCTGCCTTCATGTCTTCAGTGATCTGGTCTTTGAGGGACATAGGAAATCTCCGGAGAAAAAACAAAACCCGCGCTTGGCGTCCCGAGCGCGGGTTGTTTGATGTGCAGTGAGGTCGGGGACCCCAGGACGATCAGTACAGCTTCTTGGGCAGCTGCATCGAGCGGATGCGCTTGTAGTTGCGCTTGACGGCGGCAGCCTTCTTGCGCTTGCGCTCGGACGTCGGCTTTTCGTAGAACTCGCGGGCGCGCAGGTCGGTCAGCAGGCCCAGTTTCTCGATGGTGCGCTTGAAGCGGCGCAGAGCCACGTCAAACGGCTCGTTTTCTTTAACACGGATGGTCGTCATTACGTCATGGTTTCCGAAATGTGCGGACAGAGGGTGGGCAGGAGATCGGGCCTGCACGCCGTGAATCGCGAAGTGCCCCGCCTGTAACTAGTATTTGGCCGGCGGGGCTATGCCAGCAAAGTCAAGCATTATAGCGGGTTAAGCCGCCCCGGCAACCGGCAACCGGCGCCCGAGGCACCGGGCCAGGGGCCCAGCCCAAGGCCGCCAGCGGCGGCCTGCCCCCGGAGGGGGGCCAGCGACCCACACGAAGTGGGGGAGCGCGGGGGAGAACCTAATTCCGCCCAGGGGGCTGGGCTAGCGCCACGCCTGCGGCGTGAGCGCTCGCCCAGCTCCACTGGAAGTTGTAACCCCCCAGCCACCCCGTCACATCCACCACTTCCCCAATGAAATACAGCCCCGGCTGTTTCTGGGCCTCCATCGTCTGGCTGGACAGTTCCCGGGTGTCCACCCCGCCGGCCGTGACCTCGGCCTTGGCGTAGCCCTCGGTGCCGGTGGGCGTCAGCTCCCAGCGGCTGAGTCTCTCGGCGAGGGCGGCCAGGGCCTTGTCGGCCGCTTCGTTGATGGGGCGTGCCCAGGCCGGGTCCTGGTTGGCCCAGGCCTCGGCCAGGCGGCTGGGCAGCAGGGTGGCCAACTCATTCACGATGAGCTTGCGCGAGCGCAGCTTGGCGTCCTGCAACAGGGGCAGCAGTTCGCGGTCCGGCGCCAGGTTGATGCGGATAGGGGTCTGGGGCTTCCAGTAGCTGGAAATCTGCAGCACGCCCGGGCCCGAGAGGCCGCGGTGCGTGAACAGCAGGTCTTCCAGGAAGGCCATGCGCTCCTTCTTGCTGCCGGTCTCGATCTGCACCGGCAGGGCCAGGCCCGCCAGGCCGGCATAGGGTGCCCAAGTGGCGCCGTCGAAGGTCAGCGGCACCAGGGCCGGGCGGGTCTCGACGATCTTCAGGCCGAACTGGCGGGCGATCCGGTAGCCGAAATCCGTGGCGCCGATCTTGGGGATGGACAGGCCGCCGGTGGCGATGACCAGGGACTTGCAAGTAACAGGGCCCTGGTCGGTGTCGAGCTCGTAGCCCGTGGCGCCATGCCGCACGGCCGACACGCCGCAGGGCTGCCAGCGTGTCACGCCCCCTTTCTCACATTCGCGCAACAGCAGTTGGATGACGTCGTCGGCCGAGCGGTCGCAGAAGAGCTGGCCCTTGTGTTTCTCGTGGAAGGCGATGCCGTCGCGTTGCAGCAGGGCGATAAAATCGGCCGGTGTGTAGCGGCTCAGCGCCGAGCGGCAGAAGTTGGGGTTTTCGCTGATGAAGTGCTTGTGCGGTTGGCGCACGTCGATGTCGCGGTTGGTGAAGTTGCAGCGCCCGCCGCCCGAGATGCGGATCTTCTCGGCCACCTTGGGGGCGTGATCGATCAGCAGCACCTTCGCTCCGCGCTGGCCGGCTACACCGGCACAAAAAAGGCCGGCGGCGCCGGCCCCGACCACGACGACGTCGAAGCGCTGCATCAGCCTTTCCAGGTGAAGGGGAACTTCAGCTGCTTGAAGAAGCCGTTGGGCACGTAGTCGCCCAGCACACCGTAGCGCTCGGGCCAGAGCTTGGTGCTCTTGACGGCCGTGCCGAAGAGGTAGTCCAGGAAGGCGAAGTGCGCGGCGTAGTTGCGGTCCAGCGCTTCCTTGTCCTGGCTGTGGTGCCAGTGGTGGAAGTTGGGCGTGACGATGATGTAGCGCAGCGGGCCCAGGCGCACGCTGACGTTGGCGTGGTTGAACACGGCCTGGAAGCCGACGATCACGATGTAGGTGTCGATGACTTCCTTGGAGAAACCCAGCACGAAGATGGGCGCCAGCACCAGGGTGCGGGTGATCAGCAGTTCCAGGATGTGCTGGCGCGAGCCGGCCAGCCAGTCCATGCTCTTGGCGCTGTGGTGCACGGCGTGCAGGCGCCACAGCAGCGGCACCTCATGGTAGGCGCGGTGCGTCCAGTACTGCACGAAGTCCGAGACCAGCAGGATCAGCAGCACCGCCGCCACGAAAGGCAGGTCGCGCACCCAGGCCTGGATGCCGTCGGCCGCGGCCCAGCCGAACAGCCGGTGCACCAGCAGGTTGGTGGCCAGCAGGATGAAACCCACCACCATGTGGTTCACGATGAAGTGGTGCAGGTCGGTCTGCCACTCGGGGCGGAAGACGGGCTGGTCCTTGCGCAGGGCAAAAAGCTTCTCGACGAAGATGAAGATCAGCGAGGAGCCCAGCAGGTCCAGGATGAACCAGTCCAGGCCGATGTAGGGCGTGTTGTCGGCAAAGTCGTTTACCGGCACCTTGTGGCCGCCCAGCAGGGCGGTCAGTGCCACCAGCAGGAAGGCGAAGGCCGAGAGCCAGCGCGAACGGTTGAAGAGCACGTTGACCAGCGACAGGCCGCCGGCCACCACCATGGCGATGAACATGATGGTGCGCACCGTGTCCACGCTGTAGCTGCGGCGCAGCTCCGGCGTGGTCAGGTACTCGGGGAAAAGAAAGGCCAGCACGCCCAGGAAACAGAGGAAAGCCAGCGCCAGGGCGATGACGCCGGTCACCAGGCCGGAGCCGGGTTTCAGTTCGCCGGCGCCCTCGGCGAGTTCGTTGAGCTCTTTCAGCATGCCTGTCTCCCCTGTGGTGTGTGGCCATGGCGCTCGCCACGGCTTTGGGCAGCAGTGTAGCGCCGGCCCGGGGCCGGGCGAGTCGCCTGGGTGGGGCGGCTTCAGGCGGCGAGCTTGTTGCGGTCGGCCAGCACCGCGGCCTTGCGCGTGAGGCCGTCGATCTCGCCGGTGATGTCCGACAGCACGTTGGCCACCACGGCAAATTCGCGGCCGTGCTGGCCGGCGCGCGCAGCCATGATCTGGGCGTTGAAGCTCACCACCTTGGCCTCCTTGGCCACGCTCTGGATGTCGCCCACGATGCCGGCCAGCTCCTTCATCATGGCGTCGGACTTGGCCTTGGTGACCTCGTCGAAGGCCGTGGTGACGGTGTTGAGCGCCTCCAGGATGCGGTCGGTGAAGCCGACCAGCTCGATCAGCGATTCGGCCACGATGGGCGTGCGCCGTTCGATCTTCTCCAGCGCACTGTGCATGAGCTGCATGAAGGCTTCGATGATCGGGCCCACGCCGCGCGCGCCGTGGTAGGTGGCTGCTATCTTCTGCGCGCTGGCCGGCTCCAGCTGCGGGTAGGTGGCCAGCAGGTGCTGCTGGCTCTCCGTGAAGATCTGCAGGCTGCGCCGCGCCTCTGCGAGCTTTTGGGCGTCGTCACGACCGGCCAGCAGGGTCTGCAGGATCATGCGCTGCGAGAGCATGCGCTGGCGTGCCGCCAGGTTGACCAGCGACAGGCCGTTGATGTGGGCCGGCAAAGCCAGCGTGCTGGTGAGCGCGCGTGGGGCGAAGGGTGTGACAGCGGTGATGGGCTTATGGTTCATGTCGGGGACCGGCAGGGCGGGACCCGATGGCCCCGTTCATGTACCCCAAGCAAGCCTTGGGCCAGCCTGCTGCATCTGCAGGACGCCTTGCAGCACGTCACCGACGACGATCACGCAGGGGCTGCCGAGTTCTTCACGCACCAGCGTGGCGTGCAACTGATCCAGTGTGGTGAGGGCGTGACGCTGCGTGGGCAGCGAGGCGTGCTGCACCAGGGCCACCGGCGTGTGGCCGGGCAGGCCGCAGAGCAGGCCCTGTTCGATCTGCTGCGCACCGCTCACGCCCATGTAGATCACCAGCGTGAGACGGGCGGCGTGTGCGGTGGCGGCGATGGTGGCCCAGTCCGGTCCGCTGGCGCCGGGTTTGGCGTGTCCGGTGAGGAAGATCACGCCCTGCGCATGCTCGCGGTGCGTCAGCGGCACGCCCAGGCTGGTGACGGCCGCCAGGCCCGAGGTGATGCCGTTGACCACGTCCACGTGGATGCCGGCCTCCTGCAGGTGCTCTACCTCTTCGCCGCCGCGGCCGAAGATGAAGGGGTCGCCGCCCTTGAGGCGCACCACGTGCTCGCCTTCCATCACGGCGGTGATCATGAGTTTCTCGATGAAGGACTGCGGGGTGGAGGTACAGCCGCCGCGTTTGCCCACGTGCACGATGCGCGCCGTGGGCGCGGCGTGTGCCACGATGGCTTCGTTGACCAGGTCGTCGACCAGCAGTACGGTGGCACGCTGGATGGCTTTCAGCGCCTTGAGCGTGAGCAGTTCGGGGTCGCCAGGGCCGGCGCCGACCAGGGTGCAGGAGCCGGTGAGGGGCAGGGTGTTCGTGTGCATGTTCCGACCTTGCAAGTTTCAGGCCGCCTGCTTGAGCGGCACGACGCGGCGCACCAGGCGCTGCAGTTCGGGCACGCAGGAGCCGCAGTTGGTGCCGCACTTCAGGGTCTGCTGCAGTGCACTCAGGCGTTCGCTCTCGCTGCCGCTGCATGAGGCCAGCGTGGCTTCGATGGCGTTCTCGCCGACGTTGAAACAGGTACAGACCTGGCGGCTGCGCACAGGCACGGCCACAGGGGCCTGGGCGCCCGGCAGCAGCAGCAGGCGGCCGTAGTTCTGGGCCGGCAGTTCCTGCTGCAGCAGGGAGCGGATCCAGGCCTCGGCGCGCGTGTCGCCGGCCAGCAGCACGGCCTGCAGCGTGGTCTGTTCGCCCTCGCGCTGCAGGCGCGCAGCGCGGTGCTGGCCGCGCTTGCGGTCGGCGTAGCGCAGCGTGCCGGCCTCGTTCAGGCCCAGCAGCAACTCGATCTCGGCCAGCAGTTCGTTGGGCACGGCTTCGTGCGCGGCGGCGCGGAACAGCACGCCGGTGCGCTGCGCGCCGCCGCTGCCGTCCAGCGGCGCGGCATTGCCAAAAGGCACGCAGCTGGCAAAAGGAAAACGCACCATCAGGCGGCGCAGTGCCTCGCGCGCGGCCAGCGCACGCTCGGCGGGCAGCCAGGCCATGGCCAGCAGGGTCCAGGGCAACTCGGCCTTGAGGATCTTGACGGCCGCGTGCTTGAGCTCGGGCTGTTTGGAACTGGGGCAGTAGGCCGAGGTGGTCAGCGCGTTGACACCGGCCAGGGGTTGGCCGGCGCTGCTCATGCCGCTGAGGTATTCCGCACCCCAGTGCATGGCCATGAAGGCCTGGCCGCTGGCCAGTTCCTCGCTGGCCTGCAGCGGCACCAGGATGGAGCCGCGTTTGCTGGTCACGTGCACCAGTTCGCCTTCGGTGAAACCACGGCGTGTCATGTCGCCGGGGCTCATCTGCACGCAGGGTTCGGCCACGTGGCCGAAGAGGCGGCCCAGGGTGCCGGTGCGGCTCATGCCGTGCCACTGGTCGCGCAGGCGGCCCGTGGTCAGTGCAAAGGGAAAACGCGATTCGCGCGGCTCGGCCACGGCTTGGTAGACCGTGTTGGCAAAACGCGCGCGGCCGTCGTCGGTGGGGAAGATGCCGTCTTCGTAGAGGCGGGCCTTGCCCACGACAGCACCTTGCGGCATGGGCCACTGCAGAGGTTTTTCTTCGAGCTGACCGTAGGACATGCCGGTGATGTCGAGGTCGCGCCCCCGGGTCGATGCACGGTGCTCGTTCCAGACGGCCTCGGGGCTGTCGTAGGCGAAGAGGCCGGTGCGCGGGCCGATGCCCAGGGCTTCGAGCCGGTGTGCGAAGTCCACGCCGATCTGCCAGTCGTGCCGAGCCTCACCAGGGGCGGGCACGGCCGGGCGCACGCGGCTGATGCGGCGTTCGCTGTTGGTCACGGTGCCGTCCTTCTCGCCCCAGGTGCTCGCGGGCAGTAGCAGGTCGGCGTAGTCGCAGGTGGTGGGGGTGGCAAAGGCTTCCTGCACCACCACGAACTCGGCGCGCTCCAGGGCGCGGCGCACGGTGGCCAGGTCCGGCATGCTCTGCGCGGGGTTGGTGCACGCTATCCACAGGGCCTTGATCTCGCCATCGGCCGCGGCCTGGAACATCTCGACTGCGGTCTTGCCCGGCTTCTCGGGCACGGAGGGAATGCCCCACAGCGCGGCCACTTCGGCGCGGTGTTGCGGATTGGTCAGGTCACGATGGGCGCTCAGCAGATTGGCCAGGCCGCCGACCTCGCGCCCACCCATGGCATTGGGCTGGCCCGTGAGCGAGAAGGGGCCGGCGCCGGGTTTGCCGATCTGGCCCGTGGCCAGGTGCAGGTTGATGAGCGCGGCATTCTTGGCCGTGCCGCTGCTGGATTGGTTCAGCCCTTGGCAGTAGAGGCTCAGCGTGGCCTTGGAGGTGGCGAACAGGCGCGCGGCCTCGTACAGCGTGTCCTTGGCGATGCCGCAGGTCTGCACCACCATGTCCGGGGTGTAGTCGCGCACCGTGGCCTTGAGTTCATCGAAGCCGCGCGTGCGCGTGCTGATGAAGTTGGTCTCGGTCCAGCCTTCCCACAGCATGAGGTGCAACATGCCGTTGAAGAGGGCCACATCGGTGCCGGGCTGGATCTGCACGAAGAGGTCAGCCGTGCCCGCGGTGTCGGTGCGGCGCGGGTCCACCACCACGATCTTCAGACCGGGGCGCTTTTTCTTGGCTTCCTCGATACGGCGAAACAGGATGGGGTGGGCCCAGGCCGCATTGGAGCCGGCGATGAAGAGGCAGTCGGCGTGGTCCACGTCCTCGTAGCAGGCCGGCGGCGCGTCGGCGCCCAGGGTCTGCTTGTAACCGGCCACCGCGCTGCTCATGCACAGGCGCGAGTTGGTGTCGATGTTGTTGGTGCCGATCAGCCCTTTGGCCAGCTTGTTGAAGACGTAGTAGTCCTCGGTCAGCAGCTGGCCGCTCACATAGAAACCCACGGCGTCGGGGCCGTGTGTGCGGATGGTGTCGGCAAAACGGCTGGCGGCCAGGTCCAGTGCCGCGTCCCAGCCCAGGGGCTGCGGTGCTGCGCCGCGCTGCAGGCGCTGCATGGGTTGCAGCAGGCGGGTCTGCGCGATCACTTCGGGTGTGGCGGTCAGGTGCAGGGTCGAACCCTTGGAGCACAGACGGCCGAAGTTGGCCGGGTGCGTGGGGTCGCCTTTGACCCCGACGATCTGCTCGCCCCTGGATTCGATGATGACGCCACAGCCCACCCCACAGTAGGGGCAGGTTGATTTCGTCTCCCTGACCGCCGCGTCGCTCATGCGCAGGCCGTCTTGCGTGTGCAGGGCCCGGCCACCGGCGGCTGGATGTCCAGCGCCAGGCTGCTGAGTTCCTGGCTGTCCAGGTGCACCACGCCGTCTTCCACCTTCACGGCGAAGCGTGTCGTGCTGCCTTCATCGGGGGCACGGGCGCAGCCGGTGTCCAGGCCGATGGTCCAGTTGTGCAGCGGGCAGGCCACACTGGTGCCAAAGACGATGCCTTGCGAGAGCGGGCCGCCCTTGTGCGGGCAGCGGTCGAGCAGGGCGAAGACCTGGTCCTGGTCGTTGCGGAACACGGCCACGGCCATGCCCTCGGGGCGTGCCACGCGGCGCGAACCGAGCACGGGGATGTCCTCGACGCGGCAGATGGGTTTCCATTCGTTCATTTCTGTACTCCTTCAGGCTTTCAGACCGGCGTAGAGGCCGGTGACGCGGTCCATGACACTCAGCAGGTTCTCGCTGGTCACGAACATGTCGGACAGGGCTTTCGGCCCGGCGCTATTGATCTCTTTCAGGGCCATGTCGAAGAACAGCCACTGGTTGTCGGCCAGGGCCAGCTGGTCCTTGATGCCGTTCGTTGCTTCGGGCGCGTTGCGCAGCAGCTCCATGGCCGAGAGGAATTCGGTGCGCGCCTTGGTGATCTCGGCCTGGGCCTGCGCCGGTTCCACCTTCAGGGCCGCGGCATAGAAATACTTGGCCATGCGCTGCGACAGCATGCGCTGGCGGCCCGCCACGTTGACGAGCTTGCCCACGGGCTTGCTGGTGACGGCCTCGTACTGCACGGTGCCCTGGTGGGCCAGGGCCAGCACGCGCGCGTCGGTGTCGAGCAGGCCGCCCACACCGTCGCGGCTGGGGTGCTTGCCCACCAGCGCGCCCTTGTACTCGCTCCAGGCGCTTTCGAGGTCTGCATAGGTCTTGCGCAGCTCGGCGTTCGGCGCGTAGGACTTCAGTTCGACCAGCTGGCGGTCGAACAGGGCCATGGAGCGGTCCAGGATCTGCTGGGCCGAGGTGCTTTCGGTCTTGTGCACCAGGGCCAGCCAGGCCTTGGCCATGCGCTGCGAAAGCATGCGCTGGCGGCCGGCCTTGTTGATGGCGTCGTTCACGTCCAGCACCTGGGCTTGCAGACCGAAAGGTGCGGCGCCGGCCAGGGCCAGCAGGTGGCGGCGCTTCATGCCGACACTCCTTCGACCTTGATCGGGATGAACTGGCGCGTGTCGACGCGGGCCTTCTCGCCCTCGAACCAGGGATCGGGTTCGCCGTCCAGCGCGAACTGCAGGCGCTCCCACAGGGCGCGGCGACCTTCATGGTCGTCCAGGATCTTCTTTTTCACGTAATCCAGGCCCACGCGGTTCACATAGTGCACGGTGCGTTCCAGGTACCAGCCTTCCTCGCGGTAGAGCTGCATGAAGGCGCCGGTGTACTCCAGCACCTCCTCGGCGGTCTTGAGCTTGGTGAAGAAATGCGCCACCTCGGTCTTGATGCCGCCGTTGCCGGCGATGTGCATTTCCCAGCCGGAGTCCACGCCGATGATGCCCACGTCCTTGATGCCGGCCTCGGCGCAGTTGCGCGGGCAGCCCGAGACGGCGAACTTCACCTTGTGCGGGGCGTACATGCGCCACATGGCGCGCTCCAGGTCCTTGCCCATCTGCGTGCTGTCCTGCGTGCCCATGCGGCACCATTCGCTGCCCACGCAGGTCTTGACCGTGCGCAGGGCCTTGGCATAGGCGTGGCCGCTGGGCATGCCGATATCGTTCCAGACGGCCTGCAGGTCTTCCTTCTTGACGCCCAGCAGGTCGATGCGCTGGCCACCCGTGACCTTGACGGTGGGGATCTTGTACTTGTCCACCGCGTTGGCGATGCGGCGCAGCTCGTCGGCCGTGGTCTCGCCGCCCCACATGCGCGGGATCACGCTGTAGGTGCCGTCCTTCTGGATGTTGGCGTGGCTGCGTTCGTTGATGTAGCGGCTCTGCGGATCGTCCTTGGCCTCCTTGGGCCAGCTGGAGATCAGGTAGTAGTTGACGGCCGGGCGGCAGCTGGCGCAGCCGTTGGGCGTCTTCCAGTTCAGGGTCTTGAAGACGTCACCGATGGTCAGCAGCTTGCTCGCCACGATGGCCTCGCGCACGGCCTGGTGGCCGTGCTCGGTGCAGCCGCACATGGCCTTGGTCTTGGGCGTGGCCGAGTAGTCGCCGCCGGCGGTGAACATCAGGATCTGTTCCACCAGGCCGGTGCAGGAGCCGCACGACGCGCTGGCCTTGGTGTGCTTGCGCACCTCGTCCAGCGTGAACAGGCCTTTTTCCTTGATGGCCTTGCAGATGGTGCCCTTGGTCACGCCGTTGCAGCCGCAGACCTCGTCCGTATCGGCCATGGAGGCCGCCTTGCTGTGGCCCTCGTGGCCGGCATCGCCGATGTTCGATTCACCGAACATCAGGCGGTCGCGGATGTCGCCCACGCTGCGGCCGTCGCGCAGCAGCTTGAAGTACCAGCTGCCATCCACCGTGTCGCCGTAAAGGCAGGCACCCACCAGCTTGTCGTCCCGGATGACCAGCTTCTTGTAGACACCGCCGGCCGGGTCGCTCATCACGATCTCTTCGGTGTTCTCGCCGCCCATGAAATCGCCGGCGCTGAACAGGTCGATGCCCGTGACCTTGAGCTTGGTGGAGGTCAGCGAGCCGGTGTAGCGGCCGATGCCGAATTGCGCCAGGTGATTGGCCAGCACCTTGCCCTGCTCGAACAGCGGGGCCACCAGGCCGTAGGCAATGCCGCGGTGCGCGGCGCATTCGCCCACGGCGTAGATGCGCGCGTCGGTGGTGGTCTGCAGCGTGTCGCTGACCACGATGCCGCGGTTCACGTGCAGCTTCATGCTCTCGGCCAGCGCAGTGTTGGGGCGGATGCCCACGGCCATCACGACCAGGTCGGCCGGTACTTCCGTGCCGTCCTTGAACTTCACGCTCTTGACGCGGCCGTCTTCGCCGCCCACCAGCTCCTGCGTCTGCGCGCCGATCAGGAACTGCATGCCGCGGTCTTCCAGCGACTTCTGCAGCATCTTGCCGGCCACGTCGTCGAGCTGGCGTTCCATCAGCCAGGGCATCACGTGCACCACGCTGACCGTCATGCCGCGTTTCATCAGGCCGTTGGCCGCTTCCAGGCCCAGCAGGCCGCCGCCGATGACCACCGCATGCTTGTATTTGGCGGCGGCCTCGATCATGGCCTCGGTGTCGGCGATGTCGCGGTAGGCCAGCACGCCCTTGAGGTCCTTGCCCGGCACGGGCAGGATGAAGGGGTTGGAGCCGGTGGCCAGGATCAGGCGGTCGTATTCGGCGCTGATGGTCTCGCCCTTGGCGTTCTTCGCGTGCACCACGCGCTTGACGCGGTCTACGTCCGTCACGGTCCAGCCGGCGTGCAGGGTGACGCCGTTGTCCTGGTACCAGGCCCAGTCGTTGAGCACGATGTCTTCGAGCTTCTGCTCGCCGGCCAGCACCGGGGAGAGCAGGATGCGGTTGTAGTTGGGGTGGGGCTCGGCGCCGAAGACCGTGATCTCGTACAGCTCGGGCGCAATCTTCAGCAGCTCTTCGAGCGAGCGCACGCCGGCCATGCCGTTGCCGATCATCACCAGTTTGAGTTTTTTCATCACAAGCTCCGTCGATCCAAATCAAGCAAGAAACAAAAAAGGCGTCCACACGGTGCCTGCTGGGTGCAGCGCACGTGGGGACGCCTTCGTCCTGAGATCATCCGCTGCGCCGTTGCACCGGATGAGTGAATGAGGGCCAGCTTTGGCCGGGTACGCCTGAAGCGATGCAAGGGCCGTGCCAGTTTTGTGCAAAGCAGCAAAAGAAAGGAAACCCCTTGGCCGGCAGGCGACCGCAGAATGCACCATCACGGGCATCAATCTTGCGGAACGGTCAGCATGAGCTTTGAAATGGACATCGGCTACACCTCGCTGGCAGGTGCCAAGGCCGTCAATGAAGACTTTGCCGGCGCCATGCTGCCCGAAGACGGGCATGAGGACATGGGCGTGATCGCCGCCATTGCCGACGGCGTGAGCGCCGGCGGCCTGGGCCAGGAGGCCGCCCAGACCACGGTGGCCACATTGGTGCGTGATTACTACAGCACGCCCCAAACCTGGGATACCACGGTGGCGCTGGACCGCCTGATCGCTGCGCAGAACACCTGGCTGGCCGCCACCAATCGCCGGCGTGCACCCGCCACCGGCATGACCACGCTCACCGCCCTGGTGCTGCGCGGGCATTCCTACACCCTGGCCCATGTGGGCGACACGCGCGCTTACCTATTAAGAGAAGGCCAGGTGACCCAGCTCACGGTGGACCACGTCATGCCCCACCCGGATTTCCGCCACCAGCTCATGCGGGTGGTGGGCGCGGAAGACCGCCTGGTGGTGGACTACATCCAGGGTGACCTGCAGGTGGGTGACGTCTTCATCCTGCTGAGTGATGGCGTGCACGGCTCGCTGCGCCTGCGCCTGCTGGCGGAGATGGCCGAACTGGCCAACGCCCAGCGCATCAGCGAAAGCCTGGTGCAGGCGGCCATCAAGGCCGGCAGCAACGACAACGCCACCGCCCTGGTGGTGCGCGTGCTGGGCCTGCTGGACGCCACGCTGCAGGACGTGAGCCGCAGCGCCCAGGCCCTGCCGGTGCCGGTTCGCCTGAAGCCGGGCGAGGTGATCGACGGCCTGCGCGTGGAGGAGGTGGCCGCCGACAACGGCATCAACCTGATCTACCGGGTACGCGACGCGCACACCCACACCGACTACGCCCTCAAGACCCTGCACCCCTCGCGCGCCCACGACCCCGAGGAATGCGCCATGCTGGCCCACGAGGCCTGGCTGGCCCAGTGCATGCAGACCTCACGCGCGGCCGAGCACCTGGTGCGCCTGCACGAGAAGCCGCCCGCCGGCAAGGGGCAGACGGCCTTCTACCTGCTCTACGACTGGCACGCCGGCGAAACCCTGCAGCAGATGCTGGCGCGCCAGCAGCGTTTCAGCCCGGCCCAGGCCGTGGCCCTGGCCACCCAGGTGCTCAAGGCCCTGGGCCGCCTGCACCGCCAGAGCGTGGTGCACCGCGACATCAAACCCGCCAACCTGCACCAGGGGGAGGACGGCGTGCTGCGCCTGCTGGACCTGGGCGTGGCCCTGAGCGGGCGCGAGCCCGAGGCCATGCGCCGCCTGCACGCGGGCACGCCCAGCTACATCAACCCCGAGCAATGGGGCTTTACCGTGCGCGCCGGCGGCATCGACACCAACGTGCCGCCCGAAGACCCCGACGCCATGAGCGACCTCTTTGCCCTGGGCGTCACCTTCTACCAGCTGCTGGCCGAGGGCAAGCTGCCCTACGGTGAAGTGCTGCCCTACCAGAGCGGCCGTTATTACCGCGACCCGACGCCCCCCAGCCGCCACAACCCTGAAGTGCCCATCTGGCTGGACCACGTGGTGCTCAAGGCTGTGGCCCGCGACAAGCGCCAGCGCTTCGAGACGGCGGAGGAGTTCCTGCTGGCGCTGGAACGCGGGGCTTCTCGCCCGCTGACGGCACCGCCGGCTTCACCGCTGCTGCAGCGCGATCCGACCTTTGTGTGGAAGCTGCTGTTTGGGGTCAGTGCGCTGTTCAATGTGCTGCTGGTGTACTGGCTGTTGTTTTTGCCGAAGTGACCACCCCGCGTGATTCTGAAGCGGGGGGCTCGTTGGTGGACCGGACCGTATCGACGAAGGACCGGGGCCAAGGGTCGGCTCAGGGCAGCTGCTCCCATGGTGCTCAGGCGACGGATGGCACCGAAGACAAACAGGAGGGTGCGACCCCATCCATCCGGCGATGGCCTGGGGGCGTCAGAGCATGGTCAGCGTCGGCCCATGACTACAGGCGCTTCCTGCATGCATAGGGCCAGATCAGACGGGTATTGGGCGGCGCAGTGGCACCGTTGGCAAACATGATGGGGATGTTCACCCATTTTTCAGCATCGGGCAGATCGGCGGCCTGGCTCGATACAAAGGGGGGTTTGCCGCGGTACAGGGTGTGAGGATCCATCCACTGCCCCTGCACGGGAACAATGGCAGAGCCGATATCAGCAAACTGTCGATCAGGACTGAACCAGGCCACGAAGTGCAGGGCCGGCCGGCGGTGGTTGCTGTCGCCACCATTGCGGTCTTGCCCCGTGTTGCTGGTCTGCCCTATGACTTCGCCCATGCGAACGCGTTGTCCCAGGCCTTGTGGGGGTAGCGCTGCCAGATGGGCGTACTGGGTATAGACCCAAAAGGGGAGTCCGGTGTCTTCCGGGCTGTGTCGCAGGATCACTTCCACGCCCCGCTGGGTGTCGTTCCCCATAAAGCGCCCAACCACCGTGCCCGCGGCGACAGCCAATACAGGCGTGTCCCAAGGGGCCGGGATGTCGAAGCCGCCGTGATAGACCTGGCTCCTGCGCTTGAAGCTGTAATCCATGGCGTAGAAATCGTCTATGCCCAGGCATGTCGCGCCAGCTGGAAAACGCGGACCCAATCCGGTGGGGACAAGGCCGTCCATGGTGCTTGAGATGACCAAATTCGATACGCGATCCGTGGCATAGCTGGGGTCGATTTCAGGTGCGTTGGAGGGCAATATGGGCGACGTCAGCTGGCCGGGCTTGCCCTTGGGCCGGTAGATGAACGACATTTCCTGGAAGCTGAGGAAGCCGTCTCCATCGGTGTCCAGGTCTTCAAAGTTGCCGCGCCGCATCCATTCAGCCGGTGACAGGCGACCATCACCATCGGTGTCGATATGCTCAAAATCGCGCTCTGCACGCTTGAGCGCAGCACCCAAACCGCGTCTGGGACCATCGGCATCTCCTCCTGCTGCACGAAGGCGGCCTTTCGGGCCCGCCCCGTTATTGGGAGGTTCTTCGCTGGCCATCGAAGAGCCAGGCAGGCCATAGGCAAACAGTAGTGCCAGCAATACAGCCAGCACCGCAAGTGGGCGTTGTCGGGTTGGAGCCAGTTGATCCATGGTTCGTATGAGCAGTGACTGAAGAGAGACGTGTCACGTCACGTGCGGTGCCTGTTTCGAAAAGGATGCGCCACGCGTACGTTGACCGGGTTGAATACTTTCCCGAAAAGTATGCCCCAATTTGCACTGGAGAGGCGGGTGCGTGCTGCGCACGCCATCCACTGCGCGGATCAAGCGCTACGCGCCCGACCACCCTTGTGTCTTCGGCCGCCCGCTTGGGCGGGCTTAACTTTGCTGCGCAAAGTTAACCTCGACGAAAGGGAGGCTGAGCGCTACGCGCTTTATCGGCTTGCGCCGATCACGCACTCCGTGCGCGTCCACCTTTCTCTGCCCATGTCCTCGTCCAGCGGATCTGCATCACGCGTGTCATGCCCAGCACCAGGAGCGAGAGCAGGGCGAACAAGGCGAAGCCCCAGAAGTAGGTGCCGGTGTATTGCTTGGACAGGCCCATGGCGTTGGGCACCAGGCCACCGCCCAGGGCACCGATCTCGCCGATCATGGAGCCGGCCACGGCCGTGGACAGCGGCCAGCGCAGCGGCACCAGCTGGAACAGCGCGCCGTTGCCCGCGCCCAGGGCGGCGAAGCAGAGCATGAGCAGCAGGGTGGTGAGCACCAGCGAACCGCCGGCCAGCCCGCACAGCAGCAGGGTGACGGTGATGATGACGAGCACGGCGGTCAGCGTGTTGATGCCGCCCCAGTGGTCCGAGATCCAGCCGCCGAAGACGCGCAGCGCAGCACCCATGAAGGCCGCCAGCATGGTCAGCTGGCCGGCCTGCACCTTGCTCACGCCGAACTGGTCATAGTAGTAGCTGGGCAGGAAGGTGGTCAGGCCGATGAAGCCGCCGAAGGTGACGGCGTAGATGATGCTGAAGGCCCAGCCGTCCTTTTCGAACAGGCAGGCGATGTGGTCGCGGAAGCTGGCGTGTTTGTCCACGTCGTCGGGCTCGCGCGCGATGAAGATCATCACCAGCACGGGCAGCAGCAGGCCGATGGCCGCGATGCCGTAGACGGCTTTCCAGCCGTAGGCCTGGGCCAGCTGCGGCGCCAGCAGGGCCGAGACCGAGGTGCCCACGTTGCCCGCACCCACCAGGCCCATGGCCAGACCCTTGTAGCGGGCGGGGAAGGAGCCCGAGCCCAGCGAAAGCGCCACGCCGAAGCTGGCCCCGGCGATGCCCAGCAGCACGCCCATGGCCAGCAGGTCGTTGAAGGTTTCGACGAAGAAGTAGCCGTAGAGCAGGGCGATGGCAATGCCGCCCATTTCCACCAGGGTGGCGTTCTTGCGCCCGATGTACTGGGCCAGGATGCCCAGGGGAAAGCGCATGAGCGCGCCGGCAAAGATGGGGATGGAGAGCATCAGCCCGATCTGCGCGGGGCTGAGCTGCAGCGATTCCTTGATGAAGGGCGCCATGGCACCATTGGTCACCCAGACGCCGCAGCAGTAGGTGAAGTACACAAAGGAGGCCAGCAGCGTGGGGCTGTGGCCGGCCTGAAGGAAGTTGCGAAAGCTGTTCATCGTGCTTGTCCGTGGGCCAACAAAAAAGGCGTCGACACGTGCATGGCAGCAGGGCTGCGCACATGTGGACGCCTTCGTCTGGAACGATCCGGTGCGCCTTTGCACCGAATGCGGGATTTCAGGCCGGCTTTGGCCTGTTCATCTCAATGCAAGCAATATCCGCGCCCATTTGTGGGAGGCTTCGAGGTACCCGGCTGTTAATACCAGGGACACCGCGGAACCGGCTTTGCCGGGCCGCTGGTGTCGCCCCCTTGGGGGCTGAGGGCCGCGGCTCCAAGCCTGCCTGCGCAGGCTTGGACGTGCCCGAAGGGGCAGGGCCTCTGGCCCTGCCACCGGGCGCGCTCAGGCGCGGCACGGGGGTGTTTCTGTCTACGCGGCTTTTTCCACGTGCGCCTGGCGCGTGTAGAGGAAGTCGATCACGGCCTTGCGGCAGTTGATGTAACGCGGGTCTTCGGCCAGCTCCACACGCTTGCGCGGACGCGGCAGGTCCACGGCCAGCACCTCACCGATGGTGGCGGCCGGCCCATTGGTCATCATCACGATCTTGTCGGAGAGCAGCACGGCCTCGTCCACGTCGTGCGTGACCATGACCACGGTGCTTTTGGTGCGCGCCACGATCTCCAGCAACTCGTCCTGCAGCTTGGCGCGGGTGAGCGCATCCAGCGCGCCGAAGGGTTCGTCCATCAGCAGCACCTGGGGTTCCATGGACAGGGCGCGGGCGATGCCCACGCGCTGTTTCATGCCGCCCGAGATTTCACCCGGGCGTTTCTGCGCGGCGGGTGTCAGGCCCACCAGGGCCAGGGCGGCTTCGGTGCGGGCCTTGAGCTGGGCCTTGTTCTCGGCCGCGGCGCCCGTGCTCTTGCTGCCGGCACCGAAGACACGTTCCACCGCGAGGTAGACGTTCTCGTAGCAGGTCAGCCAGGGCAGCAGCGAATGGTTCTGGAACACCACCGCGCGCTCGGGGCCGGGGCCGGCGATTTCGCGGTTGGCGCACAGCAGGGTGCCGTTGGTGGGCGTGGTCAGGCCGGCGATCAGGTTGAGCAGGGTGGACTTGCCGCAACCCGAGTGGCCGATCAGCGCCACGAACTCGCCCTTGGCGACCGTGAGGTTGATGTTGCGCAGCGCGGGGAAGGAGCCCTTGGCGGTCTTGAAGGTCTGCTCGACGCCCTGGACTTCGATGTACTTGGTGCTCAGTGATTCGTTCATGGCGGACTCCTCAGTTCTTGACTTCTTCGAAGGTGAAGGCGGTGGCCAGCTTGATCAGCGCGAACTCCAGCACCAGGCCGACGATGCCGATCACGAAGATGGCGATGATGATGTTCTTGACGTTGAGGTTGTTCCACTCGTCCCAGACCCAGAAGCCGATGCCCACGCCGCCGGTCAGCATCTCGGCCGCAACGATCACCAGCCAGGCCGTGCCCACCGCGAGACGCACGCCGGTCAGCATGTAGGGCAGCACGGCGGGGAAGAGGATCTTGGTGACGATCTTCCATTCGGAGAGCTGCAGCACCCGCGCCACGTTCATGTAGTCCTGCGGCACGCGCTGCACGCCCACCGCGGTGTTGATGATCATGGGCCAGATGGAGCAGATGAAGATGGTCCAGATGGCGGCCGGGTTGGCGCCCTTGAAGACCAGCAGGCCGATGGGCAGCCAGGCCAGCGGCGAGACCGGGCGCAGCAGGCTGATGAGCGGGTTGAACATGCGGCTCAGGAAGGTGAAGCGCCCGATCATGAAGCCAGCCGGGATGCCCACCGCAGCGGCCAGGCCGAAGCCCAGGGCCACACGCTCCAGCGACATCAGCACGTTCCAGCCCACGCCCTGGTCGTTCGGGCCCTTGCGGTAGAAGGGATCGCTGAAGATGTCGATCGCCTGCTTGAAGGTCTCAACCGGGCTGGGGATGCTGCTGTTGCTGGTGATGGTCACCAGCGCCCAGATCCCGACCAGCAGGGCCAGGCCCAGCACCGGCGGGATCACGCGCTGCCACAGGCCGCGCCAGTCGTAGCCCGGCGTCTTGACAGCTTCCACGGCGGGGGCTGCCGGGGTCCTTGCCTTTTTTCCGCCGGCGGGCGGGAGGGGAACGGGGGCGGCCCGCTCCAGGGGGGTATGAAACACGGCGCTGACCATGATGGGTTCCTCTTCAGGCTTTGATCTTGAAACTGTCGGCGTACTTTTTCGGATCCTTGCCGTCCCAGACCACACCGTCGATCATCTTGCTGGTGCGCATGACGTCCTTGGGCACGGGTGCCTTGGCGGCGGTGGCGGCCTGCTTGTAGATGTCGATCTGGTTGATCTGCTTGGCCACGGCCAGGTAGTCCGGGTGCTCCTTGAGCAGGCCCCAGCGCTTGTGCTGGGTGAGGAACCACATGCCGTCGGAGAGGTAGGGGAAGCTCGCCTTGCCGTCGTTGTAGAACTTCATGTGGTTGGGGTCGTCCCAGGTCTTGCCCATGCCGTTCTGGTAGCGGCCCAGGATGCGCTGGTTGATCGCGTCCACGCTGGTGTTGACATAGCTCTTGTCGGCCACGGTCTCGGCCATCTTCATCTTGTTGGACAGGCTCGCGTCGATCCACTGGCCGGCCTCGATGATGGCAGCCGTCACGGCGCGCGCGGTGTTCGGGTACTTCTTGACGAACTCTGCCGTGGTGCCCAGCGCCTTCTCCGGGTGGTCCTTCCAGATGTCCTGCGTGGTGACCGCGGTGACGCCGATGCCGTCGATGATGGCGCGGTGGCCCCAGGGCTCGCCCACGCAGTAGCCGTCCATATTGCCCACGCGCATGTTCGCCACCATCTGGGGCGGCGGCACGGTGATGACCTTGGCGTCCTTCATGGGGTTGATGCCGGCCGAGGCCAGCCAGTAATACAGCCACATGGCGTGCGTGCCGGTGGGGAAGGTCTGGGCGAAGGTGTATTCACGCTTGTCCGTGGCCATCAGCTTGGCTAGGCTGGCCGCGTCCACCGCGCCCTTGTCGGCCAGCTTCTTGGACAGGGTGATGGCCTGGCCGTTGTTGTTCAGGCTCATCAGGATGGCCATGTCCTTCTTGGGGCCGGAGACACCCAGGTGCACGCCGTAGACCAGGCCGTAGAGCACGTGGGCCATGTCCAGTTCGCCGTTGACCAGCTTGTCGCGCACACCGGCCCAGCTGGCTTCCTTGCTGGGGATGATCTTCACGCCGTATTTCTGGTCGATGCCCAGTACCGAGGCCATGACCACGCTGGCGCAGTCGGTCAGCGGGATGAAGCCGATCTTCACTTCCTTCTTCTCGGGGGCGTCCGAGCCGGCGGCGTAGACGGCGGCGCGCAGTGCGGGGTCAATGCCGACGGCGCCGACGGCAGCGGTCTGCAGCACGGCGCGGCGGCTGAGTTTGGCATTCAGAAGATCAGGCATGAAAGCTCCTTGTGGCGATGAAGAAAACAAGAAAGGCGTCCTCACCGAGCCGGCGCGTCGGGACGACGCAGCCGGGCACTGTGGGGACGCCTTTGTCCGGGCCGGCTGCCACATCCGCCGTTGGACGGGCTGCCGGTTGACCTTGAGTGGTCTTGTTTACTGCTACGCAAAGGGCGTGCCAGCTTCGGGGTTTTTGGTGTGCTACTGATTTGGTAGCTTTAAACCCATGTGTATCAATGGGTTATCGAGGTCCGTGCGCTGCAGGGGGGTGATGCGCCGGAATGGTGCGGTGCACCAAAAGGAGATGCTGTGCGCTGCTCTAAAGCAGCTCGGCCACGTCCAGCATGCGCTGGGCGACATCGGCCAGTTTCAGGCCCTTGTCCATGGCGGTCTTGCGCAGCTTCTCGTAGGCCGCCTGTTCGCTCAGGCCCTGGCGCTGCATGAGCAGCCCCTTGGCGCGGTCGATGGTCTTGCGGTCCTTGAGCTCGGCGCTGAGCTCGTCGAGCTCGTTGCGCGTGACGGCCAGTTCCTGGCGCAGGGCTTGCTCGTGCTGGAAACGCGCCAGGGCCACGTCCAGGATGGGACGGATGCGCTCGGCCGAGAGACCGGCCACGATATAGGCCGTGACGCCCGCGGCCACGGCGGCGCGCACGTGCGAGGTGTCCTGGTCGTTGGTGAACATGACGATGGGGCGCGGTGCTTCGCGCGTGGCCATCACCACGTGCTCCAGTGCGTCGCGCGCGCCGCTCTCGGCGTCCACGATGACCATGTCGGGTTGCAGCTGGGCCAGCCGTTCGTTGAGGAAGACGTCGGCCGGCAGCGAGGCGATGAGGTTGAAGCCGCTTTCGAGCAGACCGATGCGCAGGCTGCGCGAGCGCTCGGCCTGCTGGCGCGCGTCGTCGTCGTCGGGATCGCCAGGGGCGATATCCGAAGTCACCACCACGATGCGCAAGGCTTCATTCATATCGAATCAGATGCAAGAAATACGCCATTAACCGGCGGCGAAGGTGCCGCATGGCATAGAATTATCGCTGCTCCGGGGTGTCGCCTGCGTTTCGCAGAAGGCTGAGATGGTGAGACCGAACCCGTGAACTTGACTCGGATCATGCCGACGTAAGAAGAGCTGTTTGCCAGGCCTCCCGCCTCGCCACACCTTTCGGAGCACGCGCCCCAGGCGCACCAGGAAAGGTCATCGTGGCAGAAGCAGTACACCCATCGTCGCAGCAGGCAGCCGGTTTGGTCCCGGAGCTGCTGGCGTTCATCGCGCGCCCGGATGAGCGAGATGACGGTTTCAATGCCCTGGCCCTGCGCCTCTTCGCCCACCAGTTCCAGCACAACACGGCCTTCCAGAAGTTCTGCCAGCAGCGCGGCCGCACGCCGCGCACGGTGAAACACTGGCGCGACATCCCGGCCGTGCCCATCAATGGCTTCAAGGACCTGACGCTGAGCTGCACGCCGCCCGAGCGTTGCGAACGCGTTTTCATGACCAGCGGCACCACCCGCGGCGACATCAAGGGCCGGCACTACCACCCGCAGCTGCAGGTCTACGACCTGTCGATGACGCTGAACTTCCAGCAGCGTTTCATGGGCGGGGCCGAGCGTTTGCGCATGGGCATCCTCTTCCCCAGCGAACAGCTCATGCCCAACTCCTCGCTGGCGCATTACCTGGCGCTGGCCCTGCACCAGTTCGGCACGCCCGAGAGCCGTTATTACCTGGACAGCGAGGGCCTGCAGGTGGACGCGCTGTGCGCCACGCTCGCCCGGGTGCAGGCCAGTGGCGAGCCGTTTGCGTTGCTGGGCGCGAGCTACAGCTTCGTGCACCTGATGGACGCGCTGCAGGCGCGCGGCCTGAGCTTCCGTCTGCCCGCGGGCAGCCGCCTGCTCGATACCGGCGGCTTCAAGGGCCAGTCGCGCGAGATGGACATGGACGTGTTCTACGACGCGCTCGCATCGACTTTCGGTGTGCCGCGTTGCGCCTGCATCAATATGTATGGCATGACGGAACTCAGCACGCAGTTCTACGACGCAGGCAACGCCGTGCTGCCGGCCGTCAAGTCCGGCCCGCACTGGATCCGCACGCGGGTGCTGGACCCGCTGAGCGGGCAGGAGATGCCCCGCGGCGAACGCGGCATCCTCGCGCACACGGACCTGGGCAACTTCAATTCAGTCACCACCATCCTCACCGAGGACGTGGGCGTGGAAGTGGACGGCGGTTTCCTGCTGCTGGGCCGCGCCCAGGGCGCGCAGGCCAAGGGTTGTTCGCTGGCGGTGGACGAATTCCTGCGGGCGGCACAGTCATGAAAATCACCGCGGGTTATCTGCCGGGCCTGAAGTCCAGCGAGGTGCAGTGGCATACGCTGGGCTTTGGGGCAGGCGCACAGCAGGTCGACGTGGTCGTGCCCCAGCTCACGCCGGCCCAGCTGCACACGCTGGCCGCGCATGTGCGCAACCAGGGGCGCACGCAGCTCAAGCCCATGCCGGTGTCGCAGATCATCGCCGCGATCGATCGCGCCATCGAGCGCCTGCTCAACCCGGCCGACCCCTATCGCCTGGAGCTGGAGCTGCTGCTGCCGCGCATCTCCGGCTTCGACGCCGAGATGGTGCGCCTGGGCCTCAACGCCTACCTCAAGACCTTTCGTGCGCCGCAGCTGCAACGCTTCGTGGCCGAGGACTTCAGCAACCCCAAGCTGCTCGATGAATTCCAGCCGCGCGCCAAGGGCGGCATGGCGCGCGCGCTCGGCCCCGAACTGCTGGTGCACGTCTGGGCCGGTAATGTGCCAGGCCTGCCGCTGTGGAGCCTGGTCTGCGGCCTGCTGGTCAAGGCGCCCGCCATCGGCAAGGTGGCGAGTGCCGAGCCCCTGTTCGCCTCGCTGTTCGCGCGCCTGCTGGCCGAGGTGGAGCCGCGCCTGGCCGAGGTGCTGGCCATCGTCTGGTTCAAGGGCGGCGACACGGCCAGCGAGCGAGCGCTGTTTGCCGAGGCCGACACGGTGCTGGCCTATGGCGGCAACGACACGCTGACAGCGCTCAGGCAGCAGGTGCCGGTGAGCACGCGTTTCCTGCCGCACGGCCACAAGCTCAGCGTGGGCCTGGTCTCGGCGGCCGCGCTCGACGTGGCCCGTACCCCGGCCACGGCGCGCGCCGCGGCGCTGGACGTGGTGCGTTACGAGCAGCAGGGCTGTTATTCGCCCCACACCTACTACGTGGCGCGCGGTGGCCGCGTCACGCCGCGCGAATTCGCGCAGCAGCTGGCCGGTGAACTGGCCGCGCTGCAACACAAGTTCGCGCGCCGCACACTGACGCTGGAAGAATCCGCCAGCGTGGCCGGCTGGCGCCAGGGCCAGGAACTCAAAAGTTTTGCCGGGGCTGGTGTTGAATTGATCGGTGATGCCGGTGCCTCCTGGTGCGTGGCCTATGCCGAGCAGGCCAGCGCCTTGCTGCCCTGCGCGCTGAACCGCACGGTGCAGGTGCAGGCGGTGGACCACCTGGTAGAAACCGTGCCTCTGCTGGCCGCGCAGCGCGAGGTGCTGCAGACCGTGGGCCTGGCCGCCGCACCGCAGGAATTGCATGCGCTGGCCGAGCGGCTGGGCGCGGCCGGTGCCACGCGCATCTGCGCCCTGGGCCAGATGACGGCGCCCGAAGCCGGCTGGCACCATGACGGGCGTTTCAGCCTGCTGGACCTGGTGCGCATGGTCGAACTCGAACAATCGGCCGAGGACGCGGCCGAGGCTTTTGCGCCGTACCGGGATTGAACGAAATGGCCACGCCCTTCCTCGACATGCAGCAGGTGAGTTACACCTTCCCCGGCTGGCCGCCGGTGGTGCAGCGTGTGGACTGGGACATTGCGCCCGGCGAGTTCCATTGCCTGGTGGGGCGCAGCGGCTGCGGCAAGACCACGCTGCTCAAGCTCGCGGCCGGCCTGCTGCAACCCGACGTCGGCTCGGTGCGCCTGCAGGGGCAGCCTGTCCGCGCTCCCGGTCCGGGCACCGGTTTCGTGTTCCAGCAACCGACGCTGCTGGACTGGCTCACCGTGCTGGACAACGTGCTGCTGCCCCTGACGCTGCAGCGCACGCCGACAGACGCCGACCGCGCACGTGCCGAACAGTTGCTGGCGCAGATGGGCCTGGGGGCCTACCTGTGTCACCATCCGCGCCAGCTTTCCGGCGGGCAGCAGAGCCGCGTGGCGATTGCGCGCGCGCTGCTGCTGGATCCGCCCATTCTGCTGATGGACGAACCTTTCGCCGCGCTCGATGCGATCACGCGCGAGGAACTGCAGGACGAGTTGCAGGCCATGTGCCGTGCGCGTGGCACCTCGGTGTTTTTCGTCACGCACGACATCGCCGAAGCGGTCTACCTGGCCGACCGTGTGGCCGTGATGGACGCGGGGCGCATCCGCCACGACATCCGCGTGGACCTGCCGCGCCCGCGCCGGCGAGACCTGCGCTACGGCGCGGCTTTCAACGCCATCTGCGCCGAGCTGCGGCACGCCATGGACGGGGAGGGCGTCGTATGACGAAGTACCCGCGTCTTTTCGCTCTCGCTTTGCTGATCATCCTGCTGCTGGCCTGGGAGTGGGCCGTGTCGGCTTTCAGGTTTTCACCGCTGGTGCTGCCGGCCCCCAGCGTGATCGGCGCGGCGTTGCTGCGCGGCCTGCAGACGGGTTACCTCTGGCCGCACATCGCCCAGACCCTGCTGGAACTGGGCCTGGGCCTGGCGCTGGGCGTGGCCCTGGGTTTTGCCGGGGGCGTGCTGCTGGGCGAGTCGGCCGCGCTGCGTCGTGTGCTCATGCCCTATGTGGTGACCAGCCAGGTGGTGCCGAAGCTGGCGCTGGTGCCGCTCTTCATCGTCTGGTTCGGCTTCGGCACCGTGCCCACGGTGGTCATCACCGCGCTGATCTGCTTCTTCCCGCTGCTGGAAAACACGCTGACCGGCATCGCCCAGGTGGACGCCGCGCGCCTGGAACTGTTCCGCATGCTGGGCGCAACCCGCTGGCAGACCTTGTGGCGGCTCAAGGTGCCGGCCGGCCTGCCTGCCATCCTGGCCGGCCTGCGAGTGGCCGTGGTGCTGGCGCTGGTGGGCGCCGTGGTCGGTGAGTTCATCGGCGCCAGCAAGGGCCTGGGCGCGCTGATCATCGCCGCCCAGGGCTCCATGGACACGCCGCTGATGTTTGCCGTGCTGCTGCTGATCACGCTGATCGGCCTGCTGATATACGAGGCCACGCTCTGGATCGAGCGTCGCTTGCTGCGACCTTATTCATCCAACCTTTGAGGACGACACACCATGAAACGACATTTCCTGCGCACCATCGCTGCGCTCGCACTCGGCGCCCTGTGCACCGGCACCTGGGCCCAGGCCAAGCTGGACAAGGTGACCATCGCCGGCTGGGGCGGCCCCATCTCCGAGATCACCAACCTGCTGGTCGAGCCCGACAAGGGCTTCTTCCGCGCCCAGGGCATCGACATGGTCTTCATGCCCGGCACCGGTGGTGGCGATGCCGTGCGCAACCTGCTCAGCGGCCAGGCCGACGTGGCCTTTACCGACCCCGGCTCGCTCTACGCCGCGCTGGACAAGGGCGAGAAGCTGCGCGTCATCTATGACATCTACCCGCAGAACATCTTCAACGTGGTGTCACTCAAGAGCGCCAACATCAGCAAACCGGCCGACCTGAAGGGCAAGAAGATCGGCGTCTACAGCCTGTCCAGCGGCACGCTGACCAATCTGCAGCTGCTGCTGAACCAGGCCGGCCTGAGCGACAAGGATGTGACCATCGTCGTGACGGGTCTGCTCAACTTCGCACCGCTGATGCAGGGGCAGGTGGACGCCACCGCCGCCACGGACACCGGCCTGCTGGTGGCCCGCGCCAAGGGCGTGGGCGAAGTCAACGTGATGGAAGTGCGCACCTCGCTCAACGTTTCCAGCGACATCTTCGTTGTGCGCGAGGAGACCTTCCAGCAGAAGAAGGACGTGCTCAGGCGCTTCCTGGCCGCCTACCGCGACAGCATGTCATGGATGATCGCCCAGCCGCAGGAAGCCGCCGCGCTGGCGGTCAAGCGCGCCATCAACGGCCAGAACGAAGCCGTGAACCTGGAAGTCATCAAGCTGCGCAATGCGTCGAGCGTCTCGCCGCTGACGCTACAAAAAGGCTTGGGCGCCATCGACGTCGACATGCTGCAAAAGGGTGCCGACGCCTGGAAGAAGATCGGCCTGGTCCAGCGCGATCTGAAGATGAAGGACGTGGTGAGCTCCGATCTGCTCCCCGGCAAATAAGATGAATTTCCAGGGCCAAGTCATCCTCGTCACCGGCGCCAGCCGCGGCATCGGCGCGGCTATCGCCCGGGCCTTCGCGGCCGAGGGGGGCTTCGTGGTGGTGAACTACCTGCGCAACGAGGCTGCGGCCGAGGAGGTGGTGGCGCAGTGCAAGGCTGTGGGTGGTGATGCCTGGGCCCTGCGTGCCGACGTCAACGACCCGGCCCAGGTGCAGGCGATCGTGGCGCAGGTGCTGGCGGAACTGGGCCGCATCGACGTGCTGGTCAACAACGCCTTCGCCCCCTACCGCTTCGACCCCGAGCAGCGCAAGCGCTTCTGGGAAACCGGGTGGGCCGACTACCAGACCCAGTTCGACGGCGCCGTGCGCGCGACGTACAACGTCTGCCAGGCCGTGCTGCCCGGCATGCGCCAGCGCGCGCAGGGTTGCATCGTCAACCTGGCCAGTGATCTGGTCGAGCGGCCCGTGGTGCCCTACCACGACTACGCCACGGCCAAGTCCGCGCTGGTGGGCTTCAGCCGCAACCTCGCGGCCGAGCTCGGCCCCCTGGGCATACGCGTGAACTGCGTGGCCCCGGGCCTGGTCTACCCGACCGACGCCAGCCGCGCGACCAAGGAAGACGTGAAAGAGGCCATCGTGGCACAGACGCCCATGCGGCGTATCGCCCGGCCCGAGGACGTGGCCGGCCCGGTGTTGTTCCTTGCTTCGGACTGGAGCCGTTTCGTCACGGGGCAGGTACTGGTGGTGGATGGCGGCCTGGTCATGAAGTGATGGCCTAAACTTGCCGGATATGTCCGACACCGCGCCCCTGATCCTGGGCATCGAATCCTCCTGCGACGAAACCGGCGTGGCCCTGGTGCAAACCAATGGCAGCCCGGTGCCGCAGTTGCTCTCGCACGCGCTCTACAGTCAGATCGAGATGCACCAGGCCTATGGCGGCGTGGTGCCCGAACTCGCCAGCCGCGACCACATCCGCCGTGTGCTGCCCTTGACCATGCAGGTCATGAAAGAGGCGGGCAAGACGCTGCAAGACATCGACGTGGTGGCCTACACGCGCGGCCCGGGTCTGGCCGGTGCGCTGCTGGTGGGCGCCGGTGTGGCCTGCGCCTTGGGGGCGGCCCTGGGCAAGCCCGTGCTGGGTGTGCACCACCTTGAAGGCCATCTGCTCTCGCCCTTCCTGAGCGCCGACCCGCCCGAGTTCCCTTTTGTCGCGCTGCTGGTGTCCGGCGGCCACACGCAACTGATGCGTGTCGATGGGGTGGGGCGCTACGAAATCCTGGGCGAGACGATCGATGACGCGGCCGGTGAAGCCTTCGACAAATCGGCCAAGCTCATGGGCCTGCCGTACCCTGGCGGCCCGGGGCTGGCCAAACTTGCAGAGCAGGGCGACGGCGCGGCCTTCAAGCTGCCGCGCCCGCTGCTGCACAGCGGCAACCTGGACTTTTCCTTTGCCGGGCTGAAGACGGCGGTGCTCACGCAGGCGCAGCGCCTGGGCGGCGAGCTGGAAGCGCGCAAAGCGGACTTGGCCGCCTCCACGCAGGCCGCCATCGTCGAAGTGCTGGTGAAGAAATCACTGGCCGCGTTGAAAGAAACAGGCATGAAACGCCTGGTGGTGGCCGGCGGCGTGGGTGCCAACCGGCAATTGCGCGAGCAGCTCAACACCCAGTGCCAGAAACTCAAGGTGCGCGTGCACTACCCCGAGCTGCACCTGTGCACCGACAACGGCGCCATGATCGCCATGGCCGCCGCCATGCGCCTGCAGGCCGGCATGCAGGAAGCGACCCGCGCCTACACCTTCGAAGTCAAGCCGCGCTGGCCGCTGGACGCGATCAGCCAGTCGGTGTAGCCCGGTTCTTGCAGACTTGCTGCGTGGTGCCATTATTGGTACCATTTACCGCATGGCCAAGCATCCCAAAATTCTGGAACAGATGCGCGCGGAGCCGGCCAATGTGAGCTTCAACGATTTGAAGAAAATCTGTGAGGCATATTTCGGCAAACCGCGTCAGTCGGGCAGCAGCCATGCGATTTTCAAGACGCCCTGGCCGGGCGATCCGCGCGTGAACATTCAGAATGCCAAGGGCAAGGCCAAGCCCTACCAGGTCAGGCAGGTGCTGCTGGCGATTGAGAAGTTGGAGAGCAAGACATGAAGCAAGTCGATCATTACACCTACCGGGTGAGCTGGTCGCCGGAGGACGGTGAGTACGTGGGGACATGCGCCGAGTTCCCATCCCTGAGCTGGCTGGCCAAGACACCCTCAGCGGCGCTGGCCGGTATCGGTCGCGTGGTGGCCGAGGTGGTGGCCGACCTGCGCGAAAGCGGCGAATCGGTGCCCACGCCGCTATCCGAGAAGAAATACAGCGGCGAGTTTCGTGTTCGCATTCCGCCGCAGCTGCACCGCACGCTGGCGCTGGAGGCTGCTGAACAGGGCGTCAGCCTGAACCGGCTGGCCAGCGCCAAGCTGGCAACTTGATTTCCCCAGCCATGAAAAAGGCCGCGAACTTCGCGGCCTTTTTTCATGGAAGGTGAGGATCAGTTGATCGTCAGCTTGACGGTCTTGTCAGCCGGCTGGACCTTGACCAGCTTGAGCGTGAGCACGCCGTTTTCCAGCTTGGCTTCGCTGGCAGAGACGTCGATGTCCTGCGGCAGTTCGTAGGCGGCCTTGTACTGCCGCTTGGCTTCGGGCAGGGTCTCGATGCGGATCACATTGCCTTCGATGCCGATGGACAGCTGCTCGCGGCTGACGCCGGGCACGTCGAAGCTCAGCTCGTAGGCCTTGTCTTCGGCAGCGCTGGCCGGCTGCTCGGCGGGGGCAGACTCGCTGAAGAAGCGGTCGAAAGCACGCAGCGAGGGGGAGAAGGCGGAACGGCGGATGACGGGAACAAACAGCATGGTTGAACTCCTGTGGTGTAAACGGTGGACTCGGTGTGCGGGGGCACTGCCGGCCGCAGGGCATAACTGGGCGCGTAGGGAGAAGATTTCAAGACTGGTCGTGGAGGGAAAATTTTTCTGGAGGCGGGCTTGAAATAGCATTGGTAGCCGCTATTTCGGCCTGCTTTCACTTAGATGCCAAAGTGCATTCATCAATTGGGGCAATATCTCATTCGGCAGGGGGTGTCGCATTCAAAGGGGAAAACCATGGATACGGATGAAAAACAAGTTGGTCAATCCAAGCATTGGTCCTGGGGAATGTGGCTTCTAATCGATGCATCCCTATTTGTCGTGATCATGTTGATGTTTTTGATCTTTGAATGAGTTCCCCCCGGTGACAACCATGCGCCAAGTTATCCGCAACCTCGAAGAATCCAAAATCCGCGAAGTGGCCAACGCCGGCCTGGGGCGCAGCGACGTGCTGGCCTTCTGGTTCGGCGAGGGTGACGAGGTCACGCCCGACTTCATCCGCCAGGCGGCCATCGACTCCCTGCAGAAAGGCGAGACCTTCTACAGCCACAACCTGGGCCTGCCCGAGCTGCGCGCCGCCATCGCCCTGCACCTGAGCCGCCTGCACGGCACCGTGGCGCCGGACCGCATTGCCGTGACTTCGGGGGGCGTCAACGCCCTGATGATCGCCATGCAGGCCCTGCTGGAAGCGGGCGATGAGGTGGCCATCGTGACCCCGGTCTGGCCTAACCTGACGGCGCAGCCGCTGATCCTGGGCGCGCGGCTCAAGCCCATCCCCCTCAAGCCGGTGGCCGGCGCCTGGACGCTGGACCTGGAAGCCCTGCTGGTCGCGGTGACGCCGGCCACCAAGGTGCTCATCCTCAATGCGCCGAGCAACCCGACGGGCTGGACACTCACGCGCGATGAGCAGCAGCGCATCCTGGACCATTGCCGCAAGACCGGCACCTGGATCGTGGCAGACGAGGTCTATTCCCAGCTTTTTTATGAAGCCTCGCCCAACGGATGTGCGCCCAGTTTCCTGGATATCGCCTCTTCCGAGGACCGGCTGGTCGTGGTGCACAGCTTTTCCAAGAGTTTCCTGATGACGGGCTGGCGCCTGGGCTGGCTGGTGTTGCCCCCCGCCATCACGCACGACGTGGGCAAGCTGATCGAGTTCAACACCTCCTGCGCCAGCGTCTTCACCCAGCGCGCCGCCCAGGTGGCGCTGGAGCGCGCCAGCGAGATCACCCCCAGGGTGGTGGCCCATCTCAAAACCTGCCGCGACACCCTGGTGCCCCTGCTGCAGGCCCTGCCGGGGGTGGAGCTGGCCAAGCCTGCGGCCGGCATGTACGCCTTTTTCCGCCTGGCCGGCCATGGTGATTCCCTGGCTACGGCCAAGCGCCTGGTGCGTGAGGCCGGCCTGGGCCTGGCGCCGGGTGAGGCCTTTGCCCCGGAGGCCCAGGGCTGGCTGCGCTGGTGTTTTGCGTCCAAGGACCCGCAGCGCCTGGTGCTGGGGGTGGAGCGGCTCAAAACCTGGTTGGGAAGTAAGTAGGCGCTCCGCCAACCTGACTTGGGCTATAATTCCATGGTTCTGCGGTCCGCAAGGGCTTGTAGAGCGCACGTCAGTAGCAGTTCCAGCCGCTGACGCAAGTTGTAAACCCTGGGACGTCCCGACCGAAAACGGCCGGTTTCGTCCCGCATGACAGGAAAATGAAATGATCGCTACCAGCATCAAGGCCGAAGTTGTCAAGGCCAATGCCCGTTCCGCTACCGACACCGGTAGCCCGGAAGTCCAGGTCGCCCTGCTGACCGCCCGCATCAACGAGCTGACCCCCCACTTCAAGACCCACGCCAAGGACCACCACGGCCGTCGCGGTCTGCTGCGCATGGTGAGCCGTCGCCGCAAGCTGCTGGACTACCTGAAGTCCAAGGACTTCGACCGTTACAGCGCGCTGATCACCAAGCTGGGTCTGCGCAAGTAATCGCCCCGGACAGATGAACAAGAGCGCCTGAGTTGGTTTTCTAGCTCAGGCGCTTTGTACTTCGGAGCAGACAGGAACAGAGCGAAGCTGTGTCATTCCAGAGGAAATTGAGCGAATTTCCCTCTGATTTCTCTGGAATGGCATCGTGTTCTGTGATGTGGCTTCGAGCCCTAGGGGAGGCGGCTCAGACCTCCCTTGATCCATACAGGAGAAACACATGACCATGTTCAACAAAGTCACCAAGACCTTCCAGTGGGGCCAGCACACGGTCACCATGGAAACCGGCGAAATCGCCCGCCAGGCCACCGGCGCCGTGCTGGTCAACATCGACGACACCGTGGTGCTGGCCACCGTGGTGGCGACCAAGAGCGCCAAGCCCGGTCAGGACTTCTTCCCCCTGACGGTGGACTACACCGAGAAGTCCTACGCCGCCGGCAAGATCCCGGGTAGCTTCTTCAAGCGTGAAGGCCGTCCCAGCGAGCTGGAGACCCTGACCTGCCGCCTGATCGACCGTCCGATCCGTCCGCTGTTCCCCGAGGGCTTCTACAACGAAGTCCAGGTGATCGTGCACGTCGTGAGCCTGAACCCTGAAGTGCAGGCCGACATCGCCGCCATGATCGCCACCAGCGCTGCGCTGAGCATCAGCGGCATCCCCTTCAACGGCCCCATCGGCGCAGCCCGCGTGGGTTACATCAATGGCGAATACGTCCTGAACCCGGGCCAGACCCAGCTCAAGGACAGCCAGATGGACCTGGTCGTTGCCGGTACCGAATCCGCCGTGCTGATGGTGGAGTCCGAAGCACAACAGCTGTCGGAAGAGATCATGCTGGGTGCCGTGGTGTTCGGCCACGAGCAGGGCAATATCGCCATCAACGCCATCCACGACCTGGTGCGTGACGCCGGCAAGCCGGCCTGGGACTGGAAGGCCCCGGCCAAGGACGAGGCCCTGATCGCCAAGGTGAATGCGCTGGCCGAAGAGAAGCTGCGCGCGGCCTACCAGATCCGCAACAAGCAGGCCCGCACCCACGCCTGCCGCGAGACCTATGCCGTCGTGATGGCCGACCTGAAAGAGTCCGGCGTCGAGTTCGACAGCGTCAAGGTCGAAGGCATGCTGTTCGACATCGAAGCGCGCATCGTGCGCAGTCAGATCCTGGCCGGCGAGCCGCGCATCGACGGCCGCGACACGCGTACCGTGCGCCCCATCGAGATCCGCAACGGCGTGCTGCCCCGTACCCACGGTTCGGCCCTGTTCACGCGTGGTGAGACCCAGGCCCTGGTGGTTGCCACGCTGGGCACCGAGCGCGACGCGCAGCGCATCGACGCGCTGGCCGGCGAGTTCGAAGACCGCTTCATGCTGCACTACAACATGCCTCCCTTCGCCACCGGCGAAGCCGGCCGTTTCGGCACTCCGAAGCGCCGCGAGATCGGCCACGGCCGTCTGGCCAAGCGCGCCCTGGTGGCCTGCCTGCCGACCAAGGAAGAGTTCCCCTACACCATGCGTGTGGTGTCCGAGATCACCGAGTCCAATGGTTCCTCTTCGATGGCTTCCGTCTGCGGCGGCTGCCTGTCGCTGATGGACGCCGGCGTGCCGATGAAGGCCCACGTGGCCGGCATCGCCATGGGCCTGATCAAGGACGGCAACCGCTTCGCCGTGCTGACCGACATCCTGGGTGATGAAGATCATCTGGGCGACATGGACTTCAAGGTGGCCGGTACCACCAACGGCATCAACGCCCTGCAGATGGACATCAAGATCCAGGGCATCACCAAGGAAATCATGCAGGTTGCACTGGCCCAGGCCAAGGAAGCCCGCATGCACATCCTGGGCAAGATGCAGGAAGCCATGGGCGAGGCCAAGACCGAGGTGAGCAACTTCGCGCCCAAGCTCTTCACCATGAAGATCAACCCCGAGAAGATCCGTGACGTGATCGGCAAGGGCGGTTCCGTGATCCGCGCGCTGACCGACGAGACCGGTTGCCAGATCAACATCGAGGAAGACGGCACCATCACCATCGCCGCCACCGACGCCACCAAGGCCGAGGAAGCCAAGCGCCGCATTTCCGAGATCACCGCCGAAGTCGAAATCGGCAAGGTCTACGAAGGCCCGATCACCAAGATCCTGGACTTCGGTGCCCTGGTCAACCTGCTGCCTGGCAAGGACGGCCTGCTGCACATCAGCCAGATCGCCCACGAGCGCGTCGAGAAGGTCACGGACTACCTGTCCGAAGGCCAGATCGTCAAGGTCAAGGTGCTGGAGACCGACGAGAAGGGTCGCATCAAGCTGTCCATGAAGGCGCTGCTGGACCGTCCGGCCCAGAACAACGGCGGCGAACAGGCCTGATCCGACTTTGTCACCCTGACGACGGCGACCTGCGGCGAGTCCGCAGGCGCTGTCGGAGCGAGAGACCATGAAAGCCATCGAAATCACTTCCTACGGTGCGCCCGAGGTGCTGCGTCTGGGCCAGCGCCCCGACCCGGTGCCGGGCGCGGGTGAGCTGCTGATCCGCGTGGCGGCCAGCGGCATCAACCGACCCGACGTGTTCCAGCGCACGGGCAACTACCCGGTGCCGCCGGGCGCCTCCGACATCCCCGGCCTCGAAGTGGCCGGCACGATCGTGGGCGGCAATGCCGCGGAACTGGCGCAGGCCGGGCTCAAGCTGGGCGACAAGGTGTGTGCGCTGGTGGCCGGCGGCGGTTATGCCGAGCTGTGCACCGCGCCGATTGCGCAGTGCCTGCCGTATCCGAAAGGCCTGAGCGATGTCGAGGCAGCCTCGCTGCCCGAGACCTTCTTCACCGTCTGGAGCAATGTGTTCGACCGTGGCCGCCTGCAGGCCGGCGAGACGCTGCTGATCCAGGGTGGGTCGAGTGGCATCGGCGTCACCGCCATCCAGCTGGCCAAGGCCTGGGGTGCCAAGGTCATCGTGACGGCCGGCAGCGACGAGAAGTGTGCCGCCTGCCTGAAGCTGGGCGCCGACCATGCCATCAACTACAAGACGCAGGACTTCAAGGAAGAAGTCAAGCGCCTGACGGATGGCAAGGGTGTGGACGTGATCCTCGACATGGTGGGCGGCGAGTACGTCGCGCGCGAGGTCGAGAGCCTGGCCGAAGATGGCCGCATCGTCATCATCGCCGTGCAGGGCGGCACCAAGAGCAGCTTCAACGCCGGCCTGGTGCTGCGCAAGCGCCTGACCATCACCGGCTCGACGCTGCGCCCGCGCCCCATCGCCTTCAAGCAGGCGATCGCGCAGGCCTGTCTGAAACACGCCTGGCCGCTGATCGAGGCCGGCAAGGTCAAGCCGGTGATCCACAGCACCTACGCGGCTGTGGACGCCAAGGATCCCACCGGCAGCGGTGCAGCACGTGCGCATGCGCTGATGGAATCAAACCAGCACATCGGCAAGATCGTGCTGACCTGGAGTGCTGCATGAAAAAACTGATTGCCGGCAACTGGAAGATGAACGGCAGCCTGGCCGCCAACCAGGCGCTGCTCAAGGGCATCCTCTCTGGCCTCAAGGATCCGGCCTGCGACATCGCGGTCTGCGTGCCGGCGGCCTACCTGGCGCAGTGCCAGGGCCTGCTGGTCGGCAGCCCGGCGGACTTGGGTGCGCAGGATGTCTCGCAGCACGAGGCGGGGGCCTACACCGGCGAGACCTCGGTGGCCATGCTCAAGGAATTCGGCGTGCGTTATGCCATCGTCGGCCACTCGGAACGCCGCCAGTACCATGGCGAGACCGATGCCGTGGTGGCCGCCAAGGCCCAGCAGGCGCTGGCCGGCGGCGTGACACCCATCGTCTGCGTGGGCGAGACCCTGGCCGAGCGTGAGGCGGGCCGGACGGAAGAGGTGGTCAAGCGCCAGCTGGCTGCGGTGATCCACCTCAACGGGCATTGCATCAGCGAGATCGTCGTGGCTTATGAGCCCGTCTGGGCCATCGGCACCGGCAAGACTGCCAGCCCGGAACAGGCGCAGCAGGTGCATGCTGTGCTGCGCGCGCAACTGAAGGCGGCCACGCCGCAGGCCGAGCGCATCAAGCTGCTCTATGGCGGCAGCATGAATGCGGCCAACGCCGCGCAGTTGCTGTCCCAGCCCGACATCGACGGCGGCCTGATCGGCGGCGCTTCGCTCAAGGCCCCGGATTTCCTCACCATCATCGCTGCAGCTGCCTGAGGCAGCTGCTCGATTGCTACGAATTTAGGAGTAAACATGAGTTTCATCGTCACCATCATCCTCACGGTGCAGATCGTCACGGCCGTGGCCATGATCGGCCTGATCCTGATCCAGCACGGCAAGGGCGCCGACATGGGCGCCGCCTTCGGCAGCGGCTCCTCGGGCAGCCTGTTCGGCGCCAGCGGCAGTGCCAACTTTCTCTCGCGGACCACGGCCGTGCTGGCCACGGTGTTTTTCGTCTGCACGCTGCTGCTGGCCTATTTCAGCAACGCCCGCCCGGCCAGCACGGGCAGCGTGCTCGAAGGCAGCGCCGTGACCGCGCCGGCACCCACCGCGCCCGAGACTTCGGCACAGATTCCGGGCACGTCGGCACCGGTCGACGCCGCTCCCGCTTCGGCCCCCGCCGCGCCTGGCCCGGCGCAGATTCCGTCGCGATGACCTGAGTCAATAAATCCCGAATTTCTCCCCGGGGCGAGGGGGGAATTCGGAGTAAACTCCAAGGCTTGCCGGGCAAGCTATCAGGCCCTCATGCGAGCCTGGCAACAGAGACAAGCCGTCGTGGTGAAATTGGTAGACACGCTATCTTGAGGGGGTAGTGGCGAAAGCTGTGCGAGTTCGAGTCTCGCCGACGGCACCAGATAAATGACTGCCCGGGCATCGTCCGGGCGGACCAACGGTGATCAGCATTTCAAGATGAGCCTCGATCAGTACCTCCCCGTCCTTCTGTTCATCTTGGTCGGCATTGCCGTCGGGGTCATCCCCCAGGTCATCGGCTATGTCCTGGGCCCCAACCGGCCCGATGCGGCCAAAAATTCCCCCTACGAGTGTGGTTTCGAAGCGTTTGAAGACGCGCGCATGAAATTCGACGTGCGCTATTACCTCGTGGCCATCCTCTTCATCCTGTTCGACTTGGAAATCGCCTTCCTCTTCCCCTGGGCCGTGGCGCTCAAGGAGGTGGGTGCAGTGGGTTTCTGGGCGGCCATGGTGTTCATCGCCATCCTCGTCGTGGGTTTTGCCTACGAGTGGAAAAAGGGCGCCCTGGACTGGGAATGAACTGATTTATCTACAAGGATCATTGCCATGATTGAAGGCGTGATGAAAGAAGGTTTCGTCACCACCAGTTACGACACGGTGGTGAACTGGGCCAAGACCGGCTCACTCTGGCCCATGACCTTCGGTCTGGCCTGCTGCGCGGTCGAGATGATGCATGCAGCCGCCGCGCGCTACGACATCGGCCGCTTTGGCGCCGAGGTGTTCCGTGCCAGCCCGCGCCAGTCCGACCTGATGATCGTGGCCGGCACGCTGTGCAACAAGATGGCGCCGGCCCTGCGCAAGGTCTACGACCAGATGAGCGAGCCGCGCTGGGTCATCTCCATGGGCTCCTGCGCCAACGGTGGCGGTTATTACCACTACAGCTACTCCGTGGTGCGCGGCTGCGACCGTATCGTGCCGGTCGACGTCTACGTGCCGGGCTGCCCGCCCACGGCCGAGGCGCTGATCTACGGCATCATCCAGCTGCAGCAGAAGATCCGCCGCACGCAGACCATCGCCCGCGTCTGAGGAATCATTGATGACTGCATTTGCCGTTAATCCCGAAGCCATCAAGAACACCGTGACTGCCGCTTTGGGCGGCAAGGCACGTCGTGTCGACGTCAAGCTGGGCGAAGTCACCGTCGAGGTCGCCCCCCAGGACTACCTGGCCGCCGCCCGCATCCTGCGCGATGCGCCCGACTGCCGTTTCGAACAATTGATCGACCTCTGCGGTGTCGACTACTCCGCCTGGGGTGAGGGCGCCTGGGACGGTGCACGTTACTGCGTGGTGTCGCACCTGCTCTCCGTCAGCCTGAATCAGCGCGTGCGCCTCAAGGTCTTTGCCGCCGATGACGGCTTCCCGGTGGTGGACACGCTCACCGACGTCTGGCGTGCCGCCAACTGGTACGAGCGCGAGGCCTTCGATCTCTACGGCATCGTCTTCGAAGGGCACGACGACCTGCGCCGCATCCTGACCGACTACGGTTTCATCGGCCACCCCTTCCGCAAGGACTTCCCGCTCAGCGGTCACGTCGAGATGCGTTACGACGCCGAACTCAAGCGCGTGATCTACCAGCCGGTGAGCATCGAGCCGCGCGAGATCACGCCGCGCATCATCCGTGAAGATAACTACGGAGGCCTGAAGTAATCATGGCCGAGATCAAGAATTACACGCTGAATTTTGGCCCCCAGCACCCGGCCGCCCACGGCGTGCTGCGCCTAGTGCTAGAGCTTGACGGCGAGGTCGTGCAACGCGCTGACCCGCACATCGGCCTGCTGCACCGCGCCACCGAGAAACTGGCCGAGAGCAAGACCTACATCCAGTCGCTGCCCTATATGGACCGTCTCGATTACGTGTCCATGATGTGCAACGAGCAGGCCTACTGCCTGGCCATCGAGAAGATGCTGGGCATCGAGGTGCCGCTGCGTGCCAAGTACATCCGCACCATGTTCGGCGAGATCACGCGCCTGCTCAACCACCTGATGTGGCTGGGCTCGCACGGCAACGACTGCGGCAGTTCCACCATCCTGATCTACACCTTCCGCGAGCGCGAAGACCTGTTCGACATGTACGAGGCCGTGTCCGGCGCCCGCATGCACGCGGCCTACTTCCGTCCGGGCGGCGTCTACCGCGACCTGCCGGACAGCATGCCGCAACACAAGGTCAGCAAGATCCGCAACGCCCGCGCCATCGCCGAGATCAACGCCAACCGCCAGGGCTCGCTGCTGGACTTCATCGACGACTTCTGCGCCCGCTTCCCCAAGTGTGTGGACGAGTATGAGACCCTGCTGACCGACAACCGCATCTGGAAGCAGCGCACGGTGGGCATCGGCGTCGTGACCGCCGAGCGCGCCCTGAACCTGGGCATGACCGGCCCCATGCTGCGCGGCTCGGGCATTGCCTGGGACCTGCGCAAGACCCAGCCCTACGATGCCTACGACCGTGTCGACTTCGACATCCCCGTGGGCAAGACCGGCGACAGCTACGACCGCTACCTGGTGCGCGTGCAGGAGATGCGCGAGTCCAACCGCATCATCCAGCAGTGCTCGGCCTGGCTGCGTGCCAATCCCGGCCCGGTGATCACGGACAACCACAAGGTGGCGCCGCCGGCACGCGAGGCCATGAAGTCGAACATGGAAGAGCTGATCCACCACTTCAAGCTCTTCACCGAAGGTTTCCGTGTGCCCGCTGGCGAGGCCTATGCCGCCGTCGAGCACCCCAAGGGCGAGTTCGGCATCTACATGGTGAGCGACGGCGCCAACAAACCCTACCGCCTCAAGATCCGTGCCCCGGGCTTCGCCCACCTGGCCACGCTCGATGAACTCACGCGCGGCCACATGCTGGCCGACGCCGTGGCCATCATCGGCACGCTCGATATCGTGTTTGGAGAGATTGACCGATGATCTCGGAAGCCACCAAAGCGCGCTTCGCCAAGGAAGTCGCCAAATACCCGGCCGAGCAGAAGCAGTCTGCCGTCATGGCCTGCCTGGCCATCGTGCAGCAGGAGCTCGGTTTTGTGAGCACCGACAGCGAGGCGGAAATCGCCAGCTATCTCGGCATGCCGGCCATGGCCGTGCACGAAGTGACCACCTTCTACAACATGTACAACCAGCGCCCGCTGGGCAAGTACAAGCTCAACGTCTGCACCAACCTGCCGTGCCAGCTGCGCGACGGCCAGAAGGCGCTGCACCACCTGGAGCGCAAGCTGGGCATCACCATGGGCGAGACCACGGCCGACGGCCTGTTCACGCTGCAGCAGAGCGAATGCCAGGGCGCCTGCGCCGATGCACCGGTGCTGCTGGTCAACGACCGCACCATGTGCAGCTTCATGAGCAACGACAAGCTGGACCAGCTGATCGACGGCCTGAAGGCTGGAGGGGCCAAGTGATGTCGGTTGAAAAACTTCTTTCGCAGTTCGCCGCCACCGGCGCCGAGACCTGCTTCCACAACCGCCACATCGAACCCCAGATCTACGCCGGCCTCAACGGCAGCAACTGGCACCTCAAGGACTACGAGGCGCGCGGTGGTTACCAGGCCCTGCGCAAGATCCTGGGCAAGGATGGCGGCGAAGGGTTGACGCAAGACCAGGTGATCGCCACCGTCAAGGAATCCGCCCTGCGCGGCCGTGGCGGCGCCGGTTTCCCCACCGGCCTGAAGTGGAGCTTCATGCCGCGCCAGTTCCCCGGCCAGAAATACCTGGTGTGCAACTCCGACGAGGGCGAGCCCGGGACCTGCAAGGACCGCGACATCCTCATGTACAACCCGCACATCGTGATCGAGGGCATGGCCATCGCGGCCTACGCCATGGGCATCACGGTGGGCTACAACTACATCCACGGCGAGATCTTCCAGGTCTATGACCGTTTCGAGGCCGCGCTGGAAGAGGCGCGTGCCGCCGGCCTGCTGGGCAACAACATCGCGGGCAGCAACTTCAGCTTCCAGCTGCATGCGGCCCACGGTTTCGGCGCCTACATCTGCGGCGAAGAGACCGCGCTGCTTGAATCGCTCGAAGGCAAGAAGGGCCAGCCGCGTTTCAAGCCGCCGTTCCCGGCCAGCTTCGGCCTGTATGGCAAGCCGACCACGATCAACAATACCGAGACCTTCGCGGCGGTGCCCTGGATCATCCGCAACGGCGGCCAGGCCTACCTCGAGTGCGGCAAGCCCAACAACGGCGGCACCAAGATCTACTCGATCAGCGGCGACGTCGAGCGCCCGGGCAACTACGAGATCCCCATGGGCACGCCCTTCGCCAAGCTGCTGGAGCTGGCCGGTGGCGTGCGCGGCGGCAAGAAGCTCAAGGCCGTGATCCCCGGTGGTTCCTCTGCCCCGGTGCTGCCGGCCGACATCATGATGCAGTGCACGATGGACTACGACTCCATCGCCAAGGCCGGCTCCATGCTGGGCTCGGGTGCCGTCATCGTGATGGACGAGACGCGCTGCATGGTCAAGGCGCTGCAGCGCCTGTCCTACTTCTATATGCATGAATCGTGCGGCCAGTGCACGCCCTGCCGCGAAGGCACGGGTTGGCTCTCGCGCGTGGTCGACCGCATCGAGAACGGCCAGGGCCGTCCGGAAGACCTGGACCTGCTAGACAACGTGGCCGAGAACATCCAGGGTCGCACCATCTGCGCGCTGGGCGACGCCGCGGCCATGCCGGTGCGCGCCATGATCAAGCACTTCCGTCCCGAATTCGAACATCACGTGGCCCACAAGACCTGCCTGGTCCCGGCCTACGTCTGAGCGACATAGCGAGCATACGAACATGGTTGAAATCGAACTCGACGGCAAGAAGGTAGAGATCCAGGAAGGCAGCATGGTCATGCATGCGGCCGAGAAATCCGGCGTCTACATTCCGCATTTCTGCTACCACAAGAAACTCAGCATCGCGGCCAACTGCCGCATGTGCCTGGTGGACGTGGAGAAGGCGCCCAAGCCCATGCCGGCCTGCGCCACCCCTGTCACCCAGGGCATGATCGTGCGCACCAAGACCGACAAGGCCCTCAAGGCCCAGAAGTCGGTCATGGAGTTCCTGCTGATCAACCACCCGCTGGACTGCCCCATCTGCGACCAGGGCGGCGAGTGCCAGCTGCAGGACCTGGCCGTGGGTTACGGCGCCTCCGCCTCGCGCTACGAAGAAGAGAAGCGAGTGGTTTTCCACAAGGACGTCGGCCCGCTGATCTCCATGGAGGAGATGAGCCGCTGCATCCACTGCACGCGCTGCGTGCGCTTCGGCCAGGAAGTCGCCGGCGTGATGGAACTCGGCATGAGCCACCGCGGCGAGCATTCCGAGATCGAGACCTTTGTCGGCCATTCGGTGGATTCCGAGCTGTCGGGCAACATGATCGACATCTGCCCGGTGGGCGCGCTCACCAGCAAGCCCTTCCGCTACCAGGCCCGCACCTGGGAGCTGGGCCGCCGCAAGTCGGTCAGCCCGCATGACTCCACCGGCGCCAACCTGATCGTGCAGGTCAAGAACAACCGGGTCCTGCGTGTCGTCCCCCTGGAAAACGAAGACGTCAACGAGTGCTGGATCGCCGACCGTGACCGTTATTCCTACGAAGCCCTCGACAGCTCCGACCGCCTGAGCAGCCCCATGATCAAGCAGGGCGGCCAGTGGCAGGAAGTCGACTGGCAGACCGCGCTTGAGTACGTGGCCAACGGCCTGAAGACCATCAAGAACGACCACGGTGCCAACAGCATCGGCGCCCTGGTCAGCCCGCACAGCACGCTCGAAGAGCTCTACTTGGCCGCCGGCCTGCTGCGCGGCCTGGGCAGCGACAACATCGACTACCGCCTCCGCAACGCCGAGTTCGGCAAGGCCGAAGGGGTTCGCTGGCTGGGCCTGCCCATCGCCGCACTCACGCAGCTGCAGCGCGTGCTGGTCGTCGGCAGCAACCTGCGCAAGGACCATCCGCTGTTCGCGCAGCGCATCCGCCAGGCCGTGCGCCACGGCGCGCAGCTCAGCGCCATCACCTCCAAGGGCCTGTACCAGAGCGCCGACGCCTGGGCCATGAAGGTGGCGAACGCACAAGTGACACCGGCTGCGCAGTGGGCACAGGCCCTGGCCAATGTGGCTGCGGCCATCGCGGCAGAGAAGGGCGTCACCGCCCCGGCCGCCGGCCAGGCCACGCCCGAAGCCAAGGCCATCGCATCCTCGCTGCTCGGTGGCGAGCGCAAGGCCGTGCTGCTGGGCAATGCCGCCGCACACGCTGCCAACGCCTCCAGCCTGTTGGCCCTGGCCAACTGGATCGGTGCCCAGACGGGTGCCAGCGTCGGTTACCTGACCGAAGCCGCCAACACCGTGGGCGCGCAATGGGTGGGTGCCCAGCCGCAAGCCGCGGGCCTGAACGCCGCACAGATGCTGGGCGGCAAGCTCAAGGCCGCCGTGCTGCTGGCCGTCGAACCCGAATACGACACGGCCGCCGGCCAGTCTGCTGCGGCCGCGCTGGACACCGCCGAGATGGTTGTCACGCTCAGCCCCTTCAAGACCAATATGGCCTTCAGCGACGTGCTGCTGCCCATCGCGCCTTTCAGCGAGACTTCGGGCAGCTTCGTCAACGCCGAAGGCCGCCTGCAGAGCTTCCACGCCGTGGTCAAGCCCCAGGGCGAGACGCGCCCGGCCTGGAAGGTGCTGCGCGTGCTGGGCAATCTGCTGGGCCTGCAGGGCTTCGAGTTCGAATCCTCGCAGGACGTGCTGGCTGCGGCCACCGCCCAGCCCGCGAAGCTGTCCAACACCACGCAGGCCGCCATCAACGTCACTGCCACGGCGGGTGAGCCGGTGGTGGCTTCCATCTACCAACTCGACGGCCTGGTCCGTCGCGCGCCGTCGCTGCAGCTGACGGCCGACGCCCGTGAACAAGGGGTAGCCGCATGATCGATGCGTTTTACAACGGCGGCCTGAACCTGATCGCCGCCAGCTGGTGGGCCACGATGGCCTGGCCCGTGCTCTGGATCCTGATCAAGATCGTCTGCGTGCTCGCGCCGCTGATGGGCGCGGTGGCCTACCTGACGCTGTGGGAGCGCAAGCTGCTGGGTTTCATGCAGGTGCGTTTTGGTCCCAACCGCGTGGGCCCCTTCGGCCTGCTGCAGCCCATCGCCGATGCGCTCAAGCTGCTGACCAAGGAAATCATCCAGCCGACCGCGGCCGCCAAGGGCCTGTTCGTGCTCGGCCCCATCATGGCCATCATGCCAGCGCTGGCCGCCTGGGTGGCAATTCCCTTCGGGCCGGATGTGGCGCTGACCAACATCAACACCGGCCTGCTGCTGATCATGGCCATCACCTCGATCGAGGTCTATGGCGTCATCATCGCCGGCTGGGCCTCCAACTCCAAGTACGCTTTCCTGGGCGCGCTGCGCGCCTCGGCCCAGATGGTGAGCTACGAGATCGCCATGGGCTTCTGCTTCCTGGTGGTGCTCATGGTCTCGGGCAGCATGAACCTGACCAACATCGTGCTGGGGCAGGGCGAGGGTTATTTCGCCGACATGGGCCTGGGTTTCCTGTCCTGGAACTGGCTGCCGCTGCTGCCGATCTTTCTGGTCTACCTGATCTCCGGCGTGGCCGAGACCAACCGCCACCCCTTCGACGTGGTCGAAGGTGAGGCCGAGATCGTGGCCGGCCACATGGTCGAGTACTCGGGCATGGGCTTCGCCATCTTCTTCCTGGCCGAATACGCCAGCATGTGGCTGGTGTCCATCCTGGCCGTTGTCATGTTCCTGGGCGGCTGGCTGTCCCCGATCGACAGCGCGCTGTTCAACTGGATCCCGGGCTGGATCTGGCTGGGCCTCAAGACTTTTGTGGTGGTCTCCATGTTCATCTGGATCCGCGCCACCTTCCCGCGTTTCCGTTACGACCAGATCATGCGTCTGGGCTGGAAGATCTTCATCCCGGTCACCCTGGTGTGGCTGCTCGTCGTCGGCATCTGGATGCAGACGTCGTGGAACATCTGGAACTAAGGGGCTGACGACATGCAAGCCGCTTCAACTGCTACTGTTTTCTCCTTCAAGGACTTCTTCAAGAGCTTCATGCTCGTGGAGCTCTTCAAGGGCATGGCCCTGACCGGCCGTTACGCCTTCGCCCGCAAGGTGACGATCCAGTACCCCGAAGAGAAGACCCCTCTGTCGCCGCGCTTTCGCGGCCTGCACGCCCTGCGCCGTTATGAGAACGGCGAGGAGCGCTGCATCGCCTGCAAGCTCTGCGAGGCTGTCTGCCCGGCCATGGCCATCACCATCGAGTCCGAAGTGCGCCAGGACGGCAGCCGCCGCACCACGCGCTACGACATCGACCTGACCAAGTGCATCTTCTGCGGCTTCTGTGAAGAGAGCTGCCCGGTGGACTCCATCGTCGAGACCCATATCCTCGAATACCACGGCGAAAAGCGCGGCGACCTGTACTTCACCAAGGACATGCTGCTGGCCGTGGGTGACCGCTACGAGACCGAGATCGCTGCCGCCAGGGCGGCCGACGCGAAATACCGTTAAGCCGCCACGAACCACTACGAACCGATCATGGACGTCAAAACCGGCTTCTTCTTCCTGTTCTCGGCAGTGCTGCTGTTCGCAGCCTTCCGGGTCATCACGGCACGCAACCCCGTGCACGCCGTGCTCTTCCTCATGCTGTCCTTCTCGCAGGCCTCGGCCATCTGGCTGCTGCTGAAGGCCGAGTTCCTGGCCATCACCCTGGTGCTGGTCTACCTCGGTGCGGTGATGGTGCTCTTCCTCTTCGTGGTCATGATGCTGGACATCAAGATCGACCAGCTGCGCCAGGGCTTCTGGAAGCACCTGCCGTTGGCGGCCACCCTGGGTGTCGTCGTGGTGCTGGAGATGGCTGCCGTGCTGCTGACGGGTTTTCGCATCAGCGACGAGCCGGCCGTGGCCCAGGTCATCGGCCAGCCGGTGTTCGAGGTCGACAACGCCAAGGAGCTGGGCATCCTGCTCTATACCGAATACGTCTACCCGATCCAGGTGGCCGCCTCCATCCTGCTGGTGGCCATGATCGCCGCCATCGCGCTCACGCTGCGCCAGCGCAAGGACAGCAAGGCCATCGACCCGTCCATCCAGGTGCGTGTGCGCGCCAGCGAGCGCATGTCCATCGTGAAAGTCGAGACCACCCGCGTCGCGCCCCCGGCCGCTGCGCCCGAGGAGAACAAGCCATGACCCTGACCCTGGGACACTACCTCACGCTGGGCGCCGCGCTGTTTGCCATCGCGGTGGTCGGCATCTTCCTGAACCGCAAGAACCTGATCGTGCTGCTGATGGCCATCGAGCTGATGCTGCTGGCGGTCAACCTGAATTTCGTGGCCTTCTCGCACTACCTGGGCGACATGCACGGCCAGGTCTTCGTGTTCTTCATTCTTACCGTGGCAGCGGCCGAATCGGCCATCGGCCTGGCCATCCTGGTGCTGCTGTTCCGCAACAAGTCCAGCATCAATGTGGACGAACTCAACACGCTCAAGGGCTGAACCCGCCGGTTCATCAAGGTACTAGAAGATGAGTCAAACCCTGAATGCATCCACCCTGCTGGCCGTGCCGCTGGCGCCGCTGGTCGGCTCCGTGCTGGCCGGTATTCTCGGCACCCAGCTGGGCGGCAACTGGATCGGCCGCCGCCTCTCGCACACCTTCACCATCCTGGGTGTGCTGGTGGCCTTCATCCTCTCGGCCATGACGCTCAAGAGCGTGGCCATGGACGGCGCGCGCTTCAACGAAACCATCTACGAATGGATGGTGATCGGCGGCATGAAGATGGAAATCGGCTTCATGGTCGACGGCCTGACCGCCATGATGATGTGCGTCGTGACCTTCGTCTCGCTCATGGTGCACATCTACACCATCGGCTACATGGAAGAGGACGAGGGCTACAACCGCTTCTTCGCCTACATCTCTTTGTTCACCTTCTCCATGCTCATGCTGGTCATGAGCAACAACCTGCTGCAGCTCTTCTTCGGCTGGGAGGCGGTGGGCCTGGTGTCCTACCTGCTGATCGGTTTCTGGTTCAACAAGCCCACGGCCATCTTCGCCAATATGAAGGCCTTCCTGGTCAACCGCGTGGGCGACTTCGGCTTCATCCTGGGCATCGGCCTGATCGCCGCCTACGCCGGCACGCTGAACTACACCGAGGTGTTCGCCAAGTCCGGCGACCTGGGCAAGCTGATCTTCCCCGGCACCGAGTGGCTGCTGATCACCGTGATCTGCATCTGCCTGTTCATCGGTGCCATGGGCAAGTCGGCCCAGTTCCCGCTGCACGTCTGGCTGCCCGACTCCATGGAAGGCCCCACGCCCATCTCCGCGCTGATCCACGCCGCCACCATGGTGACGGCCGGTATCTTCATGGTCGCGCGCATGTCGCCGCTGTTCGAGTTGTCCGATACGGCCCTGAGCTTCATCATGGTCATCGGCGCCATCACGGCCCTGTTCATGGGTTTCCTGGGCATCATCCAGAACGACATCAAGCGCGTGGTGGCCTATTCCACGCTCTCACAGCTGGGCTACATGACGGTGGCCCTCGGCGCTTCCGCCTACTCGGTGGCCGTGTTCCACCTGATGACGCACGCCTTCTTCAAGGCCCTGCTGTTCCTCGGTGCGGGCTCGGTCATCATCGGCATGCACCACAACCAGGACATCCGCTGGATGGGCGGCGTGCGCAAGTACATGCCCATCACCTGGATCACCTCGCTGCTCGGTTCCCTTGCCCTGATCGGTACGCCGCTGTTCGCCGGCTTCTACTCCAAGGACAGCATCATCGAGGCGGTGCACGAGAGCCACCTGTGGGGCGCCGGCTTCGCCAACTTCGCCGTGCTGGCCGGCGTCTTCGTGACGGCCTTCTACTCCTTCCGCATGTACTTCCTGGTCTTCCACGGCAAGGAACGCTACGACCAGAACCCCGATGCGCACCATGACGACCATGGTCACGGCCATGACGATCATCACGAGCCGCACGAGTCGCCCTGGGTGGTGACGGTGCCGCTGGTGCTGCTGGCCATCCCCTCGGTGGTGATCGGCTACCTGACCATCCAGCCCATGCTGTACGGCGACTTCTTCAAGGACGCCATCTTCGTGGATGCCACCAAACACCACGTGATGGTCGAACTGGCCGCGGCCTTCCACGGCCCGCTGGCCATGGCCGCGCACGCCTTCAGCACGCTGCCCTTCTGGCTGGCGCTGGCCGGCGTGGCCACGGCGTATTACATGTACATGGTCAACCCGGCCGTGCCGGCGGCCATCAAGCGCGCCGTGCAACCGGTCTACACCCTGCTGGACAACAAGTACTACATGGACTGGTTCAACGAGAACGTCCTGGCGCGCGGCGCGCGCATGCTGGGTGTCGGTCTGTGGAAGGGTGGCGACCAGGCCGTGATCGACGGCACACTGGTCAACGGTTCCTGGAAGGTGGTGGGCTGGGTGGCCGGCGTGGTGCGCTGGTTCCAGTCGGGTTACCTTTACCACTATGCCCTGGCGATGATCGTCGGCATCGTGGTCCTCATGTCGTATTTCGTGACCTGGCCCATGCTGGCCCAGTTGCTCGGCCGCTAAGGAGAATAAGAACATGGGTTTGTTGAGCCTTGCCATCTGGATGCCGATTGCTTTCGGTGTCCTGCTGCTGGTCCTCGGGCGTGATGATCAGGCGCGTACCGTGCGTTGGGTTGCGCTGGTGGGAGCGATCGCCAGCTTCCTCGTCACCATCCCCCTCTACACGGGCTTCCAGCTCGGCACGGCCGAGATGCAGTTCGTCGAGAAAATGGTCTGGATGGAGCGCTTCAATGTGCACTACCACCTGGGCCTGGACGGCATCTCGCTCTGGTTCGTGCCGCTGACGGCCTTCATCAACGTCATCGTTGTGATCGCTGGCTGGGAGGCCATCACCAGCCGCGTCAACCAGTACATGGGCGCCTTCCTGATCCTCAGCGGCCTCATGATCGGCGTCTTCGCCGCGCTCGACGGCCTGCTGTTCTACGTCTTCTTCGAGGCCACCCTGATCCCGATGTACCTGATCATCGGCATCTGGGGCGGCCCCAACAAGATCTACGCGGCTTTCAAGTTTTTCCTCTACACGCTGCTGGGCTCGCTGCTGCTGCTGATCGCGCTGATCTTCCTGTACACCAAGTCGGGTGGCAGCTTCGACATCGCCGCCTGGCATGCCCTGCCGCTGGACGGCAGCACGCAGACCCTGATCTTCTTCGCCTTCTTCGCGGCCTTCGCCGTGAAGGTGCCGATGTGGCCGGTGCACACCTGGCTGCCCGATGTGCACGTGGAAGCGCCCACCGGCGGCTCCGCCGTGCTGGCCGCCATCATGCTGAAGCTGGGCGCCTACGGCTTCCTGCGCTTCTCCATGCCCATCGCCCCGGATGCCGCGCGCGAATGGGCCTGGCTGATGATTGCGCTGTCGCTGATCGCCGTGATCTACGTGGGCCTGGTCGCCATGGTGCAGCAGGACATGAAGAAGCTGGTGGCCTACTCGTCCGTGGCCCACATGGGTTTCGTCACCCTGGGCTTCTTCATCTTCAACGACCTCGGTGTGGCCGGCGGCCTGGTGCAGATGATCGCCCACGGTTTCGTCTCGGGCGCCATGTTCCTGTGCATCGGCGTGCTGTACGACCGCGTGCACTCGCGCGAGATCGCGAGCTACGGCGGTGTCATCAACACCATGCCCAAGTTCACGGCCTTCGCCCTGCTGTTCGCCATGGCCAACTGCGGCCTGCCAGCCACCGCCGGTTTTGTCGGCGAGTGGATGGTGATCCTGGGCGCGGTCAAGGCCAACTTCTGGCTGGGCCTGGCGGCCTCCACGGCGCTGATCTTCGGCGCCGCCTACACCCTGTGGATGTTCAAGCGTGTCTACCTCGGCCCCGTGGCCAATGAAGACGTCAAGGGCCTGCAGGACATCAACAGCCGCGAGTTCCTCATGCTGACCCTGCTGGCCATCGCCGTCTTGTGGATGGGCGTCCATCCCAAGCCCTTCACCGACGTGATGGACAGCTCGGTGGCCGAACTGCTCAAGCACGTGGCCCAGTCCAAGCTGAACTGAGCCGGCCCCGAACCGAATAAAGAGACTGAAGATGACAGACACCATCAGCTGGATCGCGGTATTCCCCGAGGTCATCCTGCTCGTCATGGCCTGCGCCATCACGCTGCTGGACCTGGGCGTCAAAAGCCGCCTGCGCACCACCACCTACGTGATCACCTTGCTGACGCTGGCCGCAGTGGCCCTGCTGCAGGCCCTGTACGCCAGCGCCGGCGGCACGATCTATGGCCTGGGCAATATGGTCGTCAGCGACGCCATGGGCAACTGGCTCAAGTGCTTCGCCACCATCGCCGTCATGGTGACCCTGGTCTATGCGCGTCCCTACGCGGCCGACCGCGACATGCTGCGCGGCGGTGAACTGTTCAGCCTGAGCCTGTTTGCGCTGCTGGGCATGTTCATCATGATCTCGGGCAACAATTTCCTGCTGATCTACCTGGGCCTGGAACTGCTCACGCTCTCCAGCTACGCCCTGGTGGCCCTGCGCCGCGACCACGCCGTCTCGACCGAGGCGGCCATGAAGTACTTCGTGCTGGGCGCGCTGGCCTCGGGTTTCCTGCTCTATGGCATGTCCATGATGTACGGCGCCACCGGTTCGCTGGACGTCAACCAGGTCTTCCGCGCCGTCAACTCCGGCCTGATCAACCACAGCGTGCTGATCTTCGGCCTGGTCTTCGTGGTGGCCGGCCTGGCCTTCAAGCTCGGCGTCGTGCCCTTCCACATGTGGATCCCGGACGTCTACCAGGGTGCCCCCACCGCCGTCACGCTGATGATCGGCGGGGCGCCGAAGCTGGCGGCCTTTGCCATCGTCATGCGCCTGCTGGTCGAAGGCATGCTGCCCCTGTGGTTCGACTGGCAGCAGATGCTCGGCCTGCTGGCCATCGCCTCGCTGCTGATCGGCAACCTGGCCGCCATCATGCAGACCAACCTCAAGCGCATGCTGGCCTATTCCACCATTTCGCAGATGGGCTTCGTGCTGCTGGGCCTGATGTCGGGTGTGATCAACGGCAACATCTACTCCGCGGCCAACGCCTACAGCTCGGCCATGTTCTACGTCATCACCTATGTGCTGACCACGCTGGCCTCCTTCGGTGTCATCCTGCTGCTGGCACGCGAAGGCTTCGAGAGCGAGGAGATCGCCGACTTCGCCGGCCTGAACCAGCGCAGCCCGCTGTATGCCGCCATCATGGCCATCTGCCTGTTCTCGCTGGCCGGCATCCCGCCCATGGTCGGCTTCTACGCCAAACTCTCGGTGCTGCAGGCCCTGATCGCCTCGGGCCAGACCATGCACATCGTGCTGGCCGTGTTCGCCGTGATCATGTCGCTGATCGGCGCCTTCTACTACCTGCGGGTCGTCAAGGTCATGTACTTCGATGAGCCCATCACCGCCACCACCGTCTCGGCCCCGCTGGACGTGCGCGCCGTGCTGTCCGTCAACGGCCTGCTGGTGCTGGTGCTGGGCATCGTGCCCGGCGGCCTGATGGCGCTGTGCGCACAGGCCGTGGTGCAGATGCTGGGTACCTGAGCTTCATGTCCCAGTCTTTCGCTGTCTGGTTCGTGGTGCTGACCGCCGTGGTCGGCGCCAACCTGCCTTTCGTCAACAGCCGCCTGCTGGCCATCGTGCCGCTGAAGTTCCCCAAGAACCTGGGCCTGCGCCTGCTGGAGCTGGTCGTGTTCTATCTGCTGGTCGGCGGCCTGGCCCTGCTGCTGGAGCAGCGCGCTGGCCGCATCGCCCTGCAGGGCTGGGAGTTCTATGCCATCACGGGCGCACTCTTCCTGACCCTGGCCTTCCCGGGCTTCGTCTACCGCTATCTCTACAAGCGGCACCACTGAGGCTCCCCGGTGTCGTCCGATGACCGCCACCTGATCGAGACACAGCAGAGCAGCGAGGAGCTGCTCAAGGGCCGTTTCCTGCACGCCTTTCGCGACACCGTGCGCCTGCCCGACGGCAGCAGCGCGGTGCGTGAATACGTCAAGCATCCCGGTGCCGTCATGATCATTCCGCTGCTGCCCGATGCGGCGGGTGTGATGCGTGTGGTGCTGGAGCGCCAGTACCGCTACCCCGTCAAACAGGTGATGATCGAATTCCCCGCCGGCAAGCTGGACCCGGGCGAGGACGTGCTGGCCTGCGCCCAACGTGAGCTGCAGGAAGAAACCGGGTACCGCGCCACCGAATGGGCGCGCGCCGGCGTGCTGCACCCTGTCATCTCCTACTCCACCGAGTTCATCGAGGTCTGGTTCGCCCGCGGCCTGAGCCAGGGCGAACGCCAGCTGGACGAGGGCGAGTTCCTCGACGTCTTCAGCGCCACGCCGGCCGAACTGCTGCAGTGGTGCCGCGAGGGCCAGGTGACGGATGCCAAGACGCTGACCGGCATGCTCTGGCTGCAGAACGTCCTGTCGGGTGCATGGGTTTTGGACTGGCGCCCGGCAGCCTGAGCCACTGGCTGTCAAGATTCAATTCATGAAGGTCTTCAACCTCCAGTGCAGTGCACACCATCTGTTCGAAGGCTGGTTCGCGTCCGAAGAAGACTACACCAGCCAGGTCGAGCGCGGCCTGCTGGCATGCCCGCTGTGCGCCGACAAGACCGTGCACAAGCTGCCCAGCGCCCCGCGCCTGAACTTCGGCGCTGTCGAAGCACCGCAAGCCACGGCGACCAAGGAGAAACAGTCCGTGGTGGCCGGCGACCCGGCCCAGGCCCTGCAGGCGGCCTATCTCCAACTGGCGCGGCGCATCGTTTCAGAGACGGAAGACGTGGGTGAGCGCTTCGCCGAGGAGGCACGCAAGATCCACTACGGCGAGACCGAGGAACGCGGCATCCGCGGCCAGGCTTCGCCTGCAGAGACCGAGGCGCTGATGGAGGAGGGCATCGCCGTGATGCCGCTGCCTTTGCCCGAGGGGCTCAAGGGGCCGCTGCAATAGCGGAGGGTCCGGCCGGAGATTGCATGCCGGTTGACGGACATCAAATGCTGGGCCTGTGGAATACCGGACAGGCGCCGCACTGAAACCTAGAATGATCCTGTCGATCGGATCTTCCTGGTTTGTCATGCCCTTCCTCGCGCGGCTCCTGCTGTCCTTGTTTTGCCTCCTTGCGGTGGCAGGCCCTGCCACGGCTGCGGAACTGACGACGATGGGCGTCGCGGACGAGCCGGTGTCGCACTGCCAGCACCAGGAGCCAGCCGATCATGGCGCCCATGCCGACATGGTGCCAGGATTCCACACGAGCTGCGATGACTGCAGTGCCTGCACGAGCCATTGCACCCCTGTGATGATCGCAGCGCCCGGTGGCCTGCTTCCGGTCTACGGCAGCGTGCAGGCCGGTGCGGCGCCCACCATCCTTGCGGGTATCAGCGCCATTCCCGAACTCCGACCTCCTCGTTTCTGATCCTTCTCTTCTGTTCGCACCGTCCGGCCTGCAGGCTGGATGGCTGATTAGCTTGTTGAAGACTGGAGTATCAAAATGTCGATGACTCACTATATGGAGCTGCTGGCCCAGAACCAGCCCTGGAACCTGATCCTGTTCATGGCCATCCCGGTGGTGCTGGCCGAAACGGTGGCGATCACCGAGCTCTACATCCTTTTCACACGCCGCTTCGACGGCATGGTCCGCACGCTCAACCGCGCCGCCAGCATCGTGGGCGGGCTGTACTTCCTGGGGGTGTTCGTCTACCTGATGCTGACGGCCGTGATCCCACTGACGCGCGACGGCGGCTGGCGCGGGCCCGCCGACGTCATCGCCGTTGGCTTCTACCTGTCGGGCGTCGTGCCCCTGCTCGGGATGGCGCTGCTGGACCTGGGCCTGCTGGGCCGCTCACGCAGCGAGGAGGGCCGGCTCAGGCTGCATGCGGTATTCGTCGCGGTCTTCCTGGTGGTGGCGCACGTCGCCATGATCTTCGGCATGCTCGATCCCACGTTGCTGAGCGGGAATGCCGGTGCCGGCATGCCGGGCATGCCGCACTGACTCGTTGACGGATGTCGTGCTAGGGCTTCAGAATCGGGTGCGGCATCCGCGGCCAGGCCTCGCGCGAGGTGGCCGAGGCACTGATGGAGGAGGGCATCGCCGTGATGCCGCTGCCTTTGCCGGAGGGGCCCAAGGGGCCGCTGCAATAGCCATCAGGCCTTTTGTTGCTGAAAATTATCTATTGAGAAGCAAAATCAATGCATAGCTACCGGTCATAACTGGAGCTAAAAAATCGATCAAGAGCCAACGCAGGTTCTGACTTCTTAGGAACAGACCGTACCATGCATCAAAACGCTCAAGCGAGGCGGGGATGCGAGCGGCAGCAATTGCTTTTGAGGTTTCTTCTATAGATCTCTTAAGCGCGGCTAGATCTTGACGAACGTCGGAAATGGACATCGTTGCATTTGCGATGTTCATTGCATTAGCTCCTTCGGCAAATCTTGCTTTTAATTGTGCTTCCCATTCCAACAGCTTTGCATCGATTTCTGCTGGACGAGAAGACATGCTTTCCATCTTCCTCGCTTCGTTTTTCCACCAGTTATAGAGAGTCGACTGACGCGGATTGCTTGGATAGTCACCATGCTCACTTGCGAGTCGGGCGGTAGTGACAAAGGCTACCTTGGTGCCAGTAATTCGTAGACGCCATTCGAATATCGTGTCAAGGGATGACCAGAGAAAGTGTGCAAGCAGATAAGCTACAACCGCAATCAGTCCATTCGTCAAGACTATGTCGTCAAGCCCTTTGAACTTGAGTCCCAAAATCTGAGAATCAGGTTCGATATGAAGGTTCGCAAAAACAACAGCAATCGACACAACAGACGCCAAGATTAAGTTGGTACGAATCTTCCATGCGTTGTCTGTGAATTCCGCAAACACAGGTTCACCCAAGACCTTGTTTACAGCTTCGACGGTGTTCTCTCGAGTTGACATTTGCGATGCTCCCGAATATTGGTCCAACTTCTTTGCCTGAGGGCGCCTCTTTTCATCAAAGAGAGTTCTTCGCTATGACTTGAACTGCAGCGCCGCCAGCCGTGCATACAGCCCGTTCGCCGCCACCAGGCTTTCATGCGTGCCTTGTTCCACCAGCCGCCCCTGATCAATCACCACGATGCGGTCCGCCTGCTGCACGGTGGCCAGGCGGTGGGCAATCACCAGCGTCGTGCGGCCGCGCATGGCGGTTTCCAGGGCGGCCTGCACCATGCGTTCGCTCTCGGCGTCCAGCGCGCTGGTGGCTTCATCGAGCAATAACAAGGGCGGGTTCTTGAGCATGGCGCGCGCGATGGCGATGCGCTGGCGCTGGCCGCCGGAGAGGCGCACGCCGCGTTCACCGAGGAAGGTGCCGTAGCCCTCGGGCAGGGCGCGGATGAAGTCGTCGGCAAAGGCGGCGCGCGCGGCAGCCTTCACTTCCTCATCGCTGGCATCGGGGCGGCCGTAACGGATGTTCTCCAGCGCGCTGCTGGAGAAGATCACCGGCTCCTGCGGAACGATGGCGATCTGTGCGCGCAGGGCCTGCAGGCTTTGCTGCGGCAGGGGCACGCCGTTGAGCTTGAGGGTGCCGGCGCTGGGGTCGTAGAAACGCAGCAGCAGCTGGAACACGGTGGTCTTGCCCGCGCCGCTGGGGCCGACCAGGGCCACGGTCTCGCCGGGCGCGACGTGCAGCGTGAAGTCGCTCAGCGCGGCCTGGGCCGGGCGCGAGGGGTAGTGAAAGGTGAGGGCCTCGAAGTCGATGGCGGTGCCGGCGGCCGGGGAGGGCGCGGGCAGTGGCTGGGCGGGCGAGGCGATGGGCGACTGGCTGGCCAGCAGTTCCATGAGCCGCTCGGTGGCGCCGGCGGCGCGCAGCAGCTCGCCATAGACCTCGCCCAGCACGGCGAAGGAGCTGGCCAGCATGATGACGTAGACCACGGTCTGCCCCAGGTGGCCGGCACTGATCTCGCCGGCCAGCACGGCCTGCGTGCCCTGGTACAGGCCCCAGAGCAGGGCGCCCGAGGTGGCCGTGATGATGAAGGCCATGAGCGTGGCCCGTGCGCGCACGCGGCGCTTGGCGGTGCCGAAGGCGTTCTCGGTGGCGGCGTCAAAGCGCGCGGCCTCGCGCGCCTCGGCGCTGTAGCTCTGCACCACGGGCACGGCGTTGAGCACCTCGGCGGCGATGGCGCTGGAATCGGCCACGCGGTCCTGGCTGGCACGTGAGAGGCGGCGCACCCGGCGGCCGAACCAGATGCTGGGCAGCACCACGCCGACCAGCACCAGCAGCACCTGCGCCATGATCAGCGGATTGGTCCAGACCAGCATGCCCAGCGCGCCCAGGCCCATCACGGTGCTGCGCAGGCCCATGGAGAAGGAGGAGCCCACCACGGTCTGTACCAGGGTGGTGTCGGTGGTCAGGCGCGAGAGCACCTCGCCGGTCTGCGTGGTCTCGAAGAACTCGGGGCTCTGCTGCAGCACGTGGTGGTAGACGGCGTCGCGCACATCGGCCGTGACGCGTTCACCCAGCCAGCTCATGAGGTAGAAGCGCACCGCCGAGAACACGCCCATGGCCGCGGCCACGCCGAACAGCAGGGCGAAGTGCTGGCGCAGCGCCAGCAGCTGCACGCCGCGGTCCTGCGGCTGCAGGCCGCCGTCGATCAGCTCGCGCAGGGCCAGCGGGAAGGCCAGCGTGGCCGCGGCCGCCAGCACGAGGAACAGCAGGGCCAGGGCGATGCGAGCGCGGTAGGGCCGCAGAAAGGGCAGCAGGCCGCTGAGGGAGCGGGGAGTAGGGGCGCGTGCGCGGTCGCTGGACATGGATGGAGCGGCGATGGGTGGGGATGCAGGCGAGCTTAACGCGGCGCCAGGCGCCGCGTGCGGGGAAGGGCATGGCCAGCACCAGGCTGGCCAACCCCCGTTCAGCGCTTGGCCAGCACTTCGCGCAGCGTGGCGGCCAGATCGTCGATATGGAACTTGGCGATGTAGGCGTCGGCGCCGGCGCTCTTGACCTGGGCCTCGTTGGCCGTGCCCGTGAGCGAGGAATGGACCACCACCGGGATGCCGCTGAACTGCACGTCGGCCTTGAGGTTGCGGGTCAGGGTGAAGCCGTCCATCTCGGGCATTTCCAGGTCGGTGAGCAGCAGCGCGACCTTGTCCTTGACGGACTTGCCCTCGCTCTTGGCCTGCACGGCCAGGCTTTGCAGGCGTTCCCACGCCTCCTTGCCGCTGTGGGTCATGATGAAAGAGATGCCCAGCGAGTTCAGGCCTTTCTCCAGGATGCCGCGCGCCATGGCCGAATCGTCGGCCGCCAGCACCACGCTGCCCGGCGGGAGCTGGATCTTGGGGCCCGTAGGCTTTCCGAAATCCGCCGTGTCTGGCATCACGTCGTGCAGGATGCGTTCCACATCGAGCACCTGCGCCAGGCGGCTGTTCTCCGCATCGCCGTCGAGGCGGGCGATGCTGGTGACCAGTTCGCCGCCGCGGCCTTCGGCGGAGAGCACATGCTTCCAGTCCACCTGCACGATCTCGGTCACGTTCTCGACGAAGAAGCCCTGGGTGGTGCGGGCGAATTCGGTGACCAGCAGGATACCGTCGCCCTTGGCCGGCGTGCGGCCCGTGATGGCGGGAAGGTCGATCACGGTGATGATCTGGCCGCGGATATTGGCCACGCCCAGCACATGGGCCGGCGCATTGACCATTTTGGTGAGCTGGGGCATGACCATGATTTCGCGCACCTTGAACACATTGATGCCGAACAGTTCGCGCTGGTCGGAGCCGGCGGCGGTGCCCAGCTGGAAGAGCAGCAGTTCGAACTTGCTGCTGTTGCCGGCAGTGTTGCGGGTATCGGTGGTGCGGGAGGAGGGCTGGGTGCTCATGCGGGTCGTCCTTGTTGGTCTCAGTTGACAGCGTAACGGCTTGTCCGGCTGCCGGCAAGGCAGGCCGGTTGAAAATATCCGATTTCACTGGGCAATTGCGCAAGAATCGGGTGGCGGTGGCCCGGCGTGGGGGTGAGAATAGACCCGTACTGCGAATCACCGGACACCCATGACACCCGCCAACCTGCTCCAGCTGATCATCCTTGCGGCCATCTGGGGTGCCTCCTTCCTTTTCATGCGCATCGCGGTCCCCGCGCTGGGGCCGGTCTGGCTGATCGAGTGGCGGGTGCTGCTGGGGGCCCTGTTGCTGGCGCTGGCGGGGCGCTGGTTCCGCCACAGTCTGGCGTTGCGCACGCACTGGCGCCACTATCTGGTGCTGGGCCTGTTCAACAGCGCGCTGCCCTTTGTGCTCTTCGCCTGGGCTGCGCAGACGCTCACGGCTTCGCTGCTCTCGGTGGTCAACGCCACGGCGCCGATCTGGGGCGCGGTGATCGCATGGGCCTGGAGCCGCGAGCCGTTGCGGGGCCGTGTCGCGGCGGGCCTGGCCCTGGGCGTGGTCGGGGTGGCCCTGCTCATGGGGCTGGATCCGGCCATGTTGAAGCCCGGCTCGGGCTGGGTGCTGGCCGGCGTGCTGCTGGCGCCCTGCTGCTACGCCATCGCCAGCCACTACGCCAAATCGGCCAGCAACGCGCTCATGCCCTACGCCAACGCCCATGGCAGCATGTGGGCGGCCACGCTGCTGCTCTGGCCTGCGCTGCCCTTCGCGGGCCATGCGCCGCTGCCCGTGGCCGCCACACCCGTGGTCTGGGGTGCGGTGGCCGGCCTGGGCCTGCTGTGCACGGGTCTGGCCTACCTGATGTACTTCCGCCTGGTCGCGGCGCTGGGCGCAGCCTCTGCGCTCACGGTGACCTTCCTGATCCCGGTCTTCGGCATCCTCTGGGGCCATCTCTTCCTGGGCGAGGCCGTGGGCTGGCAGACGCTGGCCGGCGCGCTGGTGGTGCTCACGGGTACGGCGCTGGTGACGGGTTTCGATCCGCGCACGCTGTGGGCGCGCAAGGCGGTGCCACATGGATGAGCTGCCGGTCCCGCCGCAACGCCAGTACGCCGTGGTGGCGCAAGCCATACGCTACCTGCGTGAGAACGCCTTGCAGCAGCCCACGCTGGCCGAGCTGGCGGACGCCGTGCACCTGAGCGAACATCACCTGCAGCGCGTCTTCGCCGCCTGGGCCGGCATCTCGCCCAAACGCTTTCTGCAATACCTGACCAAGGCCTCCGCGCTGCAGGCGCTGCGCGAGGCGCAGGACGTGCTGAGCGTCGCGCAGGCCAGTGGCCTGTCCGGTAGCAGCCGGCTGCACGACCTGATGGTCAGCTGCGAGGCCATGAGCCCGGGCGAGGTCAAGAGCGGCGGCGCCGGCGTGACGCTGGGCTGGGGGCAGGCCGACACGCCGTTTGGCACCGCGCTGGCGGGCTGGACGGCGCGCGGGCTTTGCTACCTGGCGTTTCTCGACGGTGACGTGGCGCTGCGCCACCAGGAACTGCGCGCGGCCTGGCCGGCGGCGCAACTGGTCTGCGACGACCGGGAGGCGCAGCGCCTGATGGACCAGGTGTTCCCGGGCACGCCGCAGCCGGGCCGCCTGCACCTGCTGCTGCGCGGCACCAACTTCCAGCTCAAGGTGTGGGAGGCGCTGCTGCGCCTGCCGCCGGGCCGGCGCGTGTCCTACACGCAACTGGCCGGCCTGGCCGGTGCGCCCCGGGCCCAGCGCGCCGTGGGCAGCGCGCTGGCAGCCAACCCCATTGCGTACCTCATACCTTGCCACCGCGTGATCCGCGAGAGCGGCGACAGCGGCCAGTACCGCTGGGGAGGTGAGCGCAAGGCCGCCATGCTGGCCTGGGAGGCCGGGCGCAACCCGACCTAGGGCCTGGCCCTAAGACAGCAGGGCCCGGCCGGCTTGCAGGAACTGCGCGGCCTTGGTTTCGTCGATGGTGAGCTTGATGAACTTGTGGCAGCGCTCGACGGCGGCCTGCAGTTCGGCCGGGCTCTCGGGCACGTCCTTCAGGCGTTCGATCACCTTGGGGGCCTCGGCGCCCAGCAGTTCACGGCTGAGGGCGATCAGCGCATTACGCGGCGACAGCCGCGAGGTCGCTCGGTCGCCGGGCCGCACCGATTCGACGAAGCCTTCGCTGACCAGCCATTCGATGTTTTCCTGGGCCAGGGGCAGCTGCGCCGTGCGGTGCAGCAGGCTGGACATGCTGATCGAACCGTCGGCCATGATGAGCAGGGCGCGCAGCGTCTGGGACAGGCCGAAGGAGCGGCTGCGGATCTCTTCAACCCCCTTGTCGGTCTTGACCAGGATCAGTGAGGTGTCCATGACGGGGGCTTTCTCAGCGCGTCATCTCTTCGATGATGCGGTAGATCAGCCGCACCGTGATCAGCACGTAGACCGCGCCGAAGAAGAAGATCAGCGCTACCACCAGGCTGATGATTTCGGTGGGCAGGCTGGTGAAGAAGGGGGTGACGAAATAGCCCAGCGTGAACAGGGTGACCAGCGAGGTCAGGTAACCCCATTGCTTGCCGACCACGCCGCCCGGGATGTTGCTGCGCAGGCGGTAGACGGTGGTCAGGCACAGCAGCATGACGGCAATGGCGGCGATGTTGATCGCCAGGATCAGGGTGGGGGTCATTCTCAACGCTCCTCGTTAGGCGGGTGGGTACCGCAACCATGATACGGGGGGAGGCATGGTCTGAGAACCGGTTCAGTGCCCTGATTAGGGTAAATCTGGATGCCCAGGGGGGTAGTTGGCGGACGGGCCGTGTTTGATCTGCGTCAACGGTGCCGCGTGCGGCCCTTGAGAACGGCGCGAGGGCGCCTATATTTTTTGCATGGCTGTTGCCGGTCATGGGGACCGCCGGCCTGTTGACCCCCAGGAGGAAGATATGAACACTCTCATCTCGCGCGGCAGCTTGTTCGACGATTTTTTCCGCGACGTGGCGCCCGGTTTCTACGTCAAGCCCCTGCATGGTGATTCGCTGCCCAGCCCGGGCCAGATCAGGATGGATGTGAAGGAAAACGGCAACGCCTACACCGTCTCGGCCGAGATCCCCGGCGTGCGCAAGGAAGACATCCATGTCACCATCGAGGGCGGCATGGTCATGGTGCGCGCCGAGGTGAAGCAGGAGGACTCACACCAGGACGACAAGCAGTTGCGCAACGAGCGCTACTACGGCTCGGTCTCGCGTGGCATCCAGCTGCCGCAGGACGTGGACCAGGGCCAGGCCAAGGCCAGATACGACAACGGCGTGCTCACGCTGACGCTGCCCAAGCGGCAGGGTAGCGTCGGGCAGAAGCTGCGCATCGAGTGAAACGGGAACGGGGGCCGAGGCCCCCGTTGTGTTCATGAAGCGGCGGGACGCTCAGCGTGCGTTCAGCAGTTCGGGCACGTGCAGCAGGATGAACTCGTTGTCATCGTTGCGGCCCAGCTGGCGGCCGGAGGAGTAGGGCAGGTTGTTGTCATTGGCGACGACGATGTGCTCGGCGTCCACCACGTCCACGTCCTCGATGGTCACGAAGGGGAAGGTGAAACGGCCGTTCTCGCCACCCACCTTGGCCAGGCCTCTCGGGTCCTGGATGTCCAGCAGGTCGATGTAGCCGATCTTCCGCATGAAACCGTCGGCATCCACCTCCTTCAGGCTGACCTTGTAGACGCGCTTGAATTTCGCGGGGATGTTCTGGCAGTCCGGGCGGGCCGGGCCGTTGCAGGCCGTGCGCTCCAGGCCCTCGCCGTTGTCGCGCTCGATGATGAGGCCGGTGTCGGCGTCGATCATGTTGAAGTCGCCGATGTTGTTGCCCTTGAGTTCCAGCGCGTACTTCCAGGAACGGCCGGTCCACTCGCCCTTGGCCACGTTGAACTCCAGCACGCGCAGGTACTCGCGGCCGTCCTTGTTCTCCCATTGCTTGCCGGCTTCGTCCCACAGCGGGCCTTCGAGCAGGGGGTAGAGGAACTGGCCGTCTTTCGAGGCGGCCATGCCTTCGTAACCGCGCGAGCGGCGCACCGGGGTGCTGAAAGCGCCTGCCGTGGCGGGCGTGCTCACGCTGAAATGGTCGGGCGAGCGGGCGAGCTTGCCGTCGACCCAGGTGTCGTACACGGCCAGCACCTGGCCCTGGCGGTCGGTCTTGATCAGGTAGGGGCCGAGTTCGTCGCCGAACCAGACGTGTTCACCGATGAACTGCATGGACTCGATGTCAAAGTCGGCGCCGGTCAGGTAGCGCTTGCTCGTGCCTTCGTTGACGATGAGGAAGGGCACCTTCTTCTGCGGGTCGTGCAGGAACACGGTCTGCAGGCGTTTGACGCTGCCGCTCTTCCAGTCGGGCCTGACGTGGTGGAACATCAGCATGGCGTCGGCCGAGTTGGCCTTGCTGCCGAAGCCGTTGTCGGTCAGCACCCAGTAGCTGCCGTCCTTCATGGCCTTGATGCCCGAGAAGCCCTGCACGGGCTGGCCGGTGAAGGGCAGGCTGATCCCGGTAGGCTTGGGCGCGTCCTTGGCCGAGAGGTAGGAGGTGCCGGCGATCACGCCCAGGCGGTCCTCTCGGCGGCCGTTGGGCGTGGTGTACTTGCCCGAGGTCTGCAGGCTGGCCGGTGCATCCTTGGGCGCAGCGATGAAGGTGGTGGCCGGCAGGGCGGCGTGGCCAGCCAGCGTGGCGGGGAAGGCGGACTGGGCCTGGGCGGTCGATGCCGCAGCAAGGACCAGGAGTGACAGCAGCAGAGGAATGCGCATGATGGGCTTGGGTTGGTTGAACACGCAAGCCGCATGCTAGGCAGCGCATGTGACAACGCCGTGACCCGGCCCTACATCATGGCGTAGCGTTTCTTGGCCTGCACCGCATTGGCGATGTAGCCGCGTGTCTCGTCATAGGGCAGCTTGCTGCGCAGGGCGTTGTAGACCTCGTCAGGGCGCATCGCGTTGACGGCGTCCAGTGCCTCGTCCTGGCGCGCCCGCCCGTTCTTGCTGCTGAAAGCCCGGTACACATTGCTCGGGCCGGTGTTGTAGGCGGCGATGGCGCAGTATTCGCGTGACACCGGGTCGCGGATCTCGCGCAGCGGGCTATCAAAAAGCAGCACGCCCAGGTAGGCCGTGCCGAACTCGATGTTGTTGGCGGGGGTGAAGAGGAATTCCTTGGTCGGGATCACGTCCTCGCCGCGGGATTTGCGGTAGGCCTCGCGCCCGCCGCTGGTGGGCACGAGCTGCATCAGGCCGTAGGCCGGCGCGCTGGACACCGCATAGGGGTTGAAGGAACTTTCGATGCGGATGATGGCGTAGATCAGGCTGCGGCTGACCCGGGTCTTGTCCGAGTTCTGGCGCACGAGGCTGGCGTATTGCAGCGCGCGCTTGTCGATGGCGGCGTTGACCATGTTCATCTGCACGTAAAACACGGTCTTCGGCGCGCCGTTGACGTCGATGCTGCGCTGTTGCAGGCGGTTGTTGACCAGGTGGTCGGCGTAGCGCTCCACGTCCTCGCGCGTCTTGAGGACGACGTTGTTCTGGTCCACCACGAGGTCCTGCAGATAGGGCTGGCCGCTGAGCGTGATCTCCTTGTCCGAGAACAGGTCCACGGCGCCCGGGTCGCCGGGCGTGAGCAGGGCCACGACGGTCGCGCGGCGCAGCTTGTCCTTGACGCCATCTTCGTCCAGGTGCTCGATCAGGATGGTGCCGGCGTCGTAGTCGACCACGACCCGGTTCTTGTAGTTTTCCGTGTACTTCACGTAGCGCGTGCGGCTGGGCAGCGTGCCCGCTTCGCGCTTGCCCCACTTCTCGCCGCTTTCCTTCTGCAGGTTGCCCATGAGCTTGTCGTACTCGTTCTTGATGCGGCGCAGGTCGGCCAGCGCGAGCTGGGGGTTGTAGGTGTAGGAGTTGACGCGGCTCTGGGCCATGTTGCGCAGGGCCGATTCCGGGCTTCTGGACGTGGCGATGGTCACCATCTGCTGCGTGCTGCAGGCCGACAGGGCCAAGGCGCCGGTGGCGCCCAATAGCAAACGTCTGTTCATGTCCATGTGCTGTTCCCGGGGATGGCCCGGTGTGTCGGCCCGGGCGCGTGGGGCCATGGTAGCGAATTCCTGATGCCTAGGCTGCGCTTGTTGCGGCCCAGTCACGCGCGATTTGCAACACTTGTTGCAGGGCGTCGGGTGCGTCGCAGGCCACCACGCGGCGCTGCGGCATGGAACGCAGCCAGGTGATCTGGCGCTTGGCCAGCTGGCGCGTGGCGTAGATGCCGCGTTCGCGCAGCTCGCTCATGGGGAAGACACCGTCCAGCGCTTCCCAGGCCTGGCGGTAGCCCACGCAGCGCATGGACGGCAGGTCGGGGTGCAGGTCGCCGCGCGCGCGCAGGCGCTGCACCTCGTCCAGCAGGCCGCCGGCCAGCATGGTGTCGAAGCGCTGGGCGATGCGCTCGTGCAGCCAGGCGCGGTCAGACGGCTCCAGCGAGATCAGCGTGGTGGCTTGCGCCACGGCCGATGGCTGCGTTTCGTCCCGACGCGTGTGGAAGGAGGACAGGGGGAGTCCCGAGACGCGGTACACCTCCAGCGCGCGCTGGATGCGCTGCGCGTCGGCGGGCGCCAGGCGCGCGGCGGTCACCGGGTCCACGCGCATGAGTTCGGCGTGCAGCGCGGGCCAGCCCTGTGCTTTCGCTTCGGCCTCGATCTGCTCGCGTATCCCCGCATCGGCGCGGGGCATGTCGTCGATGCCGTCGAACAGCGCCTTGAAGTAGAGCATGGTGCCGCCCACCAGCAGCGGGTGCTTGCCGCGTGCGTGGATGGCGTGGATGAGTTCGGTGGCGTCGTGTACGAACTCGGCCGCGCTATAGGCCTGCAGCGGGTCGCGGATGTCGATCAGGTGATGCGGTACGGCAGCCAGTTCGGCGGCACTGGGTTTGGCCGTGCCCACGTCCATGCCGCGGTAGACCAGGGCCGAATCGACACTGATGATCTCCACGGGCAGCTCGGCCGCGATGGCCAGCGCGGCCGCGGTCTTGCCGCTGGCCGTCGGCCCGGCAAGAGCCAGGCACCTTGGCAGATCAGTGCTCGCTGCTTTTTCCATGCTTTTGCACCAGGGTCCAGGCTGCAAGGGCGATCATCACGCTCCAGAACCACACGCCGTACATCAGGGGCCTAACCGTGCCGTCCATGGCCGTGCCCAGCCAATTGCCGACGATGAAGGACGTCACCGCCATCAGGAAACCGTTGAGCGCCGAGGCCGCGCCCGCGGCATACGGGAAGGGGCCGACGGCGCCGCTCTGGCTGCAGGGCTGGTGCACGCCGTGCGCGAGCATGAAGAGGTAGAAGGGCAGCATGATGGCCCAGCCATTGTGCAGGCCGGCCAGCGCGAAGGTGCCCATCAGCGTGCCGCCCGTGAGCGTGAAACCGGCCGCCAGCGCCACCGAGCGCCGCACGCCCAGGCGCGGCAGCAGGCGCCGGCAGGCCAGGGTGCCCAGGATGTAGGTGAGGGACACCGTGGCCATGATGAGCCCGTAGGCCGGCCGCGACACGCCCAGCACATCGATGAAGATGAAGGACGAGGAGGCCAGCACCGTGAACAGCCCACCGTAGGAGGCGGCCGACAGCGCCGAATAGGCCCAGAAGGTCGGGTGGCGCACGATACCGCGCCAGGTCTGCAGCAGCGTGGCCGGCTGCAAGGCCTGCGGGTTCTTCTGCTTCACGGTCTCCTCGAAGCGCCAGGCCACCAGTGCCAGCGTGGCCGCGCCGAACACCGAGAGCGCCAGCAAGGCGATGCGCCAGCCGGCCCAGCCCGAGAGCACGCCGCCCAGCGGCCCGCTGAGGCAGGCGATCACGCCCAGGCCGGTCAGGCCCTTGGACATCATGCGTGCGCCTTCCACGGGCTTGTACAGGTCGCGCACGATGGCGCGCGCACACATCACGCCCGCACCCATGGCCACACCCTGCAGCACGCGCGCGACGATCAGCAGTTCCATGGTGGGCGCCAGCGTGCTGACCACGGAGGCCAGCACATAGGCCCCCAGGCCCCAGAGCAGGATGGGCCGGCGGCCAAAGCGGTCCGACAGCGGGCCCCAGACCAGCTGCGAGATGCCAAAGGCCAGCAGCAGGGCGGTGAGCGTGAGTTGCGCCTGCGGCAGCGTGGCGCCGAAGCCTGCGGTCAGCGCGGGCAGGGCGGGCAGGTAGAGGTCGGTGGTGATCGGCTGCAGCCCCAGCAGCAGGGACAGGATGAGCACGATCAGGGCGGGGGACATGGGGGAAACCGGGGCAGCAGGAGACGAAACGGACATCCGTCTGAGGGTACCAGATCGGGTGGGATATCACCCGTTTGGGGGATAGGTGCAGCGCCGTTGCCGCACTACGATGGACCCGGCACGCGCGAACCACCTGACTTACCACCTACGTTCATGAAACACTACACCGACCTGATTGCCGAATGCCTTGCCGAGGTCCGTGAAATCATGCCCTGGGACCTGGCCGAGCAGTTGCGGCAGCCCACGCCACCGCTGCTGCTCGACATCCGCGAACCGGCGGAATTTGATGCCGCGCACATCGCCGGTTCCGTCCACGTGCCACGCGGCATTCTCGAATCGGCCTGCGACTGGGACTACGACGACACCGTGCCCGAACTGGCCGGCGGGCGCGATCGCGAGATTGTGGTGATCTGCCGCTCGGGTAACCGCAGCGTGCTGGCCGCCCACACGATGCAGCGCATGGGCTTCAGCAAGGTGGTTTCGCTCAAGACCGGGGTGCGTGGCTGGAACGACTTCGAGCAGCCGCTGGTGGACGCGACAGGCCAGGCGGTGGACGCCGATGCGGCCGACGCGCTGCTGGTCAGCCGGGTGCGGCCCGGACAGCGGCGCCCGGCATGAAGGGACGGGTGCATGGGGCACCCGATGATCCGGCCTGCTCAGCGCAGCCCGAACAGCTCGTTGATCGCCACCCGGTACTGCGCCTGCCCCACCGAGTTGGTGTTGTGGTGCGAGCCGCCTTCGACCAGCACAAAAGCCTTGCGGCCGGTGGCGGCGTCAAAGAGCTTGCGGCCCAGCTCGGGCGGGATCAGGTTGTCGTTGGCGCCATGCACCACGAGCAGGGGCGAGCCGATCTGCGGCACGCGTTTGGCGGCCTCGAAGCGCTGGGTGATGAATGGGCCCACGGGCAGCCAGCCCCACTTGAAGCTGCTGACCACGTCGGGGATGGAGGTGAAGGTGCCTTCGACCAGGGTGCCGTATTCATCTTCCACCTGCGCGGCCAGCTCGATGGCGATGGCCCCGCCCAGGGAGTGGCCGAAGATGTAGCGCGGCCGGCCGGGGTATTGCCGGCCCAGCCAGTCCCAGGCGGCGCGCGCATCCTCGTAGGCCATGGTCTCCGAGGGAAGTTCCTGCGTGCTCTTGCCGAAACCCCGGTAGTCCACCGCCAGCACCGAGAAACCCAGCTCCTGCATGCGGCGCGCGCGGAAGGCCGAGCCCACCACGTTGAAGCGCGCGCCGTGCAGGTAAAGCAGCACGGGGGCATTGGGCCTGCGGGCCAGGTCCGGGTGGGCCAGCCACAGGCCGTGCAGTTTCACCGCCTGGCCGGTTTCCTGCGAGTTGAAGGCTATCCAGACATCGCTCATGCCTTGGGCGGCCTCGTCGCCGCGCCACCAGCTGCGGTCCGAGGGCTGGAAGATCCAGCCGCGCTGTTTCTCGTCGAGGGTGGCGCAGCCCGTGACCAGGGCAAAGGCGGTCAGCAGGGCCAGGAGCAGGAGGAGCCAGCGTTTCATGGGTTTCTATGATGCGCCGCTGCAGAGAAAAGTTCAGCGCTGCTTCGGAATAACCCCGGGCGACCTGGCCCCATGCAGGGCTCAACGTCCGCGCAGGAACAGCGCGTCCAGGTCTTTCAGCGTGACCTGCCGCCAGGTCGGCCGGCCGTGGTTGCACTGGTCGGAGCGTTCGGTCTGCTCCATGTCGCGCAGCAGGGCGTTCATCTCTTCCAGCGTGAGTTTGCGGTTGGCGCGCACGGCACCGTGGCAGGCCATGGTGCCCAGCAGCTCGTTGCGGGCGCGCTGGATCACGGTGCTTGCCTCGTGCTGGCCCAGCTCGGCCAGCACGCTGCGCGCCAGCTCCACCGCATCGCCCTGGGCCAGGGTGGCGGGTACGGCGCGCACGGCCAGGGTTTTGGGCGAGAAGGAGGTGATCTCCAGGCCCAGGGTATGCAGTGTGGTGGCATGCGCCTCGGCCGTGGCCACTTCCTGCGGCGTGGCGGCGAAGGTGGCGGGGATCAGCAGGGGTTGGCTGGAAATGGCCTGCACGTCGAGCTGGTTCTTGAGCCGCTCGTAGACGATGCGCTCGTGCGCGGCGTGCATGTCCACCACCACCAGGCCCTGGGCATTCTCGGCCAGGATGTAGACGCCGTGCAGTTGAGCGACCGCGCGGCCGAGAGGCCACGCGCTTTCCGTGGCTTCGCGGCCCAGGGGCCAGGCCTGTGGGGCGCCTTCGGCAGGCAGGGGCCTGGCCTCGGACAGCGCCGCCGAGCCGGGTTCGCGCACTGCCCAGGCCAGCGGCGCGGGAGCTGCCGCGGACGCAGGCTGCCACAGCGCGGCCAGGTCGTGCACCTCATGGCCGCGCACCGACGTGTCGCTTACTCCGAAATTGATAGCAGGCTGCGCCCAGGGTGCCGGCGCGATGGGGCGAGCGATGTCGGCCAGGTGGGTCGGCACCGCGGAACCGCCGTGGACGGCCGCCTGCGCGCGCGGCGCGGCCAGGGCATTCTCGACGGCGTGGCGCACGGCCTGGTGCACCTCGCGGCCATCGCGGAAGCGCACCTCGATCTTGGTCGGGTGTACGTTGACGTCCACGCGCGCCGGGTCGATCTCCACGTAGAGCGCGTAGACCGGCTGCTTGTGGCCGTGCAGCACGTCTTCGTAGGCGCTGCGCGCGGCGTGCGTGAGCACCTTGTCGCGCACGTAACGGCCGTTGACGTAGCAGAACTGATGGTCGGCGCGGCTGCGCGCGGCGTCGGGGATGCCGGCGCGGCCCCATACCCGGACGCCATGGTAGGCGCCGGGCGCGGCGGCCGTCTGGAAATCCACGGTCACCGACTCGCTAATGAAGTCCTCGCCCAGCACGTCGGCCAGGCGCTGCTGCAGGGCTTCGGGTTCGCTGCACACGCGCCACTGCCCCACGAGCTTGCCCTCGTGCCAGATGGCGAAACCCACGTCGGGCCGGGCCAGGGCGTGGCGGCGTACCGACTCGATGCAGTGCGCCAGTTCGGTGGCGTCGGTTTTGAGGAACTTGCGGCGCGCCGGCGTGCTGAAAAACAGTTCCTTCACTTCTACCGTGGTACCGGCGCTGCGCGCCACGGGACGGATCTCGCCGGTGCGGCCGTCCAGCAGAAAGGCGCTGGACTGCTCGGCCACACGCGAGAGGATGGCGCAGTCGGCGATGGAGTTGATGGCGGCCAGCGCCTCGCCACGAAAACCCATGGTGCCCACGGATTCGAGATCCTGCAGGCTGCCGATCTTGCTGGTGGCGTGGCGTTTCAGGGCGATGGGCAGTTCATCACGCGGGATGCCGATGCCGTTGTCTTCCACCGCGATCAGGCGCACGCCGCCGGCCAGCAGGCGCACGGTGATCTGGGTGGCGCCGGCGTCCAGCGCGTTGTCCACCAGCTCGCGCACCACCGAGGCGGGGCGTTCCACCACTTCGCCGGCGGCGATCTGGCTGATCAGCTCATCCGGGAGCTCACGGATGGGGCGGCGCGGGGCGGGGGCGAGGACGGCGTTCACCGAGGCATTTTAGGCTCTGCTGTGAACTTCCTGGATGGATTGGCTGGTGTGTCTGGCGTCATGCGTCTTTGGTTCACGACAAACTTGGAAAGAGTCCGTGAGGTCTATGGCCTAGGGTTAATACTTGTTGGTAATCCAAGCCCTCAAATGTGCTGAGTTTCGATGGTAGAGTTATTTGCCTTTTTTGGGTGCATTGCAAAATCGCTCAGTAGCCATGGGCATTTATATGGGAGTCAGATTTTTATGAAAAAAAGCGCTTATCTACCATTGCTTATGACAGCGTTGCTGTCACTTTTTGGGTGCGCCCATCAAGAAGAATCAAGAACGATTGCAATTCAGAAAGTGGATTCTGCTGGGCAGGCCTACAACGGTCAGCGCACTCCGGTTTCCGTCGGAAAATTTGATAACCGCTCATCTTTTCTGCGTGGTGTTTTTTCCGACAACGTGGATCGACTGGGTGGTCAGGCGCAAACCATATTGGTGACGCACCTGCAGCAGAGTCGCCGCTTCAATGTGTTGGACCGCACCAATATGCGGGAAATTCGCGAAGAGGCCGCTATCCAGAAGAAGGTCCAAACGCTCAGAGGCGCGGACTATGTGATCACCGGTGATGTGACGGAGTTTGGCCGGAAAGATGTTGGCGACAGACAGCTCTTTGGTATTTTGGGTCGTGGGAAAACGCAAATTGCGTATGCCAAGGTCAATCTGAACATCGTAAACACGTTGACATCCGAGGTTGTTTTCTCTTCGCAAGGCGCGGGCGAATACAGCCTGTCTGAGCGCGAGGTCATCGGGTTTGGTGGAACAGCCGGTTACGACTCAACCCTTAATGGCAAGGTTCTTGACCTGGCCATTCGGGATGCGGTGAACAATCTTGTCTCCGGCATTGACAGCGGCGCGTGGCGGCCGGCGCTTTGATATTTCAAAACACGATCACGGGAGGAGAAACATGAAAAATACTCGATTGAGTGCGGCTGGAATTTTTCTGGTCACCTTGGCGCTTGGCGGATGTGCAACCAAGCCCCCTTCGCTCTATCAATGGCAGGGCTACCAAAATAACGTAGATGCGTACTTTCGCGCCGATAAGTTGAGTCTGGACGCGCAAACCCAGCTAATGGAGGAAGACTTGCAGAAAATCCGCGCTGGCGGTGGCGCCGTTCCTCCCGGCTACTACGCGCATCTCGGTTTGCTTTATGGGCAACAGGGGAAACTGGATCAATTCGCTCAGCAAATGCAAGCAGAAAAGGCACAGTATCCTGAATCGGGAACATTCATGGACTTTCTGTTGCGTAATTTTAAAAAATAAGGGGGCTTTATGAAGTGGAGAAACTATTTCAAAGTACTGGCTGCAGCGGCTTGTGTGCTTGTCGTGACGGGTTGCGCGACTAAAGCGCCTGTCGATTACACGGCGTACAAAGAAAGCCGACCCCGTTCAATTTTGGTGTTGCCACCGCTGAACACAACACCTGAAGTGCAGGCTACTTACAGCGTTCTGTCGCATGCCACTCGGCCAATTGCCGAGGCTGGCTACTACGTCATGCCCGTAACCTTGGTGGCAGAAGCATTCAAGGAAAACGGGATGACGCAGCCGACAGACATGCATGCGACAGCGCCAGAGAAGTTGCGGCAGATTTTTGGTGCTGATGCAGCCCTCTACATCACGATTGAAAAATACGGAACCGTATTCATGGTGCTCAACAGCGCCTCGGTCGTATCTGCCCAGGCCAAATTGGTGGATTTGAAAACGGGCAAGCTGCTCTGGGCAGGCGCTGCTTCCGCATCGAGCGAAGAGGGGCAGAGTCAGCAGCAGGGAGGTTTGGCCGGCCTGCTGATTGCTGCGGTTGTCAAGCAGGTGATGGCGACCACTCTGGATCAGAGTCATCAGGTCGCTGGCGTTGCAACTGGGCGTCTGTTGTCTGCGGGCAGCCCCAATGGCTTGTTGTATGGACCGCGTTCTCAGAATTACGGCAAGGACTAAAGTTGCTTTGAGCTGAAGGCAGCCTTCAGCTTTGTCGTCCCGGCATTCACAGCGAGGCCAGATCATCGATCGTGATCTGGCCTCGGCTGGGATTAAGCAGTTGGTCAATGCAAAAATCAGGATGAAATACCGCGCCGGTGGTGCCGTGGATAATCGGCCCCCATGGAAATATTCGCCTTTCTGATCGACTTCATCCTGCACGTGGACAAGCACCTGGAGGCCTTTGTCCAGGCCTACGGGGCCTGGGTGTACGCACTGCTGTTCCTCATCATCTTCGTCGAGACCGGCGTGGTGGTCATGCCCTTCCTGCCGGGCGATTCGCTGCTGTTCGTGGTGGGCGCCATGTGCGGCGTCGGCTTGATGGACTACACGCTCTCGGTGGGCCTGCTCTTCGCGGCGGCGGTGCTGGGCAACCAGAGCAACTATGCGATCGGGCGCTATTTCGGCCCCAAGGTGTTCCAGTGGGAGGATTCACGCTTTTTCAACAAGCGGGCCTTCAACCAGGCGCACGCCTTCTACGAGAAATACGGCGGCATCACCATCGTGGCGGCGCGTTTCATGCCTTTCCTGCGCACCTTTGCGCCTTTCGTGGCCGGCGTGGCCGAGATGACACGTGCCAAGTTCCTGTTCTACGACGTGCTGGGCGGCGCCCTGTGGGTGGGTGGCATCATTACCGTGGGTTATTTCTTCGGCAATATTCCCTTTGTGAAGATGCATCTGGACAAGATCATCTGGGCCATGATCCTGATTCCCGGCCTGTTCGTGATGTACGGCGCCTGGAAGGCGCACCGCCAGTCGCGCGGCGCCTGACCCCCGCACCACGGGGTGGATGAATGACCAGCTTGCCGGTTGCGGCCGGCTGTGTGCATGATGGCGCCAGGGAGTGTTCAAGCCGGCTGTCACAAGGCCGGCCCACAGTCAGCAGGAAGGTGCAGACATGCCACGCAAGAAAGCCGAAGCCGGCAGCCGCGAGACGCCCACCATGAAGGCGGTGCCCGAGGCTGGGGAAGTCCTGGTGGGGCAGGTGCTCAAGCGCCCCGGCGGCTACTACTGGAGCCTGACGGACGGCGGGCGGGAATTCGGCCCTTACGACAGTTTCGATGAAGCCCAGGCCGACATGGAGGCTGCGGCGGACCTCGAAGCCCCCGAGCCCGGCGAGAGCCTGCAGGAGGCCGAAAGCGAGCTGGGCATTGCCGACTGGATCGATCCCGAGACCGGCGAACCCGCCGAGGGCCTGTCACCCCCCCATCTGGACAACGACTAGGCACCAGGTCAGAACCTGGCGAACACGCCCCAGGGCGAGTGGGTCAGCGCCACCGAGACCATGAAGCCGTAACAGGCCAGCGCGCCGATGTAGCACAGTGCCCTGGCCTCCCGCTGGCGCGCGTATTTGAGCGCGAGCATGCCCAGACCGATGTAGAGCAGGAGCACGACGAGCTTGACCTGCAGCCAGGGCGTGACCAGGGGGTTGAGGCGCAGTTCCCACAGCAGGCGCAGGGCCGCGGCCAGCAGGCCGGTGTCGATGATGGCGCTGACCCGCCCCAGCACCGGGTGCAGGGGCCAGCGCTGGCGGGCCAGCACGGCGGCGCCGCGCAGCGCGAACAAGGCACCACTGGTGAAGGCCAGGCCCATGTGCAGATGGCGCAGGGCGGGGTAGTGGACGATCCAATCCATCACGGATCAAACGCTGCGGTTGCGCGCCAGCGGCGGGTTCTTGGCGAAATAACCCTCGATGCCGCGCATCAGCGCCTGGGCCAGCTGCTCCTGGTAGGCCTCGCTGTTGAGCTTGGCTTCCTCTTCCGGGTTGCTGATGAAGGCGGCCTCCACCAGCACGCTGGGGATATCGGGCGCTTTCAGCACGGCGAACCCGGCCTGCTCCACACGCGGCTTGTGCAGCTTGCCGACACGGCCGATCTCGCTGAGCAGGGTGCCACCGAGGCGCAGGCTGTCCTTGATCTGGGCGCTGGTGCTCATGTCCAGCATGGCGCTCTGGACCTGCGCATCCTTGGCCTTGACGTTGATGCCGCCGATCTGGTCGGCCTTGTTTTCCTTGGCCGCCATCCAGCGCGCCGCGCTGCTCGACGCCCCCCCGTGGCTCAGAGCGAACACGCTGGCCCCCTGCGGGCGTGGCGTGTAGAAAGCGTCGGCGTGGATGCTCACGAACAGGTCGGCCTGCACCTGGCGCGCCTTCTGCACGCGCACGTGCAGGGGCACGAAGAAGTCGCCGTCGCGTGTGAGGTAGGCGAAGAGGGTGTGGCCGTTGACGCTGCGCGCGTTGATGCGGTCGCGCAGGCGGCGCGCCAGGCGCAGCACCACGTCCTTCTCGCGCGTGCCGCGCGGGCCGATGGCGCCCGGGTCTTCGCCACCGTGGCCGGGGTCCAGCGCAATGATGATGAGCCGGTCGGTCCCGTTGCCGCGTGCCGGCAGCGCGGGCACGGCCGGCTGGCCCGGTGCGGGCGCCTTGTCGGCGTGGCGCGCGATCAGGTCGCCCAGCGGGTCGGCGCCGGGGCGGGCGGCCGAGGCCGCCGGGGCGCCCGCGCCTTCCTTGAGCTTGAGGCGCTCGGCGATCAGCGCGGCCAGCGGGTCGGGCGGCTGGGTGGGGTAGAGGTCGAACACCAGGCGGTGCTGGTAGGGCTCGATGGGGTGCAGCGTGAAGACCTGGGGTTTGATGGCCTGCTTGAGGTCGATCACCAGGCGCACCACCCCCGGCGCGTACTGGCCCACGCGGATGCCGGCGATGTTGGGGTCTTCGGGCAGGACCTTGGCCACCAGCTCGCGCAGCGCGGGGTTGAGTTCGATGCCCTCGATGTCCACTGCCAGGCGTGGCGGCTGGCCGATGAAGGTCTGCTTGGCCTTGAGTGCGGTGTCCGATTCGAGCGTGACGCGTGAATAGTCCTCGGCCGGCCAGACGCGCACGGCCACGATGGCGGCGCCCTTCGCGATATGGGCACGGCCCAGCAGCAGCACCAGCGTGCCGGCCTGGATCAGTTCGCGCCGCTTGAATGTGGCCCCCACGCTTGCCACTTCGTGTGCTGCGCTGCCCCCCAAGGGGGCCTTCGCGCCTTGGGACGGCCCGGCGGCGCTCATGTCAGCGCACCCTTCAGTCCCCGCAGCAGCGCGGCCCCGGTGGGGGTGTTGGCCGTGAGGATGGCGCGGCGTGATTCGTCGGCCTGCACCTGCAGTTCGATGGCGAGGTCGGCCACGGGCAGCAGGCCGGTCGCTTTCTCGGGCCATTCGGCCAGCTTGAGGCCGGGGCTGGCGAACAGGTCGCGAAAGCCCGCGTCTTCCCACTCGCGTGGATCGCTGAAGCGGTAGAAGTCGAAATGCCAGATGTTGAGGCCCGGTACTTCATGCGGCTCGACCACGGCGTAGGTGGGGCTCTTGATGCGGCCCGGCACGCCCAGGGCCCGCAGCAGGTGGCGCACCAGGGTGGTCTTGCCGGCGCCCAGGTTGCCGTGCAGTTCGACAAAGGCGTTGCGGAGGGACGGCTGCGCCGCCAGCACGGCGGCCAGGGCCTGTGTGGCGGATTCGTCAGACAGGACGCGGGTTTCTACAATGGCTTCGTGACGTTCAACAGCAGTCAATTCATTTCCCGGATACGGGCCTGGGCCCGTGAACTTGGATTTTCCCAAATCGGCGTGGCCGGTGTCGATTTGTCGTCGGCAGAAGAGGGTTTGCGCGACTGGTTGTCGCGTGGTTTCCACGGTGAGATGGCCTATATGGCCGCGCATGGCCTCAAACGCGCCCGTCCGGCCGAACTGGTGCCGGGAACGGTGAGCGTGATCACCGCACGTCTGGACTACCTGGGCGCGAGTATGCCCGAGGGCTGGCAGGCCATCGAGTTCGAGCGCCTGCAGCACCCCGCCGAGGGCATCGTCTCGCTCTACGCCCGCGGCCGCGATTACCACAAGGTCCTGCGCGCGCGCCTGCAGCAGCTGGCCGAACGCATGGCGACCGAGGTGGGGCCCTTCGGCCACCGCGTCTTCACCGATTCGGCCCCGGTGCTGGAGGCCGAGCTGGCCACGCGCAGCGGCCAGGGCTGGCGCGGCAAGCACACCCTGGTGCTCAACCGCGAGGCCGGCTCCATGTTCTTCCTGGGCGAGATCTATGTGGACCTGGCCCTGCCGGCCAGCGCACCCGTCAGCAACCATTGTGGCAGCTGCGAAGCCTGCATCACGGTCTGCCCCACGCAGGCCATCCTGGGCCCGGGGCGGCTCGACGCGCGGCGTTGCATTTCCTACCTGACCATCGAGCACGCGGGGCCGATTCCCGTGGAGCTGCGCCCGCTGATGGGCAACCGCATCTACGGCTGCGACGACTGCCAGCTCATCTGCCCCTGGAACAAGTATGCGCAACGTAGCCCCCTGCCGGACTTTGCGCCGCGTCCCGGCATGAGCGGGGGCACGCTGCTTGAGCTGCTGGCCTGGAACGAGGAAGAGTTTCTGCGCCGCACCGAGGGCAGCCCGATCCGGCGCATCGGCCATGAGCGCTGGGTGCGCAACATCGTGGTGGCCCTGGGAAATGCCTTGCGCGTGGCGCATGACCCTGCGATAGTCGGGGCACTGCAGGGGCAGCTGGAGCAGGGGAGTGCGCTGGTGCGAGAGCACGCAGCCTGGGCCCTGGCCCAGCGACCGGACCCACAGGCCCCCGCGTGAATGACGGAGTCGGAACATGACCATTCAATACACCTACGTCTCGCCCCACTTGCCGGAAAACAAGATGCGCATGTACCCGACGAAGGTGATCAACATCATCGGCGGGCCAGGCTGCGAAAAGTCGCTGTTCACTGCTGCCATCATCCTGTACCTGCACCTGCATCACAAGTCGGTGGAGCTGATTCCGGACTACGCCAAAACCCTGGTGTGGCAAAAAGACTACGAGAGCCTGCGCAACCAGTACAAGATCGCGCAGCAGCAGTACCACATGCTGGAGCTGCTCGACGGTCAGGTGCAGTTCCTGGTGACCGAGTCCTCGCTGCCACAGATCCTCTACTACAACGAGTTCTACCCCGACAACATCTGCGACACGGGCAAGACGCGCAAGCAGATCCTGGACTGGTACAAGCAGCACAACAACATCAACATCATGGTCGAGCGCGGCGAGCGCAAATACATCCACACCGGGCGTTTCCAGGACGAGGAGCAGGCCAAGGAAGTCGATCGCAGCATGCGTGCGCTGCTGCGCCGCGAGAACATTGCCTACACCGCGCTCAAACCCGAGGTCCAGGCCATCCACGAGTTCACGGCCACGCTGCTCAAGGACTAGCGCAGCACGCCCAGTGCGAACGACAGGCTCACCACGCCCAGCAGGGTGGACAGCGTGACCAGCCCGGCCACGTAAGCCCCGTCGTAGCCCATGCGCGCGGCCAGCACATAACAGCTGGACGCCGTGGGCAGGGCCGAGAAGGCCAGCAGGATGGTGGTCTGCACCGGTGTCAGGCCAAAAGCGCCTGAGAGACCCAGCGCGATCAGCGGCAGCAGCAGGTGCTTGATGGCCAGCACGGCCACCGCCAGCACCTTGCCCTGGCCCAGGCTGGAAAAGCGCAGGCCGGCGCCAGCCGCCATCAGGCCCAGGGCCAGCGAAGCGGCACCGATGCGGCTGAGCGTGGGGTCGGCCCAGGCCGGCACCCGGAAACCCAGCACGTTGGCGATCAGCCCTGAAACCGTGGCGATGATCAGCGGGTTACGCAGCAGTTCGCGCCCCACGCTGCGCTGGGCATGGCGCGCCATGGGCCAGACCGCGCCCACGTTGAACAGCGGCACGCAAAAGCCGATCAGCACCGCCAGCAGCAGCAGGCCTTCGGGGCCGGCCAGGCGGTCGGCCAGGGCCAGACCGATGAAGGAGTTGAAGCGGAAGGCCACCTGGGCGCTGGCGGCGTGCAGGCGCGCGTCGACATGGCGGCCGATGAAGGGCAGATGGGGCAGGGCGTAGGACAGCGCAATGCCGCTCACGCCCATGGCCAGGCCGGCACCGATCAGGCTGGAGGCGGCCGAGAGGTCCAGCGGGCTCTTCACGATGCTGTGGAACAGCAGCACCGGGAAGAGGAAGTAGTAGACCAGGATCTCGACCTGGTCCCAGACCGGCCGGTTGAGCGCCGTGTAGCGGCAGACCAGATAACCGCACAGGATCAGGGAGAAATCGGGGAAAAGCAGCTGGGCGTAGTTCACAGGGTGAGAATACCAGTCCCCCACAGTGCCGGCCTGTCAGCCGGATCCACGCCTGCGGCGTTTCATGGTCATGAAGAAGCTGTTTTTCCTCCCCCTGCTGGCGGTGGCCGGTGTCCTGGCCGGTGCCCCCGCTCAGGCGGCCACCCTCGAAGGCCTGCGTTTCGACGACACGGCCCGCCTGGGCAGCCGCGACTTGCAACTCAATGGCCTGGGCGTGCGCGCCGTCTACATCTTCAAGGCCTTCGTGGCCGGGCTCTACCTGACCGAGAAGGCAGCGGCCGGCCCCGAGGCACTGCGCCAGGGCGGCCCCAAGCGCCTGCAGCTGCGCATGCTGATGGAGATCGGCTCCGACGACATCAAGAAGGCCCTGGTCGACGGCATGCGCAAGAACGTCACGGATGCCGAGTGGGCCGCCATGCAGGAGCGCGTGCAGCGCTTCGCCCGCACGATCGACGCCATCGGTGTAGCCCGCGAGGGTGACACCATCACCCTGGATTACGTGCCCGAACAGGGCCTGCTGCTGGCCGTCAACGAGGTGCCGCGCGGCACGGCCATCGGCGGTGCCGATTTCTACCAGGCGCTGCTGGAGATCTTCGTCGGACCCGACCCCGTGGATACCCGACTTAAAAACGGCCTGCTGGGGCAATAGAATCGGTCATCCTTCATCTGTCCAGGAGACCTTCACCATGCAGCGACGCGCTCTCTTTGCCCTCAGCCTGCTGGCTGCCGCCGGCACCGCTTTTGCCCAGGGCTATCCCAATAAGCCGATCAAGCTGCAGGTGCCCTTTGCGCCCGGTGGCACCACCGACATCATTGCGCGTGTCATTTCCGAGCCGCTGGGCAAGGCCCTGGGCCAGCCGGTGGTGGTGGAGAACAAGGCCGGTGGCGGTGGTGTGGTGGGCGCCAACGAGACGACCAAGGCCGCACCGGACGGCTACTCGCTGGGCATGGCCACCGTGTCCACCACGGCGGCCAACCCGGCCATCAACGCCAAGATTCCCTACAACGCCCTGACCGACTTCACGGCCATCATCAACATTGCGGCCACGCCCAATGTGATCGCCGTGCACCCCAGCTTCCCGGCCAAGGACTACAAGGGTTTCGTGGCCGAACTCAAGAAGTCGCCCGGCAAGTACTCGTTCGCTTCCTCCGGCACCGGTGGCATCGGCCACCTGCAGATGGAGCTGTACAAGAACATGAGCGGCACCTTCATCACGCACATCCCCTATCGCGGCGCCGGTCCGGCCCTGAACGACACGGTGGCCGGCCAGGTGCCGGTCATCTTCGACAACCTGCCCTCGGCGCTGCCCTTCATCCAGGCCGGCCGCCTGGTGCCGATCGTCGTCGCCGCCCCGCAGCGCCTGGCCGTGCTGCCCAATGTGCCGACTTTCAAGGAAGTGGGCCTGGAGCCGGTGAACCGCATGGCCTACTACGGCATCCTCGGCCCCAAGGGTCTGCCCAAGGAGGTGGTGGACAAGGTCAACGCAGCCGTGCGTCAGGTGCTGCAGGATCCGGCCGTGCGCAAGCGCATCGAGGACACCGGTTCCCTGATCGTGGGCAACACGCCCGCGCAATTCGCCGAGCAGATGAAGGCCGAATACATGGTCTACAAGAAGGTGGTCGACACCGCCGGCCTCAAGCTCGATTGAGCCCCCCGTGGCACAGGGCCTGGAGGACGACGCGTCCATCGACGCCTTCGTCGATGCCCTGTGGCTGGAGGAAGGCCTGTCACGCAACACGCTGACGGCCTACCGCCGCGATCTCACGCTCTACGCCCGCTGGCTCACCGCCCGCGGGCGTACGCTTTTGGAGACCACGGAACACGACATCAATGGCTACTTTTCCGAGCGGCACGCGGCCACGCGTGCCACCACGGCCAACCGCCGCCTCACCGTCTTCAAGCGCTACTTCCGCTGGGCCCTGCGCGAGCGCCGCATCACCGCCGATCCCACGCTGCGCCTGCAGGCCGCCAAACAGCCCCTGCGCGTGCCCAAGACCCTGAGCGAAGCCCAGGTCGAAGCCCTGCTGGCCGCCCCCGGCGAGGACACGCCGCTGGCCGTGCGTGACCGCACCATGCTCGAACTCATGTACGCCAGCGGCCTGCGCGTGAGCGAGCTGGTGGGGCTCAAGACCTACAACGTCAGCCTGTCCGAGCACGTGCTGCGCGTCTTCGGCAAGGGCAACAAGGAGCGCCTGGTGCCCTTCGGCGAGGTGGCTTCCGGCTGGCTGCAGCGCTACCTGCAGGAGGCGCGCCCGGCCCTGCTAGGGGAGAAGCAGACCGATGACCTCTTCGTCACCCTGCGCGGCACACGGGCCGGCGAGGCCATGTCGCGCGTGATGTTCTGGATGATCGTGAAAAAGCATGCCCTGGCTGCCGGCATCACGGCGCCGCTCTCGCCGCACACCCTGCGCCACGCCTTTGCCACCCATCTGCTCAACCACGGTGCCGACCTGCGCGCCGTGCAGATGCTGCTGGGCCATGCCGACATCTCCACCACCACCATCTACACCCACGTGGCGCGCGAGCGCCTCAAGTCGCTGCACGCCCAGCACCATCCGCGCGGTTAGCGCCCATCTGAAACCTGCCCATGATCACCGTTCACCACCTCGAAACCTCGCGCTCGCAGCGCGTCCTCTGGCTGCTCGAAGAACTGGGCCTGCCTTACGAGCTCAAGGTCTACCCGCGTGACCCGCTCACACGCCTGGCCCCGCCCGAACTCAAGCGCATCCACCCCCTGGGCAAGTCGCCCGTGATCACCGATGGCGAGGAGACCATTGCCGAATCCGGCGCCATCATCGAATACCTGGCCGAACGCTACGGCGCCCAGGCCGGCGGTGAACTGGCGCAGCTGGTGCCCAAGCCGGGCACGCCCGCGCACCGCCAGTGCCGCTTCTGGATGCACTACGCCGAGGGTTCGCTGATGAACTGGCTGGTGATGAAGCTGGTTTTCATCAGCATCCCGCGCCAGCGTATGCCTTTTTTCGTGAAACCCATCGCGCGCCAGCTCTGCGCCAAGGTCATCGCGCGGCTGATCGAGCCCAACGTCGTGGGGGCGCTGGCTTTCATGGAGGAGCACCTGGCCCGCAACACCTGGTTCGCCGGCGAGGCGCTCAGCATCGCGGACTTCCAGATGAGCTTTGCCGTGGAGGCCGCGCTCACCCGCGGCACGGACACCACGCCTTACCCCCATGTGCGGGCCTTCCGTGAGCGCATGAACGCACGTCCGGCCTACCAGCGCGCGCTGCAGCGCGGCGGCCCGGTGATCGCCCAGCTGTCCTGAACCGCCGTCAGGCGTTGGCCGGGTCGAGGTTTTCGGCCCAGCTCAGGGCCTGCAGATGGGCCCAGTTGACCTGATGGTTGGAGAGGTGCAGGTTGGTGGCAGCGCGGGCGAAGGCCGCCTCGTCGGCCGACTCGCAGGCCAGGGTCAGCTCCAGGAAAGGCGCGAACATGCCCTTGCGCTGCAGCAGCGCGTCCGTCACGTGGGCCGAGAGCGAGATCGACTCCAGCGCCTGCGCCATGGGCAGGCCCAGCATGGTGTCCAGCAGCGAGAACACACCGACCACGAAGGCGTCGTCGCTCTCCTCGGGCGGCAGCAGCTCGGCGGCCAGCAGTTCCATGAGGCGGCCGCGCACCACCGCCATATTGCCCACGGCCGGCGCGGTGCCGCCCACGCGCGAGGTGGTCATCAGCAGGGCCGCCCAGCGAAACAGCTTCTGCATGCCCAGGATCATCACCGCGTGACGAAAGGAGGTGATCTCGCAACTCAGGCCGAAACCGGCCGAGTTGATGAAACGCAGCAGGTTGAAGGACAGCGTGGGGTCGCGCTTGAGCAGCTCCTCGATTTCGCCCACTTCGGCCTGGCGCCGCACCAGGTTGATCAGCTGGATGATGTGGGCCTGCGCCGGGCGCAGGGTCTGGCCCTTGACCAGCACCGGCGTGGCGAACCAGTAACCCTGGAAGAGCTTGATACCGTGTTGCGCCGCCAGCTCGTGCTGCGCCGCGGTCTCCACCTTCTCGGCGATGAGCTTGGCCGTGCTGTGCTTCTGTGCGAACTTCACCAGCGGCTCGATCAGCTCGGGCTTGAGTTGAGACAGGTCGAGCTTGATGTAGCTGGCCAGCGGCAGCCAGGCCGCATAGGGGCGCGTGAGCATGACCTGGCTGAAAGCCAGCTTGAAACCCTTGCGGCGCACTTCCATCAGCACGGGCAGGCGGGCCTCGATCTCGGCCGGGCTGTTCCCTTCGAGCGGTGGAATCTCCAGCACCACGCGTTCGGGGTGGATCAGCTCCAGATGCCGCCCCACCAGGCTCTCGTGCGTGCAGTTGATGAACATGGTCTTGCGGCCCATGAGCGCCTGGTGCTCGGCGTGCGAGAGCACGTTGAACAGCAGCTCGGCGTCGCTGGCGGCGGTGTGCGCATCGGCGCCCAGCGAGCGGTCGTAGAGCTCGTAGCCGATGACGTTGCGGCCCTCGTCCAGGATGGCCTGGCGGGCGATGGCGGTCTGGTCGCCGGTGACCGGCTGATCGGGGGCTGCGGAGGGCGTGGTCATAGAGGTGCTGCGGGGGTTCCTCGGCATTCTAGGGGGATAATTTCGCCACCATGGAACTGCGTGCACGCTGCCTCGAACTGCTGGCCCTGGCCGACCCCGTGGCCAAGGCCGCCGGCGTCACTGCGCTGGACCGTTCAGGCCCTATCGACTGCGCCCGCGAATTCGCCGAACCACCTGGTCTGCCCGGCCGCAGCGAGCGCCCGCCCCTGCTGCCCCACACCCAGATCAAGACCGGCTCCCTGGCCACCCCGCGCGGCCACGCCGCCCTGGTGCACTCCATCGTACACATCGAGCGCAACGCCATCGATCTGGCGCTGGACATCTGCTGGCGCTTCGCAGGCATGCCCGAGGCTTTCTACCGCGACTGGTTGCAAGTGGCGTTTGAAGAGGCTTACCACTTCACGCTCTTGCGTGAGCACTTGCTGACGCTGGGCTTCGATTACGGCGACTTTCCGGCCCATGATGGCCTGTGGTCCATGGCGGAGCGCACGCGCGGTGACCTGCTGGCCCGTGTGGCGCTGGTGCCGCGCACGCTGGAAGCCCGTGGCCTCGACGCCTCACCGGCGGTGAAGACCAAGCTGGTTTCCATCGGGGATCACCGCGCCGGGGAGATTCTGGACATCATCTTGCGGGATGAGATTGGGCATGTTTCGACCGGCAATCGGTGGTATGCGTGGGCTTGTGGGGAGCGGGGGCTGGAGCCGGTTGCAACCTATGCGGAGCTGACGGTTCGGTATGAGGCGCCCAAGTTGAAGAAGCCGTTTAACTTGGACGCTCGACGGGCTGCGGGCTTCAGTGACGCCGAGTTGTCTGCACTGCAGGCGGACTGAGCTTCTGTTGAGTTGATCGCCGTGTTGGCGTGGCATTGCCGGGATGTGCGCCCGGCTGCGCAGGTGCTTTTTTTGACTATTGCCTATCACCTTAGCGCAACGAACACCAAGTAGGTGATAAGAATGATCGCAGGGGTCGGTGCGATGGCATACAGGAATGCTCGCCCTATCCGGCCCGTGAATATTGCATTCAGACCGAACAGGAAAAAGAAGATATTTGTTGCAAAGAAGATGTTCAGAACGGTTTGATTGATCGTGAATGCAGCCAATATCCAGGAAACCAGACCGCTAGTGCCGCTGACCAGAAGGAACAACAGAGTGAATGCCCAGCGATGCCCAGTCGGTTCTGGTTCCGAGGTCTCCGTCGTCACTTTGTGTTCAGGTTCCATGAACTGCCTCCCGGATTCGTTGAGATGACGAACATCTGCACGATGGACATCCATTATGTTCTCCGTGTGAGATCTTGGATTCGACAAGGATGCGCCATGGCGCGTCCTTGTTGCCTTCGGCTGTTGGAGCCCTACGCCGTAATGAGGAGGCGAGTAGCGCAGGGCCGGGCGGGAGAAGGGGCGCGCATGTTTGAGCGTAGCGAGTTTGCGCGCACCCCGCCCGGGCCGAGCAACGCAGCGTGCCCGTAGCGCAGCGGAGGGACGACGAATCCGGCTCGCCTTTCTTTTGGGTACTTTGCTTTGGCGAAGCAAAGAAAAGTACCTCGCCCGCCGGGGCGAGACCCGGCCAAGCCTCGCAAACAAGCCCGCCCCCAGCACAGGAAAAGCAGGCCTCTTTACAATCAAGCCCATCCCCCAAAAGAGACAAGAACATGGCCATCTACGAACTCGACGGTAAAGCCCCAGTGTTGGGCAAAAACGCCTACGTCGCCGACAGCGCCCAGGTCATCGGCAAGGTGACTCTGGAAGAAAACGTCAGCGTCTGGTTCGGCACCGTCATCCGCGGTGACAGCGAACACATCCACATCGGCCGCAATTCCAACATCCAGGACGCCAGCGTGCTGCACGCCGACGAAGGCGTGCCGCTGGTCCTGGGCGAGAACGTGTCGGTGGGGCACCAGGTCATGCTGCACGGCTGCACTGTGGGCGACGGCTCGCTGATCGGCATTGGCGCCATCGTTCTGAATAACGCGAAGATCGGCAAGAACTGCCTGGTCGGTGCGGGCTCGCTGGTGACCGAGGGCAAGGAATTCCCGGATGGCTCCATGATCCTGGGCAGCCCGGCCAAGGCGGTGAAGCAGCTCAGCCCCGAGCAGATCGCGGGCCTGCAGCGTATTGCCCAGCATTACGTCGACAACGCCGAGCGCTTCCGCAAGGGCTTGAAGAAAATCGGCTGAGCCTTATCTGCTTGCATGTCTGAACTCCACAAATTCCTCTTCGAAGGCCTGCCGGTGCGCGGCATGGTCGTGCGCCTGACCGACGCCTGGACCGAGATCCTGAAACGCCGCGCGCAAAGCAGCACCGGGGCTTATGCGCCGCCGGTGCAGGCCCTGCTGGGCGAGATGGTGGCGGCCGGGGCGCTGATGCAGTCCAACATCAAGTTCGACGGCGCGCTGATCCTGCAGGTCTTCGGTGACGGGCCGGTCAAGCTGGCCGTGACCGAAGTGCAGTCCGACCTGAGCCTGCGTGCCACGGCTACCGTGCCGGGCGCGGTGCCCGATGACGCCGGTCTGCGGGCCATGCTCAATGTGAATGGCCTGGGCCGCTTCGCCGTCACGCTCGACCCCAAGGACCGCCAGCCCGGCCAGCAGCCCTACCAGGGCGTGGTGCCGCTCTCCGGTGCCGACGGCCAGTCCGTGCACAACCTGGCCCAGGCGCTGCAGCTTTACATGCGCCAGAGTGAGCAGCTCGACACGGTGTTGGTGCTGGCCGCCGACGACAAGGTCGCCGCCGGCCTGCTGATCCAGCGCTTGCCCATCGAAGGCATGGGCAACCTGGCCGGCCAGCAGCCGGCCGAGGCCGAGCTCTACGAGGCAGAGATGTACGAGCACTACAACCGTATCGCCACGCTGGCGTCCAGCCTCAAGCGCGAGGAGCTGCTGACGTTGGACGTGGAGACCATCCTGCGCCGCCTGTTCTGGGAAGAGAAGCTGCAGCGTTTCATGCCGCATGCCGGCGAGACCGCGCCGCGTTTTGCCTGCACCTGCAGCCGCGAGCGCGTGGGCCGCATGATCCAGGGGCTGGGCGAGACCGAGGCCCGCGAGATCCTGGCCGAGCGCGGCGTGATCATGGTGGACTGCGAGTTCTGCGGTGCCAACTACCGCTTCGACACGATCGACACCACCCAGCTGTTCACGACGGCCGGCGACCAGCCGCCTTCGACTTCATCAATCCAGTAAAGAGTTTGAATTCGCAATCCGGGTCGGCGCAGCGCTCGCACGGCCCGGTCCAGCGCGGTGGCGGGCCGTCTTGCGGTGTGATCAGGCGCAGTGCGGCACGTATCCGCTGCGGGCCCAGTCCGTAAACCACCCCATACGCCACACCGTCTGCGGCCAGTTGCGCACGCAGGCGGTCATCCGCTTCCTGTTGTGCTGCCGTGCTGCCCGGCAGGTCCAGGCCCATGAGCAGAACGCGCTCGTAGGCGCCAGGTTTTAATGTTTCAGGGGAGGGGGCATCGCCGACTTGCAGCTCGGGCAGGTGCTGGGCCAGGGCCTGGGCCAGTCCGGTTTTGCCTGTCGTGGGCGCACCGACGACGGCGATCTTCATCACGGCCTTACTTGGTGATCTGGACGTAGATCTCGTTGGGCTTGACCATGCCCAGTTCCAGCCGCGCCTTCTCTTCCACCATCTCCAGGCCCTCGCGCAGGTCCTGCACGTCGGCCAACAGCCGGTCGTTGACCAGCTGGGCCTGGATGTTCTTCTGTTTCTGCGCTTCGAGTTCGCCAGCCATGCGGTTCACATTGGGCACGCTGCCCCGGCCAAACCACAGCTGCGCGTGCAGGACCACGAGCAGGGTGATCAGGATGGCCGGGACGAAACGTGCGCCCATGCAGTCGATCAGCGCAGGTTATAGAACGCCGAGCGACCGGGGTAGACGGCGATTTCGCCCAGGTCTTCCTCGATGCGCAGCAGCTGGTTGTACTTGGCCATGCGGTCCGAACGGCTGAGCGAGCCGGTCTTGATCTGGCCGGCGTTGGTGCCCACCGCGATGTCGGCAATGGTGCTGTCCTCGGTCTCGCCCGAGCGGTGGCTGATGACGGCGGTGTAGCCAGCGCGCTTGGCCATCTCGATGGCGGCAAAGGTTTCGCTCAGGGTGCCGATCTGGTTGATCTTGATCAGGATGGAGTTGGCAATGTTCTTGTCAATGCCTTCCTTCAGGATCTTGGTGTTGGTGACGAAGAGGTCATCGCCGACGATCTGCACCTTCTTGCCCAGGCGATCGGTCAGGATCTTCCAGCCGTCCCAGTCGCCTTCGGCCATGCCGTCTTCGATGCTGATGATGGGGTACTTGTCGCACCACGTGGCCAGCATGTCGGTCCACTCGGTAGCGGACAGCACCAGGCCTTCGCCTTCGAGGTGGTACTTGCCGTCCTTGTAGAACTCGCTGGCGGCGCAGTCCAGGCCCAGGGCGATCTGCTCGCCGGCGGTGTAGCCGGCCTTGTCGATGGCCTCCAGGATCAGCTGGATGGCGGCCTCGTGGTTGGCCACGCTGGGGGCGAAACCGCCTTCGTCACCCACGGAGGTGGGCATGCCCTTGTCGTGCAGGATCTTCTTGAGCGCGTGGAAAACCTCGGCGCCGTAACGCAGGGCTTCGCGGAAGCTGGGTGCGCCGATCGGCAGCAGCATGAACTCCTGCAGGTCCAGGTTGTTGTTGGCGTGCGCGCCGCCGTTGATGACGTTCATCATGGGCACGGGCATCTGCACGGCGCTCATGCCACCGAAGTAGCGGTACAGGGGCAGGCCGGCTTCTTCGGCGGCGGCGCGGGCCACGGCCATGGAGACGGCCAGCATGGCGTTGGCGCCCAGGCGGCTCTTGTTCTCGGTGCCGTCCAGGTCGATCAGGGTCTTGTCCAGGAAGGCCTGCTCGGAGGCGTCGAGGCCCAGCACGGCTTCGCTGATCTCGGTGTTGATGTGCTCGACGGCCTTGAGCACGCCCTTGCCCAGGTAACGGCTCTTGTCGCCGTCGCGCAGCTCGATGGCTTCGCGCGAACCGGTGGAAGCGCCCGAGGGCACGGCGGCGCGGCCCATGGTGCCGGATTCCAGCAGGACGTCGCATTCGACGGTGGGGTTGCCTCGGCTGTCCAGGACTTCGCGGCCGACGATATCAACAATAGCGCTCATGCTTACCTTTCGATTTGGATAGTGATATTCAGACGATGGGGGCGGCCACGCCCTCCACCAGAATCATGTTGAAGAACTGTGTGGCACCGGCACGCTTGGCGCGGGCCTGGGTGTACATCTCGCCGTCGTAGAAGGCCTTGGCCTGCTCGAAGCTCGGAAAGCGCAGCATGGCCACGCGGGCCGGCTGCCAGTTGCCTTCCATCACCTCGAAGCGGCCGCCGCGCACCAGATACTCGCCGCCGGCTGCAGCAACGGCTGCAGGCGCGGCCGCCATGTACTGCTTGTACTGCTCCATGTCGGTGATCTGCATGTCGACGATGATGTAGGCAGCGGTCATATGTTTGATGGCGGTTTCAGTTGAAGCTGTTTTCCAGGAAGCCGTTTTTCTTGGTCACGTCGTCCAGCGCCACCAGCGTTTCCAGCAGGGCCTTCATGTGCTTGAGCGGCACGGCGTTGGGGCCGTCGGACCAGGCCTGGTCGGGGTCGGGGTGGGTTTCCATGAAGAAGCCTGCGACGCCCACGGCCGCACCGGCGCGGGCCAGCACGGGCACCATTTCGCGTGCGCCGCCGCTGGTGGTGCCCTGGCCTCCGGGTTTTTGCACGGAGTGGGTCACGTCAAACACCACGGGCGCGCCCGACTTGCGCATTTCGGCCAGGCTGGTCATGTCGGCCACGAGGTTGTTGTAGCCAAAGCTGACGCCGCGCTCGCAGGCCAGAAAGCGATCGGGGTCCAGGCCCGCCTCAACGGCGGCGGCACGCGCCTTGTCGATGACGTTCTTCATGTCCCAGGGCGCGAGAAACTGGCCCTTCTTGATGTTCACCGGCTTGCCCGACCGGGCCACGGCCTGGATGAAGTCGGTCTGACGGCACAGGAAAGCCGGAGTCTGAAGCACGTCGACCACGCTGGCGACCTCGGCCACCTGCGACTCGTCGTGCACGTCGGTGAGGACGGGCAGGCCGGTCTGACGGCGCACTTCGTCCAGGATCTTCAAGCCGGCATCCATGCCCACGCCGCGCCGGGTTGTACCCGAAGAACGGTTGGCTTTGTCGAACGAGCCCTTGTAGATCAGGGGGATGCCCAGGGACGTGCAGGCTTCCTTGAGCTGGCCTGCCACGTCGATGGACATCTGCAGTCCTTCGATGGAACAGGTGCCTGCGATCAGGAAAAAGCGCTGGTCGAGACCGACGTCGAAGCCGCAGAGTTTCATGGTCCTTGCTCCGGCCTCAGGCCACGACCTTCAGGCTCTTCTTGCCGGCGCCCTGGTGCTCCAGCGCCGCCTTGACGAAGGCGTTGAACAGGGGGTGGCCGTCCCAGGGTGTGGACTTGAATTCGGGGTGGAACTGCACACCGACGAACCAGGGGTGGGCGCTTTGCGGCAGCTCGACGATCTCGGTCAGTTGCTCGCGCTGGGTCAGGGCCGAGATCACCAGGCCGGACTTGCGCAGGGTGTCCAGGTAGTTGACGTTGGCCTCGTAACGGTGGCGGTGGCGCTCGGTGACCACGTCACCGTAGATCTTGTTGGCCAGCGTGCCCTTGGCCACATCGGAGCTTTGCGCGCCCAGGCGCATGGTGCCGCCCAGGTCGGAGTTGGCGTCGCGAGTCTTGATGCTGCCGTCGGCGTCTTTCCACTCGGTGATCAGCGCGATCACGGGGTGCTGGCAGTGGGGCTCGAACTCGGTGCTGTTGGCGTCCTTGAGGCCGGCCACGTGGCGCGCGAATTCGATGGTGGCCACCTGCATGCCCAGGCAGATGCCCAGGTAGGGCACCTTCTGCTCGCGGGCGTAGCGGGCGGTGCTGATCTTGCCCTCGATGCCGCGTTTGCCGAAACCGCCTGGCACCAGGATGGCGTCGTACTTGGCCAGACGCGGCAGGGTCTCGTCGGTGATGGTCTCGGAATCGACGTGCTCGATCTTCACCCGCACATGGTTTTTCATGCCGGCGTGGCGCAGGGCCTCGTTGACCGACTTGTAGCTGTCGGACAGCTCCACGTACTTGCCGACCATGGCAATGGTGACTTCGCCTTGCGGATGCTCGGTCTCGTAGACCAGGGAGTCCCAGCGTTTGAGGTTGGCCGGCGGCGTGTTCAGGCGCAGCTTGTCGCAGATCAGGCCGTCCAGGCCCTGCTCATGCAGCACGCGCGGCACCTTGTAGATGGTGTCCACGTCGGGCATGGAGATCACGCCCCATTGCGCCACGTTGGTGAAGAGCGAGATCTTGTCGCGCTCGTCGTCGGGGATCGGGCGGTCGGCGCGGCACAGCAGGGCATCGGGCTGGATACCGATCTCGCGCAGCTTCTGCACGGTGTGCTGGGTGGGTTTGGTCTTGAGCTCGCCGGCGGCGGCGATCCAGGGCACGTAGGTCAGGTGCACGAAGGCCGCGTTGTTGGGCCCCAGGCGCAGGCTCAGCTGGCGCACGGCTTCCAGGAAGGGCAGGGATTCGATGTCGCCCACCGTGCCACCGATTTCGACGATGGCCACGTCCACCGCTTCAGGTGTGTCGTAACCGGCGCCGCGTTTGACGTATTCCTGGATTTCATTGGTGACGTGAGGGATGACCTGCACGGTCTTGCCCAGGTAGTCGCCGCGGCGCTCTTTCTCGAGCACGCTCTTGTAGATCTGGCCGGTGGTGAAGTTGTTGGTCTTCTTCATGCGCGTTTCGATGAAACGCTCGTAGTGGCCCAAGTCCAGGTCCGTCTCCGCGCCATCGTCGGTCACGAACACCTCGCCGTGCTGGAAGGGCGACATCGTTCCCGGATCGACGTTCAGATAGGGATCGAGTTTGATGAGGGTGACTTTGAGGCCCCGCGATTCCAGGATCGCGGCCAAGGACGCTGAGGCGATTCCCTTGCCCAGGGAGGACACCACACCGCCGGTGACGAAGACGAATTTGGTCATGTCAGGTTCGGAGCAGCGTCCGAGGAGGTGGTAAAGCGAGATTATAGGCTTCAGGCTGGCGATACCGGCGATCTGCGTTGTTACGACCCTTGCAAAGGCGTTTTAGCCTTTGCTGCGGCTCGCGCCTAGCAGCTCATCCGGTCTCGTCAGCCTGAGCACAGCCTCTCTGATACATTGCGTGCGATGAATGATCTGGCTGGAAAACACATCGTCCTGGGCCTGACCGGGGGCATCGCCTGCTACAAGGCGGCCGAACTCTGCCGCGCCCTGATCAAGGAAGGGGCTACGGTGCAGGTGGTGATGACCGAGGCTGCCGGCCAGTTCATCACCCCCGTGACGATGCAGGCCCTCTCGAACCGGCCGGTCTACCACTCGCAGTGGGACCCGCGCGAAACCAACAACATGGCGCACATCAACCTCAGCCGTGAGGCCGACGCCATCCTGATCGCGCCGGCCAGCGCCGACTTCATGGCCAAGCTGCTGCACGGCCGGGCCGACGATCTGCTCAGCCTGATGTGCCTGGCGCGTCCGATCGACCAGGTGCCGCTGCTGATCGCTCCCGCCATGAACCGCGAGATGTGGGCCAACCCGGCCACGCAGCGCAACGTGGCCCAGCTCCGGGCCGACGGCGCCCATGTGTTCGCCGTGGGCAGCGGTGACCAGGCCTGCGGCGAGACCGGTGACGGCCGCATGCTGGAGCCGCAGGAATTGCTGGAGGAGGTGATCGCCTTCTTCGCACGCAAGAGCCTGCTCGGCCAGCGCGTGCTGGTGACGGCCGGCCCGACCTATGAAGCCATCGATCCGGTGCGCGGCATCACCAACCTTTCCAGCGGCAAGATGGGTTTTGCCATCGCTCGCGCGGCGCGCGAAGCCGGTGCCGAAGTCACGCTGGTGGCCGGTCCGGTGCACTTGCCCACGCCGCGCGGCGTGCGCCGTGTCGACGTGCGCTCGGCGCGTGAGATGCAGCAGGCGGTTGACGCTGAAGTAACAAAAGCTACTATTTTTGTAGCAACGGCAGCTGTGGCCGACTGGCGTCCAGCGAATGCCGCCGACCAGAAGATCAAGAAGGACGGTTCCGGCCAGGCACCGGCCCTGACCTTTGTCGAGAACCCCGACATCCTGGCTGGTGTGGCGCAGGGCGCGCGCGCAAAAAGCGGCGCGCTCTACTGCGTGGGTTTCGCCGCCGAAAGCCACGACCTGCTGGCCAACGCCCAGGCCAAGCTGGCACGCAAGGGCGTGCCCCTGCTGGTGGGCAATATCGGCCCGGCCACCTTCGGCCAGGACGACAACGCCCTGTTGCTGGTCGATGCCCAGGGCTCGACCGAGTTGCCTCGTGCAAGCAAGATCGATCTGGCGCACCAGCTGGTGGCCGAGATCGCGCGCAGGCTGGGCAAGAAGACCTGATTTCCCCTGAACGACACCATGAACATCGACGTCAAGATTCTTGATCCGCGTATGGCGGATCAGCTCCCCGCCTATGCCACCCCCGGCAGCGCCGGCCTGGACCTGCGCGCCTGCATCAACGAGGCCGTGACCCTGCTGCCCAATGCCTGGCAGCTGATCCCCACGGGCATCGCCATCCACCTGGCCGATCCCGGTTATGCCGCGCTGATCCTGCCGCGCTCGGGCCTGGGCCACAAGCACGGCATCGTGCTGGGCAACCTCGTGGGCCTGATCGACAGCGACTACCAGGGCCAGCTCATGGTCAGCGCCTGGAACCGCAGCCCCACGGCCTTCACCATCGAACCGATGGAGCGCATCGCGCAACTGGTCGTCGTGCCCGTGGTGCAGGCGCAGTTCAATGTGGTGAGCGAATTCCCCGCCGCCACCGAACGCGGCGCGGGCGGCTACGGCTCCACAGGCAAGGCCTGATTACTGCAGGGTATTGCTGCCCGGGGGCAGCGTGTCCAGGGGCTGGATGCGGAAGAAGCCGGTGCCCGCCGAGCCGCGGCCGATTTCCTCTTCGGTCGCTTCGCGCACACCTTCGACCTTGAGCGCCAGGCGCAGGGCGATGCCGGCCAGCGGGTGGTTGCCGTCGAGCACCACGTGTTCGGGGTAGAGTTCGGTCACGGTATAGAGCACGTCCTTGGGGGCGTCCGGGTGGCAGCCGGCCGGCAGGGCCGAACCCTCGATGGTCATGCCTTCTTCCAGTTCCGCCGGAAACAGCGCGCGCGGCTCCAGGAACACGAGTTGTTCGTTGTAGTCGCCAAAGGCCTCTTCGGGTTCGAGCTGCAGGGCCACGGTGGCGCCCATACGGTGGCCCTGAAGGGCGTCTTCGATCTTCTTGAACAGGTCCTGCCCGCCGATCAGGAACTCCACCGGCTCGTCGAGCACGTCGAGTTCTTCGTTCAGGGTGTCCTTGAGCGTCCAGGTCAGGGCGACCACGCATTGCTGATTGATGTCCATAGGGAGAATATAGCTCCCCCCAGGCTCCGCTCCCTTCGTTCGCTCAACGCCGTGGGGCCTCGGCCGGAGTCCGAGGCTCTTCTCCCTGTCCAAGCCTGCGCAGGCAGGCTTGGAGCCGCAGGGCTCAGCCCCCTCAGGGGCGCTCCCAGCGGCCCGGCCAAGCCGGTTCCGCGGGAGCCTTGGTTTGAGCCTTGGGCGCACATCCATTACAGTTTCTTCCTATGAACGTAAATCAAACGCTGCCCCTGCTCGGCGGACTGAGTCCCGAGGTCTTCATGAAGCGCTACTGGCACAAGAAGCCCTTGTTGGTGCGCCAGGCCATTCCCGGCTTTGCGCCGTTGCTGGCGCGCAGCGAACTGTTCGAGCTGGCAGGGCGCGAGGAGGTCGAGTCGCGCCTGGTCGCGCTTCAGCGCCGCCGCGGCAAGGAGCACTGGACCCTGCAGCGTGGGCCGTTTGCGCGCCGCGCGCTGCCGGCGCTGAAGACGCCCGAATGGACGCTGCTGGTGCAGGGGGTGGACTTGCATAGCGATGCCATCCACGACCTGATGAACCGCTTTCGCTTCATTCCCGACGCACGACTTGACGATCTGATGATCAGCTATGCCAGCGACGGCGGTGGCGTGGGCCCGCACTTCGACAATTACGATGTCTTCCTGTTGCAGGCGCATGGCCGGCGCCGTTGGCGCATCGGGCGCCAGAATGACCTGAGCCTGCGCCCCAACATGCCGGTCAAGATTCTGGCGAACTTCGAGCCGGAGCAGGAGTTCGTGCTGGAGCCGGGCGACATGCTCTACCTGCCACCGCACTATGCGCACGATGGTGTCGCCGTGGGGGGCGACTGCATGACCTATTCCATCGGCTTTCGCTCGCCCAAGGCCGGCGAGCTGGCGCAGGAACTGCTGCAGCGCCTGGCCGAGGATGCCGCCGAGGCGGTAGGGGACGACTTCTATCGCGATCCTGGGCAAGCTGCCGTGGATGCCCCGGCAGCCTTGCCGGCCGAACTCGGGCGTTTCGCCCGCCAGGCCCTGCAGCAGGCGCTCCAGGACCCGCTGGCGCTGATGCGCGCCTTGGGCGAGACCCTGAGCGAACCCAAGGCCCATGTCTGGTTCGAGTCGGGTGCTTTGCCCAGGGGGCGCTGGGGCGTGACGCTGGACCGGCGCACACGCATGCTCTACGACGAGCAGCACGTGTTCATCAATGGCGAGAGCTATCGCGCCGCCGGTCGCGATGCCGCGCTGATGCACCGGCTGGCCGACCAGCGTTGCCTGAGCGCAGCCGAAGTGGCGCGCGCCAGCAAGGCGGCGCGCGAACTGATGCAGGCGTGGTGTGAGGATGGTTGGGCCCATGCCGGCTGATTCCCCCGCCCCGGTGTCCCTTCCGCAGGGACGACTGAACGGCCGCAGCGTGTTCACGCAGGCCGTGCGCGATGCCCTGCAGGCTGCCGCGCGCGAGGGCTGGAACGAGTTGATCCTGTGCGACGCCAATTACGCCGACTGGCCCCTGGGCGAACGTGCCGTGGTCGATTCGCTGCAGGCTTGGGCACGTGGCGGTCGTCGGCTGCACATGCTGGCCATGGACTATTCGGGTGTGACGCGCCAGCATGCGCGTTTCGTGAAATGGCGCCAGACCTGGGACCACATCATCGAGTGCCGCGTCTGTCGCAGCAGCGATGCCCTGGCCTTTCCGAGCGCACTGTGGACCCCGGCCTGGGTGATGCAGCGCATCGACTCCGAGCGCGACGTGCTGGTGTGTGACAGCGCGGCGTCCCGGCGCGTGGAATTGCGACAGGTGCTGGACGAATGGCAGCGCAACAGCACACCTGGGTTCCCGGCCTCGGTGCTCGGACTCTAGACCTGTCTTGGTGCTTCTTTGGATATCCCTTAAGGGTTAGCCCTATTTATTTCGCAATGTGGCATTGAATTCGCCATATAATTTTCCGCCAAGCAAGCTTTGTGTAAGCGAGCCTGCTTGGTCAGTGCGGCTTCCCGCGCTGGCAATTTCCGGAAATTGTCATCAACTTTTAACTAGATAACTCAACATGAACAAGACCCTCGTTCTGGCCGCCGTGATCGCTGCCGCTGCCCTGGCCGCCTGTGGCAAGAAAGAAGAAGCTGCTGCTCCCGCCGCCGCTCCCGCTGCTGCTGCTCCCGCTCCCGCCGCTGCTCCCGCTCCGGCTGCCGACGCTTCGGCTCCCGCTGCTGCTCCGGCCGCCGCTCCCGCTGCTGAGCCGGCCAAGAAGTAATTCTTGACCCCGCCAGTAAAAAGCCACCGCGAGGTGGCTTTTTTTACGCCCGTGCAGGGCGCGGGGCCGCACAACGGCGTCAGCGCAGATCGTCGGTGATGACCTGCAGGATGCGCTGGGCGTTGTCCGACACTTCGGGCGCGCCTTCGGCATTGAGCACGGTCACCGTGCTGCTCTCGCCCTGGCCGCGCACCGTGATGCGGTAGGTCTGCGGGGTCTTGTCCTTGGGCGTGCTGCTGAACATGCGGCTGAAGAAACCGGGTTCTTCCTGGCCTGGCGGCCTGGGTTCGACGTAGCGCACGAAGTAGGTGCCCTGGCTGCGGTCGCGGTCTTCGACGGTGAAGCCGGTACGGTCCAGCGTGAGGCCGACACGGCGCCAGGCGCGGTCGAAGCTTTCGCTGATCAGCACCACGGGTTGGCCGTCGCGGCTGTCCAGGCGCGAGGTACGGCGCGGTGCCACGGCTGCCGCTTGCAGGTCGGCTTGCTGGCCGGGCGCCCCAAGCTTGATCATCAGGCGGCGCAACATCTCGACTTCCATCTCGGGGTCGGGCGCGCGCGACTGCCAGGTGGTCTTGCCCTTGTCTGCGTCCCTGTAGACCTCTTCCAGGCCACGCTGGCTGATGTAGATTTCGGTGCCGCCGGCGGCATTGCGCTCCAGGCGGGTGCGGTATTTGTCGAGCATGCCAGTGGAGTACAGGGAGTCGAGGACCTTGCCCAGCGTGCGGCGGAAGAGGTCCTGCGGCAACTTGGCGCGGTTCTCGGCCCAGTCGGTTTCCATGATGCCCAACTGGGCTTGTTCCATGATCAGGCTCAGGCCGGTCTCCTGCCAGAACTCCTTGACCAGCGGCCAGAGTTTTTCGGCGGGCTGGTCCACCACCAGCCAGCGTTGCGCACCGCTGCCTTCGATGCGCATGCCTGGATAGGAGGCGACTGCGACCGCGTTGGCCGCGCTGCCCTGAGCAGCGCTCTGGTAGCCGGTGGCGCTGACCGTGCTGCCCGGCGTGACGTAGCGGGTGTCACGCGGCAACTGGGTCAGGTCCGGCGGGACGGACAGGGGCGTTGTCTTGGTCGCCGCCTTGTAGTCGACCTTGTCGCCTTCCAGCGTGGAACAGGCGACCAGCGCCAGTGGCAGGCCCAGCAGGGCCAGTTTCAAAACAAGCTTCACCGGCAATTTCCTTGGGGAACAGTTGGGTTCAGATCAGGCCGGTCGCGCGCAGCGCCGCTTCGACCACGGGCTGGTTGGCCGTCGTCAGCGGCGTCATGGGCAGGCGCAGTGTGCCGCCGCAGCGACCCATGCGCTGCATGGCCCACTTGACCGGGATGGGGTTGGGTTCGACGAAGAGATGCTTGTGCAGGGGCATCAGTTTGAACTGGATCTCCATGGCGCGCTTCACGTCGCCGGCCATGGCAGCCACGCACAGCTCGTGCATCTGGCGCGGGGCCACGTTGGCCGTCACGCTGATATTGCCATGACCGCCGCACAGCATCAGGGCCACGGCGGTCGGGTCATCACCCGAGTAGATGGCGAAGCCCTTCGGTGCTTCGCGGATCAGCCACTGGGCGCGCTCGATGTTGCCGGTGGCTTCCTTGATGCCCACGATGCCCGGCAGCTGGGCCAGGCGCAGCACGGTGTCGTGCGCCATATCGGCCACGGTGCGACCCGGCACGTTGTACAGCACCATGGGCAGGTCGCCGACGGCTTCGGCGATGGCCTTGAAGTGCAGGTACTGGCCTTCCTGCGTGGGCTTGTTGTAGTAGGGCACGACCTGCAGCTGGCAGTCGGCGCCGACCTTCTTGGCAAAGCGGGCCAGTTCGATGGCCTCGGCCGTGGAGTTGGCGCCGCAGCCGGCCATGATGGGCGCGCGGCCCTTGGCCTGTTCGACCGAGACGCGGATGATTTCGCAGTGTTCGTCCACGTTGACGGTGGGCGATTCGCCCGTGGTGCCGACCACGCCGATGCAGTCCGTGCCTTCGGCGATGTGCCAGTCGATCAGTTTGCGCAGCGTGGGGTAGTCGACGCTACCGTCCTCGTGCAGGGGGGTGACGAGGGCAACGATGCTGCCGGTGATACGGCGGTTGGAGGAAGTCATGTCCGCGGAATGTATTAGTTCAGGCTAAAGGAGGATTCTACCGAGGGCCAGCCCCAGCCCTTTGGGGCCGGCTCTCAGAGTGGATAACGCGCCGGCGCGCCGGCCGTGGACAAGCCGGTCTCGCGCACGGCCGCAATGCGTTGCACATAACGCTCCGGTTGGGCCAGATAACCGTCTTCATAAGCCACCACCCGCAGTTGGCTGCAGACGTCCAGCAGTTCGCCGGGGCGCAGCAGGAAGTCCGGGCGTGAGGGCTTGCCCACGGTTTCGTTGCCGATGGCAAAGGTCTCGTAGATCAATACGCCGCCCGGCGCCAGGCTTTGCAGCAGCACCGGAAACAGCGCGCGCCAGAGGTAGTTGGTGACCACCACGACGTCGAAGGTTCGGGGCTGCCCGTCTTGCAGCAGCGGCCAGGGGCCGTTCTCGATGTCGGCCAGCAGGGCCGTTCCCAGAGGCGCCACGGCTGTCACGGCCTCGGCCGAGCGGTCCACGCCGGTGACCGGGTGGCCACGCTGGGCAAACCAGCGCAGGTGGCGGCCGTGGCCGCAGGCCACGTCGAGCACCGAGCCGCCGGGGCGGACCAGATGGGACCAGCGTTGTACCCAGAGTGAAGGCGCTTCGGTGCCGTGCACGGCCATGACGCTCATTGCGGCTTGACCTCGTCCTTGAGTGCGGCCAGCGCCATGCGTTCCACCAGGCCGGGGGCCAAGAGCTTGAGGTAGCGCCCGAGCTTGCCCTTGGCGCTCATCACGACTTCGCGCTGGCGTCGATCCATGCCGTCGATGATCAGGCGGGCGCAGACTTCCACGGGCATGGCATCGTCCTCCCTCAGGCCACTGGAGCCGGCGGCGAGACCCGCCGCATTGAGTCCGCGGTAGCGGATCCGGGTGGCCACCACGCCGGGATAGGCCGTGGTCACGGCCACGCCAGCCGGCTTGAGTTCGGCGCGCAGCGCCTCGAAGAAGCCGGTCATGGCGAACTTGCTCGCGCTGTAGGCCGTGCGCCCCGGCATGCCCACCAGGCCGGCCAGGGACGAGACGGCCACCACCTGGCCGCGGCTGGCCTTGAGATGAGGCAGGGCGGCGTGCGTGCACCAGACCGCGCCCCAGAGGTTCACGCGCATGAGGTCTTCGTACCAGCCCAGGTCTTCAGGCTGGACCTGCTCGAACAGGGCCTGGGCCGAGATGCCGGCGTTGTTGACGAGCGCATCCAGCCAGCCGAAACGTTCCACGCTGCGTTCGATCAGCGTGCGGCACTGGGCCGGGTCGGTCACATCGGTGGGCACGACCAGCACCTCGCTGCCATGGCTGCGGCACTCGCGCGCCACTTCTTCCAGCTGGGTTTCCTTGCGTGCGGCCAGCGCGAGGCCGGCCTCGGTACCATGCCGCTGCGCCAGCTGGCGCGCCAGTTCGGCGCCGATGCCGTCGGAGGCGCCGGTGATGATGAAGGTCTTCATGGTCTCGGGCTTCATGGGCCGAGTTTGCCACGGGCCGTCCCCTGCCGGGGGCGGGATTCTCCCGATCAGAAGCAGGCCCAGAGCTGGTCGGCCAGGGTCAGCAGGAAGTCCGGTCGGGTGTAAAGCGCGAACACGGCCAGCAGCACGGCCAGGGCCAGGGCCCAGGCCAGCAGTTGACGCGGCAGCTTTTTCATGCCGCCTGGGGCTGGCGCCGGATCGCGGCTTCGCGCACCGGCAGGTTGACCAGGGCGGCGGCCACGCCCAACGCAATGGCGATGTACCAGACGATGTCGTAGCTGCCAGTCTTGTCGTACAGATAACCACCCAACCAGACGCCCATGAAGGAGCCGACCTGGTGGCTGAAGAAGACGAAGCCCCCGAGCATGGACAGGTGGGCCACGCCGAAGATCTGGGCCACGATGGCATTGGTGGGCGGTACGGTGGAGAGCCACAACACGCCCATGACGGCCGAGAAGATGTAGACGCTCATGGGCGTGAGCGGTACCAGCAGGAAGACCGTGATGGCGATGGAGCGGGCGAAGTAGATGAAGGCCAGGATGTTCTTTTTGGCCAGACGCTGGCCCAGGGTGCCGGCGATGTAGGTGCCGAAGACGTTGAACAGGCCGATCAGGGCCAGCGAATAACTGGCTACTTGCGGCGAGAGGCCGTGGTCCTTCAGGTAACTGGGCATGTGCACGCCGATGAAGACCACCTGGAAGCCGCAGACGAAATAACCGGCCATCAGCAGCTGGAAGCTCGGGTAGGCGAAGGCCTCGCGCAGGGCCTGCAGGATGGACTGCTCGCGCTTCGGGACCGTGCCGGCAGCAAAGCCCGGCTCGTGCAGGCCCCAGGCCAGCGGGATGATGAGCAGGGCGGCCATGCCCAGCGCCATCAGCGCCTGTTGCCAGCCCAGGCTGCTGATGAGGAAACCCTCGACCGGCACCATGAGGAACTGGCCGAAAGAGCCGGCCGCGGCGGCCACGCCCATGGCCCAGGAGCGTTTGTCCAGGCTCACGTTGCGGCCGATCACGCCGTAGATCACGGCATACGTGGTGCCGGCCTGGGCGATGCCGATCAGCACACCGCAGCTCAGGGCGAAGAGCAGGGGCGTGGGGGCATTGGCCATGCCGATCAGGCCCAGCGCATAGAGGATGGCGCCGGCGATGATGACCTTGAAGGCGCCGAACTTGTCAGCCAGCATGCCGGCGAAGATGCCGGCCAGGCCCCAGGTCAGGTTCTGGATGGCCATGGCCATGGCGAAGGTCTCGCGGGTCCAGCCTTGGGTCTGGGTGACGGGCTGCAACCAGAGGCCGAAGCCGTGGCGTATGCCCATGGAGAGGGTGACGATGGCGGCGCCGCAGATCAGCACCTGGGCCATGGAGAGAGTCTTGTTGCTATGTGTGCTCATCGTTGAACTGTAGCCAATTCAGTCCTTGCCTGCCGGGAGGGCTCAAGTTGTAACTGTATGTTTATCCAGCTGTCTGGGCGACTGGGTCTACAATTCCGCGCCATGGCTGTCAAACCCACACCCGAATATTCCGAAGGCTCCATCCGCGTCCTCAAAGGGCTGGAGCCGGTCAAGCAGCGTCCGGGCATGTACACCCGGACGGACAACCCGCTGCACATCATCCAGGAAGTGCTGGACAACGCGGCCGACGAGGCCCTGGCCGGCCACGGCAAGAAGATTGCCGTGACCCTGCACGCCGATGGCTCGGTCAGCGTCGAGGACGATGGCCGTGGCATTCCCTTCGGTCTGCACCCTGAGGAAAAGGCCCCGGTGATCGAGCTGGTCTACACGCGACTGCACGCCGGCGGCAAGTTCGACAAGGGCAAGGGCGGGGCCTACAGCTTTTCGGGCGGTCTGCATGGTGTGGGCGTGTCCGTCACCAATGCCCTGTCCAAGCGTCTGCTGGTCAGCACCTACCGCGAGGGCAAGGTGGCTACGCTGGCCTTCTCGGGCGGCGACGTGGTGGAAAAGCTCAGCACCCGGGCCCAGGCGGCAGGCGACCGCAAGCAAGGCACGACGGTGCGCGCCTGGCCCGATGCCAAGTACTTCGAATCGGCCGCCCTGCCCATGACCGAGCTCACGCACCTGCTGCGCAGCAAGGCTGTGCTCATGCCCGGCGTGACGGTGACGTTGACGGTGGAGAAGAGCAAAGAGACCCAGACCTGGCTCTACAAAGGGGGCCTGCGCGACTACCTGATGCAGTCCTTGCCAGCCGATCCGGTGATCCCGCTCTTCGAGGGCGAGGGTTATGCCGAGAACAACGACAGCTTTGCCGAAGGCGAGGGCGCGGCCTGGGCCGTGGCCTTCACCGAAGACGGCGCGCCGGTACGCGAGAGTTACGTCAACCTGATTCCCACCAGTGCTGGCGGCACACACGACAGCGGCCTGCGTGACGGCCTGTTCACCGCCGTCAAGAGTTTCATCGAACTGCACAGCCTGCTGCCCAAGGGCGTGAAGCTGCTGCCGGAGGACGTGTTCGCGCGCGCCAGCTACGTGCTCAGTGCCAAGGTGCTGGATCCGCAGTTCCAGGGCCAGATCAAGGAACGTCTCAATTCGCGCGACGCCGTGCGCCTGGTTTCCAGCTTCGTGCGTCCGACACTGGAGCTCTGGCTGAACCAGCACGTGGAGTACGGCAAGAAGCTGGCTGAGCTGGCCATCCGGGCCGCGCAGACGCGCCAGCGCGCGGGCCAGAAGGTCGAGAAGCGCAAGGGTTCGGGCGTGGCCGTGTTGCCGGGCAAGCTGACCGATTGCGAAAGCCGTGACCTGAGCCACAACGAACTTTTCCTGGTCGAGGGCGACTCGGCCGGGGGCAGCGCCAAGATGGGTCGCGACAAGGAAAGCCAGGCCATCCTGCCCCTGCGCGGCAAGGTGCTCAACACTTGGGAGGTCGAGCGTGACCGCCTGTTTGCCAACACCGAAATCCACGACATCTCGGTGGCCATTGGCGTGGATCCGCATGGCCCCGACGACACGCCGGATCTGAGCGGCCTGCGCTACGGCAAGGTCTGCATCCTGAGTGATGCGGACGTGGATGGCTCGCACATCCAGGTGCTGCTGCTCACGCTCTTCTTCCGGCATTTCCCCAAGCTCATCGACTCCGGCAATGTGTATGTGGCCCGGCCGCCGCTGTTCCGCGTGGACATTCCGGCGCGTGGCAAAAAGGCCGCGAGCAAGGCCTATGCCCTGGACGAGGGCGAGCTCACCGCCATCCTGGACAAATGCGCCAAGGAAGGCGTGGCCAAGGAGCGCTGCCAGATCAGCCGCTTCAAGGGTCTGGGCGAGATGAACGCCGAACAGCTTTGGGAAACCACGCTGAACCCCGACACCCGCCGCCTGCTGCAGGTGCGTCTGGGCATTTTCGACAACTCGCAGACCGAGACCGAGATCACCAAGCTCATGGGCAAGGGTGAGGCGGCGGCACGGCGTGAGCTCATGGAACTGCACGGCGATTCGGTGGAGGTGGACATCTGATGTCTTCCCCGGCATACCGTCCTCTCGCTGCGCTCCTGGGCCTGCTGATGCTGCTGTGGCAGCCGGCAGCGCAGGCCGACGTCTGGGCCTATGTCGACGACAAGGGTGTGCCGCACTTTGCGGCAGAGCAGCTGGACGAGCGCTATGCACTCTATTTCACGGACCAGGCCCCTGAGGACGCCACGCGCGCCGGCCCCGTGCCCATGGCGCCCACGCGCCTGCATGCCTTCTTCGAGATCTCGCCGGGCTACAAGTCGGTCAGGTACCTGCTGCGCGAAGCCTCGCGCGAGCACGACATCGACTATGCGCTGCTGCAGGCCCTGATTGCCACCGAATCCGGCTTCGACGCCACGGCCGTCTCGCCCAAGGGCGCCGTCGGGCTCATGCAGGTGATGCCGGCGACGGCGCGCGGCTACGGTTTGGAGGACCAGCGGCGCCGGCCGGTGGCGCGCCAGCTGGTCGATGCGCGCACCAACATCCAAGTCGGCAGCCAGCACCTGCGCCGCCTGCTGAAAAAATTCCCGGATCGGCTCGATCTGGCGCTGGCGGCCTACAACGCAGGCCTGAAGACCGTGCGCCGTGCCGGCAACCAGGTGCCGCACTACCGCGAGACGCAGAATTACGTGCGCACCGTGCTGGCGCTGTACGCCGTGCTCAAGCCGGCGGCCGACAAGACCGCCCCCCGCCCCTTGCCGCAGCCTGAGCGTGCCGAGTTCGCCCGCCTGGACGACGTGGTTGAGCCCGGCGCTGCCCTGAAACGAGACAAGAGTTATTGAAGAAACCGATGGATCAACCCACCCTCGATTTAGCCGCCGATCCGGCGGGCGACGACGCCCTGACCCTGGCCCACTACGCGCAGCGTGCCTACCTGGAATACGCGCTCAGCGTGGTCAAGGGCCGAGCCCTGCCTGATGTCTGCGACGGCCAGAAGCCGGTGCAGCGCCGCATCATGTACTCGATGTCGCGCATGGGCCTGGGTTACAGCGGGCCCAACAGCAACACGGCGGCCCGGCCGGTCAAGAGCGCACGCGTCGTCGGCGACGTGCTGGGTCGTTTTCACCCGCACGGTGACCAGGCCGCTTATGACGCCCTCGTGCGCATGGCGCAGGATTTTGCGCAGCGTTATCCGCTGATCGACGGTCAGGGCAACTTCGGCAGCCGCGACGGCGACGGTGCCGCCGCCATGCGTTACACCGAGGCCCGGCTGGCCAAGATCAGCACCCTGCTGCTCGACGAGATCGACGAGGGCACGGTGGATTTCCAGCCCAACTACGACGGTTCCACTGAAGAACCCAAGCAGCTGCCGGCCCGTCTGCCTTTCACCCTGCTCAATGGCGCCAGCGGCATTGCCGTGGGCCTGGCCACCGAGATTCCCAGCCACAACCTGGCTGAGGTGGCTGCCGCTTGTGTGGCTCTGATCAAGACCCCGAAGCTGGCCGATGGCGAGCTGTTCGATTTGCTGCCGGGCCCCGACTACCCGGGTGGCGGCCAGATCATCAGCCCGACCAGCGACATCGCTGAGGCCTACCGCACGGGACGCGGCTCGCTCAAGGTGCGTGCGCGCTGGAAGATCGAGGAGTTGGCGCGCGGTCAGTGGCAGCTGGTGGTGACCGAACTGCCGCCGGGCGTGAGCACGCAGAAGGTGCTGGAAGAGATTGAGGAGCTGACCAATCCCAAGGTCAAGGCCGGCAAGAAAGCGCTGACACCCGAGCAGAACCTGCTCAAGGCCACGGTGCTGGCGGTGCTCGACGTGGTGCGCGACGAGTCCAGCAAGGACGCGCCGGTGCGCCTGGTCTGCGAGCCCAAGACCAGCCGCATCGAGCAGCAGGAGCTCATCACGACCCTGCTGGCGCACACCAGCCTGGAAACCTCGGCGCCGATCAACATGACCCTGGTGGGGCTGGATGGCCGGCCCACGCAGAAGACCCTGCGCCAGATGCTGGAGGAGTGGATCGCCTTCCGCCAGACCACGATCGAGCGGCGTTCGCAGCATCGCCTGGACAAGGTGCTGGCCCGTATCCACATCCTCGAAGGCCGGCAGCTGGTGCTGCTCAAGATCGACGAGGTCATCGCCCTCATCCGCAACTCGGACGAGCCCAAGCCGGCGCTGATCGCACGCTTCAGGCTGTCCGAGCGCCAGGCCGAGGACATCCTGGAGATCCGCCTGCGTCAATTGGCTCGACTCGAAGCCATCAAGATCGAGCAGGAGCTGAAAGAACTGCGCGAAGAGCAGAAGAAACTCGAAGATATCCTGGGCAGTCCGGCCGCGCTGCGCCGTCTCATGGTCAAGGAGATCGAGGCCGATGCCAAGGTTTTCGGCGATGCCCGCCGCACCCTGATCCAGGCCGAGAAGAAAGCCGTGGCCGAGGTGAAAGTGGTGGACGAGCCGGTGACCGTGATCGTCTCGCAAAAAGGCTGGGTGCGCGCACGCCAGGGCCACGGCCACGAAGCCGCAAGCTTCGCCTTCAAGGCTGGTGATGGCCTGTACAGCACGTTTGAGTGCCGCACGGTGGACACCCTGCTGGCCTTCGGCAGCAAGGGCCGCGTCTATTCCGTGCCGGTGGCCAGCCTGCCCGGTGCACGCGGTGACGGCCAGCCGGTGACGACCCTGATGGAGCTGGAAGCCGGGACCCAGCTGGTGCATTACTTCGCCGGGGCTGCCTCGGCCTGGCTGCTGCTGTCCACCTCCTCGGGTTACGGTTTCCTCGCCACGGTGGAGAACATGAGCTCGCGCCAGAAGGGTGGCAAGTCCTTCATCAGCTGCGGCGAGGGCGACACCGTGTGCCGGCCTTCACCGGCCAATGTGCCGCCACAGCCGCCGGCCACCCACGTGGTCTGCGCTTCGAGCGGCGGGCGTATCCTGACCTTCGAAATCGGCGAGCTCAAGCCCATGCCCAATGGCGGGCGCGGCCTGATGCTGATCGACCTGGAGCCCAAGGACACGCTGGCGGGTGCTGCGGCCTACACGCGCAGCGTGAAGATCGAGGGCCTGGGGCGTGGTGGCAAGGACCGCGACGAGACGCTGGAAATCCGCAGTCTCAACAATGCGCGGGCCGCGCGCGGCCGCAAGGGCAAGGCGGCCGACCTGGGCTTCAAGCCGACGTCGGTGGTCCGCGTCGAGTAGGCCGTCAGCCATCGGGCAGAATCGGACCCGATGCATACCGACGTACTGATTGCTGGAGGCGGTATCGGCGGCCTGGCTGCCGGCCTGGCCTGCTCAAAGGCCGGCTGCCATGTCCGCCTCTATGAGCGCGCCGACACCTTCAGCGAGGTGGGGGCGGGCATCCAGATGGGCCCCAACGTCGTGCGCGTGCTGCAGGGCTGGGATCTGGACACGGCGCTGCGGCAGGTGGCGGCTTTTCCCGACAGGCTGCAGGTGCGTCACGCCCTCAGTGGGGCCGTGCTGGGTCTCTTGCGCCTGGGGCAGACCACGGTGCAGCGTTACGGCGCACCCTATGCCACCATCCATCGCGCCGATCTGCAGCAACTGCTGCTGAACGCCCTGCAGCAGCGCGACGCCGTCTGGCTGCACACCGGCAAGACGGTGAACCGTTATGTGGAGACGAACGGCGCTGTCGGCCTGAGCTTGGACGATGGCCTGGACGTGGAGGGTGATGTCCTGATCGCCGCCGATGGCCTGTGGAGCCGGGTGCGCACCCAGCTCCTGAACGATGGTCCCCCGCGTGTGGCCGGGCATCTGGCCTATCGCGCCATGCTGCCGCAGGCCAGCCTGCCGGCCGCCTTGCGCAGCCAGCAGGTGACGGCCTGGCTGGGCCCGCGTCTGCACGTGGTGCAGTACCCCGTGCGCGGTGGCGAATGGCTCAACGTCGTGGCCATCGTGCACGGCCATGTGCACGGCGGGCTGGAGGACTGGGACCATGGCGCCAATGCGGGCGATCTGCAAGCGGCGCTGGCGCACACCTGCACGGCCCTGCGCGACCTGATCGCGGCCGTGCCGGCCTGGCGCCTCTGGGTCCTGTGCGACCGTCCGCCCGTGAGTGCGGCTGACCAGATGGCGCGCGGCCATGTGGCGCTGCTGGGGGATGCTGCCCACCCCATGCGCCCCTATCTCGCCCAGGGTGCCGGCATGGCCATCGAGGACGCGGCTGAACTGGCGCGCCAGGTGGCGTTGGTCGATGGCGTGCTGGATGTGCCCACGCTGCTGCAGCGTTATGCCCTCAACCGCTGGCAGCGCAACGCGCAGGTGCAGGCCCGTTCCATCCGCAATGGCGAGATCTTCCACCTGGAGGGGCCCATGGCCTGGGCGCGGGATGCTTCGCTGCGTCTGCTGGGCGAACGTCTGCTGGATGTGCCCTGGCTCTACCGGGGCGCGTGAGGCATCAGCTGGGGTTCAGGGGTGGCAGGCCCACCTTGGCGCGGGCGCGGTGGCAGCCTTCGCTGCCTTCCTCGAACTCGCGGCAGGGCGAGGGACGCCATTCGTAGATACCGCAGGCCACCTTCTCGCCGAGCTTGCCGGTCAGCGCCGCACAGCGCGGCGGCCAGTGGTCGGTGCCGCGCATGCGCGCGGTGTTGCCGTTGACCTCGACGGTCAGGCCTACCGGCACGTGGCCACCGTTCTCATCGAGTTCGTAGCTGGAGAAATCAACACGGCACCAGGAACAGCAGGCGCCGCAACTGGTGCAGGCTGACATGTCAGAGCCTGCCGAGCAGCAGGTCTTGGCTGCGGCCGCTGCGCTTAACTTCGCTGCGCGAAGTGAGCCTGCGCCGATATCTTTTGCTCATCATTGTTGAGTGCCCAGCAAAAGATATTCCATGAGCGCTTTTTGCACGTGGAGCCGGTTCTCCGCTTCGTCCCAGACGACCGATTGCGGGCCGTCGATGACCTCGGCCTCGACTTCCTCGCCGCGGTGTGCGGGCAGACAGTGCATGAAAAGCGCATCGGACCTGGCGGCACGCATCATGTCGGCATCGACGCACCAGTCGGCGAAAGCCTTCTTGCGGGCCTCGTTCTCGGCCTCGTAGCCCATGCTGGTCCAGACATCGGTCGTGACCAGGTCGGCACCGGCGCAGGCCTGCATGGGATCCTTGAAGACCTTGTAGCAGCCGCTTTGCACACCGGCCACGGCCGGGTTGACCTCGTAGCCGCTGGGTGTGCTGATATGCACGGTGAAACCCAGCAGTTCGGCCGCCTGCAGCCAGGTGTTGGCCATGTTGTTGCCATCGCCCACCCAGGCCACAGTCTTGCCCGTGATCGAGCCGCGGTGCTCGATGTAGGTGAAGATGTCGGCCATGATCTGGCAGGGGTGGTATTCGTTGGTCAGGCCGTTGATGACGGGCACACGCGAGTACTCGGCGAAGCGTTCGATCTTGGTCTGCTCGTAGGTCCGGATCATGACCAGGTCGACCATGCGGCTGATCACGCGTGCGCTGTCCTCGATGGGTTCGGCGCGGCCCAGCTGGCTGTCGCCCGTGGTCAGGTGCACGACACTGCCGCCGAGCTGGTACATGCCGGCCTCGAAGCTCACGCGCGTGCGCGTGGAGGCTTTCTCGAAAATCATGGCCAGGGTGCGGTCGGTGAGCGGCTGGTGCTTCTCGTAGGCCTTGAACTTCTTCTTGATCAGCGCGGCGCGCTCGAAGAGATAGGCGTACTCGTCAGCCTTCAGGTCGGAGAACTTCAGGTAATGCTTGAGCTTCATGGCGGCTGCTCCAGGGCTTCAGGCCTCGGCCAGGAAAGACTTCACCAGGGGCACGAGCAGGCTCACTACCTCGTCGGCTTCAGCCTGGGTCATGATCAGCGCCGGCACCAGGCGGATCACGCTGTCGGCGGTCACGCTGATCAGCAGGCCGGCCTCGGCGGCGCGGTTGACCAGCACGCCGCAGGGTTTGGCCAGTTCGACACCGATCATCAGGCCCTGGCCGCGGATGTCCTTCACCCCGAGGTTGCCGGCGAACTCACGCGCCAGGGCGGCCTTCAGATGGGCGCCGACTTTCGCAGCATGGTCCAGCAGGCCGTCCTCTTCCATGATGCGTATGGTTTCCAAACCGGCCCGCATGGCCAGCGGGTTGCCGCCGAAGGTGGTGCCGTGATTGCCGGGCTGGAAGATGTTGGCGGCTTTCGGGCCGGCCACCACCGCACCGATCGGCACGCCCGAGCCCAGGCCCTTGGCCAGGGGCATGACGTCGGGCTGGATGCCGGCCCACTGGTGGGCGAACCACTTGCCGGTACGGCCCATGCCGCACTGGACTTCATCGATCATCAGCAGCCAGTCGTTCTGGTCGCACAGCTGGCGCACCTGCTGGAGGTATTCGGCGCGCATGGGATTGACGCCGCCTTCACCCTGGATGGTCTCGAAGAACACGGCCACCACGTCCGGGTTGCCGGCCGTGGCTTTCTTCAGCGCCTCGATGTCGTTGAGCGGTACGCGGATGAAGCCTTCGACCAGCGGGCCGAAGCCTTTTTGCACCTTCTCGTTGCCGGTGGCGCTGAGCGTGGCAATGGAGCGGCCGTGGAAGGCTTTTTCGTACACCACGATCTGGGGGCGGCTGATGCCCTTGTCGTGGCCGAACTTGCGTGCCAGCTTCAGCGCGGCCTCGTTTGCTTCCAGACCGGTGGAGCAGAAGAAGACATTCGTCATGCCCGACAGCTCCACCAGCTTCTTCGCCAGTTGTTCCTGGCCGGGCACGTGGTAGTAGTTGCAGCTGTGGATGATCTTGCCCAGCTGGTCCTGCAGTGCGGGCACCAGCCTGGGGTGGTTGTGGCCCAGGGTGTTGACGGCGATGCCGGCCAGTGCATCCAGGTATTCCTTGCCGTTGATGTCCCAGACGCGGCAGCCCTGGCCGTGCGACAGCGCGATCGGCACGCGGCCGTAGGTGTTCATCACATGCGGGGACGCGGCTTCGACGGGTTTGGCGGCGGGGGCGTTCATGGCTACACACTCCGGGGAGGTCACAAAACAAGGCGGCCCAACGCAGGTTGGGCCGTTGAGATACGATTTTAGACTCAGACTTGGCGTGGTTCGCAAGAGGCTGACGACCCGCCCGGCGGATGGCGGCCTCAAGTCTTATATAAGATACAATACTTCGATCCCACCCGATCCCCGGTCCAGCGCCTTACCCGGTCCGCGTCCGGCGTCCGAGCACCCCACCATGGTCTCCCACACCGCCAATGAAGTCTGCATCATGGGGCTGACCCGAGCCGGCAAGACTTTCCGTCCCAGCGACTGGGCCGAGCGCCTGGCTGGCGTCATGAGCCAGTTCCGCCCGGGTGGAGTGCATCCCGGCAGTCACCTGAGCTATTCACCGTGGTGCATCCCGACCACTCGTGACGGCACAAAATGCGTGGTGGTTCACCGCGACCTGCGGGAAGCTGAACTCATGGCCTGGGATTTCTGCATGAACTTCGCGCGCGATAACGATCTGCAGGTCTTCGACGGCCGTTCAAAGCCGCGCTGAAAGCAGAAAAGCCGCTCGAAGAGCGGCTTTTCTGCTTTGCTGACAGCGCACCCGTTACAAACGGCAGACCCGGGAGGGTCCGTGCGATTTGCCTGTGATCAGGCGGCGGCCAGGGCCTTGACCTTGGTCGACAGGCGGCTCTTGTCGCGAGCAGCCTTGTTCTTGTGGAAGATGCCCTTGTCGGCCACGGTGTCCACCACGGCCTGCATCTTGCCAAACAGCTCGGTGGCTTTGGCTTTGTCGCCAGCGAGAACGGCTTTTTCAACGTTCTTCACGGCGGTGCGGTATTTGGAGCGCAGGGACGTGTTGGCTGCATTCAGCTTGACGTCCTGACGTGCGCGTTTGCGGCCCGACGCCAGGCGCGGGTTCTTTTTCTTCGGCTTTCCAGATGCCATATCAATAGTTCCTTGTGTCTGTGGATGATGTCAGCAAAGCCGGCTATTGTAGCACTTTGAACGGCCTGGTGTGAGTGAGCGCTCAGCCCCCGGCCGGCCGGGCTACACTCCCTCTCGATGAGCCTCTTCAAAGCCGCCTCAACGGTCTCCCTGCTGACCCTGGCATCGCGTGTCACGGGCCTGGTGCGTGAACTGCTGATCGCTGCCACCTTTGGCGCCAGCGCCCTGACCGACGCCTTCAACGTCGCCTTCCGCATACCCAACCTGTTCCGCCGCCTGTTTGCCGAGGGGGCTTTCAGCCAGGCCTTCGTGCCGGTGCTGGCCACGGTCAAGGCGCAGCAGGGCGAGGAGGCCACGCGCCAACTGGTCGACCGCGTGGCCACGGTGCTGGCCTGGGTGCTGCTGGGCGTGAGCGTGCTGGGCGTGCTGGTCTCACCGCTGCTGGTCTGGCTGATGGCCGCGGGCCTGCGCAAGATGGAGGCGGGTAACGCCTTCGAGGCCGCCGTGGTCATGACACGCTGGATGTTCCCCTACATCGCCTGCATGTCGCTGGTGGCGCTGGCCGCCGGCGTGCTCAACACCTGGAAGCGTTTTGCCGTGCCGGCAGCCACACCGGTGCTGCTCAATGTCGCAATGATCGTCGCGGCCTGGCTGGGCGCGCCCTGGTTCCAGACCCTGGGCATCGAGCCCATCTACGCGCTGGCGGCCGGTGTTTTGGCCGGCGGACTGCTGCAACTGGGCGCGCAACTGCTGGCCTTGCGCCGCATCGGTCTGTTTCCCTCCATCGGTCTGAGTCGTGCTGCGCTGCGTGCCGCCTGGGCCGACGAGGGGACGCAGCGCGTGCTCAAGCTCATGGCGCCGGCCCTGCTGGGGGTGAGCGTGGCCCAGGTCTCACTGCTGATCAACACGCAGATCGCCTCCCATCTGGCGCCGGGCAGCGTGAGCTGGCTCAGCTACGCTGACCGCCTGATGGAATTCCCGGTGGCCCTGCTGGGCGTGGCCCTGGGGGTGGTGCTGATGCCACAGCTGGCGGCGGCCAAGGCAGCCGACGACGCAGCGCGTTACTCGGCCATGCTGGACTGGGGCTTGCGCCTGGTCGTGCTGCTGGCCGTGCCCTGTGCACTGGCCTTGCTGACCTTTTCGGCTCCCCTGGTGTCCGTGCTCTACCACTACGGGGCCTTCAGTGCACGTGATGTGCAGATGACGTCCCTGGCCCTGATGGGCTGGGGCGTGGGCCTGCTGGGGGTGGTGGCGATCAAGGTGCTGGCGCCGGGCTATTACGCCAGCCAGGACATCCGCACGCCGGTGCGCATCGCCATCGTGGTGCTGGTCTTCACACAGCTGCTCAACATCGTTCTGGTGCCGCTGTTGCAGCATGCGGCACTGGCCTTGTCCATCGGCATCGGCGCCATGGTCAATGCCGTCTGGCTGCTGGTTGGCCTGTTGCGCCGCGGCAGCTACAAGCCCTTGCCGGGCTGGGGCGTGTTCGCGTTGCAGGTGCTGGCGGCCTCGGCGCTGTTGACGGTATTCCTGATGTGGGCGGCCAGTGCTTTCGACTGGACGCGCCTGCAGGCCCAAGCCGGCCTGCGCATCGGTCTGCTGGCGCTGCTGGTGCTCGGCGCCGCTGCCATCTACCTGGGGGCCGTCTGGGCAGCGGGCCTGCGTTTCCGGCAATTCTTAAAGCGCTAGGGGCTTTGGCCGCCATGAACCTGTCCTTCAAGCTGCCCACGCCGCTGGATTACTTCGGCACCCTGGTCCAGAGCGACGCGCAGTTTCACCTGCTGGAGGCGGCCGTTTGCCTGGGGCAGGACGAATACCCGCAGATGGACGTGCAGCAGGTGCTGGCCGAGGTGGATGCCCTGCTCGCACGCCTGCGCCAGCGTCTTCCTGCCGACGCACCCGCCATGCACCGGCTGCGTTTGCTCAACCATTTCTTCTTCCACGAACTGCATTTCGGCGGCAACCTCAACCACTACTACGACCCGGAAAACAGCTATCTGCACCGCGTGCTGGAGCGCCGGCGCGGCATTCCGGTCTCGCTGGCCGTGTTGTGGCTGGAGCTGGCCCAGGGTCTGGGATTGCCGGCGCATGGTGTGGGTTTCCCCGGGCATTTTCTGGTCAAGGTCAACCTGCCGCATGCCCAGGTGGTGATCGATCCTTTCAATGGCCAGTCCCTGAGTCGCGAGGAACTGCAGGCGCGCCTGGAGGCCTGGCGCAGCAGCCACGGCCGGGCCGGTGCCTCCGATCTGCCGCTGGGCCACTACCTGCAGGCCATGCCGGCGCGCGAGATCATTGCGCGCATGCTGCGCAACCTCAAGGAAATCCATCGCATGCAGCAGGACTGGTTGCGCCTGGTGGCGGTGGAAGACCGCCTGCTGGTGCTGCTGCCGCAGGCCTGGGAGGAATACCGCGACCGCGGCCTTGCACGGGCCGAACTGGGTCAGTTGGGTCCGGCGCTGCGGGATCTGGAGATCTACCTGGGGCAGGCCGGGGAGGGTGACGATGCTGTCGCCATAACGGTACGCGTGGCCGAACTGCGCCGCGCGCTGGACTAAAAGCCTCAGGGCCTCAGCACTTCACCAGTTTCAGGAAGGACGGGATGGGAGGCGCTTCCTGCGCCTGGGGCGTCTCGACCGCGCGCATGGGAGCGGTCGTGTTGCGCAGCGGGGCGTTGCCGGCCACCCGGTCCAGCACGCGCGTGTTGCTGATGCGCGTGATGGCCGGCTGTGGCCGCGAGGCCAGCAGGCGCGACGCAGGCGCGGGTGTTTCACGCGCCTGCGGGCTTGGGGCGGGGCGGGCGGCTGGCGCCGGGATCGGGTTGGGACGAACCGCGGGACTACGGCTGGCCAGCGGGGCACTGTGCGTGGCCAGCAACCGACTGGGCAGAGGCGCGAGCGCCACAGGCGGGCGGGCAGGCAAGGGGGATGGCGCGGCCGCATGCGCCGGGCGGCCAGAGGCCGCTGCCGGTGATATGGCCAGTTGGGGTTCGAGCCAGCCCAGGATGGGTTCCCACTGGCGCAGGTCGGTGGGCACACGGTCAGCCGGCAGGTCGAACAGGGTCATGCCGCGTTCCAGGCACTGCACATAGGCCTGGCTTTCACGCAGCACGCCCAGGAAGGGCATACCCAGGCCGGTGGCCCAGTCCTTGAGGACCTGGGGGGTGCGGGTGCGGGTGTCGATGCGCATGCCGATGCAGGCGACCTTGCAGCGGCCGGTGGCTACGCGCGGCAGGGCCATGAGTTCGGCGTGGCAGTCGGCGGCCGATTCACGGTCGAAGGCCGAGCCGCACACCGGCATGAGGATGATGTCGGCGAACATGACCATGCGCGCCAGGTCGAAACCGTGCAGGCCGCCCGGCGTATCAAGCACCACGTGGGTGATGCCGGCGGGCACACGCAGGATGTTCTGGTCCACGGTCCAGGGCGCGATGGCCGGCAGGCCTTCGCTGCGCTTGCGCAGCCAGGAGCGGGTCGATTGTTGACGGTCCACGTCGCCGAGCATGACCGCGCTGCCCTGATGGGCACACCAAGCCGCGAGGTGGGCCGCGAGCGTGCTTTTGCCGCTCCCTCCCTTGCGATTGACCACAGCGATCACAGGCATGAATGCTCCTGGCGGTGAACCAAAAACTGCAGTGTGACTGGAAATAATCTGAAAGTCCAGTGCCAGCGGGTATGGGCAGCTAGGGATTTTGTAGCGAAAAGCAACACTTGCCCGGACGCGCCGGGTGCTCAGGCCGTGCGGCTCGGAGGCGGGGCCGGTCGCCGCAGCGCCAGCAGCATGAGCGCGACGACGCAAAACGCGGCTCCGGCGGCGAAGGTGCTGGACGCACCCCACTGGTCCCACAGCAGCCCGGCCAGGGCGCTGGCCAGCAGCATGGACAGGCCGCAGACCAGGTTGAACATGCCGAAGGCCGTGCCGCGCAGATCGGCCGGTGCGGTATCGGCCACCATGGTGGCCAGCAGGCCCTGGGTCATGGCCATGTGCAGGCCCCAAAGCACCACGCCGCCCCAGACAAACAGGCCGTGGTCGTTCCAGGCCAGCAGTACATCGGCGGCGATCAGCAGCACCAGCCCCCAGGCCAGCAGCTTGCGGTGATCGACCCGGTCGGCCAGCTTGCCCAAGGGGTAGGCCCCCAGGGCATAGATCAGGTTCATGACGATGAGCACCAGCGGCACCCAGGCCAGCGGCAGGCCGCCCTGCTGGGCGCGCAGCACCAGGAAGGCTTCGGAAAAGCGCGCCAGCGTGAAGACGGCACCGATGCCCACGACCCACCAGTAGGCCGGTGCCAGCCGGCGCAGGTTCTCACGCCGGATCGGGTTGGTGCGTGGCGCGCCGGCCGGCCGCTCGGGTTCCTGCACGCCAAAGACGAGCAGGGCGACGCAGAGGAAGGCCGGGATCACGGCGACCCAGAACACGGCGTGGAAATCGTTGGCCCAGATCAGCATCAGGCCCATGGCCAGCAGCGGGCCGAGGAAAGCGCCCACGGTGTCGAGCGACTGGCGCAGGCCGAAGGCAGCGCCGCGCAGCTCGGGCGGGGCAATGTCGGCCACCAGCGCATCACGCGGGGCACCGCGGATGCCCTTGCCGACACGGTCCAGCAGCCGGGCGGCGATCACGGGTTCGACCGTCGTGGCCAGGGCGAACAGCGGTTTGCTCAGGGCGCCCAGGCTGTAGCCCAGCACGGCTAGCGGCTTGCGCCGGCCCCACCAGTCGCTCAAGGCGCCCGAGAAGACCTTGACGATCAGCGCCGTGGCCTCGGCGGCGCCTTCAAGCAGGCCGACCAGCAGCATGCTGGCGCCCAGGCCGGTGACGAGGAAGACCGGCAGCAGGCTGTGGATCAACTCGGACGAGATGTCCATCAGCAGGCTGACGAAACCCAGCGCCCAGATGCCGGCGGGCATGCGTGGGGGCGGGGATTTTTCAGGCATGGATGGCCTGAGCAGACGGGAGGGTCAGGCGACGACCACTGGTGCGCCGTTGCCACGCTCGGCGATGACGCCGATCTCGTGGACCTGCTCACCCAGGCCGCGCAGGGTCTGGGCGGTGGCGGCAGCGTCGGCAGCGGCTACCACCACCACCATGCCGATGCCGTTGTTGAAGGTGCGGTTCATCTCGAAATCATCGATGCCGGCGGTCTTTTGCAGCCAGGCGAAGAGCTCGGTCTGCGGCCAGCTGCCCTTCTTGAGGTGGGCGGCCGTGCCTTCGGGCAGCACGCGCGGGATGTTTTCCAGCAGGCCGCCGCCGGTGATGTGGGCCAGGGCCTTGATGCCGCCGGGCGAGGCGGCATTTCCTGATGACAGGGGATGGGCCGCCAGGGCGGCCAGCACGTTCTTCACGTACAGCCGGGTCGGCTCCATGACGGCCTGCCGGAAGGGCTTGCCGTCCAGGGTGGCGGGGATGCTGGTGCCGGCGCGCTCGATGCACTTGCGCACCAGCGAGAAACCGTTGGAGTGCACGCCGCTGGAGGCCAGGCCCAGCACCACGTCGCCGGGTTTGACGCTCTGGCCGGTGAGGATCTTGGATTTTTCGACGGCACCGACGCAAAAGCCCGCCAGGTCGTATTCGCCATCCGGGTACATGCCCGGCATCTCGGCCGTTTCGCCGCCGATCAGGGCGCAGCCCGAGAGCTCGCAGCCCCTGGCAATGCCGCCGACCACGGCGGCGGCCGTGTCCACGTGCAGCTTGCCGCAGGCGAAGTAGTCCAGGAAGAACAGGGGTTCGGCGCCCTGCACCAGCACGTCGTTGACGCTCATGGCCACCAGGTCGATGCCCACGGTGTCGTGCATATTCCACTCAAAGGCCAGTTTGAGCTTGGTGCCCACGCCGTCAGTGCCGGAAACCAGCACCGGTTCCTTGTAGCGCTTGGGCACTTCGAAGAGTGCGCCGAAGCCGCCGATGCCGGCCAGCACGCCTTCGCGCATGGTTTTTTTGGCCAGGGGCTTGATGCGTTCGACCAGCGCGTCACCGGCGTCGATGTCGACGCCGGCGTCTTTGTAGGACAGGGGGGTGGAGGTCTTGGAGGTGCTCATGAGGTGGTGCCGGACGGTGACTTGCGCCAAGCCCGATAGAATTTGCCTAGATTTTAAGGGCTACACCCCCGCTCCTTCCTTCATGCCCCTGACCACCCTACAAAAAAGCGCCCTGGCCTGGAGTGCCGTGGCCGTCGCCATGGCGTTCGCACTCTGGCTGCTGGCGCCGGTGCTGACGCCCTTCATCGTGGCGGCCGTGCTGGCCTATGCACTCACGCCCCTGGTGGACCGGCTTGACGCCCTGGCCGGCGGCCGCGTGCCTCGGCTGGTGGCGGTATTGCTGGTGGAGCTGCTTTTCATCCTGGCGGCCATCGGGCTGGTTTTGCTGCTGGTCCCGGTCCTGACGCGCGAGTGGCCGCTGCTGCGCGAGCAGGTGCCCCAGCTGCTGGAGCGCCTGAATGCCGGTGTGCAACCCTTGCTGGGCACGCTGGGCATCGAATTCTCGCTGGACCTGGCCAGCCTCAAGCCGGCGCTCATGACATACCTCAACGCCAATATGGAGGAGGCCCTGGGTTCCCTGCTGGCCTCGCTCAAGATCGGTGGCAGCGTGGCCTTGACGGTCTTGGGCAACCTGATCCTGATCCCCGTGGCCCTGTTCTATCTGCTGCTGGACTGGAAAGAGTTGGTGCAGCGCGTGGTGGAGCTGGTGCCCCGTCATCTGCGTGGCAGCTACGACAGCTTCATGGAAGAGGCCGACGGCGTGCTGGGCCAGTACCTGCGCGGCCAGTTGCTGGTCATGCTGATCCTGGCGGTCTATTACAGCGTGGCCCTGAGCCTGTTCGGCCTGGATCTGGCCTTGCCCATCGGTATCTTCACGGGCCTGGCCATCTTCGTGCCCTATGTCGGTTTCGGGCTGGGGCTGGTGCTGGCGATACTGGCCGGACTGCTGGAGTTCACCGGCGCCGAGGGGCCGACCCGGGTGGCCTTGATGGTAGCCGTGGTCTATGGCCTGGGGCAGCTGATCGAAAGCCTCTACCTGACGCCGCGCCTGCTGGGTGAGCGCATCGGCCTGCACCCGCTGGCGGTCATCTTCGCCCTGCTGGCCTTCGGCCAGCTGTTCGGCTTTGTCGGCATCCTGGTGGCCTTGCCGGTCAGTGCAGTGCTGCTGGTGGCGATACGGCGCTTGCGGCAGAACTATCTGGCCAGCAGGCTGTACCGGGGATGAAGCAGATCGCGCTGGACATCGGGCTGGGCAGTGGCCCGACCCTGGCCAATTTCATGGCGGGCCCCAACGAAGCGGTGCTGCGTCATCTCAGGTTGTGGGTCGGCGACGGGTCGAGTGCGGCCCTGCGCTCGCCGGTACCGACCTATCTGTGGGGGGCTTCGGGCAGCGGCAAGACCCACCTGCTCAAGGCGGTGCGCGAGGCCTTGCGCGAGCAGGGGGCCACGGTCGGCTGGCTCGATGCCACGGTGGCCGAGCCGCCGCCTTTTGACGAGCGCTGGGCTGCCGTATTGCTGGACGACGTGCAACTCTATACCGCCGTGCAGCAGCATGCGGCCTTCAACTGGTTCGTGCATGCGCAGACCGGTCATCAGTGGGTGCTGGCCGCCGGCGAGACGCCCCCGGCTGACCTCAAGCTGCGCGAGGACCTGCGCACCCGCCTGGGCTGGGGGCATGTCTACAGCCTGCAGGTGCTCAGCGAAGCCGAGCGCCGCGCCGTGCTGCGCCAGGCGGCCGATGCGCGCGGCATTTTCCTGGGCGACGAGGTCATGGATTTCATGCTTACGCGTTTCAGCCGTGACCTGGGCAGCCTGATGCAGTTGCTCGACCATCTGGACGGTTACGCCCTGCAGACCCAGCGCGCCATCACGATCCCGCTGATCAAGGCGATGCTTCAAGAGATATGACCCACAAGACCAAGCTGGCCCTGTTCGACCTGGACCACACGCTTTTGCCGATCGACTCCGACTACTCCTGGGGCACGTTCACCACCACCATCGGCTGGACCGACCCGGTCGAGTTTGCGCGTCGCAACGACGAGTTCTACGCCCATTACCAGGCCGGCACGCTGGACGTGCACGACTATGTGCGCTTTGCCACCGAGGCCGCCCGTCTCAAGGGTCCCGAGGTGGCGCTGGCGGCGCGCGAGCGTTTCATGCGCGAGGTTATTGCGCCGGCCATGCGCCCGCAGGCGCTGGAACTGGTGCGCCGGCACAGAGACGCCGGCGACGAGGTGCTCATCATCACCGCCACCAACGAGTTCGTCACGCGCCCGATCGCCGAGGTCTTCGGTGTGCAGCAGCTCATCGCCGTCGAGCTCGAGCGCGACGCCAGCGGCTGGATCACCGGCGAGATCCGCGGTACACCGTCCTTCCGCGAAGGCAAGGTCCGGCGTTTCGGCGAGTGGCTGGCCGCGCGCGGGCTTCATCGCCATGAAACCGAGGTCACTTTCTACTCGGATTCGATCAACGACCTGCCCCTGATGGACAATGTGGACTATCCGGTGGCCACCAACCCCGACGACCGCCTGCGCGCCCTGGCTCTGGAGCGCGGCTGGCGGGTACTGGAACTCTTCACGCAATGATCAAGAAAATCATCAACAAGCTGCTGGGCAAGTCGAGTGCTGCCCAGCCTGCCTTCGGCAAACGCCAGGAAATCGGCGCGGCCGAGCACGGCATCGATCCGGCCCTGGTCGACAAACGTGCGCTGGACGTGGTGCACACCCTCAAGGATGCCGGCTTCGAGGCCTACATCGTGGGCGGCGCCGTGCGCGACCTGCTGGTCGGCCTGCGGCCCAAGGATTTCGATGTCGCGACCGACGCCACCCCCGAGCAGGTCAAGGGCCTGTTCCGGCGGGCCTTCATCATCGGACGGCGCTTTCGCATCGTGCACGTGGTCTACGGCCGCGGACGCGAGCACGAGGTGATCGAGGTCTCCACCTTCCGCGCTCACATGGACAACGCCGCGGCCGAGCAGGTGGCCGGCAACGAGCGCACCAGCAAGAGCGAACTGGCTGGCATGAAGCACGCCGTGGACTCGACGGGGCGCGTGCTGCGCGACAACGTCTGGGGTCCGCAGGACGAAGACGCCACGCGCCGCGACTTCACCATCAACGCCATGTACTACGACCCGGAAACACAGGTCGTGGTCGACTACCACAGCGGCCTCAAGGACGCGAAGAAGCGCGTGCTGCGCATGATCGGCGACCCGGTGGCGCGCTACCGCGAGGATCCGGTGCGCATCATCCGCGCCGTGCGTTTTGCCGCCAAGCTCAGCCCCCTGGGCTTCAAGCTGGAAGCCAAGACGGCCAAGCCGCTGACCCAGTCCAAATCGCTGCTGGCCGATGTGCCGCAGAGCCGCCTGTTCGACGAGATGCTCAAGCTGCTGCAGACCGGCCATGCCCTGGCCACGGTGGAGCAGCTCAAGATCCTGGGCCTGTCGCGCGGCATCTACCCGCTGCTGGACCTGGTGGTCGAGCGCGCCGCCGAGCCCTTCGTGAAGGCCGCGCTGGAGGACACCGACCGCCGTGTGGGCGAGGGCAAGCCGGTGGCGCCGAGTTTCCTGCTGGCCTGCGTGCTCTGGTCCGACGTGCGTGAAGGCTGGGCCGAGCGCATCAGGCAGCGCCAGCATGCGCACCCGGCGCTGCAGGACGCCATCGACGACGTCTTCAACGCCCGCATCGGCGACGTCTCGGGCCGCGGCAAGCTGGCCGCCGACATGCGCGAGATCTGGATGATGCAGCCGCGCTTCGACAAGCGTGTGGGTAGCGCGGCCTATGGCCTGGTCGAGCAGCCGCGTTTCCGCGCCGGCTTCGACTTCATGCGCCTGCGCGCCGACATTGGCGAGATCGACGTGGTGCTGGCCGACTGGTGGCAGGAGTTCAGCACCGGCGACGACAACCTGCGCCAGGACCTGATCGACCAGGCGCGTGAGGAGCAGGCACGCCAGCGTGCGCAGGCCCCTCGCCAGCCGCCAGCAGCGCGCGTGGCAAGCTCCGAGCGCCAGGCCCCGGCACCGCGTGCGACCGAGACCGAGTCGCCTGCCGAGGACGGTGCCGCGCCCAAGAAACGCCGCCGGCGTCGCCGCTCCGGCGCGAAGAAATCCGGTGACGGCGCGCCGGACACCGGGGCGTGAACACGGCCCCCGGCACTCCGGTGACGGCCTATGTCGCACTGGGGGCCAATCTGGGGGATGCGCAAGCTGCGCTGCGCCAGGCCCTGCACGATCTGGGCGCATTGCCGCGCACGCAACTGGTGCGCGCTTCATCTCTCTACCGTAGCGCACCCGTTGACGCCGCGGGCCCCGACTATCTCAATGCCGTGGCCGAACTGCGTACCGGCCTGGGCCCCTACGAACTGCTGGCCGAATTGCAAGGCCTGGAGCAGTTCGCTGGTCGCGAGCGTCCCTGGCGCAACGCCCCGCGCACGCTGGACCTGGACATCCTGCTGTATGGTGAACTGCAGCAGGACGACCCGGTCCTGACCCTGCCGCATCCCCGCATGCTGGAGCGCGCTTTTGTGCTCCAGCCCCTGGCGGAAATCGCCCCGGCCCTCGTCAGTGCGGCGCAATTGCTAAAGGTCGAAAAGCAGGTGATTTCACGCATGTCTGGCCTGTGACAGGGTGGGGTGCCGCACTAGAATGGGGCGATCATCCATCAGGATATTGCTATGAATTTCAGAAACCTGCATGTGGCGACCAAGCTCTGGCTGGGTGTCGCCATCATCATCATTTCCCTGACCGCATTGATCGCCTTCGCGGCCGTGCGTTCGGCTCGCCTGCAGACGGAAAGCGAAACGACCCTGCGTGCGCTCAATACCCGGGTCAATCTGGCCAGTGCCTGGGCCGGCCTGACCGAGGCCAATGCGGCCCGCACCGTGGCCATGATCCTGACTTTCGACCCGGGGGTCGAAAGCCGCTTGGCCGAGGACATCAAGGCCACCACGGCGCGCATTTCCAAGGTTCAGAAATCCATCGAGGAGATGGAACTGAGTGCCGAGGAAAAGAAGCAGATGGAAAAGATTGCGGAGCGACGCAAGTCCATGATCGATGTGCGCAATCTGGCGCAGAAGGCCAAGGCCGGTGGCGACAGCGAAGGCGCGCAGAAAACCGTGAACGAGCAGTACACGCCGGCGGTCAATGCCTACGTGGCCACCTTGCACGAACTGGTGGAGCTGGAGGAGCGCGCCGAGCAGCGCTACTCCGAAGAGATTTCCGTGGCGCGTGGCCTGACGATCAAGATTGCCGGTGGCTCCATTGCCGTGATCCTGGCGGCGATCCTGGCGGGGGCGGCGGTGCTGATCCGTTCCATCCGCGAGCCATTGCAGGAGGCGAATGAGCTGGCCGCCCGTATCGCCCAGGGTGACCTGAGCGCGCGCATCGACACCTCGCGCGGCGACGAGTTCGGCGACCTCATGAAGTCGCTGGCGCGCATGAACGAGGCGTTGGCGCATATGGTGCAGCAGGTACGCCAGAGCACGGACAGCATTGCCACCGCCAGTGCCGAGATCGCCACCGGCAACCACGATCTTTCAGTACGCACCGAGCAGACCTCCAGCGATCTGCAGTCCACGGCCTCGGCCATGGAGGAGTTGACCAGCACGGTGTCCCACAGCGCCGACAACGCGCGCCAGGCTTCGCAACTGGCCTCCAGCGCTTCCACCGTAGCGCAAAAAGGCGGCACCGTGGTGCAGGAGGTGGTGAGTACCATGGGCGAGATCAACGCCAGCAGCAAGAAGATCAGCGACATCATCGGCGTGATCGACGGCATCGCTTTCCAGACCAATATCCTGGCGCTCAACGCCGCGGTGGAAGCTGCGCGGGCCGGTGAGCAGGGCCGTGGTTTTGCCGTGGTGGCCGGCGAGGTACGTTCCCTGGCCGGGCGCAGTGCCGAAGCGGCCAAGGAGATCAAGGCGCTGATCAACACCTCGGTGCAGAAGGTGGATTCGGGCGCGCAACTGGTCAGCCAGGCTGGCGACACCATGAACGAGATCGTGCAGTCGGTGCGTCGTGTGGCTGACGTGATCGGCGAAATCACCGCCGCCGCCGGCGAGCAGAGCACCGGCATCGCCCAGGTCAACACCTCCATCGCCAACCTCGACCAGATGACGCAGCAGAACGCCGCGCTGGTCGAGCAGAGCGCCGCTGCCGCGCAAAGCATGCGCGAACAGGCCGACCAGCTGGCCCAGGCCGTGTCGGTGTTCAAGCTGGCGGGTGCTCAGGCGGCCATGGCAACGGCGCAGCGTTCTGTGCCGGACAGCCGACCGAAGCCGCAAGCCGTGGCCCGTCCCGTGCCCGCTGCTGTCAGGCCGACAGCGGCCAAGGCACCCGCTTTGGCTGCCGCCAAGCCGGCGGCGCCCGCCGCTGCGGCCAAGGTTGGCAACGATTCAGACTGGGAAAGCTTCTGACGCTGCCGTTCGGTCTGCGCCGCAAAGGGCCTGCTGCACAGGCTCTCAGTCCACCTCGGCGATGAGCTCGATCTCCACGCAGGCGCCCAGCGGAATCTGTGCCACGCCGAAGGCGCTGCGCGCGTGCGCGCCTTTCTCGCCGAAGACCTGACCCAGCAGTTCGCTGGCGCCATTGGTCACCAGGTGCTGCTCGGTGTAGTCGGGCGTGGAGTTGACCAGGGACATGAGCTTGACGATGCGCTTGACGCGGCCGAGGTCGCCCACGGCTGCCTGCAGCGTGCCCATGAGGTCGATGGCCACGGCACGTGCGGCGGCCTTGCCTTCTTCGGTGCTCATGGTCCTGCCGAACTGGCCGACCCAGGGCTTGCCGTCCTGCTTGGCGATGTGGCCGCTCAGGAAGACCAGCTTGCCGGATTGCACATAGGGCACATAGGCGGCGGCCGGCGTGGCCACCGGGGGCAGGGTGATGCCGAGCTGCTTGAGTTTGTCGTTGATGCTCATGGGGACTCCAGGGGGATAAAGCAAAGCGCGTCATTGTCGGTTATTGTTGCTTCCGGGTCTGCCACCCACATGAATTGCACGCATGACGAACCCGTTTGCCAACCTCCCGCGTGACAGCCGCGACACCCTGTTCCTGCTGGCCGTGATCGCATGGGTCCTGCTGCCGCATGCTGGTCACCTGCCCTGGTGGTGCAGTGCCCTCGCCGCGGTCATGCTGGCCTGGCGCGGCTGGTTGGCCTTCACGCTGCGCCCGCTACCGGGCCGCTGGTGGCTGCTGGCGGCCCTGGTGCTGACTGTGGGCGCGACCTGGGTCACGCACCGGACCCTGCTGGGGCGTGACGCCGGCGTGACACTGATCGTGGTGCTGCTGGCGCTCAAGACCCTGGAGCTGCGTGCACGGCGCGATGCCTTCGTGGTCTTCTTCCTCGGCTTCTTCACGATGTTGACCAATTTCTTCTATTCGCAGTCGCTGCTCACGGCGGCCGCCATGCTGCTCGGCCTCATGGGCCTGCTGACCGCGCTGGTCAACAGCCACATGCCGGCGGGCCGGCCTTCGCTGTGGCAGTCGGCGCGTATGGCCACGCGCATGACGCTGCTGGGCGCGCCCATCATGGTGCTGCTCTTCCTGCTCTTTCCACGCCTGTCGCCGTTATGGGGCACGCCGGGCGACGCCCTGAGCGGGCGCAGCGGCCTGTCGCAGCGCATGCAGGTGGGCAATATCGCCAGCCTGGCGCTGGACGACAGCGTGGCCCTGCGCCTGCGCTTCGAGGCCGGCTCTCCGCAGCCGCTGCAGGGCACGCTGTATTTCCGCGGGCCGGTGCTCTCCACCTTCGACGGGCGTGAATGGTTGCCCCTGCAGGCCAGCTTCCCGCCCTCCATGCAGCCACGTGCCGATCTGCAGGTGCGCGGTGTGCCGCTGCGCTACGAGCTCACGCTGGAGCCGCACAACCGACCCTGGCTGCTGACACTGGACGCCACGGCCACCGCGCCCGAACTGCCGGGCGACATGGTGGCGCGCATGAGCGAGGAGTTGCAGTGGCGCGCCAGCGGGCCCGTCAACGACCTGCTGCGCTACCGGGCGCAGAGCCATACCGAATTCCGCCACGGCCCGCAGCGCATGCTGGCCAGCCTGCAGGACTACACGACCTTGCCGCGTGGTTTCAACCCGCGCACCCTGCAGTGGGCGATGGAGCTCAGCCGTGAAACCGGTAATGACCCGGTGGCGCTGATCAACCGCGTACTGAACCACCTGCGCACGGGGGGCTACACCTACACCCTGGAGCCCGGCGAATACGGCCAGCACACGGCCGACGAGTTCTGGTTCGACCGCAAACTGGGTTTCTGCGAGCACATGGCCTCGGCCTTCGTCGTGGTGATGCGCGCGGCGGGCATTCCGGCGCGCATCGTCACCGGCTACCAGGGCGGCGAGCGCAACACCGTCGATAACTTCTGGGTGGTGCGCCAGAGCGATGCCCATGCCTGGACCGAAGTCTGGCTGGCCGGCCAGGGCTGGTTGCGCGTGGACCCGACCGCGTCGGTTTCGCCCGGTCGCATCGGCTCCCTGCAGCGCCTGGTGGCGCCGCGTGGGGCCATCGCCACGGCAGTGGGGACGGTGGTCAGCCCCAATCTCGTGCAGAGCGTGCGGGCCTTGTGGGAGGCCGTCAACAATGCCTGGAACCAGCGTGTGCTGAACTACACGCAGAGCCGCCAGCTCAATCTGCTGCGCGCACTGGGGTTCGAGGCACCAAGCTGGGAAGACCTGGGATTGTTGCTGCTGGGCACCCTGGTCACGGCCAGCCTGGGCGGTGCGCTGTGGACGCGCTGGGAACGCCGGCGCCAGGACCCCTGGTTGCGCCTGCTCGAGCGTGTGCGCCGGCAGCTGGAACGCGCCGGCCTGCCCCTGGGTGCGGCGGTGACGCCACGCGAAATGGCGGCACGGCTGGCGCAAACGCATGATCCCAAGGACAATCGGGTGCAGGCCATCCAGGCTTGGTTGCGGCGCTACGAACAGTTGCGGTATGCGCCGCGCCGCGGGCGCAGCAGCGCCGGCGACCTGGTGGCCCTGCGACGCGAACTGAAAGAACTGAGCTGGCCCACGTGAGCAAACGACAACCCACTTTCCTGCTGCTGACGGCCCTGCTGTTCCTGCTGTCCTGCCTGCTGCCGGCGCAGGCAACCACGGCCAAGAAACCCCGTCTCAAGCGCGTGCAGGACACGGCCGTCGCCCTGATCGAGGGCAGCGGCCCGCCCTATGCCGGCCGCCCCGAGGCCATGGCGCTGGCCGACGAGATCGCCGAGCGCCACGGCCTGGATCGCAAGTGGGTGCGCCGCACCCTGGGCAAGGCCCGGCACGTGCCGCAGGTGGTGAAGCTGATCACGCCGCCGCCCGTCAGCACGCCCAGGAACTGGCAGCAGTACCGCAGCCGCTTTCTGGAGACGGAACGCGTCCAGTCGGGTGTGGCCTTCTGGCAAGCCCATCGCGAACTGCTGGAGCGTGCCAGCAGCACCTACGGTGTGCCAGCCGAGATCATCATCGGCATCATCGGCGTGGAGACCTACTACGGCCGCCATATGGGCCGTTATCGCGTGATGGACGCCCTCGCCACACTGGCTTTCGACTTCCCGCCGGAGCATCCCCGCGCGGCGCAGCGCACGGCCTTCTTTCGTGCCGAACTCGGCGAATTCCTGAAGCTGCGCCAGCAGGCCGGTGCCGACCCTTTCAAGGCGCGTGGCAGCTATGCGGGCGCCATGGGCATTCCGCAGTTCATGCCATCGAGCTGGGCGCGCCACGCCGTGGATTTCGACGGCGATGGTCGTGTGGACCTGGTCGACAGCACGGCTGACGCCATCGGTTCAGTTGCCAGTTATTTCAAGGCGCATCACTGGCAGCCTGGCATGCCCACCCATTTCCCGGTGGATTTTGACTACGAGCGCCTGGACATGCCAACCCTGCTGGCACCCGACATCAAGCCGACGTTCCCCGTAGAACAGTTCACGGCCAAGGGCATCATGCTGGGCGCCGCCGGTAGCGGGCATGCTGGCCCGCTGGCCCTGGTGGAATTGCAGAATGGCGACTATTCGCCCAGCTATGTGGCCGGCACCGAGAATTTCTATGCCATCACGCGGTACAACTGGAGCAGTTATTACGCGCTGGCCGTGATCGAGCTCGGGCAGGCGGTGGCGGCAGCGCTGCCAGCCAAGGACCTTCAGGCCAGCACCACGCCTTCGAACACCGGGTGCAGCGTATCGACCCAGAGGTCCACTTCGGACGCGCCGATCTGCAGATAGTTCAGGCAGGCCGGGCCAAAGCGCTCCCACTCGGTCTGCGTTTGCACACCTTCGTAATCGGCCACCAGGTGCTCGGCCACGGCGGCCAGCGCCACCAGGTTGCGTACCCCGGCCGGGATCGAGCTCACGCGCAGCACGGTGAAATCATGGTGCAGGCGGATGGCAAAGGCGATCACCGGTGGCAGAAACCAGGTGCGCGACACGATGGCGCCGACCACTGCATGGTCGGTCCGGTGCACCGCGTTCTCGGTTTCGGTGAAGCTGCGGTCCTGCCGCGCCATGGCTTCGGCCAGCGTTCCGGCGTAGCCGCGCACGCCCTGCAGCATGATGGGGATACCCACGTGCATGAACAGGCCACAGGTCTGCGCCACCTCGGCGTCCACGCCATAAAGCTGGCGGGCGATATAGGCCATGGCCAGTGAGCGACGGGTTGAGGTCTCCCAGAAGTGCTCGATCAGCGGCGAGTTGATGCGGATCGCGCTGCGCGCCAGGAAACCGGTCAGGATGGCCGCGGCCTGGCCCATGCCCAGCATGGTCACGGCTTCGGCCACGGTGCTGGCGGGACGTGCGCGGGAATAGAGCGGGCTGTTGGCCACGCGCATCAGCGCCGCGGCCATGGCCACGTCGCTGCCGGCGATACGCGTGATCTCGGCCGGATCGGGGTCGCTCTGGCGCATCTCCAGTTGCAGTGCGGTGAGCAGTTCGGGGCAGGGCGGGATGACGATGTCGCGCACGGCCCCTTCCGATCTGGCCTGATCGAGTTCCCGGTCGATATCCGTCACTTGCATGCCCATGGCCTGGCTCCTGTCCGCGCCATTATCCGCACAAAACACGCGCCGGCCTTGCGTTGTCGCAAGCCCCCGCTCTTTCAGGGCACCGCCACGGGGCGATGCTGCCAGTAGCGGGCCTGCGCCTGCCGCTCGCAGCGGGTCTGCCGGGGCTGGGCCGAATGCCAGCTGGCCGCACCGCAATGGGCAGAGGTGAGTACCTGCACGCTGCGTTCCTCGTAGCGCGTCAGTACCTCAGGCGCCGGATGGCCGAAGCGGTTGCGGTAGCCTGCCTGCACCAGTGCGGTGTGCGGTGCCACGGCGTCCAGGAAGGCGGCCGTGCTGGAGGTCTTGCTGCCGTGGTGGGGTACCAGCAACCAGTCGGCGCGCAAGGCAGCACTCTCAAGCACCAGCCGGGCCTCCTGTGCCTTCTCGATATCGCCGGCCAGCAGCACCGTTTGCACGCCATTGCTGATGCGCAGAACGCAGGACAGGGCATTGCTGCGGCGTGCCTTGCCATAGTCTTCGGCCTGCGGGTGCAGCACTTCGAAGTGCACGCCATCCCAGTCCCAGGCCTGGCCAGCCACGCAGCGTGTGCTGCGGCGCAGGGCCTGCAGCTCATGGGCGTCCTCCAGGGAACTGAGCAGCTCCGCGTCCGGCTGTGCCGCGAGCACGGCCGCGGCGCCGCCGGTGTGGTCGCTGTCGCGGTGGCTCAGCACCAGGCGGTCCAGCCGCACATCGAGGGCCCGCAGCAGCGGCACCAGCACACGCTGGCCGGCGTCGCTGTCGTTGGCATGGCGCGGCCCGGCGTCGTAGAGCAGGGCGTGCGTGGCGGTGCGCACCAGCACGGCATTGCCCTGGCCGATATCGGCCGCCAGCAGTTCGAACTGGCCTGGTGCAGGACGGGATGGCTGCCACAGCAGCACGGGTAGCAGCAGCGGCAGGGCGGCAAAACGCATGGCCCAGGGCAAACGCAGCACCAGCAGCAGACCGCCCAGCACGCCGGCGATGCCGGCCCACAGCGGCGCCTGCGCCACCGAGAGCGTGGCCAGGGGCCATGCTGCCAGGACTCGCAGCACGGCAGCCAGCCACTGCACCGTTTGCGCGGCCACGTCCCATAGTGGCGACCAGAGCATGCCCAGCAACGCCAGCGGCGTCACCACCAGCGTGACCCAGGGGATGGCCGCCAGATTGGCCAACAGACCGACCAGCGAGACCTGGCCGAACAGCAGCAAAGTCAGCGGTGCCAGGGCCAGCGTGATCAGCCACTGCTCGCGCAGCAAGCCCAGAACCCGCTGTTTCCAGGTCTGCGGTGTGTCCTGCTGCTGGCCCGCCCCGGCAAACAGCACGCCCACGGCTACGAAGCTGAGCCAGAAGCCCGCTTGCAGCAGCGCCCAGGGATCGGCCAGCAGCACCACGGCTGCGGTCAGCAGCCAGAGTTGCGGCCAGGGCCAGCGCCGTGCCGACAGGCTCAGCAGGGTCACCGTGGCCAGCATGAGCACGGTGCGTTGTGCCGGCACGCCCCAGCCGCTGAACAGGGCATAGCCTGCGGCCAGCAAGAGGCCGCCGAGCAGACCCGCCTGCTGGGCCGGGAAAGCCAGGCACAGGCGTGGCGAGGTACGCCAGAGCGCGCGCAGCAGCAGCGCGGCCAGCCAGGCGAAGAGCGTGATGTGCAGGCCCGAGATGCTCATGAGGTGGGCCACGCCGGTGGCGCGGAAGACGTCCCAGTCGCTGCGCGTGATGGCCTGCTGGTCACCCGTCACCAGCGCGGCCACGATGCCCATGGCCCTGGCCTGTGCCTCTTCGTCCGGAGACCCGGTGACGACGGGCGCGCGTTGCTGGATGGTGTCGCGTACCCGCTGGCGCGCCCATTCCACCGGGTGCTGCCAGCTCTGTCCCAGCTGCTGCGGCTGCGGGTCGCGCTTGCCGGCACGCACATAACCCGTGGCCTGCAGGTCCCGCTCCCAGAGCCAGAGTTCGAAGTCGAAACCGTGCGGGTTGCGTGCCCCGTGCGGTGCGCGCAGCCGCACGGTGAACGACCAGCGTTCGCCGGCCTGTAAGAGCGGTGCCGCTAGCAAGGGCTCCAGCAGTGCGCCGTCCTCGTTGCGGAAACCGCCGTACCAGCTCAGGTAGAGCCGCGGGGGAACTTGCACGGCCTGTCCGTTCTGCGTCGCGCTTTCCACCGTGAAACGAAAGCGTGTGCTGTTCTCGCCGAACTGGGGCATGGCGCTGATGCGGCCGGTGATGTTGATGTCTTTGCCTTCCAGCGCCGGATCCAGGGCCTGCTGCTGGAAGAACGTGGCGCGCAGGCCCGTGCTGGCGTGGGCGAGCAGGGCTGCTGCGATGAAGATGCCGAACAGTCTGGCCATCAGGTGATGCCATCTGCCTATGGCGAGGATCACTGCAAACGCGGTGGCGATCAGCAGGCCGTAGTGGGTCGCAGGCCAGAGTTCGCTTTGCTGCAGTTGCAGGGCCAGGCCGGTGATCCAGCCGAGGAGGGCTGGGGTCAGGAGTCTGGCTTGGCTCTGGGTTGGGCTTTGCGGCATGGCTCCATGCTAATGGGTGCCTTGTTGCTTTTGACGTTGCGTTGTAGCGTGCGTGGCTTTGCCGGGTCTCGCCCCGGCGGGCGAGGTACTTTCTTTTGCTTCGCCAAAAGAAAGTACCCAAAGAAAAGGCGAGCCGAAGTCAGGGCCGCTGCGGGGTACCTTGCGCTACTCGCATCGGGCGGGGTCGGGCTAAACTCGCTGCGCTCAAACAACGCCCGCCCTGATCCGCCCGCTGCTGCGCTGCTCAGCCCTGCCACACGGCATGGGAAACCAAATAGCCGGGAACCAACAGCCGAAGACAGAATAACCGAACAAGGACGCGCCCTGGCGCGTCCTTATGGGCTTTGGTTTTGGTATCTGGTCCCCCATTGCCGTGAGAGGAGGCGAGTAGCGCAGGCCAGGGCGGGAAAAGAAGCGCAGATGTTTGAGCGAAGCGAGTTTCTGCGCTTCCCGCGCTGGCCGAGCAACGCAGCGTGCCCGGAGCGTAGCGCAGGGACGACGAACCCGGCTCGCCTTCTCTTTGCTTACTTTCTCTTGGCGAAGCAAGAGAAAGTGAGTGCGCTGCCGGGCGCACACCCCGGCAATGCCTCGCCTGTCAGGCCATATGGCAGAACAGCAAAGTCAGTACAAAGCCAACGCTTCCAGACACTTCCTCTTGTGCATCTCCCCCTGCTCAGGCGGCAACTCCAGCCCAGGCAGACGCAAGCCGTAATCCAGTTCCTGTGCTTCGGCCAACAAGACCCAGGCGCACAGCCGAGACAGGCGCTGCTCCAGCGACGCGCCCTGGGTTTCGGCCAGGTCCAGCCAGAGTTGGAAGTGCTGCGCCTGGAGGCTGTCGCGGCTGACCAGCTCATCGGTCTTGGCGGCCTTTTTCCACACCACGCTCTTGAGCGGGTCGCCGCGGCGGTAGGGGCGCACGCCGTCGAACTCGCTGCTGGTCACGTGGCGCGCAGCACTGCCGCCACTGCTGTGGGGCTGGCCGGGGGGCAGGGCGGGTGGCGAGGCTTCGGCCTGGGGATAAACCAGCACGCTGGCGGCCGGGCGCCACAGGGTCCAGACGCGGAAGATGCCCAGGGGAAAACGTGTCTCGGCGGTGAGCATGGGGACCTCGTGCCGGCCGCGCGACAGGCCGGGCCATACCAGTTCGGTGTCGGTGCTGCCCCCTCCCGGCACGTCGCACCAGACCCAGGGCGCATGCGGGTCCTCGCCATAGACGCGCAGGCCGATGCCATAGCGCGGTGCGCTGCGTGCGTTGTTCAGGCTGATGCGCAGTTTGCTGGGCGCGTCGGCGTGGTGGGCCTCGACCGGGTGCAGCACCAGGGTGAGGCCGCGCAGCGTGCCGTGCGAGATGTAGGTGCTGACGACGGCGCTGCCGCCCAGCAGGAATGTGAGCAGGTAACCCAGGTTGAGCTGGTAGTTGATGGAAGCCACCAGCAGCACCAGCAGCGTGCCGGCGAGCATGAAACCGGCGCGTGTGGGCAGGATGTAGACGTTGCGCTGCGTCAGCGTGAGCGTGTCGCTACGGGGCAGGCGGGCCTGCCACCAGCGCTGCCAGCGCGCCCGCACATGGGCCAGCGGCCGCAGCACGGGGTTGGGCAGGGGCTGCGCGTGGTCGGTCACAGCAGGCACGATCAGGGCAGGGGCACGGCTTCCAGCATGGCGCGTACCTGCTCCAGCGGGCCGCGGCCGGCGCTGGCCACGGGTACCAGGCGGTGGGCCGTGGTCTGCGGCAGGATGGCTTGCAGGTCGTCCGGGGCTACGTAGTCGCGCCCGCTGAGCAGGGCCTGGGCCTTGGCCGCGCGCAGCACGGCGAGACCCGCCCTCGGGCTGAGCCCCTGCACGAACCAGCGGCCGTTGCGGGTGGCGGCGATCAGGTCCTGCAGATAGTCCAGCAGGGGTGGGGCGGCGTGCACGGCCTGCACCTGCTGCTGCAGGGCCTTCAGCTCCTGCGAGCTCAGCAGGCCGGGCAGGCGGTCCACCATCTCGCGCCGGTCGCTGCCGGCCAGCAAGGCGCGCTCAGAAGCACGGTCCGGGTAACCCAGCGAGATGCGCATGAGGAAACGGTCCAGCTGCGACTCGGGCAGCGGGTGGGTGCCCAGCTGTTCCTGCGGGTTCTGCGTGGCGATGACGAAAAAGGGAGAAGGCAGGGGGCGCGTCTCGCCCTCGATGCTGACCTGCTTTTCCTCCATGGCTTCGAGCAGCGCGCTCTGCGCCTTGGGGCTGGCGCGGTTGATCTCGTCGGCCAGCAGCACCTGCGCGAAGATGGGGCCGGGGTGGAAGATAAAGGCGCTCTGGTTGCGGTCGTAGACCGAGACGCCCGAGAGATCGCTGGGCATCAGGTCGGCGGTGAACTGCACGCGCGAGAACTGCAGGCCGAAGCTGCGCGCCAGCGCGTGCGCCAGGGTGGTCTTGCCCACGCCGGGGGCATCCTCGATCAGCAGGTGGCCGCCGGCCAGCAGACAGGCCACGCCATCCTGCACCTGGGCTGATTTCCCCACGATCACCGTGTTAAGCTGATCGAGCAATATTTTGAGCTTGGGTTGTGCATCCATGACACGACATTAACCGAATTCAGGTGAGACATGAGCAAGACGGGTTACTTCACCCACCGTGATTGCCGCAAGCATGAGATGGGGCCGGGGCACCCTGAATGTCCCGAACGCCTCGACGCCATCGAGGACCGGCTGCTGGCCTCGGGCCTGGACCTTGCGCTGACGCGCCTGGAGGCGCCGCTGGCCTCGGTCGAGGAGATGGAGCTGGCGCACGGCCGCATGCACATCGCGGCTCTGCGCGGCCTCAGCGCCTCCCTGATCGAGGAAATGGAGGCGGGGGGGCCGCGCTACGCGCACCTCGATCCCGATACCGCCATGAACATCAATTCGTGGAACGCCATCCTGCGCGGGGCCGGGGCCGCGATGGCGGCGACCGATGCGGTGATGGCTGGCGAGCTGGAGAACGCCTTCTGCGCCATCCGTCCGCCCGGCCATCACGCCTGCCGCGACAAGGCCATGGGCTTCTGTTTCGTCAACAACGTGGCGCTGGCGGCCAAGTACGCCGTGGAACGGCATGGTCTCAAGCGCGTGGCCATTGCCGACTTCGACGTGCACCACGGCAACGGCACCGAGGACATCGTGGCCGACGACGAGCGCATCCTGATGGTGAGCATCTACCAGCATCCCTTCTACCCGCACGGCGGCGCGCGGCCGGACACCGACACCATGGTCAATGTGCCGGTGCCGGCCTACACCAAGGGCATGGAGGTGCGCGAACTGATCGAGATGCTGTGGATACCGCGTCTTGAAGCCTTCAAGCCCGAGATGATCTTCATCAGCGCCGGCTTCGACGCGCATCGCGAGGACGACCTGGGCCAGCTGGGCCTGGTGGAAGCGGATTACGCCTGGATCACCGAGCGCCTCAAGGGTGTGGCGCGTCGTTTCAGCAAGGGCCGCATCGTCTCCTGCCTGGAGGGCGGCTACAACCTCAGCGCCCTGGGGCGCAGCGTGGAAGCGCATCTGCGCGCGCTGGCGGACGTCTGAGCGCGGCGGCGTTACGCGCCGGTTTCACCGCCGGGCCGCCCCAAGGTGAAACGCGGCCCCCTTGGGGGGCAGGGAGCTACACGCAGTGAGCGACCGTGGGGGCCACATTCACCAGGCGATGTAGGCGTAACCCTTTTCCTGTAACTCCATGATGGCCGCGGCGCCGACTTCCTCGACCCGGGCGAAGTCGAGCATGTCTGCCTTTTCCCAGCCGATGGTGTGCATGGTGTTGCCGCAGGCGATGAACTCGATGCCGTAGGACTCGCTCATGCCGCGCACGCGCTGTTGCAGGGTCTTGGGCACCGGGCGCTTGGGTTTTTTCGCCAGCAGGTGGATGCCCGGACCCCAGGCCACCACGACGATGCTGACATCGTCCACGTATTTCTTGAGCATGGCGCTGATCGAGTTGAGGATGGCTTCCTGGTACTCGGGCTCATGGCGGTTGATCTGGTAGACGACCTTGTGCGGCGGACCCTCGGTGCCGGCCTGGGGTTTGGCGCTGGCGGCCTGGACCGGCAGGGTGACGCCGGCCGTGGCGGCCGCGGCGACGGCGCCGAGCAGCTGGCGACGCGCAAGGGGTGCTGGATGGGACATGTTCGTTGGTTCTCCGTGCGATGAAGCATAGATTAGCCCATGCCGCAGCGAGTTCCCGGCGCAATTCGGTGAAAATCCTCCACCATGACCGAACTCCAAAATCTCCTGCACGATCTGGGTGGCGCGCGTGTCTGGGTCGAGGTGCTGGTGCTGCTGGCCTGCCTGGCCCTGGCCTATGGTGTGGCGCGTTACGCGCGGCGTGGCCATTCGGCCGATTCGGTCTGGTTCGGCCGCCATGTCTTCGACGGGCTGCTGTTTCCGGTGCTGGCCCTGGTGCTGATCTATGCCGCACGCCATGGCGTGGCCCTGTACCAGCCCGTGGCCGTGCTCAAGGTGGCCCTGCCCATCTTCACCTCGCTGGCGGCCATCCGTCTTTTCGTGCGCGTGCTGGGCGCTTCCTTTCCCCAGTCGTCCGCGGTCAAGCTGATCGAGAGCCTGGTGTCCTGGCTGGCCTGGGGCGCGGCCGTGCTCTGGATCACGGGCCTGCTGCCGGCCGTGCTGGCCGAGCTGGATTCGATCTCCTTTGTCTTCGGCAAGTCACGCATCAGTGTGCGCACCCTGCTCGAAGGCGTCCTGTCCTCGGGCGTGATGCTGGTGGTGGTGCTGTGGATCTCGGCCACCATCGAAAGGCGCATCCTGCGCGAGAACGTGGGTGACCTGTCCATGCGCAAGGTGGCGGCCAACGCCATCCGCGCCGCCCTGCTGCTGCTGGGGCTGTTGTTCGTGCTCTCGGCCGTGGGGGTGGACCTGACGGCCCTCTCGGTGCTGGGCGGTGCGCTCGGTGTGGGCCTGGGTTTCGGCTTGCAGAAGCTGGCGGCCAATTACGTCAGCGGTTTCGTCATCCTGCTGGAGCGTTCGCTGCGCATCGGTGACGTGGTGCGGGTCGACAACTTCGAAGGCGTGGTGACCGACATCAAGACGCGCTACACGCTGATTCGCGCGCTCAATGGCCGCGAGTCGGTGGTGCCCAATGAACTGATCATCACCCAGCGCGTCGAAAATCTGTCCACGGCCGATCCCAAGGTGCAGCTGTCGCTCAATGTGGCGGTGGCCTACGACAGCGATGTCGAGCGCGTGCGCCAGATCCTGTGTGCAGCGGGTGCCTCCAGTGCGCGTGTCCTGAAGGACCCGGCGCCGGCCGCCTACCTGGCGAATTTCGGTTCCGACGGTCTGGAGTTCTCTCTATCGGTCTGGATCACCGATCCCGAGAACGGACAGCTTGCCCTGCGCTCGGAGATCAACTTGGCGATCCTGCAGGGCCTGCGCGCAGCCGGCATCGAGATTCCGTATCCCCAGCGTGTCGTTCACATGAAAACCTGAAGGGCGCGGTGTTTCTCCGCGTATAATCAAAAAAAGCACGACCGTTCGTTTTTGTGTCGCGCAAGTGCCGGCTCCCTGTAGCAGGTGCGCCTAGAATCCTTCGATTGACGTAAACGTCAATCACAACAACCGAATTTGCAACTAGCAGGAGTGCCTCCCATGAAAGTCCTGGTACCCGTCAAGCGCGTGGTGGACTACAACGTCAAGGTCCGCGTCAAGTCGGACAACACCGGCGTTGATATTGCCAACGTCAAGATGAGCATGAACCCCTTCGACGAGATCGCCGTCGAAGAGGCCGTGCGCCTGAAGGAGAAGGGTGTCGTGACCGAGGTCATCGCCGTTTCCTGCGGCGTGGCCCAGTGCCAGGAAACCCTGCGCACCGCCATGGCCATCGGCGCCGACCGCGCCATCCTGGTCGAGACCGCTGAAGAACTGCAGCCCCTGGCCGTGGCCAAGCTGCTCAAGGCCCTGGTCGACAAGGAACAACCCGGCCTGATCATCCTGGGCAAGCAGGCCATTGACGACGATTGCAACCAGACCGGCCAGATGCTGGCTGCGCTGGCCGACCTGCCGCAAGCCACTTTTGCCTCCAAGGTCGAGGTCGCCGATGGCAAAGCCAAGGTCACGCGGGAAGTCGATGGCGGCCTGGAGACGCTCTCCATCAGCCTGCCGGCCGTCATCACCACCGACCTGCGCCTCAATGAGCCGCGTTACGTGACGCTGCCCAACATCATGAAGGCCAAGAAAAAGCAGCTCGACACCTTCAAGCCGGAAGACCTGGGCGTGAACGTCGCCCCGCGCATCAAGACCCTCAAGGTCTCGGAGCCCCCGAAGCGCAGCGCCGGTATCAAGGTGCCCGACGTCGCCACGCTGGTGGCCAAGCTCAAGAATGAAGCGAAAGTTATTTAACACCCCTGAGTCGGCCTGAAGGCCGCCTTCCCCTCAAGGGGACGAACCCAGCGGCCCGGCAAAGCCGGTTCCGCGGGTTCCCTGGAACAGACACGAAGAGGAACGCATCATGACTTCACTCGTTATTGCCGAACACGACAACGCGTCCATCAAGGGCGCCACCCTCAACACCGTGACCGCGGCCAAGGCCTGCGGTGGTGACGTCCACGTGCTGGTGGCCGGCCACAACGCCGCTGCCGCTGCCGCCGCTGCCGCGCAGATCGCTGGTGTGAGCAAGGTGATCCATGCCGATGGCGCGCAGCTGGCGCACGGCCTGGCCGAAAACGTGGCCGCCCAGGTGCTGGCCATCGCCGGCAACTACAGCCACATCCTCTTCCCGGCCACGGCTGCGGGCAAGAACGTGGCCCCGCGTGTGGCCGCCAAGCTGGACGTGGGCCAGATCTCCGACATCACCAAGGTCGACAACCCCGACACCTTCGAGCGCCCGATCTACGCCGGCAACGCCATCGCCACCGTGCAGAGCCTGGACGCCAAGAAGGTCATCACCGTGCGCACCACCGGCTTCGACCCGGCGCCCGCCACCGGCGGCAGCGCCGCCGTGGAAACCGCGGCCGCTGCGGCCGACAGCGGCAAGAGCAGCTTCGTCGGCTCCGAGATCGCCAAGAACGACCGCCCTGAACTCACCGCTGCCAAGATCATCGTCTCCGGCGGCCGTGCCCTGGGCTCGAACGAGAAGTTCACCGAGGTCATGACCCCGCTGGCCGACAAGCTGGGCGCCGCCATCGGGGCCAGCCGCGCCGCGGTGGATGCGGGCTACGCGCCCAACGACCTGCAGGTCGGCCAGACCGGCAAGATCGTGGCGCCGCAGCTCTACATCGCCTGCGGCATCAGCGGTGCCATCCAGCACCTGGCCGGCATGAAGGACAGCAAGGTGATCGTGGCCATCAACAAAGACCCCGAGGCGCCGATCTTCAGCGTGGCCGACTACGGCCTGGAGGCGGACCTGTTCACGGCCGTCCCCGAGCTGATCAAGGCGCTCTAAGCACCGGTCGGAAGTCGGGCGTCCAGCGTTGAGCGTGGACGCCCGTTTCTTTTTCGCTCAACGCTCAACTCATAACGCTGCATCATCATGAGCTATACCGCGCCTCTCAAGGACATGTTGTTTGACATGAAGCACCTGGCCAATATCGACCAGGTCGCCCGGATCCCCGGCTTCGAGGATTACGGTTACGACACCGCCGCTGCCGTGCTGGAAGAGTGCGCCAAGTTCAATGAAGGCGTCGTGGCACCCCTGAATGTGGCCGGTGACAAGAATCCATCGAGCTGGAACGCCGACAAGACCGTGACCACCACCCCCGGTTTCGCCGAAGCCTATCGCCAGTATGGCCAGGGTGGCTGGCAGGGTCTCCAGCACCCGACCGACTTTGGCGGCCAGGGCCTGCCCAAGACCATCGCCACGGCCTGCATCGAAATGGTCAATGCATCCAACCTGAGTTTTGCCTTGTGCCCGCTGCTGACCGACGGCGCCATCGAGGCGCTGCTCACAGCCGGTTCCGACGAGCTCAAGGCCATCTACCTGGAAAAGATGATCACCGGCGAGTGGACCGGCACTATGAACCTGACCGAGCCGCAGGCCGGCTCCGACCTGGCTCTGGTGCGTACCAAGGCCGACCCCCAGCCCGATGGCAGCTACAGGATTTTCGGTACCAAGATCTTCATCACCTACGGTGAGCACGACATGGCCGACAACATCGTGCACCTGGTGCTGGCACGCGTGACGGGCGCGCCGGAAGGCGTCAAGGGCATCAGCCTTTTTGTCGTGCCCAAGTTCATGGTGAACAAGGATGGCTCCCCGGGCGCACGCAATGACGCCTGGTGCGTGAGCATCGAGCACAAGATGGGTATCAAGGCCAGCCCCACCGCCGTTCTCCAGTTTGGCGACAACGGCGGTGCCGTGGGCTACCTGGTGGGCCAGGAAAACCGTGGCCTCGAATACATGTTCATCATGATGAACGCCGCCCGTTTCGCCGTGGGCGTACAGGGTCTGGCCGTGTCGGACCGTGCCTACCAGAAGGCCGTGCAGTACGCCAAGGATCGGGTGCAGAGCCGTCCCGTCGACGGCTCGATCAACGCCAGCGCAGCCATCATCCATCACCCGGATGTCAAGCGCATGCTCATGACCATGCGCTCGGCCACCGAGGCCTGCCGCGCCATGGCCATCGTGGCTGCATCTGCCTACGATGCAGCCCATCACCATCCGGATGCCGAAGTGCGCAAGCAGAACCAGGCTTTCTACGAGTTCATGGTGCCGCTGGTCAAGGGCTACAGCACCGAGATGGGGCTGGAAGTCACCGACCTGGGCGTACAGGTGCACGGCGGCATGGGCTTCATCGAGGAAACCGGTGCCGCCCAGCACTACCGCGACGCCAAGATCCTGACCATCTACGAAGGCACGACCGCCATCCAGGCCAATGACCTCGTGGGTCGCAAGACGGCGCGTGACGGCGGCCAGACCGCCAAGGCCATCGCGAAGCAGATCGAAACCACCGAGGCCGAGCTGGCTGCCAGCGGCAGTGCGGCAGCGAAGGCCGTGGCCAGGCGCCTGAAGGCGGCCCGCGAGGCCTTCCTGGACGTGGTGGACTTCGTGGCCGGCAACACCAAGGCCAGCCCGAACGCGGTGTTCGCCGGCAGCGTGCCCTATCTGATGCTGGCGGGCAATCTGATGTCCGGCTGGCAGATGGCCCGTGCCCTGCTGGTGGCCGAGCGCGAGCTGGCCGCTGGCGGGGGTGAGTTCGGCGCCGGGTTCCTGAAGGCCAAGATCACGACCGCGCATTTCTATGCCGATCACATCATGAGCCGAGCCCCCGGCCTGCGCGACGCCATCGTCGAAGGCCACGAGAGTGTGTGCGAACTGGCGCTGGAAGCGTTCTGATCTGCTATTGAATTGATAGCTATCGGCTGTCGCCCGATTGACATCGGTGACAGCCGTTTTTTCTGAAAATCAACGAAATCCCTGCGGAGACACGATGTCCAAGCTCCCCCCGACCCTGCAGAACCTGCCCCTGCCCATCATCGGCTCGCCGCTGTTCATCATCAGCAACCCCAAGCTGGTCATTGCCCAGTGCATCGCGGGCGTGGTGGGCTCCATGCCCGCGCTCAACGCGCGTCCGGCCGCGCAGCTCGACGAATGGCTGGCCGAGATCACCGAGGCACTGGCCGCGCACAACAAGGCACACCCGGACCGTCCGGCCGCACCGTTTGCCATCAACCAGATCGTGCACAAGTCCAATGACCGGCTCGAGCACGACATGGCGCTGTGTGTGAAGTACAAGGTGCCGGTCATCATCACCTCGCTGGGCGCACGCGAGGAAATCAACCAGGCTGCGCACAGCTACGGCGGCGTGGTGCTGCACGACATCATCAACAACAAGTTCGCGCACAAGGCCATCGAGAAGGGGGCCGACGGCCTGATCGCCGTGGCGGCCGGTGCCGGCGGCCACGCGGGCGTGAAGAGCCCGTTTGCCCTGGTGCAGGAAATCCGCCAGTGGTTCGACGGCCCGGTGGCGCTGAGCGGCTCCATCACCACCGGGGCTTCCGTGCTGGCGGCACAGGCCATGGGGGCTGACTTCGCCTACATGGGCACGGCCTTCATCGCGACGCATGAGGCCCGTGCAGTGGATGCCTACAAACAGGCCATCGTCGAAGGCAGTTCGGACGACATCGTCTACAGCAACCTGTTCACCGGCGTGCACGGCAACTACCTGGCGCCCAGCATCCGCGCTGCGGGCCTGGACCCGGAGAAACTGCCCGAGAGCGATCCCAGCACGATGAACTTCGGCGGGGATGCCAAGAAAGCCTGGAAGGACATCTGGGGCTCGGGCCAGGGCATCGGCGCCATCACCCAGGTGCAGGGTGCCGGTGAGTTCATCGAACAACTCAAGCGCGAGTACCGCGCCGCACGCGAGCGTCTGCTGGTGGTTTCGGCCGGGGTCTGACGCACCGGCTGCCCCGCTCAGGCGCAGGCCTCGACGCGGTCGCGCCCGGCCTGCTTGGCCTTGTACATGGCTTCGTCGGCACGGCGCAGGCAGTCCTCGATGGACTGGTCCTGGGCCTTGAGCTGGGTGACACCGGCGCTGAAGCGCAGGTGCAGCATCTGCCCGGCCACGGCACTGGCCTCCTCGGCTATGGCCAGGCGCAGGCGCTCCGCCATCAGCGCCGCACCGGCCAGGCCGGTGCTGGGCATGAGGATGGCGAATTCCTCACCGCCGATGCGTGCCAGCAGGTCGTTTTCACGCAGCAAGGCGCTGATCTTCTGGCTCAGCAGCTTGAGCACTTCGTCCCCGGTGGCGTGGCCGTATTGGTCGTTGATGTGCTTGAAATGGTCGACGTCGATCAGCGTGATGGACAAGGGTGCGTGGTAACGGCGGCTGCGCATGAACTCCTGCTCGGCGCGTTCGAAGAAATAACGCCGGTTGGCCGTGCCGGTCAGCGGGTCGTGCCGGGCCAGCTGGATCAGTGCCGCCTCGTGGTTTTTCTGGATCGTGATGTCGCGGAAGAACCAGACGCGTCCGAGGTACGCATCGTCCTCTCCGCGCAGCACGGTGGAATGACGCTCCAGCGTGCGCGCGTCCTTGAGTTCGATCTCGCAGTGGTCGTCGAGTTGCGGGTTGTCGTAGAGCTCACGCACCCGCTCCAGGAAGGCCGCGGGGTTCTGCACCCGGGCCACCACTTCGGCCAGCAAGGGCGCGTCCGATTCCCCGATGGCCGTGCCGTCGGCTTTCATGTGCAACTGGCTGGTGGCGATGTCCCAGAGCTGCAGGAACTGGCGGTTGTGTGCCACCACCATGCCCTGGGCATCGACAACGAGGATGCCGTCGGGAGAGGTTTCGTAGATGGCCTTGATCAGTCGCGACTGGAAATCGGATGACGGGCCATTCCTGGACTTCTTGTCTCTTGTGGTGGATTCCAAGCTTGCCTCCTGTGCGCCCGGTGTTGCCACCGGCGGTATGGCGCGCGGACCATCATAGCGAATGCCCGAAAGCTGGCAAGGGCGGCGCCGCGCGCAGGCGCAGACTTCAGTGACGCAGGCTCAGCAGTGTGTTGAAGGGGCTGAGCAGTTCGAGCCAGCGCGGTTGGTCCTGCAGCAAGGGCAGCAGCACCGATTTGCCCAGGAACCAGACCAGCCCCAGCAGGCAGACGAAGATCAGGAGCAGCAGCATGTTTTGCGGCAAACGGCTGGCCAGGGCGACGCGGCGCAGGCTGAGCTGCCACATCCACACCGAGGGCACCCCCGCCAGCAGGCCGAATACCAGCAGGGGCTGCCACAGGGGCAGGGCACGCAGCTGGGCCCATACGGCCTGTACCTTGTCGGGCTGCAGGCTGGTGCTCAGGTAGCCGTGGCCGGCCCACAGCAGGAGCGAGTTGAGCGCGACCAGCCACAGCAGCAGGGTGATGACGGCTTTCAACAGCCAGGGCCAGTTCAGCAGGCTGAGCAGGGCACCGAGCGCGGTGGTCGTCAGCAGGCCGAAGCACAGGGCGATCCACAGCAGCGAACCGCCGTCCATGGGCAGGCGCACGAGCTCACGCCAGAAGGGAAGATTGCCAGTGAGGGCCAGCCAGAGGCTGGCCCAGAGCAGGAGCTGCGCCGGATGCCGCGCCTCGCGCTGGTCGGCGGGCGACAGCATCGATTGTGCGAATTCGGTGACGTGGAAGAGTCTCAGGCTCATGGCGGGCCATTCTGACCGATTGGTGCCCGGTCGCGTAACAGGGGGTAACCCTGCGTGCTGATCTAGGGCATGCTCACACTGATTTCGCAAGATGCGTTGCGGATCAAAAAAGCCATGCGGTAGGCGCGTGGACGCCGGCGGGGTCAGCCCCGGCAAGTCCGCGCAACACCCCGCATGGCTTTTTTGGCCGCAACCCGGAGGGAACGTGGTTAAAACCACGCCACTCGTTGTTGCACTCCTAGCCCAGGCGACGAGCCTGGGCGTCGTCGCGCGCCTAGATTGGCGTGGTTTTAATCACGTTCGCACTTGCGAAATCAGTGTGAGCAGGCCCTAGACCGGCCAGGTGGCGCCATGCTCGGGCACCAGCGCCCGCCAGCCCAAGCCGTGCTCGATGCGCTGGCGCAGGGCGTCGGCGGCGCTGATCTCGCCGTGGACCACGTAGACCTGGCCCGGGCTTTCGGGCAGGGTGCGCAGCCAGTCCATGAGCTGCGGTGCGTCGGCATGCGCCGAGGCCGATTGCAACTGCACGACTTCGGCGCCCACGCTGACATCCTTGCCGTGGATACGTACCGAGGGCGCGCCCGAGGCCAGCGTGGCACCGCGCGTGCCGGGCGACTGGAAGCCTGTCAGCACGATCATGTTGCGGTGGTCTCCGGCGTAGAGCGCCAGATGGTGCAGCACGCGTCCGCCGGTGGCCATGCCGCTGGCGGCCAGGATGACCATGGGGCCGTGCCGACGCGCCAGGGCCTTGGATTCGTCGGGGGTGTTGACCATGGTGGCGCAGTGCGTCATGGCCTTGACCGCCCTGGCATCGAGCCGGTGCTCGTCGGGGAAGTGCTCGAACAGATGGGTGGTGTGGATGGCCATGGGGCTGTCCAGGAAGACCGGCAGCCTGGACGGGATCTCGCCGCGCGCCTTGAGCACGGTGATGGCGTGCAGGATTTCCTGCGCGCGCCCGACGGCGAAGACCGGGACCACGGCCACCCCGCCCCGGCCGGCCAGCCGATGCAGAGCGGGCCCGAGTTCGGCCAGCACATCCTCTTGCGGATGGGTACGGTCACCGTAGGTCGATTCGATCACCACCGTGTCGGCCGCCGGGGCACGGTCGGGCGGGTTCATGAGGAAGTCGTCGGTGCGGCCCACGTCGCCCGAGAACAGGATGCGCCGCCCCGCCACTTCCAGCAGCAGGCTGGCCGCGCCCAGGATGTGGCCCGCCCGAAAGAAGGTGGCACGCCAGCCCTTGACGGGTTCGAAACTGTGGTTGAAGTCATGCTGCCTGATCAGCTTGAGGCAGGCCAGCGCATCCTTGCGCGTGTACAGCGGCAGGGCCGGTGCATGCTTGGAAAAACCGTGGCGGTTGGCGAAGGCGGCGTCTTCTTCCTGGATGTGGCCACTGTCCGGCAGCAGCACCGCGCACAGCTCGCGTGTGCCGCGGGTGGCGTGCACGTGGCCGCCGTAGCCCTCGCGCGCCAGCAGGGGCAGGTAACCGCTGTGGTCCAGGTGCGCGTGCGTGAGGATGACGGCATCGATCTGGCCGGGGGCCACGGGCAGCGGATTCCAGTTGCGCAGGCGCAGCTGCTTGTAGCCCTGGAACAGGCCGCAGTCCACCAGCAGGGTTTCGGCGCCATGGCGCACCAGGTATTTGGAGCCGGTGACCGTACTGGCACCGCCGAGGAAGGTGATGGAGACGCTCATGGGCCGATGTTAGCGCGGCGCCCATGAAAAAGGTCGCGATGCACAGCACATCGCGACCTGCTTCCTTGCGCTGGATCAGCTGAAAAAGCTCTTGAGCCGGTCGGCCCAGCTGCCTTCACTCGGCGAATGCTTGGCGCCGCCCTTTTGCAGCGACTCGTCCAGCTCGCGCAGCAGCTTGCGCTGGTGCTCGGTGAGTTTGACCGGGGTTTCCACCGTGATGTGGCAGTAGAGATCACCGGGGTAGCTGGCGCGCACGCCCTTGATGCCCTTGCCGCGCAGGCGGAACTGCTTGCCGGTCTGCGTGCCTTCGGGGATGTCGATGGCGGCCTTGCCCTGCAGCGTGGGCACCTCGATCTCGCCGCCCAGGGCGGCCGTGACGAAGCTGATGGGCACGGCGCAATGCAGGTCGTCGCCATCACGCTCGAAGATGTCGTGCTTGCGCAGGCGGATCTCGATGTAGAGGTCGCCCGGCGGCCCGCCGTTCATGCCCGGCTCGCCGTTGCCGGTGCTGCGGATGCGCATGCCGTCGTCGATGCCGGCGGGGATCTTCACCTCCAGCGTCTTCTGGCGCTTGATGCGGCCCTGGCCCTGGCAGCTGGTGCAGGGTTCGGGAATGATCTTGCCCGTGCCGTGGCAGTGCGGGCAGGTCTGCTGCACGCTGAAGAAGCCCTGGCGCATCTGCACCGAACCCGAGCCGTGGCAGGTGCTGCAGGGCTTGACCTGGGTGCCGGGCTTGGCGCCCGTGCCGCGGCAGATCTCGCAGTTGTCCCAGCTGGGGATGCGGATCTGCGCGTCCTTGCCGCGCGCGGCTTCCTCCAGCGTGATCTCCATGGCGTAGCTCAGGTCGCTGCCGCGGTAGACCTGGCGGCCGCCGGCACCGCGCCCGCGCTGCTGGCCGAACATGTCGCCAAAGATGTCGCCGAAGGCCTCGGCAAAACCGCCGCCAAAACCTTCACCGGCACCGCCGCGCATATTGGGGTCGACGCCGGCGTGGCCGTACTGGTCGTAGGCCGCGCGCTTCTGCGCGTCCGACAGCATCTCGTAGGCCTCCTTGGCCTCCTTGAATTTTTCCTCGGCCACCTTGGCGCTGTCACCCTGGTTGCGGTCGGGGTGGTGCTTCATCGCCAGCTTGCGATACGCCTTCTTGATGTCCTCGTCGGAGGCATTCTTGGGCAAGCCGAGGATTTCGTAAAAGTCTCTTTTGGTGGCCATATTCGTTAAGTTCTAGAGCAGGAACGCCGCGTTGACCTTACCGGCGGGCAAGTGTCGAACGCGGCGAGGCGAGGCGGCGCGAGGCGCCCAACGTCAACCTTTCTTGACTTCCTTGACTTCCGCGTCCACCACATTGTCGTCGGCCGGACGGCTGGCCTGCGGCTGCTCGGCACCCGGGGCGGCACCGCCACCGGCGGCGCCCGCCGCAGCCTGCTGCTCGGCGTAGAGCTTCTCGCCCAGCTTCTGGCTGGCCAGCATCAGGGCCTCGGTCTTGGCCTCGATGGCGGCCTTGTCCTCGCCCTTGATGGCTTCTTCCAGGTCCTTGGCGGCGGCCTCGATCTTTTCCTTCTCACCGGCATCGAGCTTGTCGCCGTGCTCGGCCAGGCTCTTGCGCACGCCGTGCACGGTGGCATCGGCCTGGTTGCGGGCCTGGACGATTTCAAGGCGCTTCTTGTCCTCGGCGGCGTTGAGCTCGGCGTCCTTCACCATCTTCTGGATTTCCTCCTCGGACAGACCCGAGTTGGCCTTGATGGTGATCTTGTTTTCCTTGCCGGTGGCCTTGTCCTTGGCGCCCACGTGCAGGATGCCGTTGGCGTCGATGTCGAAGCTCACCTCGATCTGCGGCAGGCCGCGCGGGGCCGGTGCAATACCTTCGAGGTTGAACTCGCCCAGCGACTTGTTGCCGCTGGCCATCTCGCGCTCGCCCTGGTAGACCTTGATGGTCACGGCCGGCTGGTTGTCGTCGGCGGTGGAGAAGGTCTGCGCGAACTTGGTCGGGATGGTCGTGTTCTTGGCGATCATCTTGGTCATCACGCCGCCCAGGGTCTCGATGCCCAGGGACAGGGGGGTGACGTCGAGCAGCAGCACGTCCTTGCGGTCACCCGAGAGCACCTGGCCCTGGATGGCGGCGCCCACGGCCACGGCTTCATCGGGGTTGACGTCCTTGCGCGGTTCCTTGCCGAAGAACTCCTTGACCTTGTCCTGCACCTTGGGCATGCGGGTCATGCCGCCGACCAGGATCACGTCCTGGATGTCAGCCACGGAGACGCCGGCGTCCTTGATGGCGGTGCGGCAGGGGGCGATGGTGCGCTCGATCAGCTCTTCCACCAGGCTTTCCAGCTTGGCACGGGTGAGCTTGACGCTCAGGTGCTTGGGGCCGGTGGCGTCGGCGGTGATGTAGGGCAGGTTGACATCGGTCTGCGAGTTGCTGGAGAGCTCGATCTTGGCCTTCTCGGCAGCTTCCTTGAGGCGTTGCAGGGCCAGCACGTCCTTGCTCAGGTCCACGCCCTGGTCCTTCTTGAACTCGGAGATGATGAAGTCGATGATGCGCTGGTCGAAGTCTTCGCCACCCAGGAAGGTGTCGCCGTTGGTCGACAGCACTTCGAACTGCTTCTCGCCGTCGACGTCGGCGATCTCGATGATCGACACGTCGAAGGTGCCGCCGCCCAGGTCGTACACGGCGATCTTGCGGTCGCCGGCGCCGTGCTTGTCCAGGCCGAAGGCCAGGGCCGCTGCGGTGGGCTCGTTGATGATGCGCTTGACTTCCAGGCCGGCAATACGGCCGGCGTCCTTGGTGGCCTGGCGCTGGGCGTCGTTGAAGTAGGCCGGCACCGTGATCACGGCTTCGGTCACGGGCTCGCCCAGGTAGTCCTCGGCGGTCTTTTTCATCTTGCGCAGGATGTCGGCGCTGACCTGCTGGGCCGAGATCTGCTTGCCGCGCACTTCCACCCAAGCGTCGCCGTTGTCGGCGGCCACGATGCTGTAGGGCATCAGGTCGATGTCCTTCTGCACTTCCTTCTCGGTGAACTTGCGGCCGATCAGGCGCTTGATGGCGTACAGCGTGTTCTTGGGATTGGTAACCGCCTGGCGCTTGGCCGAGGCGCCGACCAGCACTTCGCCGTCTTCCTGGTAGGCGACGATGGAGGGGGTGGTGCGCGCACCTTCTGCGTTCTCGATCACCTTGGTGGTATTGCCTTCCATGATGGAAACGCAACTGTTGGTGGTGCCGAGGTCGATACCGATGATTTTGCCCATGTCTTACTCCTGAGATTCCTGGAAATTCTGTTGCGCTGTACTTGTGGATAAGGTGGCCGGTTTCAAGGGCCTTATTTGGGCGCCGCCACGGTCACCAGGGCGGGGCGCAGCACGCGCTCGGCGATGGTGTAGCCCTTTTGCAGAACGCTGACCACGGTGTTGGCTTCCTGCTCGGCAGGCACCACGCTGATGGCCTGGTGCTGGTGCGGATCGAATTTGGTGCCGGCGGCCGGGTTGATGGCGATGACCTTGTTGCGCTCCAGCGCGGCGGTCAACTGGCGCAGGGTGGCCTGGGCGCCTTCGCGGATCTGCTCGGGCGTGGCGTCCTTGATGGTCAGGCCGGCTTCCAGGCTGTCGGTGACGGGCAGCAGGCTTTCGGCAAAAGCTTCCACGGCGAACTTGCGGGCCTTGGTGATTTCTTCCTCGGCGCGGCGGCGGGCATTTTCGGCCTCGGCCTTGGCGCGCAGGAACTGGTCGGCCAGCTCAGTGCTCTTGGCTTTGAGTTCGGCCAGTTCGGCCTGGACTTGTGCCAGTGCCTCGGCATCGGTGCTCGCGGGAGCGTTGCCCGGCACTTGCTCGGGGGTAGGGGTGGCTTGCGTGTCAGACATGCTTGGAAGGTTGGAATAAACGTCAGACGCGGACATGGGGGCGTCGCCGGCCATTTCAAGGGCGTTCCGACGGGAACCGGCCGCCGGGTGGCGGCCGGGAGAGGGTTCAGCCGGCCAGGGCCAGCAGTTCGACTTCGAACTTCAGGGTCGCGTTGGGGGGGATCACGCCACCGGCGCCGCGGGCACCGTAGCCCAGGGCTGCCGGGATGATCAGCACACGGGTGCCGCCAATCTTCATGCCGGCCACGCCCTCGTCCCAGCCGCGGATCACCATGCCGCCACCCAGGGAAAACTCGAAGGGGTCGTTGCGGTCCTTGCTGGAATCGAACTTGGCGCCTTGCACGCCATTGTTGTAGAGCCAGCCGGTGTAGTGAACGGTCACATTCTGGCCGCGGGTCGCCTCGGCGCCCGTGCCGGGGATGGTGTCTTCGTACTGCAGTCCGGAGGGGGTGGTGGTGATGGCCATGGCGCGGTCCTTCTTGCTATCTATTTAATAGCTGACGGTACCGGTTGGAAGCCCGCACGCCAGCCGGCGAAGGGCGAATTATGCCAGTTGGGAGCGATCCGGCGGCGCAGCGGCCGGTGCCAGGGCTCAGCGCGCCTTGCGCGCCTGGCTGGCCAGCCATTTGCTGGCAAAAGCGGGCAACTCACCCATGCGACGGGTCAGTTCGGTGCCGCTGGTGGTGAGCAGGTAGCCGTCGCTGCCATGGTTGAGCAGGCCGGCCTCGCGCAGTTCCTTGATGCGGGTGTTCAGGGTGTTGGGCGTGATGCCACCCACGCTGTCCTGCAAGAGCCGGAAGGTCTGGGCGTGGCCGTCGCGCAGTGCCCACAGCACACGCATGGCGTAGCGTGACTCCAGCAGAGCCAGCAGCTGACCAATGGCGGCGTTTTCCTTGTAGCTCATTCACAGCACTCCTTGAAACGCCGAGCCTGTGGCCTGGCGCACCCTCCCTGTGCCTGCTTGCCGCCGCTATACAGCAGACAGACGAGGCGAAGGCGGACTATAGCGCAGATTCCGGACTGCTACAAGATTAATAGCTAATGGGTTTTCCCGTAAGCACTGATCCGACCGGCTGGGGGGCGCACAGCGTGAAAAATTGCATCAAATATAGATTTTTCTCAACAGCTGCATGAGCATTTTCCGCTCGGCAATGGTCAGCCGGGTGGTGGTGGCTTCCTCCAGTTCGGAGGCCGTCACCTCGGCCTGCTTCACCATCTTCTTGCCTGCGGCCGTCAGGTGCAGGCCCATCGCGCGGCCGTCGTGAGGGTGGGGTCGGCGTGTGATCAGGTCACGTCTTTGCAACTGGTTGATCATGCCCACCAGGTTGGGGGGCTGGATGTTGAGTGTGGTGCAGAGCTGGCGCGAGGTGATGCCCGGGTTGTGCGCGATGAGCGACAGCACGGAGAAGTCGACCGGACGCAGGCCATAGACGGCCATATTGCGCAGGAAGGCATCGATGATGACCAGGGTGGCGCGGCGGGCGTTGTAGCCGACCAGGCTTTCCAGGTAGCTGGTGTCGACCTGTTCGACGGCGGTGTCGGGCGTGGGTTGGCGGGTGCTCATGCTCAGGCGACGGCTGGCACTGGGGCCGCCGTTTCGGTTTGGGTCAGTTGCTGTTCGATGATCTGCAGATGCATGGCGAAGGCCGGCAGCACCCAGGTCTGCAGGGCGCGCGCCGATGCCTGCCCGTGCGCCTGGCTGCTTGTGATGCGCGTACCGGCCCAGCCCAGCAGGGCCAGGGCCACGGCTTGCAGGAAGTCATCGGCGACCCAGTAGGCCAGGTCGGCGCGGTAGGTCGCGGCCTGGGCCAGGCGCATGGCCAGCCGGCGCAAGGCGTCGAAGCGCTGTTGCACCTCAAGGGACAAGGGGTCCTCGGCGGCCAGTTGATCGAACAGCGCGCCCAGCGCGTTGCCGCCATCGGGCAGCACCTTGCGCAGCAGCAGGTCGATGGCCTGGATCTCGTTGGTGCCCTCGTAGATCATGGTCACGCGCGCATCGCGCACGATCTGCTCGATGCCCCATTCGCGCACATACCCGTGGCCGCCGAAGACTTGCAGGCAGGCGCTGGCGCCATGGAAACCCTGGTTCGTCCAGGCGGCCTTGAGCACGGGGGTCACCAGGCTGCACCAGCGTTGCGCGGACTCGCGCCGCGCAGCGTCCGGGTGGTGCTTGAGCATGTCGAGTTCGATGGCCGTGCGATAGGCCAGCAGGCGGCCGCCGGCTATCCAGGCGCGCTGCGTGTCCAGGATGCGCTGGATGGCCGGGTGGTCCTGGATCAGGCTGGTCTCGCGGGCGCCGGGTGCGCGCATCTGGCGTCGCTCCTGCGCATAGGCGCTGGCTTTCTGCCAGGCGGCTTCCAGCAGGCCGATGCCCTGCAGGCTCACGTGCAGCCGGGCCGCGTTCATCATCACGAACATGGCGTTCAGGCCGCGGTTCGGTTCACCCACGAGCCAGCCGGTGGCGTCCTCGAAACGCATCACGCAGGTGGGGCTGCCATGCAGACCCATTTTTTCTTCGATGCGTTCGCAGAACACGCCGTTGCGCTGACCGTCGGGCAGGAATTTCGGGGCGAGGAACAGCGAGAGGCCCTTGGGTCCGTGCGCTGCATCGGGCAGGCGTGCCAGCACGAGATGCACGATGTTGTCAGTCAGGTCGTGTTCACCGCCGGAGATGAAGATCTTGCTGCCGGAAACAAGGTAGCTGCCGTCGGTCTGTTGCACGGCTTTCGTGCGCACCAGGCCCAGGTCGCTGCCGGCCTGTGCTTCGGTCAGGCACATGGTGGCCAGCCACTCGCCGCTGGCAATCTTTTTCAGATAGCGTGTCTTGAGTTCTTCGCTGCCGTGGTGCTTGAGGCATTCGTAGGCGCCGTGCAGCAGGCCCGGTGCCATGGTCCAGCCGTGGTTGGCGGCGCTCAGCATTTCATAGAGCACGGCCTCCAGCACGGCGGGCAGGCCCTGGCCGCCGTCTTCGGGCGCGCAGGCCAGGGCGGGCCAGCCGGCCTGCCAGAAGGCCTGGTAGGCGGCGCGAAAGCCCGGCGGCATGGTGACCTGGCCGGCTTCGAAGCGCGCGCCGGTCTCGTCGCCCACACGCTGCAGCGGCGCGATCTCGCTGGCCACGAACTTGCCGGCTTCCTCCAGCACCTGCTGTATCAGCGCCGCATCGACTTCTGCATAAACGGGCAAGGCGTGCAGCTGGCGGGGCGCGTCCAGCACACCCATCAGGACTTGCTGGATGTCTTCGAGGCGGGGCTGGTAGTCCATGACCGTAGCCTATTGGCAGGCGAAACTGCTGGCGTCTTCCAGCGAGCCCTGTCCCTTGTAGCGGGCCACGGCCGGATAAGCGCACAGGGGGCGGCTGCGTGTGGCCGACCAATCCGGGGGCAGTTCGGCATTCACGCCACCGGCATTGGCTGTGCCGCGCGCTGCGGCCGGCACGCCCTGGGGCGGCACACCGCGTTCCACCCACTGCACCAGCGGACCCAGCAGGTCGAACTGGTCGGTGGCCGGGCCGCCGTTGCAATGGTTCATGCCGGGTACGGGGAAGTAGCGGGCGAAGTCGCTGCTCTGGCCGCCGAGCGCGCGATCCAGCCGCTCGACCCACAGCCGGGTGTCCTCGGCCGAGAAGATGGCGTCGCTCACGCCGTGATAGAGCACCATCCTGGCGCCGCGGGCGCGCAGCGGGGCGAGGTTGGTCGGGTGTTCGTGGCCAGGCGGGGTCATGAGCGCCTGGCCGGACTCCTTGTAGGTGTCATTGCTGGCGCTCAACAGTGGCAGGCGCGCGTCCACGTCTTCCTTGAGCGGATCGACCCGGCCCGGCGGCACGCTGAACACCGCGCCCACGGCCAGCGGGTCCAGCGCCAGCGAGTTCACGAACTTCCACGTGCCCCAGTTGGCGCCCACGAGACCGCTGTCATAGGGGAAGGGGGCGTAGAAGGCCTGACCGCTGGCTGTGCGCGCGCCCTTGAAGAGGTTGCCGAGCACCTGCTTCTGCGCGGGACTCAGGCACTGGCCATCGCGTGTGCCACTGCAGCTGGGCACGTCGGCCTGCAGATCGAAACGGACCTGGCAGGCCTGCACATCCTGCACCAGGCCGTCGCGCGCGCCGTCCAGGGCATCGCACTTGGCCAGGATGGCCTGGGCCACGGTCTGGCGTTCCTGGGGCGTGAAGGCGCTGCCCAAGTCGGTCAGTGTGGCGTTGGGGTTCATGGGATGGCGCACGGTGGCGCCGGGTGTGGCCAGAGTGGCCAACTGCTGTGCGCTCCAGAGTTGCGTCAGCGCGGCATAGGGCAGGCGGTAGCCGGGTGCGCCGATCAGGTAGCCGTCGTATTGTTCGCCCAGGCGCGACGCGGCCACCAGGGCATGGCGCCCGCCGTTGGAGCAGCCGCCGATGTAGGAGCGGTCCGGTCCCTTGCCATAGGCGGAGCGAATCAGGTCCTTGCCCATGGGCGTGAGCTTGGCTACGGCCTGGTAGCCGTAGTCCAGCCGCGCTTGCGGCTCCAGGCCGAAGACCACGGTCTGCGCCCCGGTGTGACCCGCATCCGAGCTGATGACGGCAAAACCCTGGGCCAGGGCACCGGTGAGCGGTCCGCCGCCCAGTGCGCCGAGCGCGGGTTGTACGTTGCCGTCCAGCCCGCCATTGCCCTGGTAATAGAAGCGTCCGTTCCAGGCGTCGGGCAGGCGCATCTCGAAGGCGATGGCGTAATCACGCCCGTCGCTGCCCTTGCGCTGGTGCATGCTGCCCTTGACCAGGCAGTGCGCTGCCAGCGGCTTGCCGCCCTGGCTCAGGGTGCCTGCAGTCACCGGAGTCGCCGTGTCAATGCGGGTCTGTGCGAAGTTGAACCTGTCCTTGAGCGCGGAGCAGCTCTGCAGCGCAGCACCCGTGGCCGCAGGCAGCGCCGCCGTGCGCGCACCGGGCGCCTCGGGGGCGGTGCTGCAGGCCGACAGACATGCTGCAGACAGTGCAATGAGGTAAGCCGGGGGCATGCTTTTCATGGTCTCTCCAGGTGGATGTCTTCGGGCAGCGGACGGGCCTCGGGCCTAGCCTTTGTTCTTGGCGGCGCCCAGGTAGGTGTCGATCACACGCGGGTCTTGGGCCAGCTGGGCCGCCGGGCCCTGCAGCGCGATCTCGCCCATTTCCAGCACATAACCGTGGTCGGCCACGGCCAGCGCGGCGCGCGCGTTCTGCTCCACCAGCACGATGGTCACGCCGGTCTGGCGCAGGGTCTCGATGATGGCGAAGATCTCGCGCACGATCAGCGGTGCCAGACCCAGGCTGGGTTCGTCCAGCATGAGCAGCTTGGGCGCAGACATCAGCGAACGGCCCACGGCCAGCATCTGGCGCTCGCCACCCGACAGCGTGCCGGCCAGCTGGCTGCGGCGCTCCTGCAGGCGCGGGAACAGGGTGTAGACCTCGTCGAGCTTGTCGCGCCAGCGGGCGTTGCCCAGGCGCTTCTGGCGGAAGCCGCCGAGGATCAGGTTGTCCTCGACCGGCATGCTGGAGAAGAGTTCGCGTTTTTCCGGCACCAGCGAGATGCCGCACATCACGCGCTCTTCAAGCGTCAGGCGGCCGATGTCCTGGCCATCGAAGCTGACCGTGCCCTGGCCGGGCAGGATGCCCATCAGGGTGTTGAGCAGGGTGGATTTGCCGGCGCCGTTGGGGCCGATCACAGTGATCACGCTGCCCTTGTCGGCCTGCAGGTTCAGGCCGTGCAGGACTTCGGCGCGGCCGTAGCCGGAGCGCAGGTTTTGCACTTGCAGCAGGGGGGTACTCATGTTCGTCATCTTCAGTGCTCCGTGCCCAGGTAGGCGGCACGCACCTTGGGGTCCTGCTGGATCTGCGCCGGCGGGCCCTGGGTCAGCAGGGTGCCGAACTCCATCACCACGAGCTGGTCGCAGACATCCATCACCAGGTCCATGTCGTGTTCCACCAGCAGGATGCTCATGCCCTCGCCCTGCAACTGGCGCAGCACACCGATGAGGTCCTGCTTTTCCTTGTGGCGCAGGCCGGCGGCCGGCTCGTCGAGCAGCAGCAGGGTCGGGTCGCTGCACAGGGCGCGGGCGATCTCCATCAGGCGCTGCAGGCCCATGGCCAGGTTGCCGGCCTGCTCGTGCAGGTAGGCGCCCATGCCGATGCGTTCCAGCTGGCGCTGCGCCTCACGCAGCAGGCGGCGTTCCTCTTCCCGGTTCAGGCGGGTCATGGCGCTGAACACGCCCTGGCGGCCGCGCAGGTGGGCGCCCAGCGCCACGTTCTCCAGCACGGTCATGTCGGGGATCATCTTCACGTGCTGGAAGGTGCGGCCCATGCCACGGCGAGCAATCTCGCGCGAGGGAAGGCCATCGAGTTTTTCACCCGCAAACACCACATGGCCGCGGGTCATGCCGAGCACGCCGGTGACCAGATTGAAGGTGGTGGACTTGCCGGCGCCGTTGGGGCCGATCAGGCCGACGATCTGGCCGGCACGGATCTGGAAGCTGATGTCGTTGACGGCCACCAGGCCACCGAACTCCTTGCGTATGGCCTGCACGTCCAGCAGCAGTTCGCCGGTGGCGGGCTTGGCGCGTTCGGGCAGGGGCGCGGCATCGCCCCAGTCGTTCTTGCGCTGGCGCCGTGGCAGCTTCTTCTCCACCATGGACCACAGGCCGTCAGGCAGGTACTTCAGCACCAGCACCAGGGCGATGCCGAAGACGATGATCTCGTAGCTGCCGCTGGTGCCGATCAGCCGTGGCAGCAGGACCTGCAGCTGGTCGTCCAGCACCTTGATCAGGCCGGCACCCACCAGCGCACCCCAGACGTGGCCGACACCACCGACCACGGCCATGAACAGGTACTCGATGCCCATCTTCAGGCCGAAGGCCGTCGGGCTGACCGAGCGCTGGAAGTGCGCGAACAGCCAGCCCGAGACGGCGGCCAGCAAGGCCGCGAGCACGAAGATGGTGACCTTGTAGCGGAAGGTGTTCACGCCCATGGCCTCGGCCATCTGCGAGCCGTTTTTCAGGGCCCGGATGGCGCGGCCGGCGCGCGAGTCCAGCAGGTTGAGCACGGCCACGGCGGCCAGCAGCACGATGGCCCAGAGCAGCACGAAGAAACCGCGACCCTCGCCGAAGTCGATGCCGCCCAGCCCCAGGGTCTTGATCCCGGTGATGCCGTCGTATTTGCCCAGCGCTTCGAGGTTGCCCATCAGATAGTAGAGCGACAGGCCCCAGGCGATGGTGGCCAGGGGCAGGTAATGGCCCGACATGCGCAGCGTGATCAGGGCCAGCAGCAGCGCGCAGGCGGCGGTCAGCACCAGGCCGATGGGCAGGGTCAGCCAGGGTGAGGCGCCCAGCTGCACGGTCAGCACGGCCGTGGTGTAGGCGCCGATGCCGACAAAGGCCGCCTGGCCGAAGGAGGTCAGGCCGCCCACGCCGGTGAGCAGCACCAGGCCCAGGCAGGTCAGGCTGTACAGGCCGATGGTGTTGAGCTGGGTGAACCAGAAGTCCGGCAGCGGCAGCACGGTCAGCAGGGGGATGGCGATGGCGAAGGCCAGCAGGCCCAGGGTACGAGGCGACTTCATATCAGTGGTCCTCGTCCGAGTGGCCGCTGGTGAGAGAGCGCACCAGCAGGACGGGCAGGATGACGGTGAACACGATGACTTCCTTGAAGGCGCTGGCCCAGAAGGAGCCGAAGGATTCGATGACGCCCACGAACATGGCGCCGATCAGGGCGCCCGGGTAGCTGGACAGGCCGGCCACGACGGCGGCCACGAAACCCTTCAGGCCGATGATGAAGCCCGAGTCATAGAAGATGGTGGTGGTGGGGCCGATCAGCAGGCCCGAGAGCGCGCCGATCAGTGCAGCCATGGTGAAGCTCAGCTGGCCGGCCGCGTGGCTGGAGATGCCCATCAGGCGCGCACCCAGGCGATTGACGGCCGTGGCCCGCAGCGCCTTGCCGAACAGCGAGCGCTCGAAGAACAGCCACAGCAGCACGATCAGCGCCAGCGAGGCCCCGCCGATGATGATGGTCTGGCCCGACAACATGACGGGGCCGAGGTTCAGGCGCAGGTCCCAGAAGGCGGGGTTGCGGAAACCCTCGGCACCGAAGAACAGCAGGCCCAGGCCGGTCAGGGCGAAGTGCACACCCACCGAGACGATGAGCAGCACCAGCGGCGTGGCCGATTCCAGCGACTGGTAGGCCACGCGGTAGACCAGGGGGCCAAAGGCCGTGACGACGGCCACCGACAGCAGGGCCTGCACCAGCAGGTGGAACTGCTGCGGCGCGGCCCAGATGGTGATGAGCGCAACGAGGACGGGCGCGATCAGCGTCTTGAGCGCCGGCTTGAGGGCGGCGAGCAGGTCACCGTGGTGGCGCCAGCGGGTGTGCAGTTCCATGAGCGCGGCGACACCGGCCAGCAGCAGCAGCAGCCAGACCGTGCCGGGCACCTTGCCGGTCTGCAGGATGGCCAGGGTCAGGGCGCCGTAGGCAACGAACTCGCCCTGCGGAATGAAGATGACGCGTGTGACGGCGAACACCAGCACGGTGGCAATGCCCAGCAGCGCATAGATGGCGCCATTGGTCAGGCCGTCGAGCAGCAGAATGCTCGCGATAGTCGAATCCATGGGGTGGGGAATCCAGGCAATGGGAAAAGTCGGAAGAGGGCCGGTGCAGACGCAGCGCCTGCACCGGAGCCGTCACGCCCGTGGGCGTGACGGGAACGAGCCGAGCTTATTGAACGACGACGAACTTGCCGTCCTTGACCTGCAGCAGCACGGCGGTCTCGTTGGTGTAACCCCAGTGGTCCGTGGCGCTCCAGTTCATCACACCGTGCGAGAACACGGTGCGGCCCATGGTTTCCATGGCGTCGCGCAGCGCGGCCCGGAACTCGGGCGTGCCCGGCTTGGCCTTCTTCAGCGCCACGGGCAGGATCTTCTGCAGCACGATGGCCGCATCGTAGGAGTGGGCGGCAAACTGGTTGCGGCTGCCCGGGCCGTAGGCCTTCTCGTAGTTGGTGACGAAATCCACCGCGGCCTTCTTGGACGGGTGGTTGTCAGGCAACTGCTCGGCGACCACGGCCGGGCCGGAGGAGACGTAACCGCCTTCGACGTCCTTGCCGCCGATGCGCATCAGGTCCGGCGTGGCGGCGGCGTGGGTCTGGTAGATCTTGCCCTTGTAGCCGCGCTCGACCAGGCCCTTGTGCGGCATGGCCGCACCCGAGCCGGAGGCCACCACGAGGATGGCGTCCGGATTGGCCGAGGTCAGCTTCAGCGCCTGGGGCGTGACGCTGGTGTCGGTGCGCGCAAAGCGCTCGACGGCCACCTGCTTGATGCCAGCCTTCTCCAGCGCGGGTGTCATGGCCTTGAGCCAGATTTCGCCATAGGCGTCGGCGTAGCCGAGGAAGCCCACGGACTTGATGCCGGTCTTCTTCATGTGCTCGACGATGGGGTAGGCGATCACGTCGGCGCCCTGCGGCAGGCGGAACAGCCAGCGCTCCTGATCCGGCGGCCCGCCGACGGGGGAAACGGCGAGCTGCACGGTCTTGGCTTCAGCGGCCAGCGGAATCATGGCGGCCGATACCGGCGTGATGGACGAGCCGATGATCATGTCGACCTTGTCCTCGGTGATGAAGCGGCGCGCATTGTTCGCACCCTTGCCCGGGTCGGAGGCGTCGTCGAGGATGATCAGGTTGACCTTCTCGCCGGCAATGGTCTTGGGAAAGAGCTTGAACTGGTTGTTCACCGGGATGCCCAGGCCGGAGCCGGGGCCGGTGAGCGAGAGGCTGACGCCGATGTTGACATCGGCCAGGGCGGTGCCGCAGGCCAGTGCGACCAGGGTGGCCAGCAGGGTAGAGCGTAGTTTCATGGTTGTCTCCTCGTTGGGGTTGGGATTGAGAAACGCGGGCGAAAACAGTATCGAGTACGGCTTGGAATTTCTGCTTGGGGTTTACGCTCAGCGCGGCGCCATGCGCAGCGCGCCGTCCAGTCGGATCACCTCGCCGTTGAGGTGGCCGTTGGTGACGATGTGGCAGGCCAGCTGGGCGAATTCCTCGGGGTGACCCAGTCGTTTGGGGAAGGGGATGGAGGCGGCCAGGGAGGCCTGCACTTCTTCGGGCAGCTCCTTCATCAGCGGTGTGGCGAACAGGCCGGGCGCCACAGTGCAGACGCGGATGCCGTGCTGGGCCAGGTCGCGTGCCATGGGCAAGGTCATGCCGACCAGGCCGCCCTTGGAGGCGCTGTAGGCCTGCTGGCCGACCTGGCCGTCGAAGGCAGCGACCGATGCGGTGAACATCATCACACCGCGTTCGCCGTCGTCCAGCGACGGCAGCTTGACGCACTGAGCGGCAAAGAGGCGGCTGATGTTGTAGCTGCCGATCAGGTTGACGCTGACCACGCGGGCGAAGTCCTCCAGCGGCGCCGGGTTGCCGTCCTTGCCGACGATGCGTTTGGCGCTGCCGATGCCGGCAATGTTCATGAGGATGCGGGCCGGGCCGTGGGCTGCGGTCGCCTTGGCCAGCGCGGCGGTGACGCTGTCGGTGCTGGTGATGTCGCAGGCGCAGGCCACGCCGCCAATTTCGGCAGCAACTTTTTCTGCCAGTGCGGCGTTCACGTCGAGCACGGCGACCTTGGCGCCCAGGCGCGCGAGTTCACGCGCCGTGGCTTCGCCGAGGCCCGAGGCGCCACCGGTCACGAGAGCTGCTTGTCCTTGGATCTTCACGTGTTGTTTCCTCAGGCTTGCGGTTGGAGGATGCCGGGCGCACTGCCGTCGTGCAGGGCCTGCACCAGGGCGTCGCGGTGCTTGAGCACGGCGCGCTGGTTGATCGAGCCCTTGTCGGTGACCTCGCCCTTGTCGATGGAGGGCGGCTCGGCCAGCAGCAGGGCACGCGCGATGCGGTTGGCACTGCCGGTGGCCTGGCGTGCCAGTTCATCGATGACGGCCTGCATGCGCTGGCGCACCGGTGTGCTGGCCAGTACCTCGGACCAGGGCGCGTCGGGGCCCAGGCCGCTGGCCGCACGGCAGGCGGGCGACGGGAAGATCAGCGCGCCGACTTCCTTCATGTTCAGGCCCGTGAGCACCACGTCCTGCACATAGGGCGCACCGGTCAGGATGACCTTGCCGCGCATGGGGCCGACGCTCACGAAGGTGCCGGTGGCCAGCTTGAAGTCCTCGGCGATGCGGCCGTCGAACTTGAGGCCGCGGTGGATGTCCAGGGGGTCGATCCACTGCACGGCGTCGCCGGTGCACAGATAACCTTCCTCGTCGAAGGCCTCGCGTGTGGCCTGCTCCGAGCGCCAGTAACCGGGCGTGACGTTGGGGCCCTGGTAGCGCACCTCGGTCTTGCCATCGACGTCGACCAGCTTCAGCGTCATGCCGGGTACCGGTGTGCCGATGTCGCCGGCTTTCACATTGGGGCTGTTGGTGAACATGGCGGAGGGGGCGGACTCGGTCATGCCCAGGCCGGTGCTCATGACGATGCGCTCGCCGACCTCGGCCTCGGCGGTGGCGTGCAGGCTGTCCCACACGGGTTGCGCCAGGCCGGCACCCGAGTAGAAGAACAGGCGTACGCGCGAGAGCAGGTTCTTGCGCAGCGCGGCGTCGGTCTTCATGGCCTGGGCGATCATCTCGAAGCCGGTGGGCACGTTGAAGTAGAGCGTGGGCGCGATCTCGCGCAGGTTGCGCAGCGTTTCGGCTATCAGCGCGGCGGTGGGCTTGCCGTCGTCGATGTAGAGCGTGCCGCCGTGTTTCAGCGTCAGGCCCACGTTGTGGTTGCCGCCGAAGGTGTGGTTCCAGGGCAGCCAGTCCACGAAGATGGGCGGCGCCTCGGTGATGACCGGCATGGACAGGGTGATCTGCTGCAGGTTGGCGCACCACATGCGGTGGGTGTTGATCACCGGCTTGGGCATCTTGGTCGAGCCCGAGGTGAACAGGAACTTGGCGATGGTGTCCGGGCGCACGGCATGCATGGCGGCGTCCACGGCCGGTGTGGCCGCCGTCTCGCGCAGGGCGGCGAAGGGCGTGGTGTTGCGGCCTTCGATGCTGCCCTGGGCCAGCACCACTTCGACATCGCTGCCCACGGTGGCGGTGATGGCGCGGCCATAGCGTGCGCCGTCGGCGGCGTAGACTAGGCCAGGCGTCAGCGTGGTGAGCACGTGTCTGAGTTTGTCGTAGTCCTGGCTCACGGTGGCATAGGCGGGCGAGACCGGGCAGTAGGGCACGCCGGCATAGATGCAGCCCAGCGACATGAGCGCATGCTCCAGCGTGTTCTCGCTCAGGATCACCACCGGGCGCTCAGCGCTCAGTTGGCGGTCCAGCAGGGCCTGGCCGATGCGGCGTGCACCGTCCAGGGCCTGGGCATAGCTGATGCGCTGCCAGTCGCCGGTGCGGCCCTCGCCCAGTGGAGTGCGGCGCGCCATGAAGGTGCGCTCGGGCTCGGCCTCGGCCCAGTGCACCAGAAAGTCGCTCAGGCGGCGGGCGTAGGCGCCCAGTGGCAGTTCGGCCTGCACATAACGGGTGCCGGGTGCGCCTTCGCGCACTGAAACGCGGGTCACGCCAAAGGGCACGGGGCGGTAGCGCGGGGCGGTCGTCGTGGTCTCGCTCATGGATCTCGATTCGTTCGCGGTGGCTGGGGGTCAGCCCTTGCTGACCTTGGCGGCCTTGCCGTCGAGGAAGGCGCGCACGCGTTGTTTGGCTTCCGGGGCGCTCTGGGCGATGGCGGCCATCATGGCCTCGGTCAGGAAACCCTGGTCGGCCGGTTGTTCGGCGATGCGCGGCAGGGCATGGATCAGGGCGTAGTTGGTCAGCGGTGCGTTCTGTGCCACGCGCACGGCCAGCTCGAAGGCCTTGTCGAAGGCGCTGCCCTGCGGCACCAGGTACTGCGCCATACCGATCTTTTCGCCATCCTGCGCGTTGTAGACACGGCCGGTCAGCATCATGTCGGTCATGCGCGAGGCGCCGATCAGGCGCGGGATGCGTACCGCACCGCCGCCGCCCACGAAGATGCCGCGCGAGCCCTCGGGCAGGGCGTAGAAGGTGGATTCATCGGCCACGCGGATGTGGCAGGCGCTGGCCAGCTCCAGCCCGCCGCCGACCACGGCGCCGTGCAGCGCGGCGATCACCGGCACCGGGCCGTATTGCACGCGCTCCAGCGCGGCGTGCCACATGCGCGAGTGGTACAGGCCCTGGCCGGCGTCGCGCTCCTTGAGCTCGCTCAGGTCCAGGCCGGCGCAGAAGTGCTCGCCCTCGCCGTCGATGACGGCGGCGCGCACGCCTTCGGGCATGTTTTCAAACAGATCGCGAATGGCGAGAATGAGGGCATCGTTGAGCGCATTGCGCTTGGCCGGGCGCGTCAGCCGGATGACGGCAACTTCCTGCTGTTCGCCGCGGCGCTCGAAATGGATGTGGGGCTTGCTCATATTGCGTTTCTTTCTGGAATCGATTATGGTTATGAAATATAACCAATTCAAGCAAGCGGAGCCCGCTTTTCATCAGTGTTTACCCTAGGGTGCCGGCAGGCATCCGCAGTCAGGAGACCGCCATGGACCACAAGAACCTCGTCGCCATCGACGTCCACACGCACGCTGAAGTCAGCTGCTGGAATCCTTTCGACAACTACGGCGAGGAATACGATCGCGCCGCCGACAAGTATTTCCGCTCCAACCGGCGCCCCACCATCGCCGAGACGATTGCGTATTACCGCGAGCGCAAGATCGGCCTGGTGATGTTCACGGTGGACAGCGAATCGCAGCTGGGCCGCCGGCGCATTCCCAACGAGGAGATCGCCGAAGCGGCCAAGGCCAACAGCGACATGATGATGGCCTTCGCCAGCATCGACCCGCACAAGGGCAAGATGGGCGCACGCGAGGCGCGCCGCCTGATCGAAGAGCACGGCATCAAGGGTTTCAAGTTCCACCCGACGGTGCAGGGTTACCACCCCTACGACAGGATGGCCTGGCCGATCTACGAGGTGATTGCCGAGCACAAGATGCCGGCCATCTTCCACACCGGCCACAGCGGCATCGGCAGCGGCATGCGCTGCGGCGGTGGCCTGCGCCTGGAATACAGCAACCCCATGCACCTGGACGACGTGGCGATTGCCTTCCCCGACATGCAGATCGTCATGGCCCACCCCAGCTTCCCCTGGCAGGACGAGGCGCTGAGCGTGGCCACGCACAAGCCCAACGTCTGGATCGATCTCTCGGGCTGGAGCCCCAAGTATTTTCCGAAGCAGCTCGTGCAGTACGCCAACACCCTGCTCAAGGACCGCATCCTGTTCGGTTCCGACTATCCGCTGATCACGCCCGAGCGCTGGATGAAGGACTTCGAGGAGGCCGGCTTCAAGCCCGAGGTGATGCCCGGCATCCTCAAGGACAACGCGGTGCGCCTGCTCGGTTTGGCATAGGACAGCGCATCCGGGCGCGTGCGCTTGTCAGCGCCGGCCGGAACTGCTAAGGTCACCGGCAGTTGCCCTGGAGACTTTCATGATCAGCAATTTCGAGCAGGTCCATAACTACTACGAACGCCTGGTGTTCGAGGAAGTCCTGCGTCGTGCCCCGCGCTGGCCCAATATGACGCCCGACATGCTGGCCGACGTGGCCTGCGTGGCCCTGAACCGCCTGCCTGCACGTTATGTGCGGCATGACGTGGACCTGATGTTCTACCTTACCGAACATGAGCGTCATGCCATCGAGCTCTCGCTCGAGGCGGCGCTGGACTTCGGCTACAACTTCGTCAAGGACCGCTCGGCCAAGGGCGGCGCATAAAAAAGGGCGGCACGTTGGCCGCCCTCGTCTTCCGGTGTCCGGCCTGGTTCAGGCCTTGCCCCAGACCTCCTGAGCCGTTTCCACCACCAGGCGCAGCTTGGCGCGCTGGTCTTCCACGGCGATGTCATTGCCGTGCACCGTGCTGGAGAAACCGCATTGCGGCGACAGGCAGAGCTGGTCCATCGCGACGTACTTGGCCGCTTCGTCGATGCGGCGCTTGAGTTCGTCCTTGGTTTCGAGTTTGCCGAACTTGGTGGTCACCAGGCCCAGTACCACGATCTTGCCCGGGGCCAGGAAGCGCAGGGGGCGGAAGTCGCCGCTGCGGGCGTCGTCGTACTCCAGGAAGTAGGCGTCCAGGTTCATTTCCTTGAGCAGGGCCTCGGCCACGGGCTCGTAGTTGCCCGAAGCCGCGTGCGTGCTCTTGAAGTTGCCGCGACACAGGTGCATGGCCAGCGTCATGCCGACTGGTTTCTGTGCCACGACCTTGTTGATGAACATGGCATAACGATGCGGCAGTTCGTTGGGGTCGTCGCCGCGCTGGCGGGCGGCTTCGCGCATCTTGTCGTCGCACAGGTAGGCCAGGTTGGTGTCGTCCATCTGCACATAGGTGCAGCCTGCGGCTGCGAGCGAGCGCAGTTCGTCACCATAGGCCTGGGCCACGTCGTCGTAGAAAGCCGGATCCAGCTCGGGGTAGTGTTCCTTGCTGATGCCGGCACGTCCGCCGCGGAAGTGCAGCATGGTGGGCGAGGGGATGGTCACCTTGGCCACCGAGCCGCGGCCCGGGGCGATCTGGGTCTTGAGGTATTCGAAGTCGGCGCGCTGGATGTCCTTGACGTGGCGCACCTTGTCAATCACGCGCATCACGGGCGGGGCCAGTTCCTGGGTGCCGTCGGGCTTGACGATGGTCACGGGCACGTCGGTCCTGACGCCGCCGAGCTGCTCCAGGAAGTCGATGTGGAAGTAGGTGCGGCGGAACTCGCCGTCGGTGATGCTTTGCAGGCCCACGTCCTCCTGGAACTTCACGATTTCGGTGATGGCCTTGTCTTCCACCTTGCGTAGCTGTTCGGCGGTGATCTCGCCTTTTGCCTTCTGTTCGCGCGCTTCCAGCAGGTATTTGGGGCGCAGGAAGCTGCCGACGTGGTCGGCGCGGAACGGGGGCGTGGTGCGTAATGTCATGGTTTTCTCCTCGGATGGACACATCGGTGTGTGAGAATGCGCGCGTCATTCAGGATACGGATTATTGACCAAGTGTCATCAATGGCGCGGTATTCGCCACAATTTCACGTCGTTTTTCCGTCAAACAGGCATGTGGTCAGGAAATTGCTTTATCTTGACCGCTGTCAAGCATACGACGTCAGTTACTACGAAGAAGGAAGACATCATGCGACTTCTCAAGGCGACCGCCAAGCGGATTGCGGTCCTGTTGTTGTGCATCACGGCCTCGGTGGGGGGGCTGTCGGGGGCATGGGCGCAGGACATCGTGATCGGCCAGATCGGTCCTTTCTCGGGCCTGCCGGCGCCTGATGCGCCGCAACTCAACCAGGGTGCCAAGGCCTACTTTGCCCAACTCAACAAGGCCGGCGGCATCAACGGACGCAAGGTCGCCTTCTTCGAACTGGATGACACCTACAAGCCCGACGGTTTCGTGGCCGCGTTCGAGCAGGCCATGCAGCGCAGGCCGGTGGCGCTGATCTCGCCCGTCGGTTCGGCGTCGCTGCAGCGCATGTTCGCTGACAAGCTGCTCGACAAGCATGATGTCGTCATCATGAATGCCGTTCCGGGTGCGGAGCCCTTCCGCAATCCCGGTCACCCGCGCCTGTTCCACGTACGGGCCGGCGACAAGCAGCAAATCGAGAAGATCGTGAACCACGCCCGCACCCTGGGCATCGTCAAGCTGGCCGTCCTGCACCAGGACATCCCGATGGGGACGGGGGGTGTCAAGGTGGTGGCTGACGAGGCGGCCCGCCTCACGGGCATGGAGATCAAAGGCTTCCAGTCCGTCTTCAAGTCCGAAGAGCAGGCCAAGGCGGCCGAGGAGGTTTTCAAATACAACCCGCAGGGCGTTGTCGTGATCGGTGCGCCCCCCTTTGCCGCGGGCAGCGTGTCGGCCTTGCGCAAGGCCGGGGTCACGCAATCCATCTTCATCCTGGCCGATACGGCGCCTGGCATGCTGGCCAGGGTGGCTGGCGTCGAGCTGGCGCGCGGTGTCGGCATTTCCCAGATCTATCCGAACCCCAATGGGCGGACCAGGACGCTGGTGCGTGAGTTCCAGTTGGCCATGCAGACGGCCTACCCGGACGTCAAGAGTTACGCGGCTTTCCATATGGAGGGTTATCTCTCGGCGCGGATCCTGGGCGAAGGGATGCGGCGCATCCGGGGCGAGGTCACGCCCGCGGCCCTGGCCAAGAGCCTGCAGGCCATGGGTGAAATCGACTTCGATGGCTACCGCATCGATTTCTCCAAGGGCAATACGGGCAGCCGCTTTGTCGACATCGCCGTGATGGACCAGGAGGGCCGCCTGCGCTATTAGTGTGAACAGGCACTAGACGCCATACACCGATTCAAACGTCAACCCAGCCCGACTCCGGTCGGGCTGGGTTTTATTTTTCCTTTTTATGTGAGCGGTTAAGATATTTCAAACTGTTATATCTATCAGTCTGAAATTTGACTTGCGCATGATCTGGTTTGAGGCGAAAGTAATGCACCTTCGCGACACTGGTTTCTTCTGCGTGCAAGTGGATCGCGTGTGTGAAGTGATAACACCTATTTAGGAGCCTTACATGAAAAAGCGTGAGTTTCTGAGCGCATCCATCCTGGCGCTGGCGGCGGTTTCCTCCTCGGCCGTGCTGGCCCAGGACAACACCTTCAAGATCGGCCTGATCCTGCCCATGACGGGACAGCAGGCCTCTACCGGCCGCCAGATCGAGGCGGCCGCCAAGCTCTACATGGCCCAGCACGGCGACACCGTCGGCGGCAAGAAGGTCCAGCTCATCGTCAAGGACGACACCAGCGTGCCCGACGTCACCAAGCGCCTGGCCCAGGAACTGGTGGTGAACGACAAGGTGAACGTGCTGGCCGGCTTCGGCATCACGCCCTCGGCCTTTGCCACGGCGCCGATCGCCACCCAGTCCAAGACCCCGATGGTGGTGATGGCGGCCGGTACGTCCAGCATCACCCAGTCCTCGCCTTACATCGTGCGCACCAGCTTCACGCTGGCACAGTCTTCGGTGGCGATGGCCGACTGGACCACGAGCAAGGGCGGCATCAAGAAGGTGGTGACCCTGGTCAGCGACTACGGTCCGGGCCACGATGCCGAGAAGTTCTTCAAGGACCGCTTCATCTTCAACGGTGGCACCGTTGTCGAGTCGCTGCGCGTGCCCATGCGCAACCCCGACTTCGCCCCCTTCCTGCAGAAGGTGCGTGATGCCAAGCCCGACGCCCTGTTCGTCTTTGTGCCATCGGGCGCCGGCGCGGCCGTCATGAAGCAGTTCCTGGAGCGCGGCATGGACAAGGCCGGCATCAAGCTGATCGGCCCGGGCGACATCACCGACGACGACCAGCTCAACGACATGGGCGACGGCGCCCTGGGCGTGGTGACGGCGCACTTCTACTCGGCGGCCCATCCCTCGGCAGTCAACAAGAAGTTTGTCGAAGCCTTCAAGAAAGCCAACAAGGGCATGCGCCCGAACTTCATGGCCGTGGGTGGTTATGACGGCATGCGCGTGATCTACGAAGCGCTCAAGGCCTCCAAGGGCCAGGGCGGCGGTGACGGCCTGCTGGCCGCCATGAAGGGCCAGCTGTGGGAGAGCCCGCGCGGCTCGATGTTCATCGACGCCCAGACCCGCGACGTCGTGCACAGCATCTACCTGCGCAAGGTGGAGAAGCAGGCCGGCGAGCTTTACAACGTGGAATTCGACGCGATCAAGGATGTCAAGGACCCTGGCAAGACCAAGTGATGTCCAACCCGTGGGTGCCTCCGGTCAGGGGGTGTCCATGGGTTTTTTTTTGTCCTGACCTGACCTGACCCGAGCCATTCATGCTGACGATTCTGTTTGACGGCATTGCCTACGGCATGCTGCTGTTTATCCTGGCGGTCGGCCTGTCCGTGACCATGGGCTTGATGAACTTCATCAACCTGGCCCACGGCGCCTTCGCCATGGTGGGGGGCTACGCCACCGTGCTGCTGATGCAGCGTTATGACGTGCCCTTCCTCGTGTGCCTGCCGGTGGCCTTCGTGGGCGTGGCCCTGCTGGGTGCCGTTCTGGAGCGCACGCTCTACCGCCCCATGTACAGCAGGCCGCACCTGGACCAGGTGCTGTTCTCCATCGGGCTGACCTTCATGGCCGTGGCCGCCATGGACTACTTCATGACCTCCAGCCAGCAGATCATCCATCTGCCCGAGTGGCTCAAGGGCCGCACCGAGATCGGCGACGGGCCCTGGATGCTGGGCATGGGGCATTACCGTCTCTTCATCATTGCCATCTGCGCTGCGCTCACCATCGGCCTGCAGTACATCCTGGCGAAAACCCGCTTCGGCAGCCGCCTGCGCGCCTCGGTCGATGACCAGCGCGTGGCCGCCGGCCTGGGCATCAATGTCAACATCGTGTTCCTGATGACCTTCGCGGTCGGCTCCGGCCTGGCCGGCCTGGGGGGAGCACTGGGCGCCGAGGTGCTGGGCATGGACCCGAGCTTCCCCCTGAAGAACATGATCTATTTCCTGATCGTCGTGGCGGTCGGCGGCACCTCGTCCATCACCGGCCCGCTGTTGGCGGCCCTGTTGCTGGGCATTGCCGACGTGGCCGGCAAGTACTACATCCCGCGCTTCGGCGCCTTCATCGTCTATTTCCTGATGATCGTGATCCTGATCTGGCGTCCCCAGGGCCTGTTCGTGCGCAAGGGGGGCAAGGCATGAGTCGCAGGGCCGCCCCCAAGACGAATACCGCAGCGCGTAGCGCGGAGGTCACCGAATGAAAAACGCAATGCAATCCCTGCACGATCTGCAGCGCTGGAAGATATGGGAGCCCGTCTTGTGGCTGCTGGCCCTGGCCGCGCCCTGGCTGCTGGGCAGCCATGCCCTCATCATCAACGAGATCGCCATCGTCGCGCTGTTTGCCGTGTCGCTGGACCTGATCCTGGGTTACGCGGGCATCGTGTCGCTGGGCCATGCGGCCTTCTTCGGCATGGGCGCCTACGCTGCGGCCCTCTTCGCCAAGCTGGTCATGCCCGATCCGCTGGTGGGCCTGGTCTTCGCCATCGCCGTGTCCACCGTGCTGGGGGCCGTGTGCTCGCTGACCATCATGCGCGGGACCGACCTCACGCGCCTCATGGTGACCATGGGTGTGGCCATGATCCTGATGGAGCTGGCCAACAAGCTGGACATCACCGGCGGAGCCGACGGTCTGCAGGGCGTGGTCATGGGGCCGCTGCTCGGCCGCTTCGAGTTCGATCTTCAGGGCCAGACGGCGGCCTGGTATTCCATCAGTGTGCTGCTGGCGCTGTTCGTGCTGGCGCGCCGCCTGGTGCACTCGCCGCTGGGCGGCACCCTCAAGGCCCTGCGTGACAATCGTTTGCGCGCCATGGCCATCGGCATTCCGGTGACCTCGCGCCTGGCCGTGATCTACACCATCGCCGCCGGCGTGGCAGGCGCGGCCGGTGGCCTGATGGCGCAGACCACGAGTTTCGCCTCCGTGGACTTGTTCGCTTTCGACCGCTCGGCCGACCTCATGCTGCTGGTGGTCATCGGCGGCACCGGCTGGCTGTATGGCGGCGTGGCCGGCGCCATCGTGTTCAAGGTCATGCAGGACTGGATTTCCTCCATCACCCCGCAGTACTGGACCTTCTGGATCGGCCTCTTCCTGGTGGTGCTGATGCTGGTCGGTCGTGACCGCCTGATCCGTCCCTGGAACTGGTTCGGGGGCAAAAAATCATGAGCTCTCCTGAAATCGTTCTCTCCGCGCAGGGGCTGGTCAAGCGCTTCGGCGGCATCACCGCCACCGGCAACGTCAGCCTGGACCTGCACAAGGGCGCCCGCCATGCGCTCATCGGCCCCAATGGCGCCGGCAAGACCACTCTGATCAACCTGCTGACCGGCGTGCTGGAGCCCACCGAAGGCCGCATCCTGCTGGAAGGGCAGGACATCACCCAGCTGGCGCCGCACCAGCGTGTGCGTCGCGGCATGGTGCGCACCTTCCAGATCAACCAGCTGTTCGACACGCTCACCCCGCTGGAAACGCTGGCGCTGACCGTCTCGCAGCACAGCGGTCTGGGCACCAAGTGGTGGCAGCCCCTGGGCAAACGCCCGCAGGTGGTGGAGCGTTGCGAGCAGTTGCTCGAACAGTTCCACCTGACCGAGGTGATGAACCAGAAGACCAATGTGCTGGCCTACGGCAAGCGCCGTCTGCTGGAGATTGCCATCGCCCTGGCCTGCGAGCCGCGCGTGCTGCTGCTTGACGAGCCGGTGGCCGGTGTGCCCGCCGGCGAGCGCGAGGAACTGCTGCAGACCGTGGCAGCCCTGCCGGCCGATGTGTCGGTGCTCCTGATCGAACATGACATGGATCTCGTTTTCAGTTTTGCCAAGCGCATGACCGTGCTGGTCAACGGCACCGTGCTCACCGAGGGCGACCCCGACACCATTGCCAACGACCCGCAGGTCAAGGCGGTGTACTTGGGCCACGGCGAGGAGATGGCCCATGGCTGAGCTCCTGAAAGTCGAGAACTTGAGCGCTGGTTACGGCGAGGCCGTGGTGCTGAACAACGTGTCGGTGAGCCTGCCCCAGGGCCAGACCCTGGCGCTGCTGGGCCGCAACGGCACCGGCAAGACCACTTTCATGAACACCCTGGCCGGCGCCACCCGCCAGCACGGCGGCAGCATCACCTTCGACGGCGTGGCCCTGCACAAGGTGCCGCTGCACCTGCGGGCCAAAGCCGGCATCGGCTGGGTGCCGCAGGAACGCAACATCTTCAAGTCGCTCACGGTGGACGAGAACCTCACCGCCGTGGCCCGCCCGGGCCCGTGGACGCCGGCGCGCGCCTACGAGATGTTCCCGCGCCTGGCCGAACGCAAGACCAACCTGGGCACCCAGCTCTCGGGTGGCGAGCAGCAGATGCTGGCCGTGGCCCGTGCCCTGGTGCTCAACCCCAAGCTGCTGCTGCTGGACGAGCCGCTCGAGGGCCTGGCGCCCATCATCGTGCAGGAGCTGCTGCGCGCCATCCGCCGCATCACACGCGAAGAAGGCCTGTCGGCCATCATCGTCGAGCAGCACCCGCAAGCCATCCTGGCGATCTCGGATGTGGCGGCGGTGCTGGACCGCGGCACCGTGGTGCACTCGGGGACGGCGCAATCGCTGCTGGACCAGCCCGAGCTGCTGGACCGTCTGCTGGGCGTGGCGCGCTGATCGCCCAAGCTCTTTTTGTTCACAAGGAGATCATTCATGAATCTGCTGAATCGCCGTGCCCTCGTGGCCGTGCTGGCTGCGACCCTGGCATCCGCTGGCTGGGCCCAGTCCTTCCCGAGCAAGCCCCTGCGCATCATCGTCCCCTTCGGCGCCGGTGGCGTGGCCGACCTGACGGCCCGCACCGTGGGCCAGAAACTGAGCCAGACCCTGGGCCAGCCGGTGGTGATCGAGAACAAGCCGGGTGCCGGCGGCGTGGGCGCGGCCGACACCGTGGCCAAGTCGGCCCCGGACGGCTACACCCTGCTGCTGATGTCCAACGCCAGCGCTGTCACCGCCACGCTGTTCAACAAGCTGCCCTATGACACGGTCAAGGACTTCACGCCCGTCAGCACCCTGGGTTTCTTCGACATCGCGGTGGTGACCGCGACCGAATCCAAGTTCAAGACCCTGGGTGACGTACTGGCCTATGCCAAGGCCAACCCCGGCAAGCTGAATGTGGGCAGCATCAACATCGGAAGCACCCAGAACCTCGCGGCCGAACTGTTCAAGTCCAATGCGGGCGTGGACATGCAGATCGTGCCCTTCAACGGCACGCCGGCGGTCGTCAATGCGCTGCGCGGCGGCCAGATCGACGTGGCCGTCGAGATCGTCTCGCCCATCATGGGGCAGATCAAGGGCGGTGCACTGCGTGCCCTGGCCATCACCGACACGACGCGTTCGGCCTTGCTGCCTGAGGTGCCGACCACCAAGGAAGCGGGCCTGCCCAATTACCAGGCCTCGTCCTGGAATGCGCTGGCCGTTCCCGCGGGAACGCCCAAGGACGTGGTGGCCCGCCTGCACCGTGAGATCGCTGCCGCGCTCAACGATCCCGAGGTCAGCAAAAAGTTGCGCGATCTGAACATCGAGCCCCGCGCCAGCACGCCGGAGCAGACCCAGGCCTTCCTGCAAAGCGAAATCAAGCGCTGGGGTGACGTGATCGTCAAGGCCAATATTCCCCGCCAGTAAGCGCCTGCCCAGAACGAAAAAGCGGTCCTGGCGACCGCTTTTTTCATGGGCTTGCGCCTGCGTGGGTGATCAGAAGCTGAACTTCTCGCCGGGCTCCAGGGGGATGACCTGGGTGGGGGTCTGGCCCAGGGCCTGCATGTACTGCTGCGGCGTGCCGCGGTTCAGCGGATTGGTGCCGTAGTGCATGGGGATGGCAAAGCGCGGCTTGAGGAACTCCCGCGTGGCGTAGGCGGCATCAGCCGGCGCGGTGGTGAAGTTGCCGCCGATGGGGATGAGCAGCACGTCGGGCTTGTAGTACTCGCCGATGAACTTCATGTCGCCAAACAGGCCGGTGTCGCCCATGTGGTAGATCTTCTGGCCGTTCTCCAGCTCGATGATGAAACCCACCGGCTCACCGCCGTAGTGCGATTCGATCTTGCCGGTCTGTGGGTTTTTCCAGGCGAAGAGCGATGAATGCTCGGCCTTGACCATGGTGATCTTCAGGCCTGGCACGTCGGGGAAGGGCACGATCGTGCCGCTCTTGTTCATGCGCGGCGTCAGCTCGGGCGGCAGCACGCCCAGGGTGTTGAGCACCATGTTCAGGTCGCCCGGGGCAATGACCCGCGCCTTGTTCATCAGGGCCAGGTCCGGGGCGTCGGCGATGTGGTCGCCGTGGCCATGGGTGACGAGGATCAGATCCACCTTGCCCAGTTTGCCCAGGTCCTTGTACTCGGCCGGTGTCTTGGGGTTCGGGCGCAGCCAGGGGTCGGTCACGATGACCTTGCCGCTGGGGGTGGTCAGGCGGAAGGTGGACTGGCCCAGCCAGAGCAGTTCGGCCTTGGCCTGGGCCGCCGGCGGTGGTGTGAGGGCACAGGCGGCCAGCAGCATGCTGGCAAGCACGGTAAACAGACGGAGCAGGAGGGTGCGCATGACTTGCCTTTCGGGTCGTTGAAGTCGTCGCGGCCGAGGATAGGCGCGCCGACCGGCCAGGGCAAGTAGGGCTAACGATGGACTTCGCTGTGACGACACGATAGGCCCATCACAAATTGTGATGGACAGGGGCTCAGAGCGTGGCTTCGATCAAACGCCGCAGTTCCGGCGTCACCTCGGGCGTCACGCCGAACCAGCGCGCAAAGGCCGGGCGTGCCTGGTTCAGCAGCATGCCCAGGCCGTTGACGGTGGCGTTGCCCCGCGCACGCGCGGCGGCCAGCAGCGGTGTTTCCAGCGGCACGTAGATCACGTCGCACACCAGGGCGTGCTTGGGCAGCCGATCCAGCGAGAGCTTGAGCGGGTCCTGCCCCTTCATGCCCAGGCTGGTGCTGTTGACCAGCAGGGCCGCGCCTTCCAGCGCATCTTCGCGCTGGTCCCAGGGGTAGGCGCGGATCGGCCCGCCGAATTCGGCGGCCAGGGCCTGGGCCTTGTCCAGGCTGCGGTTGCACAGGCGGATATCCTTCGCCCCGCGCTCGGCCAGCGCCACCAGGATGGCGCGCGCGGCGCCGCCCGCACCCAGCACGGTGACGGGGCCGGCATCGGCGCGCCAGTCCGGCTGCGCATCCAGCAGGCTCTGGATGAAACCATAGGCGTCGTTGTTGTAGCCGGCCAGCGTGCCATCGGGCTCGACGACGATGGTGTTGATGGCACCGATGCGGGCAGCGAGCGGGTCGATGCGGTCCATCAGCGGCATGGCCGCCACCTTGTGCGGGATGGTGAGGTTGCAGCCGGCGAACCCCAGGGCGCGCAGTCCGCGCACGGCGTCGACCAGACGGTCGGGCTGGACGGGCAGCAGCACGTAGCTGCCGTTGAGGCCGTGGTGGCGGATCCAGTGGTTGTGGATGGCGGGCGAGCGCGAATGCGCCACCGGCCAGCCCATCACGCCGGCGAGGGTGTAGTGCTTGTCAGTTGCCATGGTTCAGAAATATTGTCATGCGGGTGTGGGGGCGGTGCCAAAGACTTCGCCGGCCACCTGCTGGATCAGCTCCAGCATGGCCTGCTGTGTCATGGTGGTGGTGCGGCCTGCTGCCGTGGCCAGTGCCAGGCGGCTGGCCAGACGGGGTTTTTCGATGGGGCGGGCCTGGTAGGCCTCGGGCCGCTGCGTGGTGGCCAGCGCGTACTTGGGCAGCACGGCATAACCGGCGCCGTCGGCCACCAGGTCCAGGATGGCGGCCACGCCGTCGATCTCCAGGCTGATGTCGGGCTTGCAGCCGATGCCGGCCATCTCGGTCTCCACCACCATGCGGATGGCGTTGGGCCGGCTCGGGATGACCAGGGGCAGGGCGCTCACTTCCTTGAGACTGACAGCTTGTGTCGTGGCCTTGCTGCGGGGCGGGCGCGGCCCGATCAGGAACAGTTCCTCGTCCATCAGCGGCAGGGTGTTGAGTTCGGGGCTGGCCGGCGGGTTGTAGAGCAGGGCGATGTCCAGGCGCCCGGTCAGCAGGCCTTCCTGCATGGAAATCGTCAGGCCCTCGCTGATGGACAGCGCGGCGCTGGGCAGGCGCTTGCGGAAGGCACGCGTGAGGGGCACCGTCAGCATGCGGGCGATGCTGGGCGGCAGGCCCAGGGCCACGCGGCCGGCCAGGGCGCCGCGCACGCGGCCCAGGTCTTCGCGCGCGCGCTCCACCTGGTGCAGGATGCCGCGGCCGTGCTCCAGCAGCAGCTTGCCTGCGTCGGTGGTGGTGACACCGCGGCCGTTGCGCAGCAGCAGGTTCTGCCGCAGTTCCACCTCCAGCAGGCGCACCTGCCGGCTGAGCGCGGGCTGGGCAATATTGAGCACCCCGGCGGCACGCGTGAAACTGCCCAGTTCGGCGACACGCACGAAATATTCGAGTTGTTTCAGGTCCATGGTTTGCGGGATAGCTTGCCACCGATTATGCCGAAATGCGATACCTGCTAGAAACCGCCCCGCCTTGGCACAGGGGAGAAGGGTGGCCACAATCGCTGTCTGTTCTTATCAACGCGACCAGCCTGTTTCTCCCATGAACACCCCCATTCAGGGCATCTCTTCCATGGCCACCCGCCAGGTGCTGGCCGAACTGGTGGACGCCTACCAGCAGCACTCGGGCCAGCGCGTGGCCATCGAGTCGGTCGGCGGGGTGGACGCGGCCAAACGCGTGCAGGCCGGCGAGGCCTTTGATGTCGTGATCCTGGCCTCCGATGCCATCGACAAGCTCATCGCCTCCGGCCATGTGCTGGCCGACAGCAAGGTGGACCTGGTGCGCTCGGGCGTGGCCGTCGCCGTGCGTGCCGGCGCCCCCAAGCCCGACATCTCCAGCGAAGACGCGGTACGCCAGGCCATCCTGGCGGCGCGCAACATCAGCTACTCCACCGGCCCCAGCGGCGTGGCCCTGGCCAAGCTGTTCGAGCGCTGGGGCATCGCCGATCAGATCAAGGATCGCATCGTGACACCGCCGCCGGGCATCCCGGTCGGCTCGCTGGTGGCCAAGGGTGAGGTGGCGCTGGGCTTCCAGCAGCTCAGCGAGATGCTGAACCTCGAAGGCCTCACCGTGCTGGGCGCGCTGCCGCCGGCCATCCAGATCATCACCACTTTTTCTGCCGGCGTTTGCGCAACGAGTCAGCAGGCCGAAGCCGTGCGCACCATGCTGGCCTACATGGCCTCGCCCGCTGCGGCCGAGGCCAAGCGCCGCCAGGGCATGGACCCGGCTTGAACAGAATCTGAATCCCAGGAGACCGATATGAAAAAACCCATGATCATCGATATCCACGGCCACTACACCACCGCCCCCAAGGCGCTGGAGAACTGGCGCAACCAGCAGATCGCCGGCATCAAGGATCCGGCATCCATGCCCAAAGTGGCCGACCTCAAGATCAGCGACGATGAGCTGCGTGAGTCCATCGAGGCCAACCAGCTCAAGCTCATGAAGGAGCGGGGCTCCGACCTCACCATCTTCAGCCCGCGCGCCAGCTTCATGGCCCACCACATCGGTGACTTCAATGTGTCGTCCACCTGGGCCGCCATCTGCAACGAGCTCTGCTACCGCGTGAGCCAGCTCTTTCCCGATTCTTTTGTGCCGGCCGCCATGCTGCCCCAGTCGCCCGGGGTCGACCCCAAGACCTGCATTCCCGAACTGGAGAAATGCGTCAAGCAATACGGCAACGTCGGCATCAACCTCAACCCCGATCCGAGCGGCGGCCACTGGACCAGCCCGCCACTGACCGACAAGCAGTGGTACCCCATCTACGAGAAGATGGTCGAGTACGACATTCCGGCCATGATCCACGTGTCCACCAGCTGCAACGCGTGCTTCCACACCACGGGCGCGCATTATCTGAACGCCGACACCACGGCCGTCATGCAGCTGATCCAGGGCGACCTGTTCAAGGATTTCCCCACGCTGAAGTTCATCATTCCCCACGGCGGCGGCGCTGCGCCCTACCACTGGGGCCGTTTCCGCGGCCTGGCGCAGGAGATGAAGAAGCCCCTGCTGAGCGAGCACCTGCTCAAGAACATCTACTTCGACACCTGCGTCTACCACCAGCCGGGCATCGACCTGCTGACCAAGGTCATCCCGGTGGACAACATCCTGTTCGCCTCCGAGATGATCGGCGCCGTGCGTGGCATCGACCCCGAGACCGGTGCCTACTACGACGACACCAAGCGCTACGTGCAGGCCACGCCGCACCTCAACGACGAGCAGCGTTTCAAGGTCTACGAGGGCAATGCCCGGCGCGTGTTCTCGCGGCTGGACGAGCAGCTGAAGGCCAAGGGTAGATAAGTAAATTGCGAGACAGACCGCAGGCTGCGTAGCAGACCAGCTCTGTCGCCAACTGATCAAGACCGACTAAACGAGGAAACACCATGAGCGTCAACGCACCCCTGGGCATCGTCAAGCGCAACATCGTGCGCGCCGATGCCGCCGCTGTCGAAAAAATGGGCCAGTACGGTGTGGCCACCGTGCACGAGGCCCAGGGCCGCATTGGCCTGATGCAGACCTATATGCGCCCCATCTATTCGGGCGCCAGGATCTCCGGCCCCGCCGTCACCGTGCTGCTGCACCCCGGTGACAACTGGATGCTGCATGTCGTAGCCGAGCAGATCAAACCCGGTGACATCGTCGTCGCGGCCCTGTCCTCGCCCAATACCGACGGCTTCTTCGGCGACCTGCTGGCCACCAGCTTCAAGGCCCGCGGCGCGCGCGGCCTGATCATCGACGGCGGTTGCCGCGACATCGCGGAACTCAAGTCCATGGATTTCCCGGTCTGGAGCCGCGCCATCAGCGCCAAGGGCACCATCAAGGCCACGCTGGGTTCGGTGAACATTCCCGTGGTCTGCGCGGGCATGATCGTGAACCCGGGTGACGCCATCGTGGCCGACGACGACGGCGTGGTCGTCGTCAACGCCGCCGATGCACAGAAGGTGGCCGATGCCGCTGCAGCCCGCGAGTCCTTCGAGGGCGAGAAGCGCGCCAAGCTGGCGTCTGGCGTGCTGGGCCTGGATATGTACAAGTTCCGCGAGCCGCTGGAAAAGCTGGGCCTGAAGTACATCGACTAAGCTGTTCCTTCGTCTACACACCACAAGAGGGGACACGCCATGAACCTGCTGCGCAGAAGCTGCTTCCTGGGCCTGCTGGCCGCGGTCACGCTGCTGGCCGGCTGTGCTGTCACGCCGCCCCCGGCGCCCACGCCCCAGGCACGTGCCGCGCTGGCACCCGACGGCAAGCTGCGCGTCGGTGTCTACTCGGGCAGCCCGACCTCGATGGTGACGGACAAGAACGGCAAGCTCACGGGTGTGGCCTACGAACTGGGGCGCGAACTCGCGCGCTGGCTGAACGTGCCGCTGGAGCTGGTGGAGTACAAACGCATCGCCGAGGTGCTTGAAGCCATGAAAAACGGCGAGGTGGACTTCACCTTCACCAACGCCACCGAGGCGCGCGCCCGTGACATGAACTTCACCCTGCCCCTGGTCAGCCTGGAGCTGGGCTACCTGGTGCCGGCCGGCAGCCCGCTGCAAAGCGCCAGCGAGATCGATCGCGCGGGCATCCAGGTCGGTGTCAGCCAGGGCAGCACCTCCCAGGGTGTGCTCACGCGCACCTACAAGCAGGCCCAGGTGGTGCCGCAGCCCACCCTCAAGGCCGCCTCCGAGCAGCTGGCCGCGCGCAAGATCGATGCCTTCGCCACCAACAAGGGCATCCTGTACGAAATGGCCGACGGCCTGCCCGGTGCGCGCGTGCTGGATGGCCGCTGGGGCCTGGAGAACCTGGCCATCGCCACGCCCAAGGGGCGCGAGGCCGGCCTGTCCTACCTGAGCAGTTTTGCGCTGACCGTGCGCCGTGACGGCACCCTGCAATCGGCCATTGATCGCGCCGGCCTGCGCGGCACGGCCGAACCGGCCATGCGCTGAAAAAATCAAGAATCATCCGAGAGAACCATGAGCAAACCCACCACAGGCCCCTTCGAGAAAACCACCGGCTGGATGGACTGGTACACCGGCCCCAGCAAACCGCGCTTCCAACTGCCCGCAGGCGCGGTGGACGCGCACTGCCACGTCTTCGGACCCGGTGCCGAGTTCCCCTACGCCCCCGAGCGCAAGTACACCCCGTGTGATGCCAGCAAGGCGCAATTGTTCGCGCTGCGCGACCACCTGGGTTTTGCGCGCAATGTCATCGTGCAGGCCACCTGCCACGGCGCCGACAACCGCGCCCTGGTCGACGCCTGCCTGTCTTCCAATGGCAAGGCCCGTGGTGTGGCCACCGTCCGTCGCAGCGTGACGGACGAGGAGCTGCATAAGCTGCACGCCGCCGGCGTGCGCGGGGTGCGCTTCAACTTCGTCAAGCGCCTGGTGGACTTCACGCCCAAGGACGAGCTGCTGGAGATCGCCGGCCGCATCCACAAGCTGGGCTGGCACGTGGTGATCTACTTCGAGGCGGTGGACCTGCCCGAGCTGTGGGACTTCTTCACCGCCCTGCCCACCACCGTGGTGGTGGACCACATGGGCCGCCCCGACGTGAGCAAACCCGTGGACGGGCCCGAGTTCGCACTGTTCCTCAAGTTCATGCGCGAGCACCAGAACGTCTGGAGCAAGGTGAGCTGCCCCGAGCGCCTGTCGGTCGCCGGTCCCAAGGCCCTGAACGGCGAGCAGGCCGCCTACCGCGACGTGGTGCCCTTTGCGAAACGCATCGTGCAGGAGTTCCCGGACCGCGTGCTCTGGGGCACCGACTGGCCGCACCCCAACCTGAAGGACCACATGCCCGACGACGGCCTGCTGGTGGACTTCATCCCCCACATCGCCCCCACGCCCGAACTGCAGAAGAAACTGCTGGTGGATAACCCCATGCGCCTTTACTGGCCGGAGGAGAAGTAAATGTCACTCGAAAAACCTTATCTGGACGTGCCCGGCACGACCATTTTCGACGCCGAGCAATCGCGCAAGGGCTACTGGCTCAACCAGTTCTGCATGAGCCTGATGAAGGCCGAGAACCGCGAACGCTTCAAGGCAGACCAGCGCAAGGTCCTGGACGAATGGCCGATGACGGAAGAGCAGAAGCAGGCTGTGCTGGCCGCCGACCTCAACAAGGCCATCTCCCTGGGCGGCAACATCTATTTCCTGGCCAAGCTGGGCGCCACGCACGGCAAGAGCTTCCAGCAGATGGCTGGCTCCATGACTGGCATGACCGAAGAGGAGTACCGCGACATGATGATCAAGGGCGGCCGCTCCGCCGAAGGCAACCGCTACACCGGCGAAAACGGCACGGCCCAGCCGCAGAACCAGCCGCAAGGCCACGGCACCGGCAAGCTTCTCTGAAAGAAATTGATATGGCCAAGATCACCGCATCCGTCTACACCTCGCATGTGCCCGCCATCGGCGCGGCCATCGACCTGGGCAAGACCACCGAACCCTATTGGCAACCCCTGTTCGCCGGCTACGAGCCCGGCAAACAATGGTTCCAGCAGAACAAACCCGATGTCATCTTCCTCGTCTACAACGACCACGCCACGGCTTTCAGCCTGGAGATGATCCCCACCTTCGCCATCGGCACCGCGGCCGAATACCAGCCGGCCGACGAGGGCTGGGGCCCGCGCCCCGTGCCCAAGGTCAAGGGCCATCCGGATCTGGCCGCGCACATTGCTCAGTCCGTCATCCAGCAGGACTTCGACCTCACCATCGTCAACAAGATGGACGTGGACCACGGCCTCACCGTGCCGCTCTCCCTGGTCTGCGGCACGCCGTCCCAGGACAAGTTCGAGTGGCCCTGCCCGGTGATCCCCTTCGCTGTCAACGTGGTGCAGTACCCCGTGCCCAGCGGCCGCCGCTGTTTCGAACTGGGCAAGGCCATCCGCCGCGCCATCGAGTCCTACGACCAGCCGCTGAACGTGCAGATCTGGGGCACCGGCGGCATGAGCCACCAGCTGCAGGGCCCGCGCGCCGGCCTGATCAACAAGGAATGGGACAACGCCTTCCTCGACGAGATGATCGCCAGCCCCGACACCCTGGCCAGCAAGCCGCACATCGACTACGTGCGTGAAGCCGGCAGCGAAGGCATCGAGCTCGTCATGTGGCTCATCGCCCGCGGCGCCATGAGCGACGTGGCCGGCAAGGGCCAAGCCCCCAAGGTCGCGCACCGCTTCTACCATGTGCCCGCGTCCAACACCGCCGTGGGCCACCTGATCCTCGAGAACACCTAAGGAAACCGTCATGACCATCAAAGTCGCACTCGCCGGCGCTGGTGCCTTCGGCATCAAGCACCTGGACGGCATCAAGAACATCAAGGACGTGGAAGTCGTCTCGCTGATCAGCCGCGATATCGAGAAAACGAAAGAAGTGGCCGACAAATACGGCATCAAGCACGTCACCACCAAACTGGAAGACAGCCTCAAGCTCAAGGAAGTCGACGCCGTCATCCTGTGTACGCCCACCCAGATGCACGCGGCGCAGGCCAAGGCCTGCCTGCAGGCCGGCAAGCACGTGCAGGTGGAAATCCCCCTGTGCGACGTGCTCAAGGACGGCGAGGAAGTCGTCGCCCTGCAGAAGAAAGCCGGCCTGGTGGCCATGTGTGGCCACACCCGCCGCTTCAACCCCAGCCACCAGTACGTGCACAAGAAGATCAAGGCCGGCGAGTTCAACATCCAGCAGATGGACGTGCAGACCTATTTCTTCCGCCGCACCAACATGAACGCGCTGGGCCAGGCCCGCAGCTGGACCGACCACCTGCTCTGGCACCACGCCGCCCACACCGTGGACCTGTTCGCCTACCAGGCCGGCAGTCCCATCGTGAAGGCCAATGCCGTTCAGGGCCCGATCCACCCGGCGCTGGGCATCGCCATGGACATGAGCATCCAGCTCAAGGCGGCCAACGGCGCCATCTGCACGCTGAGCCTGTCCTTCAACAACGACGGCCCGCTGGGTACCTTCTTCCGTTACATCGGCGACACCGCCACCTATCTGGCCCGTTACGACGACCTGTTCAACGGCAAGGACGAGAAGATCGACGTGAGCAAGGTTGACGTCTCCATGAACGGCATCGAGCTGCAGGACCGCGAGTTCTTCGCCGCCATCCGCGAAGGCCGCGAACCCAACGCCAGCGTGGCCCAGGTGCTGCCTTGCTACCAGGTGCTGCATCAGCTGGAGCAGCAGCTGAAATAAGTCGCTGGCTATAATTGCGGCACAGGCGCTGAGGGGCGCCTGCCCGCACAAGAGGCTCTCACCCTCCAACGTCATCGACTTCATTCGACCTGACAGCTTGCCTTGTTTCGCCGGCCAATTGCGGGATTGGCCTGGAACGAACCCAAGGAACCTGTCATGGATCTATCCCTATCTCCCTCTCCGGCCGTCGTCACCGACGCGGCCACCGGCGTGCGCACGCGCGCCGAACTCAAGCGCCAGTACAAGGAGGCGCACCCGCCCATGGGCGTCTACGCCATCCGCAACCTGGCCACTGGTCAGTGCTACGTGCAGGCCAGCATGAACGTGGAGGCGGCCATGAACCGCGACCGCTTCGAGCTGGGCTTCAAGGGGCATCGCAACACTGCTTTGCAACGCGACTGGCTGGCGCATGGCGCGGAGCATTTCCGCTTCGAGGTGCTGGACCTGCTGAAAAAGCGCGAGGCGCCGGACTTCGACTACAAGGCCGAGCTGGCAACCACCCTGGCGCTGTGGCGCGAGGAGCTAAAGGCATGAACACCCGAGCACTGGACTTCTGCATGCAGATCAGCCTGGGCCACGCCAGCCTGCAACTCAAGCTGGACGACGCGCTGGGCACCTGGCACGGCATGGGGCTGGACGATTTCATGCTGCTGCGCCAACTGGCCCAGGCGCCTGGCGGGCGCCTGCCTCTGGCTGAACTGGTGCGCCCCCTGGGCTTGCGGCCTTCCGCGGTGATGCGCCAGCTGGTGCCGCTGGAAAAGACCGGTCGCATCCAGCGCGAACCCGGCCGCCAGGTGCTGCTGCGTCCAGCCGGCCGGGCCCAACTGGCCGAGGCCACGGAAACCGCGGCGGTTATCTGCGAGGCGGCGCTGCACACGCTCGGTTCACCGTCCCTGTCTGCGGCGCAGGACCTGCTGGCAGGGCTGTGCCGCAGCCCGGCCCTGGAGCTCTGAGATGACGGCCATGTTGACCGAACTGAAAACGCGGGCCCGCCTGCGCCTGAACGCCGCCCGGCGCGAGGGCTCAGCGGGTGAATTGCGCCTGCGCGACTGTCTGAACCTGGCGGCGTGTGAGGTGGGTTTTGTTCATTGGGAGCACGCGCGCCAGGTGCTGGGCGCAGAGGCGGCGTCAGGCGAAGACATGGGCACCTTCTGGCACGCGCCCGGTACCGGCATCCTGCTGAACCTGTGGTTCGCCCGGTACGAAGAGGCCCGCGCGGCGCTGCAGGCCGATGCCAGGGCCTTCCTGCTGCCTTACCGGCGCCAGTTCTTCCTGGTGCAGGATCATTTTGTGCGCGAACTGGGGGTGGACCCCGGCGACGCGGCCTGGGAGCTCATGGGCCATGACCTGGTGCGCGGCTATGGCGGCGCGGCCTGGGAAAAGCTGGCCATGCAGCGCCTGAAAGCGCCGCGTTCGAGCTTTGAGCCCTGTTAAGCTTTCTGCATGAAAGAACGCAAACTCGGCCCCTTCAACGTCTCCGCCCTCAGCCTGGGCTGCATGAGCCTGAGCTACGCCTACGGTGTGCCGCCGGCCCCCGAACATGGCGAGCGCGTGCTGCTCAGCGCGCTGGATGCCGGTGTCACCCTGTTCGACACCGCCGCCCTCTACGGCTTCGGCGCCAACGAAACCCTGGTGGGCCGTGTGCTCAAGGCCCACCGCAGCCAGATCACCTTGGCCAGCAAGGGCGGCATGGCCGGTGTGGACGTGGCCGGTGACGGCAAGCTGGTGCGCGTGATCGACGGCCGACCCGAAGCCATCCGTCGTGATTGCGAGGCCAGCCTGCGCCGCCTGGGCACCGACGTGATCGACCTCTATTACCTGCACCGCTTTGACAAGAAGGTGCCCATCGAAGACAGCGTGGGCGAACTCTCGCGCCTGGTGGAGCGCGGCCATGTGCGCGCCATCGGCCTGAGCGAAGTCTCGGCCGCCACCCTGCGCAAGGCGCACGCTGTGTTTCCCATCGCTGCCGTGCAGACCGAGTACTCGCTCTGGACGCGCAACCCCGAGATCGCCGTACTCAAGACCTGCCAGGAACTGGGCGCCGCCTTCGTGGCCTTCAGCCCGGTGGCGCGCGGTTTCCTCAGCGGCAAGCTGCGCGACCTGGCTACGCTGGACGCCAAGGACATCCGCCACGGCATGCCGCGCTTCGAGCCGGCCCATTACGCGGGCAACCTCAAGCTGCTGCCGGCTTATGAGGCCGTGGCGCAGGAAGCCGGCTGCACCCCGGCCCAGTTCGCGCTGGCCTGGCTGCTGCACAAGGCGCCGCACATCGTTCCGCTCTTCGGCACCACCAGCCTGGAGCACCTGGCTGAGAACCTGGCCGCTGCCGACGTGAAGCTCAGCCCCGCGCTCATGGCCAAAGCCGAAGCCGTGGTCAACCAGCAGACCGTGGTGGGTAACCGCTACAGCGAACAGAGCAACCGAGAAGTCGATACGGAAGTCTTCTGACCATGACCACACTCATGCTCCTGCCCGGCCTCAACTGCGACGCCGCCGTGTGGGCACCGCAGGCCACCGCGCTCAAAGGTCAAGCCAACTGCATCATCCCTGCCTGGGGTCTGCGCGACACGCTGACCGCCATGGCCCAGCAGGTGCTGGACGAAGCACCCACCGAACGCTTCTGCGTGGCCGGTCATTCCATGGGCGGCCGTGTGGCGCTGGAAATCATGCGCCTGGCCCCGCAGCGTGTGGATCGCCTGGCCCTGCTGGACACGGGCACCCACCCGCTGGCGGCCGGTGAGGCGGGCGAGAAAGAGAAGGCAGGGCGCATGACCCTGCTCAAGGTCGCGCAGGCGCAGGGCATGCGCGTCATGGCCCAGGAGTGGGCCAAGGGCATGGTGCACCCGGACCGTATCGGCGGCCCTATCTTCGAAGAGGTGCTGGCTATGTTCGACCGCGGCAGCGCCGCGCAGTACGCCGCACAGATCAACGCGCTGCTAACCCGGCCCGATGCAGCCCCGCTGCTGCCGGGCATCACCTGCCCCACGCTGGTCCTGACGGGCCGCCAGGACGCCTGGAGCGGCCCGGCCCAGCACGAAGCCATGGCCGCCGCCATCCCTGGTGCGCAACTCGTCATCGTGGAAAACAGCGGCCACATGAGCACCATGGAGCAGCCGCAGACGGTGAGCGCGGCGCTGGCGGACTGGCTGCGGCGCTGAGGGCTGGTGCCGGCGTGTATCGGACGCTAAGATGAGCCCACCGTCGCCGTCCAATCAAGAAGAATTCTCGATGAGCCCACCGGCCCAGCCGCACTTCGAAAGCCTGCTCACCGGCATCGACCAGGGGCTGCAGGCCCATCTGGCCTGGAACCAGCGGCTCATGCGCTGTGCCCTGCTGCACGAAAGCCCGGGCGAGGACATGATGAAGCCGGATGCGCACCGGCGCTGCCTCTTCGGCAAGTGGTTCCTCACGGAACAATCCACGCTCGCTGGTTTCGACGCACCTGCTACCGCCGAGCTGGAGCGCCAGCACCAGGCCATGCACGATGCGGTGCGTGCGCTGTGCTCGCAGTCGTCGCAGGGCCAGCCGGCCAATGAACAGGACTTCAAGGCCTACGAGGCCGGACAGACGGCCATGGTGGCCAGCCTGAATGCATTGCGCCAGAAGGTGGCCGAGTCGGTGCTGCAGCACGACGCGCTGACCGGCCTGCCCTTGCGGCATGGCCTGCACTACGCCTTTGACCTGCGCCAGCGCGACGCGGCGCGTAACGGGCTGCCGCTGTACCTGGCCATGGTGGACGTGGACCATTTCAAGGTGGTCAACGACACCTGGGGCCACCCGGTGGGCGACCTGGCCCTGCAGCACCTGGCACGGCTGATGAGCTCCTGCCTGCGCGAGAACGATGTGCTGATCCGCTTCGGGGGCGAGGAGTTCCTGCTGCTCCTGCTGGGCAACGGGGCCGAGGCAGTGGTCCGGCGCCTGCTGGACCTGGTGCGCACGACGCCCATGCCCATGCAGGATGCCTGGCCCCTGCGCATGACGGTGACGGCCGGCCTGACGCTGGTGGCAGCGGGCGACACGCTGGAGTCGGCCGTCACCCGCGCCGACCATGCCTTGCTGGAAGGCAAGATGCACGGGCGCGACCGCTACGTGATTGCCCAGGCGCCGGGGGGCTGAGCCGCCTTCACCGAAGATGGATCAGCAGCGCGTGCGTCAGGCAGCACGCTGAAACAAAACGAAATAAACCGCGACCTCCCTGCAACCTGTTGGCACGGAAGCGCCGGCACCATGACGGTCATGTTCAACAACGCCCCGACAAGGAGCCCGTCATGAAACCCTGGATCAAACGCAGCCTGATTGCACTCACTTCCGCCACCGTCGTGCTCGGCGGCCTCTCCGCCTGCAGTTCGCGTGGGGACCATGCCCGCGGCTGGAGCGACGAACGCATCACCGAGATGCGCGGCAAGGCGGTGGAGAAGATCAGCGACAAACTGGAGCTCAACGCCGGGCAGAAGGCCAAGCTGGACGTGCTGGCCGACGAGATGATTGCCTCGCGCAAGGCAATGCGCGGCGAGTCGGGCGACGTACGCAAGGATCTGCAGGCGCTGATCGCCGCCGACAAGTTCGACCGCAGCAAGGCCCAGCAGATGCTCGACCAGAAGACCCAGGCCCTGCAGGGCTCCGGCCCCAAGGTCCTGGCCGCCTTTGGTGACTTCTACGACAGCCTCAACCCCGAGCAGCAGAAGCAGGTGCGCGAGCGGTTGGAGCGCCGCGGCCATGGCTGGTGGGGCCGTGGCTGACACCATCCGCGCGATCGCCCGGCAGGGCCGCCCGCACACGGCGGCCTTGCTGGCCGACGCCGAGGACCCGCATGCCGAACTGCTGGCCCTGTTCTGGGGGCCACTGTTCGACCGGGAGCACGCGCTGGCCCTGTGGGCGCGGTTCTCCCAGCGCCAGCCGGTGCAAGCCGTTCCCCTGCTGCCCGAGCTGCTGTCGGTGGGCGAGCGCTTCGACGCCCTGGAGCGGACCGAGAAAGACCGGCTGCGCCGCCTGATCGTCCGCCACCGGGCTCTGTCAGAATGAAACGATGAGCCGCATCCTGCTGATCGACGACGACGAGAACCTGGGGCCGCCGCTGGCCACCTACTTCCAGCGCTTCGAGCTGCAGCTGGTGCACGCCACCCGGCCCAGCGCCGGGTTGGCGCTGTTGCGGGCCGGGGGCTTTGATGCGGCCATCCTCGACGTCATGTTGCCCGAGATGGACGGCTTCGAGCTGTGCCGCACCATCCGCAAGGAAAACGACATACCGATCGTCATGCTGACCGCCCGTGGTGAGGTGATGGACCGCGTGGTGGGCCTGGAGCTGGGGGCGGACGACTATCTGCCCAAGCCCTTCGAGCCGCGCGAGCTGGTGGCCCGTCTCCAGACCGTGCTGCGCCGGCGCAAGCCCAACGACAACGGACACGCGGCCGCGCCCGGCGCCACGTCCATGCTGAAGTTCGAGGGGCTGGAGGTCGACGTTGCCCGTCGCGCCGTGCGCCGCTCGGGGCAGGAGGTCGAGCTGACCGGTACCGAGTACGAGCTGCTCTTGATGCTGGCGCGTGAGCCGGGCCGTGTGTTCAGCCGCGACGACATCCTCAACCAGTTGCGCGGCCACGAGGCCGATCTCTACACCCGCGCGGTGGACATCGTGGTCAGCCGCCTGCGCAAGAAGCTGGAGCCGCTGGACTGCATCAAGACCCTGCGCAACGCGGGCTACTCGCTGGCGCTGGGGCGGGAGGGCGAATGAGCCGGCACAAGGCATCGGCCTGGCGGCGTGCCAGGCACCGCGTTGCACATTCGATCAAGCTGCGCATGGTGCTGGTGTTCCTGGCGCTGGCGCTGGCGCTGACCTTCGTGTTCATCACAGGCGCGCAAAAGGCCTTCACCATGGGCTGGCGCGAGGCGGCGCGGCCCGTCCTGATGGACTACGTGGACCGTCTTGCCGCGGAAGTGACCGCCGGTGGGCCGACGCCCAGCGTGGAACGCGCCCAGGCCATCACCGAGCGCCTGCCGCTGACCGTGCGCATCGACGGGCCGGTCATCCACTGGGCCTCGCACCCCGATGCCAGGCCATCGAACAAGGAGTGGGGTGGCGGCAAGGACTGGCCCACGCTTCTGCATCGCCAGAGTTCCGACGGGCATCGCATCGAGTTCGGCATCAACGGCGAGGCCTTCGAGCGCAAGCCGCGCCTGATCGGCTACGCGCTGGGCGCCCTGCTGGCGCTCACCTTGCTGGCCTGGCTGTACGTGCGTCGTGTGCTCAAGCCGCTGGACGCCATAGGCGAAGGCGCGCGGCGCTTTGGCCGGGGCGACTTCAGCCAACCGATTCCCGAGCGCGGCCGCCATGGCCCGGACGAACTGGGCGAACTGGCCCAGACCATCAACACCATGGGCCAGGACATCCACCAGATGCTCGAAGCCAAGCGCGCCCTGTTGCTGGCGATCAGCCACGAGCTGCGCAGCCCGATCACGCGCGCGCGGCTGAACACCGAACTGCTGCCTGAGACCGACGCGATCCGACCGCAGCGCGAGGCGCTGCTGCGCGATTTGCAGGGCATGGCCGCGCTGATCAGTGACCTGCTGGAGAGCGAGCGCCTGACAGGGAGCCACGTTGCCCTGCAGCGCGCGCCGACCGACGTGGCGGCGCTGGCGCGAGAGGTGGTGGGCGAACTGCAGGCCTCTCATGCGGGCGCGGCGCGTGTGACGGTGTCGGCGCCCGTTGGCATGCGGCCGGTGTCGGTGGACGCCTCACGCGTGCGCCTGCTCTTGCGCAACCTGATCGACAACGCGCTGCGGTATGGCGGCGATGCTGCCGTGGCGCCCGTGGTCACGCTGTCGGCGAGCGCCGATGGGCTGCGCATCGAGGTGCGCGACCACGGCCCAGGCGTGCCTGAGGAACAGCTTTCGCAACTGGCGCAGGCCTTCTACCGGACTGACAGCGCCCGCACCCGCAGTGCCGGCGGCGTGGGCCTGGGCCTGTACCTGTGCCGGCTGATGGCCCAGGCGCACGGCGGCACGTTCGCGGTGCGCAACGCGCAGCCGGGTCTGGCCGTGACGGTGACCTTGCCGGCCTGATCGACCCAGCTCAGCCGGGTAACAGGCTGTTCAGATCGAACGCCGCATCCCCCGCCTGCTCCGGCGTCGGCGACACGCCCGCGTCCATGAGCTTGCGCACCAGCAGGTGGTCCTTGGGGGTGTTGACGTTGTCGATGGCGATCAGCTGGTCACCGCGGTAGTGGAAGAGGCAGAAGGCGCCGCTGGCCATGTCACCACGTAACACGTGCTGGTCCGCGCCAGCAGAGAGACCCGCCATCTGCAGCTTCTTGTCGTACTGGTCGCTCCAGAACCAGGGCGTGGCGGTGAAGGGGCGTTCCTGGCCCAGCAGGGCGGCGGCGGCGCTCTTGGCCTGTTCGGTGGCGTTTTGCACGGACTCCAGGCGCAGCAGGCTGCCGGTAGGCAGGCGGCGTGCGGTGCAGTCGCCGGCGGCCACGATGCTCGGGTCGCTGGTGCGGCCACAGGCGTCGACCACGATGCCGCGCTCGCATTCGAGCCCGGCGGCGCGCGCTAGTTCGTCGTTCGCGTTCACGCCGATGCCGATGAGCACCAGGCCGGCGGGATAAACGGTGCCGTCGTTCAGACGCACACCGGTGACGGTGTTGGCTGCATCGTGTTCGATGGCGGCGATCTGCGCGCCCAGCAGCAGCTGCACGCCATGGCTGCGGTGCAGTTCGGCGTACCAGTCGGACAGTGCGGGCAGCAGCACACGACCCAGCAGGCGCGGGGCGGCTTCCAGCACGGTGACGGCCAGGCCCTTCTTGCGCGCGGTGGCGGCCACTTCCAGGCCGATGAAACCGCCGCCGATGACGACCAGGGGCAGGTTCTTTTCCAGGCAGACGGCCATGCGCTGGGCGATGGCGTCGGCGTCGTCACGCGTGCGCAGGGCCAGCACGCCTTGTGCGGTGCTGCCGGGCAGGGGCAGCGTGCGCGGTGTGGCGCCGGTGGCCAGCAGCAGGCCGCCGTAGGGCAGGGTGCTGCCGTCGGCCAGCGTCACGGTCTTGGCGGTGCGGTCGATGGACGTGACCCTGCTGCCGGTGCGCAGCTCGATGGTCTTGCCCGCCAGCATCTCGGGGGTGCGCATGGGCAGGCGCGAGGCATCCATCTCGCCGGCCAGCCAGGCCTTGGAGAGTGGGGGGCGGTGGTAGGGGCCGTGGGGCTCGTCACCCAGGAGGGTGAGGGGACCGGTGTAGCCACCGCTGCGCAGGGCTTCGGCGGCCATGATGGCGGCCTGGCCGGCGCCGATGATGAGGATGGGAGCGTTCATGCCCGCCATCTTAGTGGGCCAGCGCGGGCGCCACCACGGCCTCCAGCTGGGCCCGCAGCCAGCGGTGGGCGGCGTCCTGCTGGTAGCGGGCGTGCCAGATGGCGTACATGGGCATGGTGGGGCAGCTCACCGGCGGCGGGCTGCTGGCCAGGCCGGTGAAGGTCTGGCGCACCAGCAGGCCGGGCACGGTGGCCAGCAGCGGCGTGCCGCGCAGGAAGGCGGGCAGGGCGCTGAAGGACGGCACCATGACCGCGAAGCGCCGCTGCAGGCCCTTGGCCGCCAGGTGCTGGTCCAGATCCAGGCTGCGGCGCGGTTCGTAGACCACGGTGGCGTGGTCGGCGGCCAGGTAGTCGGCCTCGTCGCGCGGGGCTGCGCGCACCGAGGCGTCGTAGAAGACACGGTACTGGTCTTCGAACAGGCGCTTTTGCACGATGTCGCTGCCTTCGGGCGGGCGCGGGCTGATGACGAGCTGGCACTCGTCGTTGCGCAGCATGTCCAGCCGCGGGATGGCCGAGGGGATGATGCGCAGCGCCAGACCGGGCGCACTTTGTCGCAGGCGCGCGGCCAGGGCGGGCAGCAGCAGGTCGCGCTGGAAGTCGTTGGCGGCGATGGTGAAGGTGGTCAACCAGCGGCCGGGGTCGAAGTCACCACTGTGCGCGAAATGTTGCATCTGGCGCAGCAGACTGCGTGCTTCAGCCGCCAGTTCCTCGGCCCGCGCCGTGGCCACGATGCCGCGCCCGCTTTTGACGAAAAGCGGGTCGCCCGTGATGGCGCGTAGCTTGTCCAGCAAGTGGCTCACGGCGGACTGGGTGACGCCCAGGCGCTGGGCCGCGCCGGTGACCGAGCCGGCCTCCACCACGGCCAGCAAAAGCTGCAGCAAATGGCCGTCTAGGTCCAAATGATCGAATTTGCTCATGAGTCATATCTTGATCCATGTATTTATCTTGGTCAATGGCTACTGAATACTGGCCCCCATACCGTTTTGACCCCCGTCAACCCAGGAGACCTGAATGACCACCAACAGCCAAGAAAAGCCGATTCCCGGCACCACGCTGTTTGACGCGAATCAAGCCCGCAAGGGCTACGCGCTCAACAAGATGTGTTTTTCCTTCAACTCGGAAGAGAACCGCAAGGCCTTCCAGGCCGACGAAGAGGGCTATATGCGCAAGTACGGCCTGAACGAGCAGCAGGCCGCTGCCATCCGCGCGCGCAACGTGCTGCAGCTGATCGCGGCGGGCGGCAACGCCTATTACCTGGCCAAGTTCGCCGGGATCTTCAAGCTGGACATGCAGGACATCGGCGCGCAGCAGACCGGCATGACGAAAGAAGCCTTCCGGGCCAAGCTGGTCGCGGCCGGCCAATAAGAAACTTCAGGAGCAACGAACATGGCAAAACTCATCGGTGGCCTCGGCACCTCGCACATTCCCGCCATCGGCGGCGCCATCCACAAGGGCCTGCAGCAGGAGCCCTACTGGAAACCCTTCTTCGACGGTTTCCCGCCGATCCGCGAATGGCTGGGCAAGACCAAGCCCGACGTGGTGGTGATGTTCTACAACGACCACGGCCTGAATTTCTTCCTGGACAAGATGCCCACCTTCGCCGTGGGCGCCGCGCCCGAATACAACAACGCCGACGAGGGCTGGGGCATTCCCACACTGCCGCCTTTCAAGGGCGAGTTGGACCTGTCCTGGCACATCATCAACACGCTGGTCGAGAAAGAGTTCGATGTGGTGACCTGCCAGGAGATGCTGGTGGACCACGCCTGCACGCTGCCGCTCAAGCTGTTCTGGCCCGAGGGTGATTGCCCGGTGACGGTGGTGCCGATCTGCATCAACACCGTGCAGTTTCCGCTGCCCTCTGCCCGCCGCAGTTATGCCCTGGGCAAGGCCGTGGGCGAGGCCATCAAGTCCTGGGACAGCAGCAAGAAGGTGGCGGTGATCGCCTCCGGCGGCCTGAGCCACCAGCTCGACGGCGAGCGTGCCGGCTTCATCAACAAGGCCTTCGACCTGCAGTTCCTCGACAGCCTGGTCTCCAACCCCGAGTGGGCCACGCAGTTCAGCGTGCATGAACTGGTGGAAAAGACCGGCACCCAGGGCGTGGAGCTGCTGATGTGGCTGGCCATGCGCGGCGCCCTGGCTGCGGCCGGCGGCTCCAGCGTGCGCCGGGTGACGGGCAACTATCACATCCCGATTTCCAACACGGCCACCGCGGCGCTGGCGCTGGAGACGGTGGACTGAACCGATTGAGTGTCACCTCGTGCCGTCGATCGACGGCTTGGGCGCCCCGGCAGATTGCGGGGCGCTTTTTTATTCCGGCCTCAGTCTTTCGGGCGGAAGATGATGGTCATGGGCGAGGGCACCACGCCCTCTTCGTTGCGCGGCAGCGTTTCCGTCTTGTCGATGGCCTTGAGCACGGCCTCGTCCCAGCTGGGGACACCGCTGCTCTTGAGCAGTTTGCGTCCGACGATAGTGCCGTCGGGTGAAGTGCGGACTTCGACCTCGGCCTCGGGATTTTTGGCCAGTTCGTCAAGGAAGACGATGTTGGGCTTGATGCGCGCGCGGATGCGGCCCGCGTAGCTGGACGAGATGCCGCCGGAGGATTTCTGGGCGTTGCCGGTGGCCGTGGGTGCACCCGTGGCACCGGCCAGGCCAGCCATTCGCTTGAGGTTTTCATCGCGGCGCTGCTTGGCTTCTGCTTCTTCCTTGCGTTTGGCTTCGAGTTCCTTCTTTTTCTTTTCCTCGGCCAGCTTCTTCTCGCGCTCCTGCCGCTCACGTTCCTTTTCCCGCGCGAGCTTTTCCTTCTCCAGCCGAGCCTGCTCCAGTTTTTCCTTGGCCTGGCGTTCCTTTTCGCGTGCCAGTGCGATGTCGGCCTCGCTCTGACGCGGCTCCTCGACCTTGGGTGGCGGCGGTGGTGGCGGTGCGGGCTCCGGGGCCGGCTCGGGTTCCGGCTCGACCAGTCTGGGCGCGGCCTGCTGCGGCACGGCGGACCAGAGTTCGGCCTCGACGGAGAGGCTGGTGTCGCTGCGGCGCCAGTTCACGCCCCAGGTGAGTGCCGCCAGCAGCAGGCCGTGGATGAGCAGAGCCAGACCGTAAGCGCGCAGCAGGCCTTGGCGCTGTCCCGGCGTGTCGAATTCGAAGCGGCTGGCGGTATGCATGGGCGCGCGAAGCGGGATCTAGTTGACCATCTGTACCGACAGGCCCACGCGCTGCACGCCGGCACGCTGCAGTGTGTCCATGACTTTGACCACGGTCTCGTACTTGACGCTCTTGTCGGCACTGATGACCACGGCGCTGCTGGCGTCCTTGCCGGCAGCGGATTGCAGGCGCTTGACGTTGACGGCCAATTCACCCAGTTTGATGCGGGTGCTGCTGTCCTGCGCCTTGAGCGTGAGGCCTTCGTCCTTGCCGACGACGATCTCGATCACCTGGTCGGGCTTGCGCGCGGCCTTGCCCACACTGGGCAGGTCCACCACGCTGGGGGTGATGAGCGGGGCAGTGACCATGAAGATGATCAGCAGCACCAGCATCACGTCGATGAAGGGCACCATATTGATCTCGTTGATGGTGCGCCGTCCGCGCCCGCGACTGACCAGGGTGGGCATGACCGTTTCCCCTTAATGGACCGAAGCCGGCGAGGCCGGTTGCGCGCCGACGTTGCGCTGCAGGATGTTGGAGAACTCCTCGATGAAGGTCTCCAGCATGATGGCCACGCGGTCGATCTCGCGCGCGAAGCGGTTGTAGGCCACCACGGCGGGGATGGCGGCGAACAGGCCGATAGCAGTGGCCACCAGGGCCTCGGCGATGCCGGGGGCCACGGTGGCCAGCGTCACCTGCTGCAGCGAGGCCAGGCCCGTGAAGGCGTGCATGATGCCCCAGACCGTGCCGAACAGGCCCACGTAGGGCGAGACCGAGCCGACCGAGGCCAGGAAGGAGAGGTTGGTTTCCACCACGTCCATCTCGCGCTGGAAGTTGGCGCGCATGGCGCGGCGGGCGCCGTCGAGCAGGGTGCCGGCATCGGTGATGCGGCGCTCGCGCAGCTTCTGGTACTCGCGCAGGCCGCTGACGAAGATGCGTTCCATGGGGCCGCTGGCATGGCCCTTCTGGGCTGCCGTGGCATAGAGGGTATTGAGGTTGGCGCCGGACCAGAAGTCGCGCTCGAATTGCTCGTTGAGCTCGCGCACGCGCCGCAGCGAGAAGAGCTTGCTGAAGATGGCAGCCCAGCTGGTGATGGACACCAGCACCAGCAGCAGCATCACGGCCTGTACGACCCAGCTGGCGTGCAGCACGAGTTGGATGATGGAAAGGTCTTGGCTCATTGAAGTGTTTCCAGAATGCTGCCGGGAATTCTTTCAGGTTTCATGCTGTTTGCGGACACCCAGCCGATGCGGATGCTGCCTTCGCACAACAGTTCAGGCTCGCCTCCCGTCTTGCGCCAGGCCTGCTGCGCAATTGTGAGGGATGCGCGGCCGCTTTCCTGCAGCCGGGCTGTAACCAATAGTTCGTCGTCCAGCCGGGCCGGGCGGTGGTATTTGACGGCGGTTTCGCTCACCACGAACATGCCGCCGGTCTGCTCGCGCAGGGCCTGCTGGCCGATGCCCAGCGAACGCAGCCACTCGGTGCGCGCGCGCTCGAAGAACTTGAGGTAGTTGGCGTAGAAGACGATGCCGCCGGCATGTACGTACCGGCGTGGTGATATGCCATGGACAGGGGGAAAAGTCTTAAAAAACAAAGGCTTGAAGAGATATCGGTTTGTCCATAGGTGGCTCGATTTTTCGCATATTTCTGAAGATTGCTGTCCATACCAATGGATGGAAGCGTGAGTTATGGATGCATCCCCGCGGCACTCTGGGTATCCAACTTTGCGGGGGCGTTTTCGCCAATTCTGCCCGAGACGCTGCGATCATTTCAAGCGATGGGTTGGGTGCTATGTCCGAGGTCGATTCAATGTCCTCGACAGCTCATGAGCCCGCCCTAGAGTAAGTGATGAAAGTCGGCCTGGCACTCGGCTAGGACTTCGCGGGATGACGCGTTGCACGTTTGTAGCGTTTCGCTATGCCAGCGACAAGCGCCTCAACATCGACTTCAAGTGCTTTTGCAAGGCGAAAGAGGGCAGCAGTAGACGGCTGAGTGCTTGCAACCTCCAGTCTCGCTATGAATGACCGGTGAACGCTAGCCCTATGCGCCAGTTCCTCTTGGCTGATCTTCAGGTGGCTACGGCGCGATTTTATTTCGGCTGCAATCGCAGCAATGACCAAAGTATCTGGGGGTTCGCGCATCCCTAAGACTTTGCTTTGGCCGACTCATTTATGCACCCGCATTTATGGTACAAAATGAATTGCGCCTCCTGCTCCTTTGAAATCAGGAGAGCGGCTTACCTATTCAATATTTGTAGGAAATGGACATGGAACTACGTGCTCTTCGACCAAGCAGGGGGTCAAATGTTGTCGATTTGAAGTCCCGATTTGCTAACAAGGAATGGATGGCCTTGCTGCCACCGGCGCTCCCTGACTCTCTCCTGCTACTCCTAGCGAACGATTTTCGAGTCGTAGAAGTAATTGGCTCGCTAGATATGGTCGAGCCAGAACCGAAACCGGAACCGAAACATACCGAGTCTCTAGCTGTAGCCCTTTACATTGTGATGAGCCTGCTTCACAGGCTTCCAAATCGCCAGCAAACAGGCAACGAACTGAGCATTCCAGAGAGTGGCGTCTTTCATGCAATCAAGCTCTACCAGTTAGGTCTTGAGCGGGAAATTGTGAGTCGGATCACAGGACTGGCTGCAGAATTTCCTGCCGAAAGACTTGCCACAGAGCTATTGGCATGTCTTGAAAAGGATGTGTAGCGCTATTCTGGTTGTTAGCGATGCGGCGTATTGAGTTTGAGTGCAGACGCTTTGAAATTGAGCGGAAAGTGCCTAGAGAACGAACTTTCGGGCTGCGACCGCACTGACCTTGATGTCGACAGCGCTACGCCGTGGCACCGCATTGAATGACTAAAGTCTTCCTCATTTCCATTCCACCGCAAGCCGTCTTTTTTAAATGAACTATGAGCAACAATGAAACAAGAGGAGTTCCAGAGGACTTTCCCCGCGGCTTCAATGCTGCAAGTGTTCCTGGTACGCAGCTCAAGTTCCTCGCCCGAAAAATTGGCGACCGCTTTGTGGTCGGACTAACCGAAGACGAGCTGTACGAGCGCTGGGCATTTTGCGAAGACATGTCTCAGCAGCTTGCAGCACGGACGCTACGCAAGCAGGTGGCTGGTCTCATTTCCGATCTTGAGACTTTTTACAAGGAAACAGAGCGCAGGGTTCGGGGCCAAGGATGGAGCCTCAGTGAAGATGAGGTGCAATGGCTGATGAAGCGCACGCGTTTTCTGGCTGATGAGCCTCAATAGACTGACACCGCAAACTCACACTGGAGCGCCTGGTCAAGATTGCTGCGCAGCATGCCTACTCAAAATGTGATCGTTCCTCACCGTTAAGCCGACCAAGGTCTTGAAGTAGTTGTTAAGAAGATATGACCACCACCAGAATCGCCGAGTTTGACCACGACCGCTCCGACGTCCTGCGCCGGATATGGTTCGTGGGTGACGTTCACGGTGAGTTTAGGTACCTCGCTCAGACACTGCTGCAAGCCCAGCTGCGGCCGCAATGGATCGTCTTTGCAGGCGACATCGACATCGACCACAAGCCTCTCAGGGAGATCTTGGAGCCGGTACGCCGATTCGATCCCGATCTGGGGATCGCATTCATCCATGGCAACCACGATGCCGACAGCCACGAGAGCTGGGAGATGCTGCACGACGCCGGCGAAGCCGTGGCATTGCATGGCCAAGTTGTGAATCTCTCTGGGATCATGGTGGCTGGTCTGGGTGGTCACTTCATCCAGGATATCTGGATGCCGCCGGGCGCGCCAACTTATGCCTCCAAGCAGGCAGCCATGAGCCGAGGAACGTTCCAATACCGTGGCGACCACCGACCTTCACCCGAGTACGACGCGGCCATCTACCCGGACGACCTGGATAACCTCGCGAGAAGACGGGCGGACGTCCTTGTGACGCACGAGGCTCCAAGCTGCCACCCTCGCGGCTTTCAGGTGCTGGATGGACTGGCACGTAGCCTGAACGTGGTCAGGAGCTTTCATGGACACCACCATGATGATCAGACAGCCGAATATGCCAAGCATCGGAGTCGCCTTGGGTTCGATGCTGTCGGCCTTCGCTATTGTCAGATCAAGGACGGTCTGGGTGAGGAGGTCTTCGAGGGAGTACAAGGATGGTGAGCTTTGTCGCTTATGGCCGTCGCTGACCCATTTCCTGCAATCGACATGCGGCGATTGGCGATTGGTTCATGCTTCGCGTGACTTACTTCTCGGCGCGGACGAGGAGAAGTGAGCAAACAAGAACATACAGAGATAGCAATGGTCACAAGGCTCTATTTATTTCTTGACTTTGATGGAGTACTGCATCCTGAAGGTGTTGGCCCGGAGCTTGAGTTCTGTCATCTGGAGAATTTTGAGAACCTGATGCGGCACTACCCTCAAGTGCTGATCGTGTTGTCAACTTCGTGGCGGCTGTCTTTCCCATTGGAGGATCTTGTCGCGCTTTTCTCAATCGACATCAGGGATCGAATCGTTGGCGCAACGCCCAACCTACAGGAATTGGCAATTCCCCGAGGACTCCGTCAAAAAGAATGCGAACAATGGTTAGCCTCAAATGCACCGGGAGCATCTTGGTTGGCAGTGGATGATCGTGTCAATTACTTCGATGAAGTCTGCCCGCAGCTGGTTCTATTGCCTCATGTCCATGTTGGAGGAACTGGGTTAGAGGGTGAATCGTTGGTCTTGCTACAGCAGCGGTTAGGCTGGGAGATAGCGAGTATGTCTGTCACTTAGTTTTCTGCAATGAAGTCTGTCATGTGTCAGGGGCCTGGCGAGTCCGCTGCTGGGATTTGCATCTGAACCGAGCAGCAACCCATTCCTTTTTAGCTTAGGACACTGATAGAAGCGTCCGACAAATCAATCCAGCGTCCGCTACCGGCGGTAGATAACCGGTCGATGCATTCCACTCAACTGACGGCTTGAGGCCGCTGATTGCTGACGTTCTTTATTGGTATTGCGAAGGTCCGTTGCTGCCAGTACCGGTCATTTGGTCGTTTGTAGGTTGGCTGACCGCTTTACGCCATGACCGCAAAGGTCTGTTCTCGGTCACTTTGGGGTTTCACCCTCCGATGCAACTCATCTCTGGTCTCTTCGAAACTATGTGAGCAAGTGCATGAGACGGAATTGATCTACGGATTTCCGAGTAGCGAGCAACACCACTGAACGCGCCGCGCTCCCGAACGATATCGCAGATCGGGCCACACGGTCAGATTCTCCAACTGAGCAGGTACGCTGAAAACCCCCTAGACCAGGTGCCGCGGCCCGTCCACTGGCTGGCTGCAGCCATCGATGGCCGTGAGCAAACAGGGAATCCCCGGGCGTACAGGAGGTTGGCCGGATCCAACGTGCGCAACTTCACGCATGCCTAAGGCGCTGCCTTGCCACCACTGTGCGTCCTGTGAACATGCCCCGCACCTTTCGGCGTGATCGTTGATGGTGCACGCGAAAGCTCACTCAATATCCCGCAGTTCGCGGCAGGTTGAGCGTCGCCACAACGCTCACGCAAGCTCTTGAGCTGCTTCTCAAGCGCCCGCAACTCCCGGATCCGGTCGGCCACATGGCCGATGTGCGCATCCAGCAACGCATTTACGTCACCGCAGTCCGATGCAGGATCATCCTTGAAGCGCAGCAGCTGCCGGATTTCATCCAGGGTCATGTCCAGGCTGCGGCAGTGACGGATGAAGGCCAGCCGTTCGGCATGGGCCTCGCCATAGATCCTGTAGTTGCCTTCGGTACGACTGGGCTCGGGCAGCAGACCTTCGCGCTCGTAGTAGCGGATGGTCTCGACCTGGGTCTGGGTCAGTTTCGACAGATCACCGATCTTCATGCTGATCTCCGCTGCAGGTGAGGAAAACTCTCACAAAGTATAGGTGCTTGACTCTGTAGCCGCTACAGGGTTTCCAATTGCATTCAACAAGGAGTGGCAATGCAAGGACAGAACACCTTAGAACAGGACAAATCCCCTGGATGCGCTTGTGACAGCGGCTGCAGCGTCGCGCCCGTGCCCGCCCGCGTCGAGGCCGGACTGTCCGGCGCAGCGGGTGCAGTGTTCCGCATCCCGACCATGGATTGCGCCGCCGAAGAAAGCGAGATCCGGCAGGCGCTGTCTGACATCACCGGCGTGCGAGGCCTCGGCTTCCAGCTGTCGGCGCGTACCCTGCGCATCGATGCGCCCGCCGAAGTCATGCCGCGCGCCCTGGACGCCATCCGTCGTGCGGGCTTTGATCCACAGCCCGTAGCGGCACAGACACAGGATGATGACTACGCTCCCATGGCCGAAGGCTTGTGGCGCATGGGTGCCTCCCTGCTGCTGGCGATCGCGGCCGAGTTGCTGGACTTCTTCGCACCCGAGACGCTCCTGTACGAGGGGGCCGGCATGGCCCTGGCAGCGACGGCCATCTGGCTGGCCGGCTTCTCCACCTACCGCAAGGGCTATGCCGCGCTGCGGCAGGGGCGGCTGAACATCAGCGCGCTCATGACGGTGGCAGTCACGGGCGCCTTCCTGATCGGCCAGTGGCCAGAGGCCGCGATGGTGATGGCGCTCTACGCCATCGCGGAACTCATCGAAGCACGGGCCGTGGACCGGGCGCGCAATGCCATCAAGAGCCTGCTGGATCTGACGCCGGACACGGCCGAAGTCCGCCAGCCCGATGGCGCATGGAAGGAGCTTGCCGCGACCGACGTGGCGCTGGACGCCATTGTCCGGGTCAAGCCCGGGGCACGCATTCCGCTCGATGGCGTGGTCGTGGCGGGCAACAGCGCGGTCAACCAGGCTCCGGTGACCGGCGAAAGCCTGCCGGTGGACAAGGTCGTGGGTGATCCGGTCTTTGCCGGCACCATCAACGGCACCGGTGCGCTTGAGATGCGCGTGACCGCTGCCGCCAGCAACACCACGCTGGCCCGCATCATCCAGGCTGTGGAACAGGCCCAGGGCAGCCGCGCGCCGACCCAGCAGTTTGTGGACAAGTTCGCCGCCATCTACACCCCGGCGATATTCGCGCTCGCCGTGGCCGTGGCGCTGCTGACGCCCTGGCTCATGGGCTTGAGCTGGATGGCGGCCCTGTACAAGGCCCTGGTCCTGCTGGTCATCGCCTGCCCCTGTGCCCTGGTGATTGCCACGCCTGTCTCGGTGGTCAGCGGCCTGGCCTCGGCAGCGCGCCGCGGCATCCTCATCAAGGGCGGGGTCTATCTCGAAGGTGCCCACAAGATCAAGGTCATTGCTCTGGACAAGACCGGCACCATCACCGAGGGCAAGCCCCGGCTGGTGGCCACCGGGGTGCTGCCTTCGTCGATCCCGCAAGCACAGGTACTGCGCTGGGCTGGCGATCTGGCGGGCCATTCCGATCACCCGGTGTCCAAGGCCATTGCCCAGGGACTGGATCGCAGCAATGGGCAGCTGGAGCAGTTCACTGCGCTGCCCGGCCGGGGCATTCAGGCCCGCACGGACGGGCAGACGCTGATCCTGGGCAACCATCGCCTGATTGAAGAACGTGGCCTGTGCAGCCCGGCCATCGAAGCGCGGCTGGCAGAACATGAGGCCCAGGGGCGCACCGTGACGCTGCTGGCCATGGACAGCCAGGTGCTGGCCATCTTTGCCGTGGCCGACACCATCAAGGAGAGCTCGCGCGAGGCCCTGGCCGAACTCCATGCCCTGGGGGTGCGCTCGGTGATGCTGACGGGTGACAACCCGGCCACGGCGCAGACCATCGCCCGGCAAGCCGGCATCGACGACGCCCGCGGCAATCTACTGCCTGAAGACAAGCTGACGGCCATCGAGGAACTGCAGACGCGCTACGGCACCACTGCGATGACGGGTGACGGCATCAACGACGCCCCGGCCCTGGCGCGTTCCGACATCGGCATTGCCATGGGCGCGGCGGGGACGGACACGGCCATGGAGGCGGCTGACGTGGTCATCATGAATGACGACCTGCGCCGCATTCCCGAGCTGATCCGACTCTCTCGCCGCACCCGGGCCATCCTCTGGCAGAACATCGCGCTGGCCCTGGGCATCAAGTCGGTCTTCCTGGTGCTGTCGATCCTGGGCAGCGCCACCATGTGGATGGCCGTGTTCGCCGACATGGGCGCCAGCCTGATCGTGGTGTTCAACGGTTTGAGGCTACTGAGAAAATGAACGCGATGCTGCCGATTTCCATCTGGCGTTGGTATGGGGTAGCCGTGCTTGCTGTGCTACTGGATCAGACCACCAAAGGCGTGATCGCCAATACATTTACGCTTGCTGAGCAAGTGCCTGTCAGCGCATTTTTCAATCTGGTTTATGTACTGAATCCGGGCGCTGCCTTCAGTTTTCTGGCTAAGGCAGGAGGCTGGCAGCGTTACTTCTTTATTTTGCTGGCGCTGCTTGTATCTGCATGGCTGGTGCATATGCTGCGAACACAGCGCCCGCGCTACGAGTCGCTGGGCTTGAGTCTGATGCTCGGCGGAGCCGTTGGGAATGTCCTCGACCGCATCACCAAGGGAAAAGTCGTTGATTTTCTCGATTTTCATTGGCGTGGAATGCATTGGCCAGCATTCAATCTCGCTGATGTATTCATCAGCACGGGTGTCTCGTTGCTGCTCTGGGCCACCTTTCGAGAAAGACCCTCACAAACCATGTCAGCACCTTAGGCTCAGGAATACCAGCATGCCTTTTGATTTGAAGATCAACGAGAGTCCCAGTTGCGCCGTGGTCAATCTGCTGTGCGTTGACGCGTATTGGCAATCGGAGTAGCGTCAGTTCCCCATCGGGATTTTCAAGGAGATATTGAAATGAAATTCGTAACACTGACAGCCGCCTTGGCTTTGTGCCTTATCGCTGGAGTTCCTGCTCATGCGCAGCCAGCCAGCAACGCCGACAAGCGCGCGCAAGGGCAAGCCCAACCGCCCAACATCACCGACTTTGACAAACAGGCGGCCCAGGTCCAGGAACACATCCAGAAAATGCAGGAGCAGATGGAGAAGATCCGTCAAACCCAAGATCCTCAGGAAAGACAAAAGCTGCTTCAAGAGCACTGGGCGACGATGCAAGACGGCATGGGGATGATGCAAGGGATGTGGGGCCCAGGCATGATGGGTGGCCCAATGAGAGGTGGTCCCATGAGAGGTGGACCGATGATGGGTTGGCGTGGAATGGAAGGCTACTATTCCAAGCTGACTCCCGAGCAGATGAAGCAACGCCAGTACATGATGGATCAATACATGGGGATGCAGCAGAACATGATGAATCACATGATGATGCATCAAAACTATATGTGGAGACAGCCATCCAAGTGAGCGACGCCTGGTACATGGCAGCAACTTCGCCAACCGTGGCACGTTTCGACATCGGCATCGCCTGGACGCAGCAGGTATGGACGGCCATGGAGAAGTGGGACACGGCTGCCTGGAGCGAAGCCCGCAGATGCTGAAGATCAAGCGCTGAAGGCTGAAGTGAACACCATGGGAAACAACAGGAACGCCCCGACCCCGGTTCCCGGCTCCGTCCGCTCCACGGAGCTGCTCGACTACCAGCACCCCAGCCTGCAGCGCCTGATCGCCGAGCGTGGCTGGGACAAGCTGCCCGAGTACGAGCGCATCGGTGCCATCTACGACTTCGTGCGCAACGATATCGCCTTCGGCTACAACGTCACGGACGACTTGCGTGCATCCCAGGTGCTGGCCGACGGCCTGGGGCAGTGCAATACCAAGGCCACGCTGCTGATGGCCTTGTTGCGGGCCACGGGCATTTCCTGCCGCTTCCATGGCTTCACGATCGACAAGCGCCTGCAGAAGGGCGCCATCACCGGGCTGGGCTACCTGCTGGCACCCCGCTCCATCATCCACAGCTGGGTCGAGGTCTGGTACCAGGGCCGCTGGGTCAACCTGGAGGGCTTCATCCTGGACCAGGATTACCTGAGCGCCCTGCAGCAGCAGTTTCCGGGCGAGCGTGCGTTCTGCGGCTACGGTGCTGCCGTGCGCAATCTGGCGGACCCGCCGGTGTCATGGCGCGGAACCGACACCTACATCCAGAGCGAAGGCATCAACAAGGATCTGGGCGTCTACGAGAACCCGGATGATTTCTACCGCGAGCATGGCACCAACGTCTCGGGCTGGAAGAAGTGGTTCTTCATCCATGTCATCCGGCATCAGATGAATCGCAATGTGGCCCGGGTCCGCGCCAGCCGCACGCCGTATTCCCCAGATCGGCCAGGGTCTGTGCCGGGCCCGGGTCTGCCCCGTTAGAATGCCGACCATGCGCCGCTGGCTCTCCATCCTTCTGCTGGCCCTGCTCCCGCTGCAACTCAGCTGGGCGGCAGTGGGCGTGTATTGCCAGCACGAAACCGGCGCGGCGGCCCAGCATCTCGGCCATCACGAGCATCAGCACCATGCCGATGACAAAGCCAAGGACGACAGCGCCCCCAGGACCCTGGGTGCGGTTGATGCCGATTGCCCGACCTGCCACGCAGGCTGTGCCACCGCCCTGCATGAAACCCCGGCCATGCCCGTGATGTACTCGGCCTCCGATGTGCATACGGGCCAGCAATTCCTGCTCTCTTCGCCTCATCCAACCCTGCCTGAACGGCCCAACTGGGCTCGCCTCGCCTGATCGGCGAGGTAGGCATCCCTGCCCACTTCCGTGACCTGGCGCATCGTTGATGCGTCCGGTGCACCTGTAGCGACTAAATGTCGCGCCTCGCCGATTCCCCAAATGTTTTCCCACTTTGGAGAATCGCATGCCGCGAATCGAACGAAATCTATGTATTGCATGGACGCTGCTGAGCCTGGCCATTGGTAGCGCCTGGGCACAGCAGAAACCGCCCAACCCACCGGAGGCCAGTGCACCAGGCGCTGCTTCCGAACCGACACTGGCCGGCCTGTTCGAGGCCGCCTGGCGGCGCCAGCCTGAAGCCCGGTCACTGCAGGCGCGTCAGGAAGCAGCCGCAGCCCGCCAGGAGGCAGCGTCCAGCTGGACGGCCGAGCCTGTCGCCCTGGAACTGTCGGGCCAGACCGACCAGATGAACGACAACCTGGGCCGTCGTGAATACACGGCGGGTCTGGCCATCCCGCTCTGGCTGCCGGGCGAGCGTACGCGCAGCATGGCGGTCGCCGAGGCCGAACAACGTGCCACGACGAGCAGCACCTTGCTGGCCCAGCTGCAGACAGCCGCCGAGGTGCGCGAAGCCTACTGGGCGTGGCAACTGGCCCGCATCGGCTTCGCATTGGCGTGCGAGCGGCTGCTCAATGCCCAGCAGCTCGCGGCCGATGTCAGCCGCCGGGTGCGGGCCGGTGATCTGGCCCGTGCCGATCAGCATCAGGCCGAAGGCGCGCAGGCCGGTGCCGAAGCCGAGCAGGCCGAAGCCGCGAGTACGCTGGCGGCTTCGGCCCAGCGCCTGCGGGCACTGAGCGGCCTGACCTTGCCCGCTGACATCACGGCGCAATCCGAAGCCCTGCCAGCCGAGCCCGCCCCCGAGATACCGCAGGATGCAACAGCCCTGGGCGACAGGCATCCGGCCGTGGCCGAACTGCTCAACCGCGCCGAGGTCGCACGCAAATCTGCAGAACTGGCCCAAGCCAGGACACGGGCCACGCCTGAGCTGATGCTGGCCACGAGCCGGGAGCGGGGTGTGTACGCTGAGGACTACCGGCAAAGCGTCACAGTCGGCGTGCGTTTCCCCTTCGGTTCGGACAGCCGCAACCGCGCCAGCATGGCGAGCGCCCAGGCCCAGGCCATCGAAGCCGAGACACAGCTCACCCTGGAGCGGGACCGCCTTCAGGCCAGTCTGGACAGCGCTCGTGTCCGCATGGACTCGGCCCGCATGCAGCTGACCGCCGCCGAGCGACGGGCCCAGCTGGCGCGCGAGTCTCGCGCCTTCTTCGAGAAGTCTTTTCGTGCCGGCGAGACCGATTTGCCCACGCGCCTGCGCATCGAGCTGGAAGCCATCGCTGCCGAACGGCAGGCCGCCCGCTCGCGCGTCGAACTTGCCACCGCCATCTCGGCCCTGCGCCAAGCCCTGGGCCTGCTGCCCCAGCAAGGCCCCCAGTGAACCGGAAACAACCATGAAACAACTCCAACAACTTCTCGCCCTGGGCCTCACGGTCCTTGTCTTGGGCTTCACACCGTCCAGCTGGGCGGGCCCCGGCCATGACCACGGCGATGCTCCCGCCGCATCGGACGGTGCTGCTTCACCGCGATTTGCCGCAGTGTCCGAGAGCTTCGAGCTGGTCGGCATCCTGCAGGGCAAACAACTCACGCTGTATCTGGACCGCAGCGCGGACAACAGCCCGGTACCCGACGCGCGACTGGAACTCGAACTGGCCGGGCAGAAGATTCCCGTTCAAAGCCACGGCGTCGGCGAATTCATCGCCACCCTGACCCAGGAACTTCCGGCCGGGCAGCATGCCGTCATGGCCACGGTGGTGACGGCCCGTGAGACCGATCTGCTCGCAGGTGAGCTGGATCTGCACGAGGACGAACACAACGATGCGCAAACCGGGCCTAGGGTCTGGCTGCTTTATGGGGGCGTGCCCCTCGTGGTTCTGGCCCTGCTCGGCTGGGGCCTGCGTCGCCGTCTTGGCCGTCGTCATTCTTTCCTCGGAGGTGCAGCATGAACACCCCTTATCTGAAATTCATTCCGTCGTTCACCGCCGCCCTGGTGCTGGCCGGCAGTCTTCCCCTGGCCTGGGCCGGTGAAGGACACGACCATGGCGATGCCCCCGCTGCTGTCAACGGCAACGGCCCCAAACGCCTGCCCGATGGCAGTGTCTTCCTGCCCAAGCCGGCCCAGCGGCAGCTGGGCGTGCGCACCACCACCGTTAGCCTGGCCGAGCTGCCCCGCTCGATCGAGCTGGCAGGCAAGGTGGTGATGGACCCCAATGCCGGCGGCAAGGTCCAGGCCATGGTCGCGGGCCGCATCGAGCCGGGTCCGCAGGGCCTGCCGAATGTGGGCCAGAGCGTGCGCAAAGGCCAGGTGCTGGCCTATGTGGTCCCGTCGGCCGGACAGATCGAGCGCGCCAACCAGGCTGCCCAGCTGGCCGAACTGCGCGCAGCCAGGGGTCTGGCGGAAAAGCGCCTGGCCCGCCTGCAGGAACTCGCGGACACCGTGCCGCGCAAGGAACTGGAAGCCGCCGAGAGCGAAGTCAGCAGCCTGGGCGAGCGTGTGGCCGCCGTGGGCGCGGGTCTGAGCAATCGCGACGCCCTGGTGGCCCCGGTAGCCGGCGTGATCGCCTCCAGCCACGTGGTCGCGGGCCAGGTCGTGGATGCCCGCGAACTGGTCTTTGAGGTCATCAACCCCGCGCGCCTGCGCATCGAGGCCCTGGCCTATGACGCCGAAGTGGCCCGCAATGTGGCGGGCGCCAGCGTGGCCATCGGGTCGCAAGCGATACGCCTGAACTTTGTCGGGGCGGCCCGCAGCCTGCGCGAGCAGGCCCTGCCCATGCTGTTCCGGGGTGAAGGCGCCGCGCTTTCCAGCCTGGCGGTGGGCCAGCCCGTGAAGGTCTACGTCCAGACCGCGACCCGGGTGAAGGGCCTGCGCGTCCCCGCGGCCTCGCTCATGAAAAACCCGGCCAACCAGTCGGTGGTCTGGATCAAGAAGGCGCCGGAACAGTTCGAGCCGCGCGTGGTGACGGTCGAGCCGCTCGATGGCGCGTCCGTGGCCATCACGTCCGGCCTGCAGGCCGGCGACCGGGTGGCCACGCAGGCTGCGGCCCTGATCAACCAGATCCGCTGACCGGGAGCCCCGCATCATGTTCAAGTGGCTACTCGATAACAGTCTGGGCAACCGATTGCTGGTGATCATCGCCAGCCTGGTGCTCATGGCCTATGGCGCGTTCACGCTTTCGCGCACCCCCGTGGACGTGTTCCCCGACCTCAACAAACCCACGGTCACCATCATGACCGAGGCCGGTGGCATGGCCGCGGAAGAGGTGGAACAGCTCATCACCTTCCCCCTGGAGACGACCATGAACGGTCTGCCCGGGGTGGAGAGCGTGCGGTCTGTCTCCAGTGCAGGCCTGTCCTTCATCTACGTGACCTTCGACTGGAGCACGGAAATCTTCCGGGCCCGGCAGATGGTGTCGGAACGGCTGTCGGCCATGGAGGAAGGCCTGCCACCCGGTGTGACCCCGCGCATGGGGCCCATCAGTTCGATCATGGGCGAGATCATGCAGATCGCGATCCCGATCGACACCAGCAAGATCTCGCCCATGCAGGTGCGCGAATACGCCGACTGGGTGCTGCGCCCCCGTCTCATGGCCATTCCCGGGGTGGCGCAGGTCATCCCCATCGGGGGTGAGGTGCGCCAGTTCCAGGTCCAGCCCAACACCAGCCGCATGGGTGAACTGGGCATCACGCACGAGCAGCTGGAGGCTGCGCTCAAGGGCTACTCCTCCAACACCTCGGGGGGCTTCCTGGAGCTCAATGGCCGCGAGTACCTGATCCGCAATCTGGGCCGCACCTCGCGCCTGGACGATCTGAAGAACCTTGCGCTCACGGCCCGCAATGGCCAGCCCATCCTGCTGCGCCAGCTGGCCGATGTGACCTTCGCCCCGGCCATCAAACGTGGTGACGCCGGCTTCGAGGGCAAACCGGCCGTGATCCTGGGGGTGCAGAAGCAGCCGGCCGCGGACACCATCCATCTGACCCGCTCCATCGAGTCGGCGCTGGAGACCATGCAACGCTCCCTGCCGGCCGGCATGGACAACCCCAAAGTGACGTTCCGGCAGGCCAGCTTCATCGAAGCCTCCATCACCACACTGCAAGGCAAGTTGATTGGTGCTTCAATTTTTGTAGCACTGATCCTGTTCTTCTTCCTGGGTACCTTGCGCCCGACCCTCATCGCCCTGACCGCGATACCGGTGTCGATCTTCATCACCGCGCTGGTGTTTCGCTACTTCGGGCTGTCCATCAACACCATGACCCTGGGTGGCCTGGCCATCGCCATCGGTGGCCTGGTGGACGATGCCGTGGTGGGGGTGGAAAACGTGCTGCGCCGCCTCAAGGTGGACCGTGCCCAGCACCCGGAGCGCCGCCTGCACCCGCTGGAACTGGTGGGGGCGGCCACCATGGAGGTGCGGTCGGCCATCCTCTACGCCACGGTCATCATCGTGCTGGTCTTCCTGCCGCTGTTTGCGCTGCCGGGCATGGAGGGGCGCCTGTTTGTGCCGCTGGGCATCGCCTTCATCGTCTCCACATTGGCCTCGCTGGTCGTGTCGGTGACGGTCACGCCGGTGATGTCCTTCTACCTGTTGCCGCGCATGAAGTCCCTGGACCACGGGGACACCCGCCTGCTGGCTTGGCTCAAGCACAGGTACCAGACCAGTCTGCAGGCGGTGCTGAACCGCCCCCGTGCGGCGCTGGTCACCGCGGGCGTTGCGGTGCTGGTGTCTTTGCTGGCGGTGCCGTTTTTCCCCAAGACCTTTCTGCCACCTTTTAATGAGGGAACCCTGCTGATCGGCATGCGGCTCAACCCGGGTGTGACCCTGGCCGAATCCTCCGCCCTGGCACAGCAGGCCGAAAAGCTGGTCAAGCAGGTGCCGGAAGTCGTGCACGTGGGCCGGCGCAGCGGCCGGGCCGAGCTGGACGAGCATGCCGAAGGGGTGCACGTCAGCGAGCTGGATGTGGGCCTGCTGCCTGCTGGTGAGCTCAAGCGCACCATGGGCGAGATTTCCGCCGACATCCGCTCGCGCCTGGTCAACCTGCCGGCGGCCATTGCCATCGGCCAGCCGATCTCGCACCGCATCGACCACATGCTCTCGGGTGTGCGCTCCCAGATCGCCATCAAGATCTTCGGCGACGACCTGGACACCCTGCGCGGGCAGGCCGATGTGCTGCGCGGCCGTCTTGCGGCCATTCCCGGCATCGCCGACCTGGAGATCGAGAAACAGGTGCTGGCGCCGCAGATCAAGGTCCGGGTGGATTACGCGGCCGCAGCGCAGTACGGCGTGCCGACCCCGCAGATCCTGGCTACGCTGCAGAGCCTGGTTGAAGGAGAAAAGATCACGCAGATCGTCGAAGGCAGCCGCCGCTTTGCCCTGGTGGTGCGCCTGCCCGAATCCGCGCGTTCGGTCGAGGGTCTGGGCAACATCCTGCTGGAGACGCCTTCCGGGCGGGTGCCCCTGTCGCGCATCTCGACCATCGAGGACGGAGACGGTCCCAACCAGATCAGCCGCGACGACGGCAAGCGCCGTATCGTGCTCTCGGCCAACGCCCAGGGCCGGGCGCTGTCGGAGATCGTGACCGACATCCGCCGGGTGGTAGCCGAATCCCGGCTGCCCGAGGGCTACTTCATCACCTTAGGGGGACAGTTCCAGGCGCAGGAGGAAGCCTCACGCCTGGTCGGCCTGCTGTCCATCGTGTCGCTGGTGCTGATGTTCGTGGTGCTGTACAGCCGCTACAAGTCGGTCATCCTGTCCGCGCTCATCATGGGCAACATCCCGCTGGCCCTGGTGGGCGCGGTGCTGGGCCTGTGGCTGTCCGGGCAACCGCTGTCGGTGGCGGCGCTGGTGGGCTTCATCACGCTGGCGGGCATCTCGGTGCGCAACGGCATCCTGAAGGTCAGCCACTACCTGAACCTCATGCGCAGCGAAGGTGAGAGTTTCGACCACAAGATGATCCTGCGCGGCTCGATGGAACGGCTGAGCCCGGTCCTGATGACGGCCCTGGTCACGGCCTTTGCGCTGGCGCCGCTGCTCTTCGAGGCCGAACGTCCTGGCACCGAGATCCTGCACCCCGTGGCGGTGGTGATCTTCTCGGGCCTGATCAGCTCCACCCTGCTCGACACCTACCTGACCCCTGTGCTGTTCTGGCTCTTTGGCCGCAAGGACGCCGAGCGTCTGCTGGACGACCGCAATGCCGATGCGTTCTGACCGAATGCGAGCCGAGTCAGTTTCTCCATTTCGTCCTACCTCAATGAAAGGAAATCCCATGAAGTTTTTTGCATTCATCACAGCGCTTGCGCTTTTCTCGGGCACCGTGACGCATGCTGCGAGTCCACACAGCCATGGTGAAAAACCTTTGCATGGCGGCGTAGTCGCCGAAGCTAGGGACATAGACTTTGAGCTTGTGGCGCAAAAGGACAAGCTGCGCCTCTACCTGCGCGATCACGGCAAGAAGGTAGACGTGAGCAACGCGACAGCCATGCTGACCTTGCTCAACGGAGCAGACAAGCAGGAGGTGGCACTCGTTCCTCAGGGTGATTGGCTGGTGGCGGTCGGAGAATTCAGGGTTGCTAAAGGAACCAAGGCTGTGGCTGTGGTCAAGCAGGCAGGGAAGACCTTGACAGTCAGGTTCGTTCTGCCATAGGGCATAGCGATCTTGGCGGCTGGGATTTGTCGGTGGGAAGTCCAGCCAGACGGATTCCAGTGGCTTGCTGGTAAGCGCCGAGTTGCACATGCCAATCGTTCCATGGAGCGAGGCCGGTATCACCATCTGATCACATTGACCTGATGTACCGGATGCGTTCGATTGCTTGGTGAATCGCATGCACAGGGCCTTTGGGACATTCTTTCGGGTGGCATGGCCACCGTGCTGTTGCTGATCTTTGTCTACTGCATCTATCAGATGTGTACGGATCGGCTCCGGCGCAGGATGCGTAACCGGAAACGAAGACATCGAAGCAAGCGTTCGTAGCCGTATCTTGCGAAGAACGGGTGGACTAGGTCGAAGTTTCTAATGGCAGAGATTCCATGAGCCTTGGCAAGATTGCTTGATCATTGCCAAGGCTCGTGAGGCATCGCCCCCCAAAGGAACGAAAGGCATTCCCTCAAATCGGATATGCTTAAAAGACAGGTCAGTTCTCGTGACCTTGGCGCAGCTGGAAGTCGAGACGCGCACTTTCGCTGCTGGTCATGACGACCTTCTGACCGTCAGCCGTCTCCAGGACTTGGCCTTTGGAGAGATGGATGGCGCGGTCGAACTTGTCGGCCACTGCCATCTTTCCGTCCTTGAAAACGAATACGGTGCCGCCGTCCTTCAGACGGTAGGTCTTGTCGACATTGCTTGCCAGCGAGTCGGTGGCAAAAGCGGTTGATGCCAGGGTACTGAGCACGACGGCAGCGAAGAGCGAAGTGATGCGGGTGTTCATATCAGGTCCTTTCTTGAAATACAGGTGCAATGTCAATCAATGCACCTTGTGCGAATGCACGTTATGTATTCTGTCGATCAGCCCTGACATGAAGATGTGCCGGCGATTACATTTGCGTTAGTTCCAATGCGCCGCAGCTTGAGTAAAAGTATTGTCTGAGTTCATACTCATGCCAGGCTGACTTTTCTGAACTCCAGAGTAAATCTTGTTCGGCCCTGATCGGACGAAACTTCGATCTTCCCTCCGTGTGCTTCAACAATTGCTCGCGTGATGGCGAGTCCCAATCCGGTTCCGTCAGAGTCCGGCTGTGCGCGTGATGGATCCGCACGATAGAAGCGGTCAAACAGCCTGGGCAAGATTTTCGGATCAATGCCGTCACCCGTGTTCTCCACAGAGACTTTGGTCGAGTTTTCGGTGTCGCTGATCTCGATGCGGACCTCTCCCGCCATCTCTGTATGCCGCAGAGCGTTGGACAACAGGTTGCTCACCGCTCTGCGAAACATCAGCCGGTCGCCCAGGATGTTGCCGCTGCCGTGCAGGCTCATATGTACGTTTTTTTCGTCGGCCACGGCCTCGTAGAAGTCCAGCAAAGCCTGAACCTCCTGTTCGGCTGAGAAAGACTCTTTGCTGGGGAGCTGGAGTCCTCTTTCGGTCTTGGCCAGAAAGAGCATGTCGGACACCATGCGTGCCAGGCGCTGGAACTCCTCAGCGTTGGAGGCCAGGATGTCGCGATAGGTGTCGGCATCACGCCGGTTGGACAAGGCTACCTGCGTCTGCGTCAGGAGGTTGCTGATGGGGGTGCGCAGCTCATGCGCCAGGTCGGATGAAAAATCGGACAAGCGCTGGAAATCCTGCTGCAACCGATCCAGCATGTGGTTAAGCTCATTGGCCAGATCGGCCATTTCGACAGGCACGGCTTCGACCTGCATGCGCGGATTGAGCTGCTGGCCGGTGACGACCGAGGCTCTCGATCTCATGGCGCGCAGCGGGGCCATGCTCTGGTGCGCGGCGAACCAGCCTGCAAACCCGCTGAACAAGGTGGCAAGTACGGCATAAAGCGCCAGAGTGTGCTGCAGCTGCGCCATGAAATGAGTGTGATGCTCGGTATCGATGGCAACCAATATCAGCATTTCAGTAGATGCACCGAGATTGGTCTCTGACCACTGTGCAAGACCGTGGTAAGCGCGCTCTCGACTGCTCCAGCGCAGGGATTTGGGGGTGCTCCCGGGTTCGGGGAGTGATGTCGCATCGGGCAAGTTGAAATCATCCGATTCGAAAAAGATGCGGCCATGCACGTCTTTGATAAGCACATAGAGACCGTGGTGATGGTCCAGCGCCTCTTTTAATCGAACTTGAGCGTCTTGTGTTGAGCTGGACTTGGCGAGCAACTCTCCAACCAGACGTTGTTTGTCTTGCAAAACAATGTCGTCAAGATCGATGAAATGACGCTCGGACGCCACCAGAAAAATGATGCCCAGGCCTAAGACGATCGCGGCTGACAGCAGCGTGAAGAACAGGGTGAGACGGGAGGTCAGAGACAGAGACCGAAGCACTCAGGACTCCTCCGGGACTTCCAGCACGTAGCCCATGCCCCGCACCGTCTGGATGAGCTTGACCTCACGGCCCTCGTCGACCTTGACTCGCAACCGTCTCATGGCTACCTCGATGACATTGGTGTCCCCATCGAAGTTCATGTCCCACACCTGGGAGGCGATCAGGGAGCGCGGCAGGACTTCGCCCCGGCGACGCATCAGTAACTCCAGTAATCCGAACTCTTTGGCGGTCAGATCGATTTTCCGTCCCCCCCGAGCGACACGGCGACGCAGCAGATCGAGCTCCAGGTCGGCCACCAGCAGCGTGGTTGGCTCTGTGCCACTGCGGCCGCGTCGCAGGATGGTTCGCACCCGGGCGAGCAACTCGGCGAAGGAAAACGGCTTGACCAGATAGTCGTCGGCGCCAAGTTCGAGTCCCTTGATGCGGTCTTCCACCTGGTCACGCGCCGTGAGAAACAGCACGGGCATCTGCAGCCCGCGTTTGCGTATGGCCTGAAGGACCTGCCAGCCATCGATGCCAGGCAGCATGACATCCAGGATGACCAGATCGTAGGGCTCCTGGAGGGCTTGGTGCAACCCATCCGTTCCATCTCGCGCCAGATCGACCACAAAACCAGCCTCCCCCAGACCCTGGCGCAGGTACTCCCCAGTTTTGTGCTCGTCCTCAACGATCAATATCTTCACGCATGCACTCCACAGCCGAATGGGCGCCAGTTTGACAAGTTTCGGGCCTTCGTCGGCAAGATTACAGAAATGTAATCCGGAAGTCAGCTTTCTGACGGCGTCGGATTCTCAGAATCACCCCCTGAAATCAGCGAGTTACCCCAAGAGGAATCCATGACCGTCCCTACCCACAGCCTGTTCTTCGGAAAATTGCCTCCCTGGACGATGGCGTTGCTTGCCGGCTCAGCCATGGCGCAGACCACGGCCGAGCAGACCCCACCGCCGGCACCCCCGGTCCAACTGACCTACACCTCGCCCCTGAACGGGTATCAGGCCTACGCTGACCAGCCGGTCCAGTCCTGGCGGGAGGCCAACGACACCGTTGGCCGTATCGGGGGATGGCGCACCTATGCCAAGGAAGCCAGAACGGCTGAACCGGCCAAGGAGACGGCGCCTTCGTCGCCGGCTCATGAAGGGCATCACGGAGGTTCCAAGCGATGAGACGTACTCTGCCATCGAGTGGAGCCAGGCTCGCGATATCGGCCGTGACTCTGGCGGTTCTGTCCGGCTGTGCCAGCGTCAGTCTCGAACAGAACGTCAGCCGCGTGAACGACGAGGCTAGCAGTTTCACGGAGAAGAAACTGGCGCTTTCGCGTACGGAGCAGGAGCGCAAGGAGCGGGCTGACGCCGCCCAGGCACTCCTCACCCAGCCTCTGGGGCAGCGCGAAGCCGTGCAACTGGCACTGGTCAACAGCCCCTCCCTGCAGGCCTTGCTGGCCCAGGGCTGGGCGGAATCGGCCGACGCCGCCCAGGTTGGCCGGATCGCCAACCCAATTTTCAGCTACGAGCGCATGGTCGCGGGCGATGAGTTGGAAATTGGACGCGCTCTGTCGTTTGGTCTGCTGGACCTGCTGACGCTGCCGACGCGTCAGGGAATTTCCCGCTACCGCATCGAGCAGTCGCAGCTTCGCCTGACCAGCGAAGTGGTCGACCAGGTCACGCAGGTCCGCCAGGCCTGGGTGCGTGCCGTCGCGGCGGAGCAAACCCTCCGGTATGCCCGTCAGGTGTATGAGAGTGCTGAAGCCACCGCTGAAATTGCCCGGCGCATGCAAGCCGCGGGCAACTTCAGCCGCATCAGCCGTGCCCGCGAGCAAGCCTTCTATGCGGATGCTGCCACGCGCCTGGCCACGGCCAACCATCAGGCCACGGCAACGCGCGAGGAGTTGGTCCGCTGGCTGGGGCTCGATGAAGCACAGGCCCCACTGCTCAAGCTCCCCGAGCGCTTGCCTGATCTGCCCAAACAGGCTATGGATCCCCAGACCGCAGGTTTGTACGCCACGCGCAACCGCTTGGATATCCGGCTCGCGCAGACGAACTACGAGGCCTATGCCAGATCCCAGGGCTTGACCACGGTGACCAGCTTCACCGATATCGAACTCACGGCACGTCATAACACCAAGACTGACAGCGCAACGGGAAGCCGCTCAGATCCGCGTGGCTATGAAATCGGAGTGCGGTTGCCGATTTTCGACTGGGGTGGCATGCAGCGCGATGCGATGAGCGCGCGTACGCTGGCTGCGGCCAACCAGCTGGAAGCCACGGTTCGTGCGGCCGGATCAAGCCTGCGCGAGAGCTATTCCGGCTACCGCACCGCCTACGACGTGGCACGCCATCACCGTGATGAGGTGGTCCCGCTGCGCAAAGTGATCTCGGACGAGAACCAGCTGCGCTACAACGGAATGATCATCGGTGTTTTCGAGCTGCTCTCCGACGCCCGTGATCAAGTCAATACGGTCATTGCCGCCATCAACACGGAGCAACAGTTCTGGTTGGCTGACGCAGCCTTGCAGGCTTCCCTCATCGGGCGTCCGACCAGCACGACGCTATCCGCAGCGGCACCTCCTTCCGGTGCTGCAGCCGCCGGCCATTGATTTCCAGGGAATCCGCAATGACATCCAGAAGAGATTTTTTCAAGTTCGCGGGCATCGCCGGCGGCGCTGTGGCTGCGACCTCGGTCAGCCGCGTGGCCATGGCCACACTGCCCGAGCCGGTCATCCAGACCAGCCCGGACACCATGGCCCCTTTGGTTCCCAACAGCGGCCGCCCCTACAACCCGGTGGTCACGCTCAACGGCTGGACGCTGCCCTGGCGCATGAACCAGGGCGTCAAGGAATTCCACTTGGTGGCTGAACCGGTGGTCCGCGAGATGGCACCTGGGTTCAAAGCCCATCTCTGGGGCTACAACGGCCAGAGTCCCGGGCCCACCATCGAGGTGGTCGAGGGCGACCGTGTGCGCATTTTTGTGACCAACAAGCTGCCGGAACACACCAGCATCCATTGGCATGGCCAACGGCTACCCAACGGCATGGACGGCGTTGCCGGCCTGAACCAGCCAGCGATTCAACCCGGCAAGACCTTTGTCTACGAGTTCGTGGCGCGCCGACCTGGCACGTTCATGTACCACCCGCATGCCGACGAGATGACGCAGATGGCCATGGGCATGATGGGCTTCTGGGTGACTCATCCGAAGGTCAAGAACCCCCTGATCGATGAAGTGCAGAGAGACTTCTGCTTTCTCCTGAACGCCTTTGATATCGATCCTGGGAGCTACACCCCCAAGATCATGACCATGCTGGACTTCAACCTGTGGTCCTGGAACAGCCGCATCTTCCCCGGCATCGACTCGCTGAACGTCCGCCTGAACGACAAGGTCCGGATCCGGATTGGCAATCTGACGATGACCAATCACCCCATCCACCTGCATGGCCATGAGTTCCTGGTGACTGGAACCGATGGCGGGCCCACCCCGAAAAGCACGCGCTGGTATGAGGTGACCACCGATGTCGCGGTTGGCCAGATGCGCCAGGTTGAGTTCCTCGCGGACGAGGAAGGCGACTGGGCCTTCCACTGCCACAAGAGCCACCACACCATGAACGCCATGGGACATAACCTCCCGACGCTGATAGGCGTTGACCACAGCGGCCTGTCCAAGAAGATCAACAACCTGATCCCGGATTACATGGTCATGGGGGAGCGTGGCATGGCGGACATGACGGAGATGGAGATGCCCATTCCGGACAACACCGCACCCATGATGACCGGCGAGGGCCCGTTTGGTTCGGTGGAGATGGGCGGCATGTTCAGTGTGCTCAAGGTGCGGCGCGATCAGAAGCCCGGGGACTACAAGGACCCGGGGTGGTTCAAGCATCCCGAAGGCACGGTGGCTCACGAGTACGAAGGCCCGCTCAGCGAGCCTGCGAGGTTCAAGGCCGAAGGCGGCCAATCCATGCCTCGTGCGCAGACCCCCAGCCAACCGACCGAAGTCAAAGTTCGCAAGCCCCAGTCCCACAACGGGCACTGATTTTTTATTCCAAGGAGATATCCATGACGCACAAGACACACACCCTGGCCAAAGTGTTGGCCCTGATGACGATTGCCCTGTCCAGCTCGGCTTTCGCTGGCGGCAACCATGCTGGTGGCCACGGCCACGACGATGAGGAGACGGCGATTGGCAAGCCCGGCGTGGTTGCACGGGTCAACCGCAGCATCACCATCGAAATGAACGACAGCATGCGCTACGCACCTGCGGACGTTCAGGTCAAGCAAGGCGAAACCATACGGTTCGTGGTCAAGAATGTCGGCAAGGTCAAGCACGAGCTCAGCCTCGGCACGCAGCAGGAGCTGCTCGAACATCTGGAGCAGATGAAGAAGTTCCCTGACATGGAGCACGACGAGCCCAGCAAGATCACGCTGGCGCCTGGCAAGAGGGGTGAAATCGTCTGGCAATTCACCAAGGCCGGTACCGTCAATTTCGCCTGCCTGATGCCGGGACACTATGAAGCAGGGATGAAAGGTGCGATCAAGGTCGTCAGGAAATAAAACCCATCCGAAATGATGAGCCTTGGCCTCGGTCTCCATGGTCTATGCCAGGCCGTGTTGGCCACCAAGAAGAGTCAGAAAAAATTTCAACAGTATTTCGCGAGGAAATCATGAGCAACATCAAACATATTCTTGCCATTTCGGCTCTCGCAATGGGCACAGCTTTACCCATGAGCGGCATCGCGCAAACCATGATGATGGACCAAGGCAAGATGGGCATGTCGCAAGCCGGGTCTATGACCGATGGCGAAGTCCGAAAAGTCGACCGAGAGACCGGCAAGGTCACCATCAAGCACGGCGATATCAAGCATCTGGACATGCCAGGTATGACCATGGTCTTCACGGCAAAGGACAAGGGCTTGCTGGCCAACTTGAAGCCTGGCGACAAGGTCAGGTTCATGGTCGTCAACGAAGGCGGCAAGATGGTTATCACCGATCTCCAGCCAGTTGAGTGACGCTTTCACGATCCACTGCATCTTCATTAACGGGAGAATCTCGATGTACTTTGGTGATGGTTACTACATGGTCGGCATGCATGCTTTCTGGTGGATCTTCTGGGTGATCATCATCATCGCGCTATTGTTCGGCCCCTGGCCCCGTAGCAGCGGTCGAGATGACGACCAGCGGGAGACACCACATCAGGTCTTGCGACGCCGACTGGCCAAGGGCGAGATCAAGCCGGAGGAGTACGAACAACTCAAGCAACTGCTCGACAAGGACGAATAGCGAAAATTCGCCGCAACAAGGAATGGACATGAAGCTGACGTTTCTCGGCGCCGCTGGCACAGTGACCGGCTCCAAATACCTGTTGGAGCATGCCGGACGTCAGGTTCTGGTTGATTGCGGACTCTTTCAAGGCTACAAGCATTTGCGGGAGATGAACTGGGAGCCTTTCCCGTTGGATATCTCGCGCCTGGACTGTGTCGTCCTGACCCATGCGCACCTGGATCACTCCGGTGCCTTGCCTCTGCTGCTTCGGAACGGGTATCGCGGCCCCATCTATACCACGCCAGGTTCCGTCGAACTTTGTCACCTGCTCCTGCCTGACAGCGGGCGGTTGCAGGAGGAAGAAGCCGACTACCTGAACCGCCACCACGCCAGCAAGCACAAGCCTGCTCTTCCTCTCTACACAGAAGAGGATGCGCGACACGCTTTGCGCTATATGCGAGCTGTGCCGTTCAATGAAACCATGGAAATGGTGCCTGGCATGCAGTTGTCACTGCGGCCAGCAGGCCATATTCTTGGTGCGGCCAGCGCGGAAATTCAGACGGATGGCTTGACCATCGTCTTCTCCGGAGACGTTGGGCGGGATGACGATCCGATCATGCGGCCACCGACGCCGCTTGGGAGGGCGGACTATCTGGTCGTCGAATCCACCTATGGCGATCGGCTGCACCAGACAGAGGACAACGAGGCACTCTTGACCGAGATCATCAAGAGAACGGCGGGTCGCGGTGGCAGTGTGGTGATTCCGGCCTTCGCGGTGGGGCGGGCGCAGGCGCTGCTGTTTCTGCTCTCGCGCCTCAAGGCCCGGCACGCGATTCCGGAGCTGCCCGTGTTCCTTGATAGTCCGATGGCCATCGACATGACCGAGATCTACCATCGGCACCGCGCGGAGCATCGGCTGAGTCCGGAAGAGTGCAAAGGTCTGTGCCGGGTCGCCACAATGGTCCGGACCTCCGACGAGTCGCGAGCACTGAATCAGGTCCGTTACCCGGCCATCATCATCTCGGCCAGCGGCATGGCCACCGGTGGGCGGGTGCTGCACCACCTCAAGAGAATGGCACCGGACCGGCGCAACACCATCGTCCTGGCGGGCTATCAGGCCGGGGGTACCCGTGGCGCGCGTCTGGCCTCTGGGGAGAAGTCGATCCGGATCTTCGGCGAGGACGTGGCCGTCAATGCCGAAGTCGCTATGCTGCGCGGCATGTCCGCACACGCCGACGCCGGTCAGCTCATGCGTTGGATGGCCGCCATGCCCCAAGCGCCCAGGAAGATCTTCTTGACGCATGGCGAACCGGGCCCGGCCGACACCTTGCGCCAGCGTGTGGACAGAGAGCTCGGCTGGCCGGCAGGCGTTCCCCGTCTGGGCCAGACCGTGGAACTGGTGCCATGAGTCACCTCCAGCCTCGTGATGATCACGAAGCGCATGCTGCGCTTCGGTACCGACTGTTGGGAATCGACACGCAGCAGGAGTACGTGATCTACATGCGGCGAGATTGTCACGTGTGTCGGGCTGAAGGTTTTCAATCGCAAACCCGGGTTCGCGTGGACCTGGGCGATCGTCATATCATCGCCACCCTCAACGTGATCGATTCCGACTTGCTGTTGCCAGGCGAAGTCGGCCTTTCGCGTGGGGCAGCCCAGACGTTGGCTGCAGATGAGCAAAGCCGACTCCAAGTCTCTCACGCGCCGACGCTGGAGTCCCACAGTGCGCTGCGGTCCAAGATATACGGGCACCGGCTCGATGCGTCGGCATACCGCAGCATCATCACGGATGTATCAGCTGGTCACTATTCCGATATGCATTTGGCGGCGTTTCTCAGTGCCTGCGCCGGTGGCCGAATGGATCTGCAGGAAATCATCGACCTGACCCGAGCCATGGTGGAGGCAGGAACGCGGATCGATTGGGGGCGAACACCGATTGCGGACAAGCATTGCGTAGGTGGACTGCCCGGTAACAGGACGACACCGATCGTCGTGGCCATCGTCGTCGCGGCCGGTCTAACCATGCCCAAGACCTCCTCGCGTGCCATCACGTCCCCGGCTGGGACAGCGGATGTAATGGAGACGATGACAAACGTGACATTGGATCTGGGGGCCATGCGTCGAGTCGTTGAGCGAGAGGGAGGTTGTCTTGTCTGGGGTGGCGCGCTGTCGCTGAGCCCTGCCGACGATCTGCTGATTCGTGTTGAACGCCCCCTGGATCTGGACAGTGATGCCCAGTTGGTGGCCTCAGTGCTGTCCAAGAAGATTGCTGCGGGGGCGACGCATGTCGTGTTGGATATCCCGGTTGGTCCGACCGCAAAAGTTCGCAGCGAGGAGGACGCACGCCGGCTGACCACCATGCTCCAGCAGGTCGGTGACGCCTGTGGGCTGAATTTGCACATACGCCATACCCGGGGAGGCCAGCCGGTAGGTCGAGGTATCGGTCCGGCGCTCGAAGCTCATGACGTGATGGGCGTACTCCGTGGGGCGGCGCATGCATCAGTCGATCTCCGGATGCGTGCACTCAACTTGGCGGGTGACCTGCTGGAGTTCTGTGGCAAAGCGATCCCAGGAACGGGGCACTCGCTCGCATGGCGGCTGCTTGACTCTGGTATGGCGTGGCAGAAGTTCCAAGGCATTTGCGAGGCGCAAGGAGGTTTGCATGAGCCACCGGTCGCCAGAATCAAAGACCCCGTCATCGCAGCATCTTCGGGACATATTTCGCACATTGATAACAGACGCCTATCGCGCCTGGCGAAGCTGCTGGGAGCGCCAACAACTCCTACCGCTGGCTTGACTATGCATGTTGAACTCGGGGACTCTGTGCAGCAGGGGATGCCCTTGTTTACCCTGCATGCGGAATCTACTGGGGAATTGTCATACGCAAAAGAGTATCTGAAGTCTCACCCCATTTTGACTATCTCGGATGAGGCCGCGAAGTAAGGTGTTTCCTGTTAGCAATTGGTTTTCTCACTTCTAGGAGGTTGGTATGAAAGCAGTACGTTCCCTGATCGTTGTGTCCCTGATCACGTGTTTTTCAACGTTGAGCCTGGCCGCTCAACCTGATCCGCAAGATCACGAGGCCCATCACCCCGCCGGCGCTGCGTCAGCGCCGAAATCCAAGGCCCCCGCGGCAAAACCGCCAGCAACAAAAGCCTCTGCGCCGAAACCTTCAGCGGCCGTGAAGCAGAACATGGAGCGGATGGACAAGCAAATGATGATGATGGGCGAAATGCATCAGAAAATGATGAGCGCCCAATCCGCTGGTGAGCGCAGTGCACTCATGGGTGAGCACATGAAAGTGATGCAAGACGGCATGTCCATGATGAACATGATGAAGGGCTCTGGCATGGCCGGCGCTGGGATGGGAGGAGGTGGCATGAGTGGCCAGGGAATGGGCGGTGCGCAAGACAGCAAGAGCATGCCCGGCAACATGGAAGACCGTCAGCAAATGATGGAGAAGCGCATGGACATGATGCAGATGATGATGCAGATGATGATGGATACACAGTCGGCACCCGCCGGGAAGTAATCGGGGTGCGCCATGAACCACGAACATCAACATGAACCTGCCCCGCCATTCTGGGGGTCGCGTTATTCGATTGGCTTGATCGTGATCGGGGCCGTCGCCGGCTACTTTCTGTTGAAAGAGCACCTGGTGCATGTGGCCACTGCGCTCCCATACCTGTTTATTCTCGCCTGCCCCATCATGCATCTATTCATGCATCGCGGGCATGGTCATAGGCACGGATCCAGCCGACAGGAAAACGTGGGACCTGGTTCCGGGAACAAGGGAGATGCACCATGACTCACGCCGAACCTGCTTATGGACTTTGGCTACTGGTGGCTTTGAACTCAGCCATTTTCATCATGTTCGCCTTCAGCTTCTTCAAGCCAGCGACTGCTCGCGACTGGAGGACCTTCGGCGCCTTCGCCGCGTTTATCGTCGCCTTATTCGTTGAAATGTACGGATTCCCGCTGACGATCTACCTGCTGTCAGGATGGCTACAGACAAAGTTTCCGAATCTGGACATCATGTCCCACGATACTGGCCACCTATGGTCTACTCTGCTCGGCGAGAAGGGGGATCCGCATTTTGGTGTCCTGCATATCGCCAGTTATATCTTCCTGGGCTACGGCTTCTACCTGCTGTCTACAGCCTGGAATGTTCTCTACCATGCGCAACGCAACCATGCACTGGCGATGACTGGTCCGTACGCGCGGATCCGTCACCCACAATATGTGGCGTTTGTCCTGATCCTCCTGGGCTTTCTGCTGCAGTGGCCAACACTCCTGACGTTACTCATGTTTCCAATCCTGTTGATGATGTACGGCAGGCTCGCCATCACGGAGGAGACGGAAATGCGGGCGCAGTTCGGGGAGGAATTCGATCGCTACGCACTAAAAACGCCCAGGTTCTTCCCCCGGTGGCGTTAGGTCATCGTTGTATGCAACAGCGCCAGCGTACGTTGCATCGACAATGCGATGATCCTCATTGATGCGATTGATCAATAGCCACGACGAAGCTTCAACCATGTGCTTTTCGATGACTGCCAGTCTTGCCGCCGGAGGATTTCTGCTCGGCGTTGGCACGATGACTGTGAAGGCGGCACGACGTTCGTCTGAGGTTCCTTTTGCTGCAATACCGCTGCTCTTTTCCATTCAGCAACTGAGCGAAGGTATCGTCTGGTGGACCTTTGCCCACGATGCGCCGGGGCTCAATGTCGTCATGACCCAGTTCTACTCGTTTTTCTCGCACGTACTCTGGCCGGCCTATGTGCCTCTGGCCGTGCTCTTGCTGGAGCCTCCAGGCAGGCGGAGCAGACTGCTGAAATTGACCGCCATTGCTGGGATAGGGGTCGGCTTGTATCTGCTGTATTCGATGTTCGAGTATCCGATCACATCCCGGGCTATCGGGGGGCACATTGAATATGTGTCACCCCATTTCTTTGCTGTAGTGACGATGACGGGGTACCTTCTCGCAACCACCGTAAGCCCACTACTGTCGAATGAGATCACGGTCAGGATCTTTGGGGCTCTCGCCTTGATCTCATTTGTGCTGGCCTATCTGATCTTTGCGAGATGGTTCATCTCCGTTTGGTGTTTCTTCGCAGCAATTTTGAGCGTGATCGTTGCGCTTAGGTTCTTTGGGCGAAAAAATCCTCTCCGACTTGTTTGATAGATCAATCAGCAACATATATCGTCCATCTACAGCCGGCCTTCGGTGGCTGGCCGCTGCTGAGTGCGTTGCTCGGACTATCCCTGCTGTTGACATCGTCCTATGCAACCAGGCTGTTGAGTAACTTGAGCGCTACCACGGCGGCGACGAAGCTTATGACATTGGTGCCCGGCTTCAACAAGATTGCGGTGAGCCTGGAGAAACGCCAGATTACCGTGAGCTTCGACGATGCCAAGACCCATGCCGAGATTCTGACCTGGGTCATCCAGGAGGCCGGCTATCGACCGCAACCGCAAAGGAGTTCGCAATGACTGCTGTCGTTTTGGAGTCGAGGCTGACCTGCCCGGTGTGCGGCCACAGCAAGCTGGAAACGATGCCTACCGACGCCTGTCAGTGGTTTTACGAATGCGAGCAGTGCCACACCGTGCTCCGCCCCAAGCCAGGCGACTGTTGCGTCTACTGTTCCTACGGCAGCATGCCTTGTCCATCGATTCAGGAGAACAGAAAGGGCAACGGGTGTTGCCGTTGATCTTGCCAGCACGAGTTCTGTTTGAGCAGTATGCTGCTATCGTTCAGTCGGAACGAGGGGTAATTTATAAGATCGTACCGGGCCAGTCCTGCGCTTGATCATCATCAGAATCTGCCGGCGCCGCCATTCATACCCATCATGGAAACGAAATCTCTTGCTCTTGCCGACATCCTGAGGGCGCTACGAGAAGACATTCAGGCTGAAAACACCCTGATCGCCAGCCGAGTGACTTGGTACGTGACCTCCCAGTCGTTTCTGCTGACGGCGTATGCGACTTCCTGGAGTACCGGCTTTCTCTGGCAGTCATTTTTTCATCACGTGATGCCGATTGCGGCCATCGTTCTCTCGGTGGTGATCCTGGCGTCCATTTATGCGGCAACCTGGGCTCAGGATGTGTATTTGAGGGAGCAGGAGGCGCTGGTTTCCAGGATCAACGCTGAGTTTCAACTTTCGGATGCCGAAAAGATGGCGCTTCAGGTTTATGAGCGAACCATGGTTGTCAATCGGGCCAATGGGGCCGGCAAGATCGTCGGCGGACGTATCCACGCCCTCGTTCGGATCACGCCGCTCGTACTTCCGGTGGGATTCTCGGCTTTGTGGCTCTATGCGCTGATCTTTGCGCCGGCCGCATCGTCATGACAGCGTTTGATCGGGATCAAACATAAAGTAGTCGGCGTCCCCACGCCTCATAGATTACAAGAATGTAATCAATTCGTCAGGAATTTGTCGGTCCCAGGCTCCGATACTGCCAGTCAGCATCCGGTCGCATCCCAATCGACTGAATGCTGACTCAGGAAGCACCGATAGTTATGAAAACAGGTTACCAAACTCTACTTTGCGCCTCTGTCGCCTGGTTGTTGCTGATTTTTCCCGCGGTGGCTCAGGAGTCGGACCTTGGCGCATCACTCAGCGGTCTCCTCGACTACGCGCGTAAGGGCAATCCTGAATACGCTGCGATGCGCGCCGAGTTGGACGCATCGACCCAGCGCGTGGAGTCTGCGGGGGCCTTGCCCGACCCGCGTTTCCGCGCCGAACTTCGGGACGTGACCCGCCAGGGGGACCAATCCCCCCTGCTTCTTCCAGGCCAGGTCGGCAGCACGCGATATCTCCTGATGCAGGAGTTCCCCTGGTATGGCAAGCGGGACCTGAAGCGAAACATTGCTGAGCAGGATGTCGAAGCAGCTAGGGGGCGCAGCCAGGGAACCTGGATCGAAATTTCAAGCCGCATCAAGGCTGCCTATGCCCGACTCTACCTGCTGTATCGCAGTGAAAGAATTGCGCGCGAGATCATCGACTTGATGACCCGTCTTGAGAGCGTGACGCAGGCCCGCTACGCCGGTGGCCTGGCGGCCCAACAGGACGTGATCCGGGCCCAGCTCGAACAATCTGCCTTGCGCAATGAACTGATCGCGCTGGAGGCGGAACGTCGTCAGCTACAGGCACGTCTGAATGGCTTGCTGGCCCGGCCCGCCGGAGCATCCCTGGCAGAACCGGTGGCACTGCGGCCTGTGCCGTCGCATGAACAGTTGAACCTGACAGGGCTGGAGGAGCGTGCGATAACGCGCAATCCGCAACTCAGTAGCGAGGAGTCCCGCATCAGGTCTGCCCAGTTGAGTCGGGATCTCGTGCTGAAGAACCGCTACCCCGACATCACGCTGGGTGTTTCTCCCATTCAGTACCAGGGAACCGTGAAGGAATGGGAACTGATGATCGAAATGAATATACCTCTGCAGCAGTCATCCCGTCGGGCTCAGGAGAGGGAATCCGAAGCCATGCTGCAGGCAGCCCAAGCGCGCAAGGAGTCTGCGACTCGGCAACTGCTGTCCGAACTTTCGGAGAACGTGGATGCGATCGATGCCGCCCGTCGTACGGAGAACCTCGTAGCGACCCAATTACTTCCCCAGTCGGAATTTACCTATCAGGCGGCCTTGGTAGGGTATGAGAACGGCAAGGTGGACTTTGCGACGCTGCTGGATGCCCAGCGGCAGATCCGCAAGGCCAGGCAGAGCCAGCTGGAGTCCCAGGTGGAAGCGCAATTCCGGCTGGCTGAAATCGAACGAATCATTGGAGAAGATCTATGAGTGTCCGGTCCAAATGGCTGATTGCCGGTCTGGGCGTCAGTTTGGTGGTCCTCATTGCGCTTGAAGTCCGCTATGGCTTCCTGTACCGAGGCCACGAGCTGCAAGCGGCAGCCACAGTGAGTGGGGCGGAAACGCCGAATGCCGCAACGTCCAAGCCTGCACGCAAGCTTCTCTTTTACCGCAACCCCATGGGCTTGCCCGATACCTCTTCCGTGCCGAAGAAGGATCCCATGGGCATGGACTACATCGCCGTCTATGAGGGTGAGGATCAGGAAGACAGTTCGGCTCAGGCGGGCCTGATCAGGATCAGCACTGAAAAAATCCAGAAGCTGGGCGTGCGTACCGAAGCAGCGCGTGTCCAAAAACTGGAGCGCATAGTTCGTGCGGCGGGACGGGTCGAACCTGACGAGCGCCGGATCTACACCATCTCGCCGAAGTTCGAAGGGTACGTGGAGCGTCTGTACGTGAACGTGACCGGTCAGACGGTGGCCAAGGGTCAGGTGCTCTTTGAGGTCTACAGCCCTGAACTGATCTCCGCGCAGCGCGAGTACCAGATCGCCTTGCAGGGCTTGCAGTCAACGCAAGGATCTGCGGATTCGGTCCAGTCGGGTATGCGCCGCTTGGCTGACTCCAGTCTGCAGCGCTTGCGCAACTGGGATATCTCGGAAGAGCAGATATCCAGCCTGACGCCGTCGGGGGAAGTCCGACGTACGCTGGCATTTCGTTCCCCGGTCCAGGGCCTGGTGACGGAGAAAAAGGCCGTGCAGGGCATGCGTTTCATGCCGGGCGAAGCGCTGTACCAGGTCACCGATCTTGGCGCAGTCTGGGTCGTGGCCGATGTGTTCGAACAGGACATCGGTCTCGTGAAGACGGGTGCCAAGGTCAAGGTGACGATCAATGCCTATCCTGACAAGGCGCTTTCGGGCATCGTCACCTATGTCTACCCCACGCTCAATCCCGAGACGCGGACGATTCCCGTGCGCATTGAGCTGTCCAACCCTGGCATGCTGCTCAAGCCGGCCATGTTTGCGCAGATTGAACTATCGGTCGGGACACGCACACAGACAGTGACGGTGCCCAATTCGGCGGTCATCGACAGCGGGACGCGGCAGCTCGTGCTCGTCCAGGTCGGGGAGGGGCGCTTCGAGCCGCGGGAAGTCCGCCTGGGCCGGCGCGCCAACAATGAGGTGGAAGTCCTGGAAGGCGTGCGCAACGGTGAAGTGGTCGTGGTCTCCGCCAACTTTCTGATTGATGCCGAGAGCAACCTCAAGGCGGCCGTCGGTGGCTTTGGTCACGCAACTCATGGTTCTAGTGCAGATGCCGTGCAAAAGCCGTCAAGCGAGACACCGAAAGCGGCAGCGACAGGTCATCGGGCGGAAGGTGCGATCGAAGCCATCGATGTCAAGAATGGCACAGTCGAGATCAGCCATGGTCCGGTGCCCAGCCTCAGATGGCCCGCCATGTCGATGGAATTCGCGGTCGCAAACAGCGGCCTGCTGCGGGGTTACAAACCTGGCGACATGGTGGCGTTCGAGTTTGTCGAGCGTAAGCCCGGTGAGTGGGTGGTGACGGCATTGCGCCGTGCCGCACCAACGCATGATGCAGCCGCACACAAGAGTCGCTAACGGGAAGAAAAATGCTCGCCAGAATCATCGATTGGTCGGGGCGCAACCGCTTCCTGATCCTTCTTGCCACCCTGTTCGTCGTCGCGGCCGGCATTTATGCCGTGATCCGCACACCGCTGGATGCCCTGCCTGACCTGTCCGACGTGCAGGTCATCGTCTACACCGAGTATCCAGGACAGGCACCGCAGGTGGTGGAGGACCAGGTCACCTATCCGCTGACGACCGCCATGCTCTCGGTGCCCCGATCTAAGGTGGTGCGTGGATTCTCATTCTTCGGTGCCTCTTTCGTTTACATCATTTTTGAGGACGGCACCGATATCTACTGGGCACGCTCGCGCGTGCTGGAGTACCTCAATTTCGCCGCCGGACGCATGCCCAAGGGCGTGACCCCGCAGATCGGGCCCGATGCGACCGGTGTGGGTTGGGTGTATCAATACGCCTTGCTGGCGAAAGACCGTAGCTTGGCCGAGTTGCGTAGCCTGCAGGATTGGTATCTTCGTTATCAGCTGACCAAGGCCCACGGGGTCTCTGAAGTCGCCTCCATTGGAGGCTTCGTCCAGACCTATCAGGTCACGGTCGACCCGGTAAAGCTGCGTGCCTATGGCATACCGCTGAGCCGGATTTCACAGGTGATCCGCGATTCCAATCGGGACGTGGGCGGACGGGTCATTGAGATGGCCGAGACCGAGTACATGGTGCGCGGCAAGGGCTATTTGCGCGGCGTGTCGGATATCGAAAACCTGGTGCTGCGCAGCGAGAAGGGGACACCGGTGCTGGTGCGCGACGTCGCACGGGTGGAACTGGTACCCGATGAGCGCCGCGGCTTGACCGAACTTAACGGCGAAGGCGAGGTGGTTTCCGGCATCGCCATGGCACGTTATGGCCAGAACGCCCTGGAGGTTATCCACAACCTGAAGGAAAAAGTCGCCGAGGTCTCCTCGGGCCTGCCCGAGGGGGTCACCATCGAGGCCGTTTATGACCGCTCCGACCTGATCCACCGGGCCGTCGACACATTGAAACGGACCTTGCTCGAGGAATCCCTCATCGTTGCGCTGGTCTGTGTCGTGTTTCTGCTCCACGTCCGGTCTGCCCTGGTTGCCATTCTGATGCTGCCCGTCGGCGTCTTGATTGCCTTCATCGCGATGCGCCTGCTGGGCATGAATTCGAACCTGATGAGTCTGGGGGGGATTGCGATTGCCATCGGTGCCATGGTCGATGCCGCCATCGTGATGATCGAGAACGCGCACAAGCACCTGGAACGCCTGCCGCCCGAGCATACGGCGGCCCAGCGTGCCGATGCGATGGTGGTTGCCTGCAAGGAGGTTGGGCCGGCCCTGTTCTTCTCGCTGCTGATCATCACGGTCTCGTTCCTGCCGGTCTTCACGCTGGAATCGCAGGAAGGACGGTTGTTCTCGCCCTTGGCTTACACCAAGACATTCGCCATGGCCGGAGCAGCCATGCTCTCGGTGACACTGGTTCCGGTCCTGATGCTGTTCTTCATTCGCGGCAAGATCATGCCAGAGGCGAAGAACCCGGTGAACCGTTTTCTGATCTGGGGCTACCGCCCCATCATTGCCTGGGTGATGATCTGGAAAAAGACGACCATCGGTCTTGCGTTGCTGGCGCTGGGTATCACCCTTTATCCGGCGTCCAGGCTTGGCTCCGAATTCATGCCGACGCTCAACGAGGGAACGCTTTTGTACATGCCGTCTTCGTTGCCCGGCATGTCCATCACCAAGGCAGCCGAACTGCTGCAGACCCAGAACAAGATCATCAAGAGCTTCCCGGAGGTAGCCTCCGTGTACGGCAAGGCTGGCCGCGCCAACACGGCGACCGATCCTGCTCCAACCGAGATGTTCGAGACGATCATCAACCTCAAGCCGACCTCGGAGTGGCGCGACGGCATGACGACGGACAAGCTGATCGCAGAGATGGACAAGGCACTGCAGTTCCCGGGAGTTTCCAATGCCTGGACCATGCCGATCAAGGCGCGTATCGACATGCTGTCGACCGGCATACGCACGCCAATCGGCATCAAGGTGTTCGGCAAGGACCTGGCCGAGATGGAGCGTCTGGCCAAGGAGATTGAAGCGGTCGTCAAGACGGTACCCGGCACCAGTTCAGCTTTCGCCGAGCGCATCACCGGAGGTTACTACCTGAACATCGAGCCCGATCGCCCGCAGCTGGCACGCTACGGGCTCAATGTGGGTGAGTTGCAGGAAGTCATCGGCACGGCGCTGGGCGGCGAAATGGTAACCACCACTGTCGAAGGACGTGAACGCTTTGGCGTCACCGTGCGCTACCCGCGTGAGCTGCGCAACGATCCGCAGCAGATCGCGACACAGGTGCTGGTGCCGACACCGGGCGGTGCCATGGTGCCGCTGGGACAGGTGGCGACGCTTTCTATAGCCAAGGGCGCGCCCGGTATCCGCACCGAAAATGCCTTGCTGTCTGCCTACATCTATGTGGACATCCGGGATCGGGACATCGGTGGCTATGTGGCCGATGCCAAAAAGGCTGTCGCCGACCAGATCAAGTTCCCGCCCGGCTATTACGCAACCTGGAGCGGCCAGTTTGAGTCCATGGAGCGGGCTATCCAGAAAATGAAGGTGGTCATCCCCGTGACGTTGGCGCTGATCTTCCTGTTGCTGTACCTGAACTTCAGGCGTCTCACGGAAACCCTGATCGTGATGCTCTCCGTACCGTTTGCCCTGGTCGGCGGAATCTGGCTGATGTGGCTGCTGGGCTACAACCTGTCGGTTGCCGTGGCCGTGGGCTTCATCGCTCTGGCCGGGGTGGCTGCGGAGACCGGGGTGGTCATGCTGATCTACCTGGATCACGCCTGGGAAGAGGTGAAGGCCAGGCGCCAGGCGGAGGGTAAGACCCCGGGGGCGGCCGACCTCTACGCGGCGGTGATGGATGGTGCCGTTGAACGGGTGCGGCCCAAGATGATGACCGTAGTGGCCATCATGGCGGGTCTTTTGCCCATCATGTGGGGCAGCGGCACCGGCTCCGAGGTCATGAGCCGTATTGCCGCGCCCATGGTCGGAGGCATGATTTCCTCGACCATCCTCACGCTGGCCGTCATCCCGGCCATCTATGCACTGGTGAAGCAGTGGCAACTACGCTCCGAAATGGGTGGAGCATTACCGCTGCGGGTGAAACCGAACGGAGCCGACGGGGGATGATCAAACTCCAGCAATAGCACTTGACATTGACACGATGGGAAGGTTTATCTTGGTGTCTGCGTCAATAGAGGCGCTTAACTGGAGAAACTTATGAGCTCGATTGAACTGTCAGTAGAAGGTATGACCTGCGGCTCTTTTGCCAACGCCGTGCGCAAAGCGTTGGCTCGGGTTCCTGGCGTCGGTCAAGTTGACGTAGATCTTGCACGAGGGCGGGCGACGGTCACATCTCTGGATGATGGGAGCCATCTGCAGGATATGCTGGATGCGCTGACTGAAGCTGGCTACAAGGGGAAACTGGTTTCAGGCTCGTCGGTATCCATGAATGAAGATTCGTCGAGCCCCAGCATGGGGCGCTGTGCCAGTGCCAAAGCCTCGCAAGGTCAAGGTGGTTGCTGCTGCGGCCGCTGACTGAACTGCCGCTGCGCCAGGATTGTTTGAGAAAAAAAGAAGGGAAGTTGAAGCCATGGATGAACATGCCCATCACGAACACCATCATCATGGAGGGGCGAAGCCAGCCTCGGCATCGCCGGCGCAGACAACAGGTTTGAAAGATCCGGTCTGCGGCATGGCCGTCACTGCGCAGTCAGAACATCGCCTCAGCCACCAGGGGAAGAATTACTATTTCTGCAGTGCGAAGTGCCAAGGCAAGTTCGCCGCTGATCCAGAGCGCTACGCAAGCCCGGTAGCCGCCGCCCCGGTGTTAGCGCCAGCGCCCAGTGGGACGATCTACACCTGTCCCATGCATCCGGAGATCCGGCAGGACCATCCGGGCTCGTGCCCCAAGTGCGGCATGACCCTTGAGCCTTTGCTGCCGGAGCTGGAAGAGGAAGACAACCCGGAGCTGAAAGATTTTCAGCGACGCTTCTGGTGGACGCTCCCGCTGACCGTGGTTGTGACGGTGTTGGCCATGTTCGGCCACCAACTCAACTGGTTTGACATGGCACGCCAGAGCTGGATCGAACTGGTCCTCTCCCTGCCGATCGTGTTGTGGGCAGGCTGGCCGTTTTTTGCGCGCGGCTGGCAGTCGGTGCTCAACCGCAGCCCCAATATGTGGACTTTGATCGGCCTGGGCACCGGCGCCGCCTTTCTATACAGCCTGGTAGCCACCATCGCGCCGGAGGTGTTTCCAGCCTCCTTCGTCGCCATGGGCCGTGTGGCCGTATATTACGAGGCCACCGCGGTCATCATCTCGCTTACGCTGCTGGGGCAGCTGCTCGAATTGAAAGCCAGATCCCAGACCTCGGCCGCCATCAAGTCGCTGCTGGGTTTGGCGCCCAAGACTGCACGGCGCATCCGTGCCGATGGTACGGAAGAGGATGTGCCTTTGACCCACGTGCATGTGGGCGATCGGCTGCGCATCCGGCCCGGAGAAAAGGTGCCGGTGGACGGAGTGGTGGAGGAGGGGATCAGCGCGGTTGACGAATCGATGCTCACCGGGGAGCCGGTACCTGTGACCAAGCGGGTCGGCGACAAGGTGATCGGCGCCACCATGAATACCAACGGCGCGCTGGTCATGCGTTCGGAAAAAGTCGGTTCTTCGACCATGTTGGCGCAGATTGTTCAGATGGTGGCGCAGGCCCAGCGCTCCAAGGCGCCGATGCAGCGCATGGCGGACATCGTGGCCGGATATTTCGTACTCATGGTCGTTGCCATTGCGCTGCTGACCTTTTTTGTCTGGGGGTTCTTCGGGCCTCAACCCAGCTGGGTCTATGCGCTGATCAATTCGGTTGCCGTACTGATCATTGCATGTCCCTGTGCGCTTGGATTGGCCACGCCCATGTCCATCATGGTCGCGACTGGCAAAGGCGCCACCCGTGGTGTGCTGTTCCGCGACGCGGCGGCCATCGAGCACATGCGCCGGATCGACACGCTGATCATCGACAAGACCGGCACCCTGACGGACGGCCGGCCGGCCTTCGACCGTGCGGTTGCGGCGCCCGGTTTCGATGCAGACGAAGTGTTGCGGCTGGCGGCCAGCCTAGACCAGGGCAGCGAGCATCCCCTGGCCGACGCCATCGTGCGCGCCGCCCGCGAGCGGGGCCTTGCTCTGGACAAGCCAGAACAGTTCGAATCCGGGTCCGGCATAGGCGTGCGCGGACTCGTCGGGGGGCGGCAGCTGGCGCTTGGGAATACAACCCTGATGCAGCAATTGGGCGTATTGGTCGAGCCCCTGGTTCCCCAGGCCGAAGCACTTCGGGCAGAGGGCGCAAGCGTCATGCATCTGGCGGTTGACGGCCGCCTGGCCGGTCTGCTGGCCGTCTCCGATCCCATCAAGGCCAGTACGCCCGAGGCACTAGCGACGTTGAAGGCCGCCGGCATGCGCATCGTGATGGCCACCGGCGATGGCCTGACGACGGCCAAGGCGGTCGGCGCCCGCCTGGGGATAGATGAGGTGCATGGTGAAGTCAAGCCGGCCGACAAGCTCATCCTCGTGGAGAAGCTGCAACGTGAAGGCCGAGTCGTCGCCATGGCGGGCGACGGTATCAACGACGCGCCAGCGCTGGCAAAGGCGGATGTCGGTGTCGCCATGGGTACCGGCACGGACGTGGCAATGAACAGCGCACAGATCACGCTGGTCAAGGGCGATCTGCGCGGGATTGCGGTGGCACGTACCTTGTCGGAAGACACTGTGCGCAACATGAAACAGAACCTTATGTTTGCCTTCCTGTACAACGCGTTGGGCATTCCGGTGGCCGCCGGCGTCTTGTATCCAGTGACCGGATGGCTGCTTTCACCCCTGATTGCCGCACTGGCCATGAGCTTCAGCTCAGCGTCGGTGATCGGTAATGCCTTGCGTCTACGGCGATGAGCCAACAGCGACAGAGACATGCCGAGGCTGAGGCGCTGATCCCCGCAGCGCCTCAGCAGATCTTTGCCACGTTGGACGATCAACGCCGGCTCGCGGCGCACATGACCAAGGCGTCGTGGATGACCCTGGGCTCGAAATTCAATTTCGAGCTGGATGAGTTTCAGGGGCGTCGTATCGGCTCGGTCATTCGAATGAACGGACGTATCGCTGGCATCGAGCTCGGGCTGGACGAGATCGTGGATGAATATGAGCCGCCTTTGCGCAAGGCATGGGCTACGCTCGGCGAACCGCGCCTGCTGGTCATCGGGGCCTATCGCATGGGCTTTAACCTGGCAGCAGAAGGTACAGGCGCGCGCTTGCAAGTCTGGATTGATTACCAACTGCCCAGTCGGGCGGCCCTGAGATGGATGGGGTGGCTTCTGGGCCCCGCCTACGCAGGGTGGTGCCTGCGAAGAATGGTTGAAGACGCAAGACGAGGTTTTTAAGATGGACGCTTTTTATCACCGCTTTTCAGAGCTGTTTTCCCAGCTTGGGCTCTCGCGTGAGCCCGCCAATATCCGCGCATTTATTGAGAAAAATTCACCGTTGTCTGTCGAGGTGCGATTGGAAGACGCGCCGTTTTGGAGTGCTTCACAAGCCACCCTTCTTCGGGAAAAACTACAAGACGACGCTGATTGGTCAGAGGTTGTTGATCAGCTCAATGCCGCGCTCCGTGCGAGGCACAATTAACGACATTAACTGCATCATGTATTGGCGCCGTGGTAGCACGAGCAGCGAGTAATGCGCTAAATCGGGTTGAAACGGACCTGGACACGAAGCGAATGCCGCCAGCTTGAAGATGCCACTCGACCGACTAGGAGCCGCTGGGTCGCTCGATGCTGAATTGATTTCGACGTGCTATGACTATTCTCGCCAGCGGTACTGGGACGGGAGCGCGCCATCTAACTATTACACTGACCTGAGGATGATGGCCGCCTTTGCCGCGGAAGTGCTGCCGCTGTTGAGTACGGTGCCAGCAGTCCACGGCACGGTCGTCGCCTGTTTACTCATCGTCTTGCGGGACAAGAAAAACCATGTTCCATGGCAACAAGTGGCTGTACCACCTGGAATGTCAGCAGCTCAATTTCGATCACGCAACCCAGCGCTATTGCGCTGAACGACGCCAGCAAAAGCATCTCGGCGCGTGCTTGGCAGCTGACGTCAGGACGGAAAATCAAGGAAGAGGTGGCAGATTCGCACATACCCGACGGGGGGCTGCTTGTCGGCCGGCCGCAGGTGCTCCGTGTCGAAATGGGCTTCGTGGAAGCCTTGCGACGGCTCGATGATCCGTGCGGCGCTGCGCCAGTTCAACTTCTCGCAGCGATTGGAGGCTAAAGTTGCTTTCAGCGTGTCGACGCAAGCAGCTTTTGGCGAGATCACGATGCCGGCCATCAGCACCACCGGCTGCTTGATCGCGTAGTCGCCATCGATGAAGCGCCCCATGCCGTCGGCGCCCCAGTACTTCGTCAATGTCCGAGGGTTGTTTCCGTCAATCTTCTTGAACTCGTAAACGAGCTTCAACGTCGGCGTTGAACGGTTGGAGAAGTACTCGATGTCGGTGCGGTAGCTGGTGATTCGCTTGCCAGCCGCTGCGTCGATCCTGCCGAAGGGGTTCTCTTGGCCCCAACGCCCCGTCAGGCGCCCAGTGGCTTCGGAAATGTCCTTCAGATGCTCGCAGAGGAGGTCCGTGAGCTTAGGTTCGGACAGCGAGGACCTGAAGGCGGTACCGGCCGAACTGGTGAGTTGCGCCCAGGCTTCGACAAGCAGTTTGGTGGCGATAGCTGATTCGTCTGTGGGGAACACGCCTCCCCAACTCAGCCCGCCGCTCATGCCGCCTCCGCCTGCGGTGTTTCCTCAACGCCACGGGCGGTCTGCACGATCCGCTGGGCATCCTGCAGCGCGCTGCGGCGCAACCACGCTCGGCGCTGCATCGGTTTGATGATGTAGGCTGACGAATCGACCAGCAGCACGACATCGGCGGCCAGGAAGATGTTGGAAGTCACTCGCATGGGTAGGAGCTGGCGGTCCTGAAGCATCCGGATGGTCGCTTGAACGGCTTTGTCTGCCTCAACAGCGGGAGCGGTTTTCGCGTTGCCCGCTACAGCGACCAGGTTCACACGCACGACGGCAAAGCGACCCTGGCCGGCTGTGGCAGCCTGCACGGCGACCTCAAAGTCGCCCCGTCCGGACGTCGCGTCACGCCAGGCCACCAACTCGGCACGCAAGGCCTCCGCATAGTCGGACAACTTGTCCAGCGGCGCGTCCAACTGCAGCTCAGTGCGCAGCGTGCTGAACCCGCGCGGCTGGATGGACGGGATGACGTCGCGAACCACTTCCTGCACAAGCAGGGTCTCGTTCTTGCTCAGGCCAAAGTACTGGAAGATCAGCTTCTGCAGCTTTGGGCGCAGCTGTTGGTATCGACGGTCCTGCTCGAACACGTCGCGGCCTTGGATGTCCGCGATGGCCTGCGCCGTCTCTGCCACGATTGCGCGGGCCCTTTCTGGATTGGGATGCCGCGTAGGAGGCACGAAGGGTAGGCTCTTAATGTCCTTTAGCGTGATGCGATCTTGCGCGACCAGCACCGAGTACTGGCTCATGACTACGAAGTACCGCACTAGGTCGGACCGCAGATAGACCGTCAAGAATTTCAGTAAATCCGCATCTTCCTCGGGGCCGCTGACGACGCCAATACTGCTGGTGAAGGACGCGCTGGCTGAGATGAAATGCGCACGCACTTCCAAGCCCGGCGACGGGCCATCAGGGAAGACGACGCGGGGGCCACTGAACACCGCAAGTAGCTCTTTGTCTAGGCCGACTACCTTCTTCTGCTCGCGCGGAAAGTCGTCGAGCAGATCCTCGTCGACAAAGGGAAGCGATCCCTGGACGATCTTCACGGGGATGTGTGGCATCGCATGAAGCTTGGCAGCGCTCAGCGGAGGGCGGGATGCATCGTTGAGATGGACACCTTTGCGGATCTGCCAGGACCCGAAGCGGCCATTCGCCATGTCATCCAGCCGGCCGTGCAGGCGCAACCGGGCACAAAGCGCGACGTCGACGGGTCCGCCCCACGACAGTGTGGTCAGCGCCTGGTTGCTGGAAATGACGCGCTGAGTCTGTACCCATTGCCTGTCCTCCCCTCGCAAGGTCAACCTTCCCATGGCCAGGCTAGTGTCAGCCTTGGGCACCCAATACTCAAACTGCTCGGCCACGGGGGCGAACCGCTGATCCTTTGCTCGCGGCGTGGCCAGTGCCACCACGCAGGCGTGGTGAGCGCGATCGAAGAGGAGATCGCGCAGATCGCCGAAATTGATCAACCGGTGCAGCTTGACTTTGTTGAGCCACTCGGAAACAAAGCGCTGGCTGGTCGGCGCGAGAAATAAGCTCACCGGAAGGATCAGGCACAGCCGACCGGTCGGCTCAACGCAGTCCAGCGCGCGGTGCGCAAAGGCGGCTGCCATCTGACGGCGCACGACCGCGTCGCCTTGGCTCTCGGTCCATGTGTCCGCCGAAGACTGTGCCCCCTTCTTTGGCTCCTTCCAGGGCGGGTTGCAGATGAAAACCGTGAACGACGGTTTGGACGCTAGCTTGTTCTTGGCATCGAAGAAGTCGCCCGCTGCGCCACTGAAAAGGTTCTCACCCCGCAGCTTGGGCAGCTTGACGCCCTCGCCGCGTTCCAGCTGCGCCAGGTCGGCTGGCTGAAGGCGTTCGAGCAGCGACAAGTACAGACTAAACGCCGTCATCTGGCAGGCAGCCTTGCTCACGTCGCTGCCAAAGATGCAAGACTTGAGCAGCGGGATGCGATCAGCTAGGGGCAACAGTTGTCCGCGCTGCGCCTCCACATGGTTGAGGATCCGCCTGAAGGCAGTCGTCAACAGGATGCCCGAACCACATGCGCCGTCATAGATGCGCTGGGCACCGGGATCCTCGCAATTGCCAAGCGCCTGGTCGATGACCAGGTTGGCCAAGTTCCGCGGCGTGTAGAAGGCGCCGAGCTCGTCCTGTTCATCGCGAAGGAATGACTCGTAGATGCCCGAGATCAGCTCGACTGGAAGGAAGCTGAAGTCGTAGCCCCACAGGCGCCGCTGTCCGCTGGACATGTCCTCGCCAGACAGGAAGCGCTGGGCCACGGCAAAGCCATTTGGCTGCAGGTGTTTCCAGACGGGGTCCTCGCCCGCGCCGGGCTCCAGGAAGTCACCGTTGAAGTCCGATTTCAGCTGCTTGAGAAGGCGCAGGATACCGGCATGATCTTGCTGCGTCACTAGGTCGCTCATCCGCGCCACCTTGCGCTCGCGCCGGTACACGTCGGTGACGATGCCCCTTTCCTCAAGGTAGGACACGAACAACAGCTGTCCCACGAGTTGCTGGGCCTGCTCATCGGAGAGGCCTGCGACCTTGGTGAGCTGACGTACCGCCTCGTTCAGGTTGCGAAGCAGGTAGGAGTCCACACGCTCTTCATGCCGGAACCAGTCGGCGTGCCGGGCGTAGAGATCGCCCGACTGGACATCCGCTGCACTGAAGTGCCCGTGAGGAGTCGCTGCCGACTGCTGCATCGGTGCTCCCACATTTGCACGCTTGGAGACCGGCACCGGGTTCACGGTGCCCTCGCTCAGCACAAGGATGATGCTGACGAGGTTCTGGTTCCATATCCTGCGACGGATGTCATTGAGCCGCTGTGCATCATTGAGCAGGCCATCGTCCTGAAAGAAGCAGACCGTGGGAACGCCTTCGACGTCGAAGACTGCATGCGCTCGGATCGGCCCAGCCGGATCCAAGAGCATGTCCAATTCCGGCCCGTAACGGTGCTGGCCCTTTAGGCCGTCCGCTGCTCGATGCAGGGACGCAGAACCGCTGTCGTAGCCCAACTTTTCCAGCCACTGATCACTGTCGTGCGCGGTCATGAGTGTGTTGGAGGTGTGCGTTGATGGTGGGCTGTAAAAACTATTGTAACACTACTCAATATGGTGACTATAATCAATACTATTGAAGCACCTATTTTGATGACCAATCGTAAGTTGAGGGTTATGGAAGGCTTTGCCGACGTCGCGTTCGCTCAGCGTCAACGGCTTCACTTCATCGAGACGCTCGCGCTATGGGACGGCTCAGTGCAGCGTGAGCGCGTGTCTGCGTCATTCGGGGTGGCGCCGACGCAAGTCACGCGCGATTTCACCGCTTACCGGGACCGTTGTCCCGACAACCTCACGTACAACAACCGCCTGAAGATCTATCAGCCGACGGCGCAATTTCAGCCAGTGCTAGCCACTGGCGATCCGGAGGAGTACCTGGCGCTCCTCAAAGCCGGTATCCAAGCCAAGACCGTCAAGCAACTTCCCAGTCTCGGCCTGCACCCTGATCTTGCCCGGCACGCATCGCTCCCGGGGCCTCGGGCGCGGTTGCTGCCTGAGGTGCTCAGGCAGATACTGTTTGCCATCCAGTGCGCGCACGGTCTGGAGGTGGTCTACCTCTCAATGGAAACCGCCAAGCCGGCGTCCCGAATCCTTTGGCCGCATGCGCTGTTCTTCAGCAGCGAGTGGTGGTACGTGCGTGCCTATGACTCCAAGCACATGGCCTTCCGCGACTTTGCCTTGCACCGCTTTGACGAAACACGCGCACACCATGCCACCTGTCCGACAACTGCGGATGACGACAAGGAGTGGAACTCGACGGTGGAGGTCATTGTGGTGCCGGATGCGCGGCTGACGGACGCGCAGCAAAGCCTTGTCGCCCGTGATTTCGGCATGGCCAGAGATGCCCAGGGCTGGGCGTGGAAGGCTCAGATCAAGAAGTGTCTGGTGGGCTACTTCGCCGCGCAGTACTGGTTGGACGTCCAACTGAACCGACCGCGACGGACACGACTGTCGTTGCGAAATCGCAGCGACTTGGAGCGCTATTTCTTTCGGGCAGGGGCAGGCGAGTAAACCAGCTCGGCCCGGTCATGCAAGTCACGGCGGTGCTATGGCCGCGCTGAAGAGCGCTGACTCGCACAAGGTCACCTCTTACTGTTATCGAGTCCCGCTCTGAATCGGCGGCGTGATTTCGCCGATTTGAATATTAGACATTCCGCATGCCGACAACGCCGGCGCGCGTAAGTTGTAGCCGGCAATGTCCGTGGCCCATCGCAGACCGGGCATAGACCGCAGCAGCGCACGGGCTGTTCAATGACTGCAAGGCAGCCAATACCGGAATTCGCGTGGCCACGACCGGTGGCACCCGTTGCTGAACTGATATGAGTTATGCAGCGGTGGAGGTCCGCAACGGGGGGTGATGGCCGATGCTCCCCAAATGTCCCTCTTTTGATTAGATTCCGCTTGGCGAGTCATTGTCAATCCCGCAAATGGAAACTGTTAGGGTTTCTCGTTGCTATCAACTTCCTAACGGCAGTCATGCCATTGACTCATCTGGCATGACTGGCTGGACTCTTTGTCGGTCGAAATGCATGACTATCCATACAGTAAATGTGGTGTATTGGCACCATTTGAGGACAGATAACCTTCTGGCTGCTTGACCAGAAGCCACCACCGCCAGCACTATCAAACGCCCAGATCTTCGGGAGGTGGGCAATGGCTGCGGTTCTTTCTGAACATCGAAAGCGAGGAAGTACAACCTCTGACGCCAGAGCTGTCAGCGTCAACGAGTTCATCAAAAAATGGGGCCCGGACGGGAGATCCTATCGTCTTGGAGAGCGCGCAGGTGCGCAACCTCATTTTCTGGAGCTATGCAGCATCCTTGGTGTGCCGGTTCCGGACGATCCTGACAGCTACTGCTTTGAGAAGGGGTTCCGCTCTGGGGCAAGTCGTGGCTACGCAGATGTATGGAAGCGCGACCACTTCGGATGGGAGTACAAAGCACCTGATGGCGATCTCAACGCGGCACTGAGACAGCTAATTCAATATGCCCTCCCTCTAGACAACCCACCATTACTGATAGTCAGTGATCGAATTTCCTTCGAGATTCATACACACTTTACCGGCCATCCGTCAGTACGAACCGTCATCCAGCTAGATGAACTCCGAGATCCTGCGCAACTCGATCTCCTGAGGGCAGCATTCGTTGATCCTTACCGCTTCAGGCCAAAGAAGACGGTACAGCAACTTACGGAGGATGTTGCCAGCACCTTTGCTCTGATCGCAGATCGACTGCGTGCTCGTGGCGTCCAGCCGAAGCAAGCTGCCCACTTTTTAACGCAGTGTGTGTTTTGTTTCTTCGCTGATGATGCAGGCCTTTTGCCAGCAGATGTCTTTAAACGGCTCATCCAAAAGAAGATCACGCCAAAGAGTCTGCGCAAATCGCTGAGTGACTTGTTCTACATAATGCAAGCAGGGGGCAGTTTCGGCGTTGACGATATTCCTTGGTTCAACGGCGGCTTATTCAAAGAGATTGAAGTCCCAGAACTTGACGAAAAGGACGTGCAGATTCTGGCTACTGCTGCGCGTGAAAACTGGCGATTCATTGATGCGGCAATCTTTGGCGTACTGTTTGAACGCGGTCTAGACCCATCAAAGAGGGCGCAACTTGGTGCTCATTACACGGATTCAGAGACCATCATGCGAGTCCTGGAGCCCGCAATTCAGCGCCCGTTGACGGATGAATGGGCGGCGATTCGCGAAAAGATAGCTACTCTTCTCAGTAGGAGGGACTACTTTCGAGTTCGAGCGAAAGGTGTTTCGAGCAAGTCAAGCGAACTTCGTGACAGGTATGCCAGGTTGCGCAGTAAAGCGAATGAGATTGAGCGAGAGGCTACGGGCTTGTTTTCGGGATTTCTGGATCGCTTGCATGCGTTCAGAGTACTCGACCCAGCTTGCGGAAGTGGGAACTTTCTCTATATGGCGCTCAAATGCCTGAAAGACATCGAACATACGGCGAATATAGAAGCGGAGCAACTGGGGCTGGAGCGGCAAATTGCTGTGACGGGACCACACAATCTGCTAGGAATAGAGATCAATGAGTTCGCAAGCGAGTTAGCCAAGGTCACTGTATGGATCGGCGAGCTTCAATGGTTGCGGGAGCACGGGTACACGATAAACGAGACTCCCATATTGCAGCCACTCGAAAATATCCAGACATCAGACGCTCTCCTGACTACTAACGGTGATCCCTCGATATGGCCAGAAGCAACGGTCATCGTGAGTAACCCTCCATTTCTTGGCACAAAGAAGCAATGGAAAGAGCTTGGGATTGAGTATGCTGAGCGTCTTCGAAAGGCGTACAGCAAGCGTGTTCCGGCGTTTGCCGATCTGGTTTGTTATTGGTTCGACAATGCTCATGAGGCGCTGATAAAACAGCGTGCGGCAGTTGTTGGTCTGGTGGCAACAAGCTCCATCAGAGGAGGTCGGAACCGGTTCGTTTTAGATGCGATTGCTGCTGATAGCGTCATTTTTGATGCCTGGGATGAGTTGCCATGGATCAACGAGGGAGCCGCGGTTAGCGTTTCTTTGGTCACCTTTGCCCTCAAGGGGCACGGGCAGCAAGTCCACCTGAATGGAAAGCCCGTCAGCGTCATCAACCCAGACCTGAGTTCGGGAAGTGACATATCAAAGGCAGATGTGCTGACCGAGAATGCCAACTGCTGCTTCTGTACGACCGTGAAAGGCGGCGCGTTTGAATGCGATCCGACTTTAGCTCGACAATGGCTTCAACAACCCAACCCAAGTGGACTGTCTAATGCTGCGGTACTCCGGAGATGGGCTAACGGGCTCGATATCGTTCGACGACCGTCAGACAACTGGTTGGTAGATTTTGGGTGCGACATGAGGGAGGCTGACGCTCAGTTGTTTGAGAAGCCGTTTCAGCACGTTCGCAAGAACGTTTACCCTCAACGCCAGAAAAGCAATAGAGAGAGTTATAAGAAATATTGGTGGCTATTCTCTGAGCCTGTACCGACGATGCGTGCCGCGGTTGCCAACCTCAAGCGGCAATTGGTAACAGTGGTTGTTGCGAAGCATCGCATATTCACTTGGCTTGATCAGCGCATATTGCCTGATCATGCACTAGCTGTTGTAGCCAGAGAAGACGATTGCACCTTCGGAATGCTGCAGTCTAGATTTCATCGGCTTTGGTCTCTTAGGCTTGGTACATCACTCGAGGATCGACCAAGATATACGCCAACGACTTGCTTCGAGACGTTCCCGTTTCCGCTTGGTCTCACACCTGAAGACACCTCCAGTCAGGAGACCGAGGAAGTTGATGGGGTGGTTATTCCTGCTGGACTGAACCCTTCCATCAAGACTAAAGCCATTCAGGTTGCTCGGGCAGCCAGTCGTCTGTACAAACTGAGGGAGCGTTGGATTAATCCGCCAGAATGGGTTGCCACGGTCTCCGAGAATGCTCCCGTTGGTATGGCCTTCTCACCGTATCCAGACAGAATTATTGAACGTCCGGGGATTTCTGTAGAAGACTCTAAAGAATTGAGTCGTCGTACGATGACGAATCTGTACAACGAATTTCCGGACTGGTTGAAATCATTGCATGAGGAGTTGGACTTGGCAGTCGCTGCGTGTTATGGCTTTCAGTATGATTCTTCGAACTCCGATGAGTGCGTTCTAACAGCCTTGCTTGGGGAGAACAAAGCACGTAGCGCACCCTTAAAAACTAAGGGCGGTCTGCTTCTTGCGGAGTGAAACTCAGATTCCGTATGAATTGGTAATCCCTTTTGCGTAAAGGGAGCAGATGACTCATATTTTGTTGATTTCCACGACCTTTCGGTCAAGCGGGACTGCGGAACCGGCGTGGCTGGTTTCTTCAGCCTCCTCCGCGCTTGTTACCTTCAACATTGAGCCTCCGCTCCCCTGGTCGACTACTAACCACTTTGGGTCGAGAGTACCTGTTCGCAATCGCGGGCAGAAGAACTTCAGGTTCGGTTGCGATGCAGCGCACCGCCAATATCGGCTATTCCATTGAAACCGGTCGCTTGGTCGTTCGAGGGCGCGGTCGCCCGGATGACCGCATCGGGGATGAAAGCGTGAGGTTACAGCACGGCCGCGAACGACAGAAATCGCTGCATTTCAGACCTTCGAAGCATAGCCGTCTAACGTCGCTCTTTCTTCGTGATCGATTGACTCTACCCGTCTTTTATCACTGTGAAATGAAACGGTGATAGATGCTTCAAAATTGTAAACCTCTTGAAGCGGCTCGCGTAATTTGTTGATTTTTATAGGAACGAATTGCAGACTCAATTGTTGCCGACACTAAGTCCTCATCTGTCACCGGCGATTGGGCAAGAAGCGGTCAGGCAGCATTACTGCTAGCAGCGAATGGCAGCGTTACACAATGACTCGGGGGATGGCTTTGGGCTTGGTTGGGGGCAGCGGCAAGATACTGGCCTTGGCCCGCAGATCCTCCAGGCGGGCCTCCATATCCCGGAGTCTGCGGGTGAGTATGCCAATCTGAGCATTAGCATCCAGCAGCTTTGATTCTGCGGCGTCCCGCTGCGCCTTGAGGTCGGTGATGAGTTCGCGCGAATTGCGAGATTGCTGCCGTTGCTTAAGCAGGCGCTGCCGCTCTGATGGGATGCGTTCTCCGCCTTGGCCTGCAATGTATTCTTGGATCTCTGTCACAAGGGCAGGGAAACGAGATTTTCGCAAAGCAGTCGGATCGCACCCAGCTTCCTTGCTCACGTTGTTTTGGCTGACGGGTGTTCCTTTTGGGAGCACCTTCGGCACTCCAGCCTTAAGACGATCAAATGCCTCGCGGAAGTTGGCCTCAGCGTTCTTGGGTTTGGATAACAGCATAGAAATTTCTGATGGCCCGCTTCTCGGCTTGCAGGCTTCGGTGACGTGGTGATTCGGGATGTACGCTCTTCAATTGGTCGTCGACTATCTTTTCATAGAGCTTGATGCCACCTTCTTTGTTGACATCTACTAGCAGATCAGGACAACCCTTGCTGCCATCGCCCCCTAGGCAATGGGCGATCGCTTCGACTCCCCCATAGGGGCATGGAGTGTGGTTGACGCAGAAGCCAGCCCGGATGCGTCGGGCTCTAATCTTGCCCTGCATAGCTGCCTTATTCAGCGAGACAGCATCGCTTTCTTTAATTAAAGTAACGATGCTCTCTTTTCTGTTGGGACCAAGCGGACTAACAAACTGAGAGTCTGGGAGATTTCGCAAATCTCTCCCAATTTCCTCGTACATTGCTTTGAGAAACATCTTTCGCGTATCTTCACTCAAGTTCAATCGAGAGTGATTGCGTCCGTAGTACAAGGTCATTACCCTGGCTTGATGCTTCAATAGAACTTGTAATGATGATTCATCAACCATATCCGAGGAAAGCATATTGACCGCCCCTGTGCGACGCAATTGGTGCCAGCCAAGACGCCAGGGAACACCAATCTTGTAAATCTCGGGATCCAAACTGGGAGTCATTAGTCGCGCAATCCGAAGATCTTCTGCGTTGATAATGATCTTGGATGGGTCCAGAAGCTGCGGAAATGCATTGAGCATTTGCATGTATGTAATGGCCTTTGGTCGTATTCGATACGATTTGACCTTAGTCTTTGACTGGCTCCATGGCTCGTAGGAGTAGGAAATCAAGTAAGGATTGATCTCTTCATCTGGTTGTATATCAATGCCTGCGCGTTCTTTTACGCATTGCATACGCATGGCAGCAATGTGACTCATCACATCCACTGCGAGCGATGTGCTCTTGCTTGTTGGCCAACGAGCATCGGAATCCAGGTCGGTTTTTGTCGTCTCGCCACGTAGCATGTGGATGTCTCCGAACCGTTCGTCTTTTTCTATTAACAGACAATCGGATCGAAGATCCCAGCCTTCTTCAACGCGCATCAACGAGAAATTCAAGAGATAGCCCAAGCCGGCTTTAGAGGTCAAATCAAGGTATCGAGAAAATATCGCAATCTGATTCTCACCCTTCTCTCCAGTGAAGGGCCCTACCCACCGCTCAAACAAGTCAGTCAAACCAAAGCGGTCAGCCGTGAACTTGAACGAGCCGTGGTGAGTAAAGCCTGATCCAGGCTTCGGGTTTATGAAGGGGCCTTTGTAGCCAGTTCCAGTCGAGGAAAATACCTGCTGGAGAGAACCATAGTTGCTGATGTATGCGTCTAGACAGAACTTATAGCAGGCTTCAATTTGAGTGCGGTGTTTCGTGTAGTCTTCCAAGCACTCTCGTAGTCTGGAGAGTTGGTAAGACCAGATTCGAGGCGGGATGTAAGGGGTTTGCTGGACATCGTGCTTAGGCGCAAGTTTTGCGAGTTGTGCCAGGCCATCCACATCAAGCAGGCAAAATCCGAGATCTATTTTGGCGTCTAGAAGGTCGTGCAGGATGGAGATCGCATAGTCGAAACTGGAGGGAGGCAGTAATGCCGCAACTTTATCGAGTACAGCTGGAAATCGCATCAGGTCCGTGGCGACAATTCCTTCGTCAGAACATGCCACAAATATCGGTTTGATCACCGCGAATTTGGAGCAAAACGACGATGCTGAACGGGCACCCCTAGGACCCCAAATAAACCATGTTGCGCATTGGCGCAAAAGGTTGGCATTGGCAGTGTCGATGCGCCTGCCAATAGTTGACCCATCACCAAAGTTGATTTTGAGTGGTTTCCCGGCCCATACATCCAGTGGCCAGCTTGAGTCGCTATAGACACACTGCGGTGTGCCCTGCGCGTTAACGATAGGGGGCCAATCGGGTGGTGGTGGCCAGCTCGGTGGTCGGAAATTAATCGCACCAAGGTGCGCCAATGGAGAGTGGAGTTGGAGGCCAAGTATTTCAAGGTGCATGTCTAGTGTCGCTCGTTCACGTGCTCTCTATCATCTGGGCCCAGGTCGGGTGGTAGCGCCCTTCTTCGATACGCAATAAGGCTTCCTTAAGCCAGCTCTCCCGCCGGGGGCTTGAGCTCTGGATAAAGTTCAACTTGCTTGTCAGCCGGTCAATGACGACCTCAGCCGGGTGCTGAGGTGGAGCCTTTTTGGATGCTGTTTTCCCCTCGGTCTTTAGCTCAAAGGATTTGAGTAGGCGGTAGGTGACCAGCGACCACACGTGATCCAGACTGTCAATGTCCCGTTGGTGGGTACAAAACAGACAACCGGAAGGGGTCAGACAATCGGGCTTGGTTGCAATGGCTGGTATGTCCTTGATTGGCTCAGGAGTTTTCCCAACGCATGAACCTGGACCTGCGGCGGCTTGGGCGGGGTCATGCTTGGCCCAAAATGCTTTGATCTGCACCATGGCACGTTGCTGACTTGGCTTCTCATACACGCGGAGTAAGGTCTTGGTGTGATGCTGCTTTTCCTCTGCAGTCAGGTCTGGATCCTGAGTACGTCGAAGCGTCCAATTAACGTTGGTATTGCGCAGTGCTCTTGGCGAAACATATTTGATCCCCGCGCGCTCACAGCAGTTGATGAGCCGACTAAAGACAGGCGGGCTCTCCGGATGGCGAATGGTCTGACGACCATTTGGTCCTATGAGAGGGAAAAGCAACCCATCGGGGTCGTCGGGGAACATTGCAGCGCGCCACCTCAGATATCGCTCAAAGATCGGCCGGTAAGCCGAATAGATTTCAAACTCTACCGGCCCCCACCTTCGATGCTTGTAAGCGCGAACTTCAAAGCCATGAGTAGACGGCTTGTAACGCCACTGATCCATTCGAATTTGATGTACCTGTGCCAAGTTAATGGCAGGCTGGCCCATCAGCATAAACATCTCAGCTTGAATTCTCAAATTAATAAGGGGGTAGCGGGTGCGTACGGTGGAGTCGGCCTCCCAAGCAGCGCGCTTCAATGCTGCTTGCTTGGCGAGGTATTTCGCCTGATATGGGAATTTGGGGTTAGGCGGCTTGATTTCCTCAGGGCGTTTCAATTTCGACCACTCTTCCAAATCATTGCCATTCCGCACCTGGATGCGAACCGGAAGTGGGCCCCAAATTGCATCCACACTCAATGCATCTGAGATATCCAACAAGAAGTGTCCCAAAGCAAAAGTCTCTTCAAGATTCTGCTTGTCGGCTTTGGGACTGAGCGCCCGGGAACCTCGCTTGATAACATGCAGGCGTGTCGTCTTGATGATGGGACTGCTGCGACCCAGGACTCGGTCCAGTACCCATCCGACAACACTCCCAGAGTCGTAGGCGGTTTGAGAACTTAGCCCCGCTCCAGTCTGCACACGATGAACAAGGGAGTCCGTCCAATCTAGGTAGCATTGTTGAACGGATATGAGGTTGAGATTGAAGTCATGCTCATCCGACCAGTGGAAGAGGAGCCGTATTTTCTGGATCTGCACCGAGACAGTCACCCTTCGACCGCCGCGCCCCAAGAAGTTTGCCAACACATCATGGATCCGGAGAACTAGCTCGATGCGTCCCACAAGTGGATGTCCTAGGTGACCAGCCTCGATCTTGGCGTCAACAGTTCTGACATTAGTTCCTGCGCCACCCTTGTAAAGAAGTGGACGTAAATCCCATGGAGTTTCTTGCTCCCCGTAGGTCATCTCGGGAAAGGTCAGATTTGGTAAACCGCCATCAAGCATTGTTATCCTTGCCACGGCGTGTTCTCAGCCCTAGGAAGGCTTGCGTGAACTCGTTTGCTACTTCAATTTTGATGGGTGTTTGCTCAACAAATTTGATGTAGCGCAGGGTGGTCTCTATATCCTTGTGCAGCAAGGCATCACTGACGAAGGTGAGCACTGCTTTGGCGTTGTACCCACGCTCCAGGAGGGTTGAGGTGAGCCATGTCCCGAAGGTAGCCCTGGTCATATGGAAGTGAAAGTGTTTGGCAAACTTGATTCCGGCATCTACGGCCTTACGCCGCAAATCGACCATGGCGCGACCAATCGCTGTTCCAGAACCGGAGTCGCGGTCAGCATAGCGACGGCCGAATCGCGTCAGGAAGATGAGATCCTTGATCTCTGTCGAGGCTAAAGTCTCCCGCTTGAGTCGAACTGGGTCGGCCACGTACTCAAGCAGCGCCTGAAATAGCCAGTTGGGCACAAGGATCCGCCCTTGCACATTTAACTTGGTTGCGACGTAGGGTTTGTGGCCAGGTCCCACGGCCAGGTAAACCAAGCCTGGAGTAGCGGGGTCAGTTACTGCGTTGTCGAGCGTCCCTCGCTTCAAATCCGCGATGGTCTCGATACGAGCGCCGGAGAAAAAGCCAAGTTGAAGCATCAAGTGAAGTTCGCGACTGGCATTCCCTTCTTGCGCGGTAAAAGCTAGCAATTCGTGCATTTGATCGCGGGTAAGAGGGGTGAGCCCCCCTTCCAGTCTAAGCCCATGCCGAGCTCGATTCGGAATGGCGAGGTCTGTGCTGGAAAGAAGCATCGTTCGACTGAAGCCGTGGGTGTCGTGGAAACGATGGACAACCTGCCGCTCTTGCCACATTGGGGAATCTGACCCAATCAAGTCGTAGGCTTTGGCGTAGCGATAGAACAGGATTGTCGCGTTCATGCAATGGCTAGCGGTAGAGGGGGCCAGCAATCCAGAGTCACGCTGCTCTATCAAGTGTTTCCGCCAGCGAATCAGCACCCGTTCTCGCTCCAGCATTGGAAAGTGGCGCCAATCAGTGCCATTAACTTCCAGCCACTCTGCGTAGTTATGCAAGTGTCGCAAGTTGGCTTGCACTGTTTTGATGTCGGTCTTGCCCGTGGTGGCTCGCTGATGTGCCCACAAGTTGGCTTCCAGCCAGGGCGTACCATCGCTCCAAAATATTTGAGGCAGGCCTTTGATGGCGCGACACGCGGTGTCGAGCTCCCAGTCCACCTCACCCGTTGGTCTAACGACGGGACGGTGTGGAACGTAGTGGATTAATTCCCGCGAGGCCATCAGCGCGCAAACGTAATTTGCGCCCACCGTGGGCAACTAACACGCTCACCGGCTTGCGCCCGTGGATGGCCCTTTGGGACCGTTAGTTGTTTCCCGTTCCCCGATACTGACGCGCTCAGTGATGGACAACCCTTCCGGGTTGCCCACACGTCGCTTGCCACAGAATGATTCGCAGATTGACTACCCAAAGGCCTTCTCCAGCTCCGCAGGAAATTCCGGCCGACCCCGTGAGTTCAGTGCTGTGCCAGTTACTACTGCACTCAGCATGAGACGGTTGTCTGGAAGTCGATAAATGGCCTGGGTGAAGAGAAAGCGGATCCGACCGCTGCGCTGTAGGGCCGAGCGAACGATGAAAGAGTCGCCGCTACGAAGCGATCCCTTGTAGTCAATCTCGATGCGGGTTACGACCAAACTGATGCCACGCTTGGAAAGCTCTCCGAACTTGAGACTCTTGGTCTCAAGTAGTTCGTGTCGAGCGTGCTCTAGGTAGTTGAGATAGACCGCGTTGTTGACAACGTGGTCCATATCGCATTCGTAGTCTCGGACCTTGAGTTCAAGTTCAAATGGCTGAGGCAAGGCCTCCGGAGGTTGCGATTTTGATGGCTGCATGTCCATAGGTTACACCACGCTGTTGTGATGTCCATGACCTCAACACGCACGTATCGGTGTCTTCCCAGTAGACGCGGATCGGCAGTTCGAAAGCCATGCGGTGCTCAGCGTAGAAGTTTTTGCAGCCGCTCTACCGCTGCCTGCAACTGGGGCAGGGCGCTGGCGGTGGAGAAGCGGATGTAGCGTGCGGTGTCGGCGTTGCCGAAGTCGCGCCCCGGTGTGACGGCCACATGGGCCTGCTGCATGAGGGCGAAGCTCAGGTCCCAGCTGTCCATGACGCTTGCGTCATTTCCCAATCTTTCGCCCAGTTTTTTGCAGGCCTGTGTGCAGTCGGCCCAGGCGTAGAAGGCGCCGTCGGGCATGACCGGCACCGTCAGGCCCAGTTCGTTCAGCGCCGGGATGAAGAAATCACGCCGCGCCTTGAATTCGGCGCGCCGGCGTTCGTATTCGGCCAGGCTCTCGGTTTCGAAGCAGGCCAGGGCCGCGTGCTGGGCGATGGTGCTGGGGCAGATGTAGAGGTTCTGCGCCAGGCGCTCGACCACGGGCACCAGCTCTTCGGGCAGCACCAGCCAGCCCAGGCGCCAGCCGGTCATGCTGAAGTACTTGCTGAAGCTGTTGATGCTGATGATGTTGTCATCGATGGCCAGCGCGCTGTGGCCGTAGCGCTCTTCGTAGCTCAGGCCGAGGTAGATCTCGTCGACCAGGGTGATGCCGTCGTGTGCTTTCACCACCTCGTGAATGCGGCGCAGCTCGGCCGGGTCGATGGAGGTCCCGGTGGGATTGGAGGGCGAGGCCAGCAGCACGCCGCGGGTCTTGGGGCCCCAGGCGGCGCGCACCTGTTCGGCGCTGAGCTGGAAGCGCTCGGTCGGGCCGGCGGGGATGAGCCGGGCCGTGCCCTCGGCGGCGCTGACGAAGTGGCGGTTGCAGGGGTAGCTCGGGTCCGGCATGAGGATTTCATCGCCGGCATCGATCAGGGCCAGGCAGGCCAGTTGCAGCGCGGCCGAGGCGCCCGCGGTGACGACGATGCGGCTGGCGGGCACGCTCAAGCCGAAGCGCTGTGCATACCAGGCGCTGATGCGCTCGCGCAGCGCGGGCAGGCCGGTGGCATCGGTGTATTGGCTGCGGCCGGCGCGCACGGCGCGTTCGGCGGCTTCCTGCACCAGGGGCGGGGCCGTGAAGTCGGGCTCGCCGATGTTGAGGAAGATCATGGGCGCGACGCCTTGCGCCGCTTCGCGTGCCAGGGCGGAAGCGGCCTTGGCCACTTCCATCACGTAGAAGGGTTCGATCTTCTGGGCGCGGCCCGCGATTCTCATGCGCTGGGTGTCAGCTCTTGGCCGGCTGGGCCTTGCCGCTGGCGCGGTCGGTCGCCACCTCGGCGGCACGCAGCGCCGGGGCCAGGCCGTTGAGCACGCCGTTGACGTACTTGTGGCCATCGGTGCCGCCAAAGGATTTGGCGAGCTCGATGCACTCGTTGAGCACCACGCGCCACGGCACGTCCAGGCAGTGCTGCATCTCGTAGGCGCCGATCCACATGACGGCGTGCTCGATGGGCGAGAGCTCGGCCAGCTTGCGGTCCAGCAGCGGGGTGATCAGGCGATCCAGTTCGTCGGCCTGTTCCACGCAGCCGTGCAGCAGGGCGTCGTAGTGCGCGGCGTCGGCCTTGGAAAAGCCGGCCAGGTCCCGTGTGAAGGTGTCGATGGCGCTGGTCTCGTTGCGGCCGACCAGGTGCTGGTACAGGGCCTGCAGTGCGAACTCACGTGCGCGGCTGCGGCCTGATTTGGCGGCCGACTTGCGCGGGGCGGTGTTGGGCGGTGCGGAACTCATTCGATGTCTTCCATCAGGTTGGCCATTTCCACGGCCACGCGCGCAGCGTCACGGCCCTTGTCGGTCTGGCGGGCGATGGCCTGGTCCATGTTTTCCACGGTCAGGATGGCGTTGGCGATGGGGAGCTGGTAGTCCAGTGCCACGCGGGTGACACCGGCGCCGGATTCGTTGGCGACCAGCTCGAAGTGGTAGGTTTCGCCGCGGATGATGCAGCCCAGGGCAATCAGCGCGTCATAGCTGTTCTTCTCGGCCAGGGCCTGCAGGGCCAGCGGCACTTCCAGCGCGCCGGGCACCATGACGTGGTCGATGTTTTTGGTCAACACGCCCAGGGTGGCCAGCTCGGCGCGGCAGGCCAGAGCCAGTGCGTTGGTGACGCTTTCGTTGAAACGGGCCTGCACGATGCCGATGGTCAGCTTGCGGCCATCCAGGCGTGCGTCGGTGGGTTCGAGATTGCCTTTGTCGGCGCCAAACATGGTGGATTCCTTGAGTTTATTTTTGAATGTAGCCGGTGACTTCGAGTCCGTAGCCGGTCATGCTGGGCAGCCGGCGCGGGTTGCCCATGAGGTTCATCTTGTGCACGCCGCAGTCGCGCAGGATCTGCGCGCCCACGCCGTAGGTGCGCAGATCCATGCGGCCGCGCTCGGGGGCATGGCTGGGACGCGCCGTACCTTCGAACTGGGCCAGCAATTGCTCGGCGCTTTCGCCGCAGTTGAGCAGCACCACGACACCGCGACCCTCCGCGGCAATGCGCGTGAGGCAGGCGTCCAGGCTCCAGGAGTGCATGGCGCGGCCGACTTCGAGCGCGTCGAGCACCGAGAGCGGTTCATGTACACGTGCCGGCACCGTGTCCTGCGCCCCCCACTGGCCGCGCACCAGGGCCAGGTGCAGACCCTGGCTGGGTTTGTCGCGGTAGGCGTGGGCCGTGAAGTCGCCGAAGGCGGTCTTGATCGGGCGGCTGCCGATTTTTTCGATCAGCGATTCGTGGCGGCTGCGGTGCTCGATCAGGTCGGCAATGGTGCCGATCTTCAGGCCGTGCTCGGCGGCGAAGGCCTGCAGGTCGGGCAGACGGGCCATGGTGCCGTCGTCCTTCATGATTTCGCAGATCACGGCGGCGGGCGAGCAGCCGGCCATGGCGGACAGGTCGCAGCCGGCTTCGGTGTGGCCGGCGCGCATGAGCACGCCGCCGTCCACGGCCTGCAGCGGGAAGATGTGGCCGGGTTGCACCAGGTCTTCGGGCTTGGCGTTCGGGGCCACGGCGGCCTGCACGGTGCGCGCGCGGTCGGCAGCCGAAATGCCGGTGGTCACGCCGCTGGCCGCTTCGATGGAGACGGTGAAGGCCGTGCTGTAGACCGTGCCGTTGCGCGCGGCCATGGGCGGCAGGCGCAGGTATTCGCAGCGCTGGCGCGTGAGGGTCAGGCAGATCAGGCCGCGGCCGAAGCGGGCCATGAAGTTGATGGCCTCGGGTGTGACGTGGTCGGCCGCCAGTACGAGGTCGCCTTCGTTCTCGCGGTCTTCCTCGTCGACCAGGATGACCATGCGGCCGGCCTTCATTTCGGCCACGATGTCTTCGACGGGTGAAATGGCCACGGGTGGTTTGCTGCTCATGGGGATGCCTTTTGCGGGGTGGCGCCGGCAGCGAGCATGCGCTCGACGTAACGGGCCACCGTGTCGATTTCGAGGTTCACGCCCGAGCCCGCTTTGAGCGTGCCCAGGCTGGTGTTCTGCACCGTGTGGGGGATGAGATTGATGCTGATCTCGCAGCCGGCGGCGTTGTCGGCGACGCGGTTGACGGTGAGGCTCACGCCGTTGACGGTGATGGAGCCCTTGTAGGCCAGGTATTTCGCGAGCTCGGCCGGGGCCTGGATGCGCAGCTCCCAGCTTTCGCCCACTTGGGCAAAGTGGCTGACGGTGCCCACCCCGTCCACGTGGCCGGAGACGATGTGGCCACCGAGGCGGTCACCCGCGCGCAGGGCTTTTTCCAGGTTGACGCTGGCGTCCTGGGCCAGCCCCGTGGTGCGGGCCAGGGATTCGGCCGAGATGTCGATGGTGAACTGCTGCCGGGGGAGGTCGAGGCTGGTGACGGTCATGCAGGCGCCGTTGAGGGCGATGCTGTCGCCCAGGCCGACATCATCGAGGTAGGCGCTCGGGCAGGCCACTGCGAGGCGCTTGCCGTGCTGTAAAGAGCTTCCGAGGTCGTGGCTGGCGACGATACGCCCCACGCCGGTGATGATTCCGGTGAACATCTTGCTATTTTCGCAGGGAAACGGTCAGAAACTGTCGCGTCCGGGAATTCTTGCCAGCAGGCGCAGATCGGGGCCGACCGGGGCGGTTTCTCGGAATTCGAGCGCTACAGCCTGCGCCAGCTCCGTCAAAGGCCCGATGTTGACCATGCCACGGCCGGCGCCGAGCAGCTTGGGGGCGAGGTAGACCAGGAATTCGTCCACCAGGCCCGCGCGGACCAGGGAACCATTGAGCTTGTGGCCAGCTTCCACATGCAGTTCATTGATCTCGCGTGCGGCCAGGTCCTGTAGCAGGGCGGCCAGATCGACCTTGCCGCCCGGGCCGGGGCAATGGATCACCGTAGCGCCCTTGGCTCGCAGAGCGGCTTTTTTCCCCTCGTCCACCACGGCGGCATAGATATAGAGCTGGCGACCGGGGATGAAGAGCTTCGCGTCCAGCGGCGTTTCCAACCGGCTGTCCACCACCACCAGATGGGGCTGGCGCGGGGTGTCGACCAAGCGTACGTCCAGGCGCGGGTCGTCCTCCAGCACGGTGCCGATGCCGGTCAGCATGGCGCAGGCACGGGCACGCCAGGCGTGGCCATCGGCGCGGGCCGGTTCGGCGGTGATCCATTGGCTGGCGCCGTTTTCGAGCGCGGTCTGGCCATCCAGCGAGGCGGCGATTTTCATGCGCACCCAGGGCGTCTTGCGGACCATGCGGCTGAAGAAGCCGATATTGAGCTCGCGTGATTCGGCCGCGCCCGGGCCGATCTCGACCTCGATGCCGGCAGCGCGCAGCCGGGCAAAACCCTGGCCGGCGACCTGGGGATTGGGGTCCTGCAGCGAGGCAACCACCTTGGCGATGCCGGCCGCCACCAGCGCATCACAGCAGGGGCCGGTGCGCCCCTGGTGGGCGCAGGGCTCCAGGGTGACGTAGGCGGTGGCGCCGTGGACCGAGTGTCCGCGAGCCTTGGCGTCGTTCAGTGCCATGATTTCTGCGTGCGGACCACCGGCACGCTGGGTGTGGCCCTGGCCCAGCACTTGGCCATCCGGGGCGACGATGACGCAACCCACGCGCGGGTTGGGCGAGGTCAGGCGCAGTCCTTGCGCGGCCAGGTTGAGGGCCTGGGATATCACCGGGTTCGGGGCGGCAGGAGGAGCGGGGTTCACCATGGGGGAATTATTGAGGCAAAAGCGGCGGCATGACGGCTGGCGACGCCCGTGTCAAGGCCGTTGGCCGGGCGCGGCATCGTGGCGGATCTCCACTTTGAGGATGCTGCTGACCTTGCGCCCCCGGATTTCACCGGGGGCAAAGCGCGTGGCGCTGAAGGCTTCGGCCACGGCGGTGGTGTATTCCTCGGGCAGGTCGGGGGCATCGACCTTGTAGGACATCACCCGACCCAGTTCATCGATCCAGAGCGTCAGGACCAGGGTGCCTGGTGCTGTCAGCAACTGTTTTTCGGGAATATTCAGGTTGACCATACCCAACGGGCGGGGAGGGCGGCTCAGTTGCTCGGCGCTGAAATAGCCTTGTGGATCGGCTTGGGCTTGAGTGGCGGGGGGGCTTTGGCGCGTGGTCGTTTCAGGCGGGGACTCGGTGGGGGCACCGTTTTCAGGACTGGGCAGCCGGGTGGTCAGCACCAGGGGGTTCCCGGCCGGGCCGCGAGGCCCGGCTTGGGGCGTCGGGCCAAGGAAGCCGGGCAGCAGCCAGGCCGCATGCAGCAGCAGGGAGAGCAGCAGGGCGAGGCCCAGGCGTCGGCAATCGGTGAGGGCGGGCATGACAGCCGGGATCGGTCGTGTGTGTGAAAAAGTAACGCCCGAGCATACCGCTCAGTCTGGCCAGGCTGCCGTTTATCGAACGGTGCGTGCAAAGCCAGGCCGGCTGGCTAGGATGAACTTATCCATATTCCGTTGACGCCTACCATCATGGGAACTCATATGAAAAAGCAGGCCGGTTTCACGCTCATTGAAGTGCTGATCGTCATTGCGATCATCGGCATCCTAGCGGCTGTGGCCCTGCCGTCCTACAACGACTACCTGATCCGCGGACGCATTCCGGATGCCACGTCCAATCTGGCCGTCAAGCGCGTGCAGATCGAGCAGTTTTTCCAGGACACCCGTAGCTATCTCGACGCGGCGAACAACCCGCCGCCCGCGTGCAACGCCGATTCAACAGCCAGCAAGTATTTTGATTTTTCGTGCTCAGCGGTTGCGGCTACCACGTATACCCTGCAGGCCGTGGGCAAGGGCACCATGGCCGGCTTCACTTACACCATCAACCAGTCCAATGCCAAAGCCACGACAGCGGTACCGGCCGGCTGGACCGGCAACGCCAGTTGCTGGATCGTACGCAAGGGCAGCGGCACCGGCGCGTGCGCCTGAGTCCGGTTTGCATTTCAACAGGTCTACCATGGCTGAAGATCGTTCACCACGACGCCTGATCCCAGGCTCCGTTCTGCATGAGATGCAGCGCGGCTTCACTCTCATCGAATTGATGGTGGGCATTGCCATCATCAGCATGTTGCTGCTTTTCATGATTCCCAGCATGGCTGCGTGGATGCAGAGCAGCCAGATTCGTAGCGCCACGGAATCCATCCAGGGTGCACTGCAACTGGCGCGGGCTGAGGCCGTGCGTCGCAACACGCCAGTGGAAATGGTGTTGACTTCGGTGGCCGGGGGTGGCGCTTCGACCGACTGGGTCGTTCGCTGCGTGACGTCTTCTGTCACTTGTCCAGGCGTAGGCCAGATCGAGACGTTCATCCAGGCGCGAGTGGCAGCCGAGGGCGCGCCCAATGCGACCGTGACCGTGAACCCGGCCATGTCGGCCATTGTCTTTACGGGTACCGGCCGCATTTCCCCGGTTCCGGCGGGGAACATCACGCTGAATGTCGGCCACATCACGGCTAATTCCTGCATTGCGGATGGTGGTGAGTATCGCTGCCTGCGCCTGGGGGTGACGCCCGGCGGCCAGACTCGCATGTGCGACCCCTCGCTCGTGGCGCCCAACCCCCGGGCTTGCTGAGGTAAAGATATGAAGCAGCACACATCCCAGGCGAGTCGGCAGTCCGGCGTCATGCTGATCGAGGCCCTGATCGCCATCCTGATCTTTTCGGTCGGGGTCCTGGGCATCATTGGCCTGCAGGGCTCGGCCGTGAAGGTGTCGACCGATGCCAAGTACCGCAGCGAGGCCGCCCTGCTGGCCAATGAGCTGATCGGCCGCATGTGGGCCAGTGACCGCACCCAGGCGACCCTGCAGGCCGCCTACGCCAGCGCCACCAATGGCGCTGGTTATCAGCAATGGGCGTGGATCGGCTCGGTGGCCGCCACCCCCGGCACGCAGGCGGCTCCTGCGGCTGGCACCGTGCTGCGCACCCTGCCGGGGGCCATTGCCAACCCGCCGACCGTGGCCATTGTTTCCAGCGTCGGTACGGCTGTACCCACCAGTCAGGTGACCATCACCATCTTCTGGCAGGTGCCCGGTGAAGCCGCCGTGCACAACTACATGATCATGGCGCAGATCGGGGGCTGACGTGAGCAAACATCTACGCCTCAATCGCAAGCGCTCGGCCGGCTTCGGCCTGGTCGAAATCATGGTGGCCATGCTGATCGGCATGTTTGGCGTGCTGATCATGATGCAGGTGCTGAGTGTTTCCGAGGAGCAGAAGCGCACGACCACCAGCGGCAACGACGCCATGAACGAAGGCGTGCTGGCCCTCTACGGCATCCAGAGTGATGTACGCATGAGCGGCTACGGCATCTCGGATCCCAAGATCCTCGGCTGCGCCCTCACGCTGCGCGCCGGTGTCACGCTCGCCAGCCTGTCTCCGGTCACCATCAACTCGGCCAACATCACGGGGGCCGATGCCAACACCGATACCCTGCTGGCTTTCTACAGCAATAGCTACGGCACGCCCCAGGGCGATGTGGTCATCGGCGCCGGCAATACCATGCAGACACCGTCGGCCTTCGTGATCAACGATTGGGTGGTGGTGGGCCCGGCGGCACGGCCTACCCCCTGCACGCTCACGCTGGACCGTGTGGCCAATGTGGTGGGCGCCACCGTGACATTGGCTTCCGGCACGGCCCTGGGCGCAGGCGACACCATCTTCAACCTGGGACAGACGTACCGCGCCATCGGCTATGCGGTGCGCAACGGCAACCTGACCACCTGTGACTACACGAATGCCGCGGTGAATTGTGCGGTGGCCGGCTCCTGGACCTCGATCGCCAGCAACATCGTCAGCCTGCGGGCCCAGTATGGGCGGGACACGACGGCAGGCGCGATGGACGGCTTTGTGGATTCTTACGATCAGGCCACCCCCGATCCCGTAGCCACGCCCAACACCCTGTGTGGCTGGTCGCGCATCTCGGCCGTGCGCATGGCCCTGGTCGCACGTAGCGCCCAGATCGGGGCGATCGACAAGACCACGGGACTGACCGAGGTTTTGACATTCGTTGCACCTCAGTGGGAGGGCAGTGTTGCAGGGAACCCGGCGGGCAGTACGGCATCGCCCATCAACCTGAGCGGCGATGCCACTTGGCAAAACTATCGTTACAAGGTCTTCCAGACCCTGGTGCCGATCCGCAACATGTCCTGGATGGGAGTGGTGACAGGATGCTAAGCAAACCTATTTCCTCGCGCGTGCGTCTGTCGCAGCGGTCGCGCCAGGGCGGTGTCGTGATGATGGTCGCCCTGGTGGTGCTGGTGGTCATGACCCTGGCCGGCATCGCCCTGATGCGCTCCATGGACACGACCAACCTGATCGCCGGCAATATGGCCTTCAAGCAGGCTGCCACGCATTCGTCCGACTCCGGCGTGGAGGCTGCCATCGGGTGGCTGGAGGCCAACAATGTCGGTGCCTTCCTGGACGGCAACATCCCCGTGGTGGGCTACACCGCTTCCTCCCCCAACAATGCGGCGCTGCCGCTGGGCGAGACCTTCTGGACCAATCTGGCCGCTGGTGGCGTCTGCAACCTGCCCATGGCGGGTGGCGTTTGCAGTGCAGCTGCCACGCCCAATGCCTCGGGCAACCAGGTCAGCTTCATGATCCAGCGCCTGTGTGCCGCCGCTGGCAACCGCAACGGCGCAGCCTGCTCCATCGTGACCGGCTCGCTGGTCTCCACCGGCAACAACGAAGGTGCGGGTGAAGAAGGCTTGTCGGCCAATGCCACCGCAGTTTATTACCGTGTCACGGTGCGGGTGGTCGGTCCGCGCAATGCCGTGAGTTATGTGCAGGCCATCGTCGCCATGTGACGACAGCCGCGAACGATTGAATCTTGGATAGCCTGATGAAGCAACTGGAGATTGTCATGCGCAATCAAACACATAAAGCAACTTCTGTCACCCACAGCCTGAGGGCGCCAGCAGCCATGCTGCTGGCGCTATTGGCGGCTACCTTTTCCCCTGGTTTCCATGGTTGGCACGATGCGCGCGCCATGGCGACCGACATCGCCACCCTGCCGGTGTTCTCCACCACGCCGCCCACGGTGGACGTCAAGCCCAATGTGCTGATGATCATGGACGATTCGGGCTCCATGGACTGGACCTACATGCCCGACGAGGCCAACAACTTCGGTGGCCGCTACGGCTACCCCAGTAGTCACTGCAACGGCGTCTACTACAACCCGAACACCAAGTACACCCCGCCGGTTTATGCCGACGGCACCAGCTACCCCAACCAGACCTTCACCGCGGCCAAGAATGACGGCTACGGCATCTCCAGTACCGGATCGACCGATCTGAGCGTCAGCTTCAAGGCGCGCGGCAGCGATGGCGCCGAGGCGGCCTACTACTACGTCTATTCCGGCACCCAGACTACCGAGAAACTGAAGAACTACTACGACACCAACAGCGTGTTCTACAAGGAGTGCCGCAGTAGCATCGGCAGTACCACGGCCCACGACGGCACCAACGCCGTCAACACCCTGTTCACCAAGAAGGTGGTCAGTTCCACCTCGGGCCCGGGCAGCACTGATGAGCTCACCAATTTCGCCAACTGGTACAGCTATTACCGCACCCGCATGAACATGATGAAGACGGCCACCGGCCTGGCCTTCAAGAGCCTGGACGACAAGTTCCGCGTCGGCTTCATGACGATCAATGGCAACACCTCGCCATCCTTTCTGAACATCGGCGACTTCAACTCCGCCCAGAGGACATCCTTCTACGCGCAGCTTTACGCCAGTAATCCCGACAACTCGACCCCGCTGCGATCCGCCCTGTCCAAGGCGGGGCGCCTTTACGCCGGCAAGATCAGTTCGATCAACAGCGTCACGACGACCGATCCGGTGCAGTACTCCTGCCAGCAGAACTACACCATCCTCTCCACCGACGGTCAGTGGAACGGTGCTGCTGGTGTTCAACTCGATGGCTCCACGGCCATCGGCAACCAGGACGGTGCCCTGGCCCGCCCCTACAACGACGGCAGCCAGGTGACCACGACGACCGTCACGCCTTACACCAGCACCCAGGACCGCACGACCACCTCCGGCGCCGGTTCCATCACCAGGACCTGGACCCGCACCAACACAGCGATTGGCGCGGCGTGTACCACGACGAATCCACCCGCCAATACGGCATCGGCCAATATGGACATCGGAAACAGCCGCGTTGCTGCGGTGGGCTATAACGGCAGCACCAATCCCAGTTCTCTTGCCGGCCAGTGTTATTCCTTGGGTAACGGTATCTGGTTCTGCCGTAGCAGGGGGGACGCCGCTATTCCCGCTGTGATCAACAATTCATCGGTGGGTACCCAGACCAATGGAAACAAGTGGTATCTCGTGTCCAACATCGGTTCGAGTACCGGCTGCACGTCGGCGAAGACCGCATTCGGTAGTATTTTTGGTACAGACTTTTCCAGCACGGCAGGTGTTTGCCCGGAACAGTCGGTGACTGGAAGTCGTGTGACAGTGACGCCGGAGACGCAAACAGAGAGCGTGGCGACTTACTCCAAGCAGGTGATCGACCGCTATCTCGCCACCCAGACCACGACCCAGACCATCATCAACGGCGTGCCCGGTTCGGTGGGCCCCCTGACACCGGCCACTCCCAGCTACAACCTCGATAGTGGCACGGCACAGGTCGTCAATTATGAAACGACCGCCAGCCGTACCTGTGGCGGAACGACTGTTGCCATCTCGACCGGTTGTGATGTTGCTGGCGTTGGAACCTGGAACTCCGGCGCGGCGACCATCAACAACCAGTGCGTGGCCACGGCCTCCGTCCCGCCGGCCGGTTACTCGACCCCTGTCCTGAGCAATACGGTTACCACCGGCGCGACCTCGAGCACCACGACCGCCCAGCTGACCACGGCGGTGGCGGGCACCGCGACGTCCACCTCGGTGGGCACGGGCGGCGTGTCCGACACCCTGGCCGACGTCTCGGCCTACTACTACAACACCAACCTGCGCACCACGGCCCTGGGCAACTGCACCGGCCCCATCATCTCGCCCTCGACCACGGCCAACGACCTGTGCGCGCCCAACACCGTGCCGGCCAACGGCGTGGATACCGCGACTTATCAGCACATGACCACCTACACCCTGGGCCTGGGTGTGCGTGGCCGCATGGTGTTCTCGCCGTCCTACCTGACGGACACCACCGGCGACTACTATGACGTGCTCAAGGGCAATACCGCCACCAGCACCAACTGCACCTGGCGCGACACGCTGACCACGGCCGGCGCCGCCTGCAACTGGCCGATGCCGCCTGCTGGCGGCGACACACCGGAGGCCACCGACGACCTCTGGCATGCCGCCGTCAACGGCCGCGGCAACTACTTCAGCGCCACCGACCCGGGCACCCTGGCGGCCGGCATGACCAGCACGCTGAAGGCCATCATCAACACGCCCAAGCCGGGTACGGCCTCTGCCGCGGCCACCACGAACCCGAAGATCACCTCGACCAACAATTTCCAGTTCAGTTCCTACTTCAAGACGGTGGAATGGTCGGGTGAGCTGATCCGCCAGACCATGAACCTGGTGGACGGCAGCGTGCCCTATTACGACCCCTTCAACCCGGATCCCCTGACCTACGACTGGTCGGCGCAGACCCAGATGGCAGCCACGGCCTATGCCACGCGCAACATCTATACGACGAGCGGTGGTGCGCTGGTGGCCTTCAACTGGGCCAACCTGGATGCCACCCAGAAGGCCTACTTCACGGCGCCGCACGTCAGCACCACCCCGCCCCAGTACCCGAATGTGATGACCGGCCTGTCGCAGTTCTGCAGCACCGGCACCAGTTGCATCAGTTCCACGGCGCAGACCAACACCACGGTGGCTACCGGTGGCGCGGCGGGCGAGGCCCTGGTGAACTTCCTGCGTGGCGACCGCAGCAACGAAGAGGTGACGGCAACGACGCCCGACAACGCCAAGTTCTACCGCTATCGCAAGTCGGTGCTGGGCGACATCGTGTCGGCACAGCCACAGTATGTGGGCGCCCCCAGCCGCTATTACTCCGACAGCGGTTACTCCGCCTTCAAGACCTTGCGCGCCAGCCGCACACCAGTGGTCTACACCGCGGCCAACGACGGCATGCTGCATGCCTTCAAGTCGGATCACGCTTCCACGACCCTCAAGGACGGCGGTACCGAGCTCTGGGCCTATGTGCCGTCCTTCGTGCTGCCGCGCATGTACACCCTGGCGGACAAGGCGTACCCGGACAAGCACCAGTACTTCGTGGAAGGCACGCCGATCACGGGTGACATCTGCCACAAGGCGCCGGCATCGACCTGTGCCGACACCGAATGGAAGACCATCGTGGTGGGCGGTCTGAACGCTGGCGGCACGGGCTACTATGCGCTGGACATCACCGACCCGACCACACCCAAACTGCTGTGGGAGTTCAGCGATGCGTCCATGGGCTACACCTTTGGCAAGCCCCAGATCACCAAGCTGGAAAGCGGCCAGTGGGTGGTGCTGCTGAGCTCGGGCTATAACGACTGCCCACGTGGCACCGGGGCGCAGGCAACTTGCGCCCTCAACGGCACCGGTGACGGCCAGGGCCGCCTGTACGTGCTGGATGCCGGCACGGGTGCGCAGCTGACCGGTTCGCCGATCGCGACCGGTGTGGGCAGCGCGACAGATCCCAGCGGTCTGGGCCAGATCCTGGCACAGGCGGACTCCAACAACGTCACCAAGCGTGTCTACGCCGGTGACCTGCTGGGCAACCTGTGGCGATTCCAGCTGCAGGACAGTGATCCTGCCAGAGTGGCATTGAACTTCAGCGTGCACAAGCTGGCGATCCTCAAGGACGGTGCGACGCCGGCCAAGGTGCAGCCCATCACCGTGCGTCCGCAGGTCACGACCATCAACGGTTTCCCCGTGGTCTATGTCGGTACCGGCCGTTATCTGGGCGCCTCGGATGTGGGTACGGCTGTGCAGAACTCCTTCTACGCCATCAAGGACGACCTGACGATCACGACCACCTACAACAGCCCGCGCACCTACAGCACCTTCATCGGGCAGCGGGCCGCTGACGGTGTCTGCCCGCCGGGCACCGATGTGTCGATCTGTCTGCCGGGCCAGGTGGTTCGCCTGGTGACCCAGGTCACGGGTGCTGCCAGCGACAGCCTGGCGAACATGAACGGCTGGTACGTCGATTTCCCCGCGGCGTCCAATGAGATCGAATTCACCGACCCCAAGCTGACGCTCGGTACGCTGGCCTTCTCCACCAGCGTGCCGCGTGCCCCGACCTCCCAGGCCTGCACGGCCAAGACCGGCGCCAGCGATGGTGATGCCTTCGGCTACATGCTTGACTACTTGACCGGCGGCGCAGTGGGTACCACCAGCGGTGTGATCGCGACGAACCTCGGTTCCGGGGTGGCTACCGCACCGCAGATTGCCCAGTTGCCCAATGGAACGGTGATCGCCAAATTCCGCCTGTCCACCGGCCAGGAAGTCAGCATCCCGTTGCGCTTCAATGCCAGCGGCGGAGCGACCCGGCGGATTTCCTGGCGCGAGCTGGTCAGTGAGTGAGGGATAGGCTTGGGCTGGCCGCCCACGCCTGACTGCAAAAGCCGGGTGTCCGATGGGGCCCCGGTTTTTTTCTTGCCGGCATGTCCGGGGAGGGCTCCCATGAACTGGTGAGTCCCCCATGAATTGGGGATGATTGGATGACCTGTCTCCTTTAGTCTTGCCTCCTATCACGCCGGTGTTCGGTCTGATGAGGCAAGCGAAAGGAGAGAGTCATGCACCTGCAAGCACTGCACAAGGGTTACACGCTGATTGAACTGCTGGTCACCCTGAGTCTGGTGACCTCGCTGCTAGCCTGGGCTGTCCCGACCATGTCGGACGTCATCCATTCCGTTCGCGTTCATGCGGGAACGCAGGCATTGACCAACAGCCTGGCACTGGCACGCAGCGAAGCGGTCAAGCGCAATGCCCGGGTGGTGATGTGCAAGTCGGCCCATGGGTCGGCTTGCGAACCCGGTGCAAGCTGGGAACAGGGCTGGATCGTCTTTCACGATCTCAACAACAATGGGGTCGTGGATGCCGGGGAGCATGTGCTCCATCGGGAGGCCGCCATGCCGCCAGCCTTGCGCATGTCCGGCAACACGCCGGTGAGTCACTATGTGTTGTACACGCCGTACGGACGGACCAGGCAACTCTCAGGCGCATTCCAGGCCGGAACGTTCACGGTCTGCACGAACTCCGGCAAGCGCGTCCAGGCGCGACAAGTCGTGATCAACAACGTGGGGCGCGCGCGGGTGGCGAATGCCAGCCTGACACAGTGCACCTGAACGGGCCGTCTAACGCCGCACCTCATCCACCAGCGTCTTGAACTCGTCGATGTCCTCGAAGCTGCGGTAGACGCTGGCAAAGCGCACATAGGCCACTTTGTCCAGTTTCTTGAGCTCGCGCATCACCAGTTCGCCGATGCGGGTAGAGGGCACTTCGCGCAAGCCGAGGTTGAGCAGCTTTTCCTCGATGCGTTCGATGGCGCTGTCGATCTGTTCGGTACTGACGGGGCGCTTGCGCAGCGCCAGCCTCATGGAGGCGATCAGCTTGATGCGCTCGTACTCGATGCGCCGGCCATCTTTCTTGACGATGGAGGGGAAGTTGACGTCCGGTCGCTCGTAGGTGGTGAAGCGCTTCTCGCAGGCGCCACACTGGCGGCGCCTGCGGATGAAATCCCCATCTTCCGAGATCCGGGTCTCGACGACCTGGGTTTCAGAGTTTCCGCAGAAGGGGCATTTCATCGGCTGGTCTTATTTATAGACCGGGAAGCGGGCCGTCAGGGCGTTGACCTTGGCGCGCACGGCCGCGATATTGGCTTCATCACGCGGTTTGTCCAGCACGTCGGCGATCAGGTTAGCCGTCATGCGGGCTTCCTCGTCCTTGAAACCACGGGTGGTCATGGCCGGGGTGCCGACGCGCACGCCGCTGGTGACCATGGGCTTTTCCGGGTCGTTCGGGATGGCGTTCTTGTTGATGGTCATGTGGGCGGCGCCCAGCACGGCCTCGGCTTCCTTGCCGGTGATGCCCTTGGAGCGCAGGTCCACCAGCATGACGTGGCTTTGCGTACCGCCGCTGACGATGCGCAGGCCGCGCTGGGTCAGGGTTTCGGCGACGATCTTCGCGTTCTTCACCACCTGTTGCTGGTAGATCTTGAAGCCCGGGTCCATGGCTTCCTTGAAGGCCACGGCCTTGGCGGCGATCACATGCATCAGCGGCCCGCCTTGCAGGCCGGGGAAGATGGCGCTGTTGATAGCCTTCTCGTGCTGGGCCTTCATCAGGATGATGCCGCCACGTGGGCCGCGCAGGCTCTTGTGGGTGGTGGAGGTCACCACGTCGGCGTGCGGCACGGGGTTGGGATAAACGCCGGCGGCAATCAGGCCGGCGTAGTGCGCCATGTCCACCATGAAAATGGCGCCCACGTCCTTGGCCACCTTGGCGAAGCGCGCGAAGTCGATGTGCAGGCTGTAGGCCGAGGCACCAGCGATGATGAGCTTGGGCTTGGATTCGTGCGCCTTTTTCTCCATCGCGTCGTAGTCGATCTCTTCCTTGGCGTTCAGGCCGTAGGAGACGACGTTGAACCACTTGCCGCTCATATTGAGCGCCATGCCGTGGGTTAGATGGCCGCCCTCGGCCAGGCTCATGCCCATGATGGTGTCGCCGGGCTTGAGGAAGGCCAGGAATACGGCCTCGTTGGCGGAGGCGCCGCAGTGGGGCTGCACGTTGGCGGCATCGGCGCCGAAGATAGCCTTCACGCGGTCGATGGCCAGTTGCTCGGCCACGTCCACGTGCTCACAGCCTCCGTAGTAGCGCTTGCCCGGGTAGCCTTCGGCATATTTGTTGGTGAGCTGGGTACCCTGCGCGGCCATGACGGCGGGCGAGGCGTAGTTCTCGCTGGCGATCAGCTCAATGTGGTGTTCTTGGCGGGCGTTCTCGGCCAGGATGGCGGTCCAGAGTTCGGGGTCGGTTTGTTCGACGAGGATGTTGCGGTTGTACATGGCAGTCGGAAAAAACAGGTGTCCCCCGGTGGGGTGGGGGCTGCCCAGGCGAACGGCTGAACACCGGACAGGGCTTGTTGCTCCATCCCGTGGCACGCTTCCTGGTGGTGGGTCCACGTCAGCGCCACCCGACCCAGGGGGCCAGGCGCACCTATCGCCAGTCGCGTGCCCGGCTAGTGTAGCGGAGAGCAGCGACCGGGCCGGTCAGGCAGTCAGGAGTTGAGCAGGACCAGGGTTTCGGTCGCAGCCGGTTTGGCCGGTGCCGTCACCGGGATGGGCTGGGCGGACTGGGTCGGGACGGCGCGGCCGGCGGCCACCTGGACCAGGCGTGCGTGCTCGGCCAGTACCTTGGCTGCGTAGCCGCCATCGTCCGGCAGATTGGCGGCACCGACGTAGTAGCGCAGGCCGCCTTCGACGGAGCCGGCGCGCCGGACGTATTCCTGCAAGACCAGGGCGCCGACGCGCAGGTTGGCGACCGGGTCGAAGGCCGCCAGCTTGCCGCCGAAGGCTTCGTATTTGTCGCTGTGCACGCGGGTCATGACCTGCATCAGGCCCTGGGCTCCGACCGGGCTCTGGGCAAAGGGGTTGAAGCTGGACTCGATGGCCATGACCGAGAGCAGCAGCAGGGGGTCGATGTCGATGCGGCGACCGATCTCATAGGCTTCCATGACCAGTGCCGAAACCGGTTCCGGCGCCACGCGGTATTTCTTGCTCAGCCAGTAGGCCACGGCAGCCTGCTGTTTGGGCAGTTCATGCGGATGGGCGGCGGTGGCGCGATCGACGGCCACGGGCTCGGGCTCGATGCCGCCGGTTTCGAACTGGCGGTTCTGCAGCCAGTCCATCAGCCGGACTTCTCCCGCCTGGCGCAGTTCCGGGCGGGCCACCAGGGCAATGGTGGCAAAAAGGACGGCCAGCCCCAGCAGCGCAAAGCTGTTGTGGATGGTGGCGAAGAAGATCTGGGAGATCTGGCGTGCGACGGATCGCAGGCCCTGGCCCATTTCTTGAAACGCTGTCATAGCACTTCCTCGTCTCGCGTGGCACCGGGTCTGGGGCTGTGGCTTGTTCACAGAACCAGACCGCAGACACCACGTCTGGGTTGGTACGCCATCTGGATCGGGCCGGTCGTTCGTTTTGCCGGTGTGTGATCCGATGTAGCCGGGTTCGGCAGCGGATTGGGGTAATCCCTAGTTCAGGGTGAAACGAATTGTAAGACCCCATATATAACCAGTCAATAATATCAAATTGATTTTATAGATCATTAATGAATAAAATATAATTTTCAAAGCTAAGGTTATTGGAGGTAATTCATATAAATCAATGACTTACATAATTCATATAAAACTCAGCCTTAGCTCTACTGTATTTTGTAACAGTGCCATCCCGTCGTTTTCAAGCCCGTTGGATAGGAGCGCCGCCGGGCGCCAATCAGGACGGAGGGTTTCATTGATACGGTGATTTGAATCCCATGACAGACGGACTAGACTGAATCGGCCTGTCGCATCAGGCATTTCTGCTGGAAGTAGCCGGCACACACCTTCAGGGTGCAGGTGCCAGCGCCAAACTGGCAATCAAATGGAAGCAATCTCTTGCTTCCTTCGCATTGCGGGACTCGACTCTCCCCTTTGCGATACCCAGACGGCATGGGCTTGTAGCCCGCCGTCAGGCCCGGCGGGCTGGCTCATGGCCACCCGGCCGGGCTTTCTGCTTGTGGTGGCAAAAATCTGTAAGGTCGACGCAAATGACGGCGACAATCAGCCTCTTCATTTGCCACCCCGAGTCCGTGCCGTGTCCCCGTCTTCTTCTGCCCAACGCAACGATACCCAAGCCCTCGATGAACTGACAGGCGGTGCTTTTTCCGCGCCCACGGCGGGGGAGCGCGCTGCCCGCGTGCGAACCTGGCTGCAGAACATGCCCGCCGCCGAGCAGATGCAGCAGGTCTACCGCGAACTCAGCGTCAAGGACAAGGGCGCTGCCAAGCTCTTGCGTGAGAAGCTGGACGAGCTCAAGCGCCAGCGCGACCAGGAGGGCATGGCGGCCGACTGGGCGCAGAAAGCGCAGGCCTTGCTTGACGCAGCCAAACTGAATGTGGCCGATGCCATGGCCTGGCAGCGTGATGCCGCCAAGGCCGGTGCACCGCTGAGCCGGGAGCCGCTGGCCACCCTCAAGACCCGCTTGGCGGACCGCGTGAAGGCCATTGAGGATGTGCAACACCGTGCCCAGGTTCAGCGCGAGGCCGCTGTGTTGCTGGCCCAGCGCATCGAGGTGCTGTCCACCAAGTCCTGGCTCGATGCCCAGGCGATCGCCGAAAGTCTGGCGACTGATGTGAATCACTGGCAGGCCGAGGCGGCTGTGCTGCCGGGTGACCCGCATTGGACCAGCATCGACCTGCGTTTTGCTCCGCAACTGGAAGCTTCGCGTGCCCAACTGGCCCTGGTCTGGGAGGCCTTTAGTGCGGCTCTGGCACAGGCCCGGGCGGCGGCGGGCGATCCCGTAGCGCCCCTGCCACAAGTCCCGGTCTGGGCCGACGAGCTACGCCAGGCGCGCGGGCTGCCGCTCGCTGCCGTGCCTGCAGCCAAGCCCAAGGTCGACCCTGAAACCCGGGCCCAGGCCATGGCGGTCGTGCGCGAGGTGCTGGGCCGGCTGGAGGCTGAAGTGGCGCAGGGCCACGGCAAGGCCAGCACCGGGGCCGCCAATGCGCTGCGACAAGCACTCAAGGAACACGGCCGTCATATAGACAGTCACCTGGATCGCCAGGCCCATGCTGCTCTGGGGGCGGCCGGTGAACTGGAAGGCTGGCAGCGCTGGCGTGCCGATCAGTTGCGTGAAGAACTGGTGGCCAAGGCCGAGGCCTTGCTCAAGCGACCGGAAGGTCAGGCCCTGGGCGGGCGCAAGATGCAGGAGTCCTTGCGCGAACTGCGCGAGTCATGGAAACAGACCGACCAGGGCGGGGTGCCCAACCACGCACTGTGGAAGCGTTTCGACGAAGCCTGCAACCAGGCCTACAAGGTGGTCGAGGCCTGGCTGGAGAAGGTCAGGGCCGAGTCGGCCGAACACAAGGCCAAGCGTCTGGCCCTGATCGAGGAGCTCAGGACCTGGGGGGCAGCCCAGGCGGCCGCACCCGCCATGGACTTGAAAACCTTCAACCGTGAACTGCACCAGTTTGCCGAGCGCTGGCGTGAAGCCGGACATTTGAGTGAAAAGGCGTTTGCCGAGATGCAGCCACAGTGGAAGGCCGCCATGCATGCCGCCGCCGCACCCCTGGAAGCGGCCCAGCAACTCAGCCTGCAGAACCGGCAGGCCATGATCGATGAGGCCACAGCATTGGGGGCGGCGCCCGTCTTGCGCATCGACGCCGTCAAGGCCTTGCAGCAGCGCTGGCAGGCCGAGGCCCATGCGGTGCCGCTGGAAAGGCGCCAGGAGCAGAAGCTGTGGGACGCTTTCCGCAAACCGATAGACGAGGCCTTCGCCCGCAAGAGCGCGTCGCGCGAGCAGGCCGTCGCAGCCATGAGCGAACACGACAAGGCCGTTCTGCAGGCGTCCCAGGTGCTGGATGCCGCCAATGCCAGTGGCGATGCGCAGGCCATTCGCGCCGCCATGGGCGCGCTGGAAGCTGTGATCAAGGGGGCAGGGCAGACGCCTGAGGCCGCCACGCAACCGTCTCCCGCGACGGCGAGCGAAGAATCCGCATCCCCAGCCGCCGCGCCGGTTCAGCCGCGCAAGCCCGTGGTGGCCGTGCGTGGTGATGACCGTCCGGGCATGAAACGCACCGAACAGGCGGCGCCCGCCGGGCGGGCACGACCCGGGGAGCGGCGCGATGCGCCCCGTCGTGACGAACGCCGGCCCGAGCGCGAAGGCCGGAGCGAGTTCAGTCGTGAGCGTGAGGGCCCGCGTCTGGGGGATGCCGCTTTCCGCGCCCAGCGCGATGCGCTGGACCATGCGCAATCCGCCTTGAAGAAACTGGCGGTGCAGGCGCATGGTGAGGCGCTCACGCACTTGCTGACGGCCTGGGAGCAGCGCGATGCAGCCCGGCTGCCCACGGCTGCCGAGATCGGCGGGCGTGTGACGCCGGCCGTGCGCAGCCTGTGGACCCAGGCGCTCTCGGCCGCACCTTCGACCTCGGCGGACGAAACCCTGCTGCGCCTGGAGATCGCGGCCGAGGTGCCGACACCAGCTGAGCAACTGGATGCGCGTCGTGCCCTGCAGCTGCAGTTGCTGACGCGGCGCAATGATCCGGCACCGGCGCAGACGTGGGGACAGGATGTGGCACGTGTGCTGGCGGCTGCTTATGACGCCGGCCAGGCGCGCCGCCTGCAGCAGGCGCTCAAGGCCTTGCTCAGGCGCTGAAGAGATCCCGGATCTGCTCAGCGACCGGGCCGGAAGTAGGCGTCGAAGAGCGGCAGCAGGGTGCCGAACTCACGCTCGAAGCGCTCGCGGTTGACGAAATAGGCTTCACTGGCCACCGCGAAGAATTCGTCGATGGTTTCGGCCCCATAGGGGTCGAGCCAGGTGGGTTCACTGCCAAAGCGTTCGGCCTTGATCACCGCTACACGGAAGGTGTCGTAAGCCGTTTGCAGCGTGACCAGCCAGTGGGCGCGTGCTGTCCGGGCGCTGGGCTGACCCATGAAACCGGCCGCCAATGGCGGGCAGCCGTCGGGCACGCCGTCGCGCAGGTCAAGCTTGTGCACGAACTCGTGGATGACCACGTTGTAGCCGGTCTCGCTGGAAGTGGATGTCACGTCGCGCCAGCTCAGCATCACCGGCCCCTCATGCATGGCTTCACCCGCCAGGGCTTCCTCATACTGGTGCACCACGCCGTGCTCGTCCACCACCTCGCGCTGTGCCACGACTTCGTCGGGATGCACCACGATTCCGACGAAGTCGTCGTACCAGCGCAGCGCCCGGTCGCCGGGGCCGAAGTGCAGCACCGGCAGGCAGGCCTGCGCGGCGATGGTGACGGCCATGGCGTCGGTGATGACCAGACCCTGGGCACCATGGAATTCCTTGTCTTCCAGGAAGAGCGCACTCAGTTCGCGCAGCCGAATCAGTTCGGTGCCCGTGAGCGTTTCCAGAAAGGGGCAGCCGGCCAGGGTCTGTTGCCAGAGTGCGTCGGGTATGGGTGTGCGCGGTCGGCGTTCGTGTCCGCGCAGTCGGGTGAGCCACGCCCACATGGTGTCAGGCGATGTCGTTGGCAGGCAGCCGCAGCACCTGGACGGTTCCCGCTGGGCCGGATCGCTGCAGGCGCAGCACTTCGGCACGCGGCGGTCTGGCGCCAGCATCCCAGTCGCTGAGCACACGCCGGTTCAGGCCGGGCCCCAGATCATGATCGGCCGGCCTGTGGGTGTGGCCATGGATGAGTTCTGGTGCGGCGGCGGCGCCCAGCCAGCGACGAGCCAGCGGCGCATCGACATCGGCATAAGCGACGCCGCTGTGCTTGCGGTCTTCGCTCTGCTGGCGCAGGCCGCGTGCAATGGCACGACGTTCTGTCAGCGGTTTGGCCAGAAAGGCCTGTTGCCAGGCGGGGGTGCGCACCTGGGAGCGGAACTCCAGGTAGTCGGTATCGTCCAGGCACAGCGCATCACCATGGGTGAGCAGCCAGCGCCGCTCACCGAGGACCAGTACCGTCGGGTCATCGAGCAGAGTGAAGCCGCCAGCGCGGGCGCAAGCAGGGCCGAGCAGGAAATCGCGGTTGCCGTGCATGAAGTGCACGGCGCAGCGACCCGAAGTCGACAGCAACACCTCGATGCAATGCCGTTCGAAGCGGGCATCCTCATCCTGGGCCTGCTGTCCGTCATCGCCGACCCATACTTCGAACAGGTCGCCCAGGATGAACACCGCGTCTGCGCGTGTCTGCGCCATGTAGCGCTCCCAGGCCTGCTGGGTCAGGGGGTCACTGAGCTGCAGATGCAGATCGGAAATGAAATCGACCACCCGCCAGTGCGCCGGTGCGTGCAGCTCGGCGAACCGGGGAGTGGTCGGGGTCATGGAGGCCGCGATCAGAGCGCGATGGCCTTCTCGATCACCACGTCGTCCTTGGGCACGTCGCCATGGAAGCCTTTTTGGCCGGTCTTGACGGCGGCAATCTTGTCCACCACGTCGGTGCCGGCCACGACCTTGCCAAACACGGCGTAGCCCCAGCCCTGGGCCGAGGGAGCGGTGTGGTTGAGGAAGCCGTTGTCGGCGATGTTGATGAAGAACTGCGCCGTGGCCGAGTGCGGATCGTTGGTGCGCGCCATGGCCAGGGTGTACTTGTCGTTCTTCAGACCGTTGTTGGCCTCGTTGTTGATCGGCTTGTCCGTGGCCTTCTGGGTCATGCCGGGCTCGAAGCCGCCGCCCTGGACCATGAAGCCGGGGATGACACGGTGGAATACCGTGCCGTCATAGTGGCCCTTCTTCACGTAGGCCAGGAAGTTGGCCACGCTGTTGGGCGCCTTGGCGGCGTCGAGTTCGATCTTGATGGTGCCGAGGTCGGCGATGTGGAGTTCGACGTGGGGATTGCTCATGGTGGATCTCAGGGCAGCACGGTGGCCGCGTTGATGGTGATGGGGGTCTGAGGCACGTTCTGGTGCATGCCTTTGTCGCTGGTGGGCACGGTGCTGATCTTGTCGACGATCTCCATGCCTTCAACGACCTTGCCGAACACGGCATAGCCCCAGCCTTGCTGGGTGGGCGCCGTGTGGTTGAGAAAGGCGTTGTCAGCGACGTTGATGAAGAACTGCGCGGAAGCGGAATGCGGATGCGGCGTGCGCGCCATGGCCAGGGTGTACTTGTCGTTCTTCAGGCCGTTGTTGGCTTCGTTTTCAATCGGCTTCTCGGTAGGCTTCTGTGCCATGGCGGCATCAAAGCCGCCGCCCTGGACCATGAAACCGGGGATGACGCGGTGAAAAACCGTGCCCTTGTAGTGGCCCTTGCGCACGTAGGCCAGGAAGTTCTCTACGGTTTTGGGCGCTTTGGCGGCATCCAGTTCGATCACGATGTCACCGGCGCTGGTGGCCAGCTTGACGCGCGGCGATTTGGCCTGTGCCTGCACCGCACCGGTGAACAGCAGGCAGGCGCCGGCCAGCAGCAGGCCACGGCGCAGCCCGGAGAAAAAAGTCAGACTCATCCAATGATTCCTTCAAAGAAAATTTTCCATTCGCTGCCCTGGCGTACCCAGTACTGGCGCTTGGTCGGTCCGCTGCGCGCACCATCGGCGACTTCGCCGAAGGTCACGACCATGGTGTCGGTGGCGTCGGTCCAGCGCAGGTAGGACAGGTCCTTGAGCTGGATGGGCTTGCCGCGTGCCTTGTCGACTTCGCCGCGCAGCGCAGGGGCCCACTCGGCCAGGGTCTTGCCGAAACTGTTGAAGTCAGGCGTGTAGAAGCTCAGCAGCTGATCCACATCGCCGCGGGATTTGGCACTGCGCCAGGCGTCCAGCGCATCCTCGAAAGGTTTGCGCTCGGCCTGGACGCTGTGCGGCGCCACCCACTCCAGCCGTGGCGAGATGACGACCGGCGTGGTGCGGATCTCGACCGTGCGGCTGAGAAACGCCAGATCAGGGTTGGACAGGACCACGCAGCCGTCGGAGGCCAGGGGCGCGCGTGAGAACTGGTTGGGCGGCGTGCCGTGCAACCAGATGCCACGGCCGGTCTTGCCGCGCTTGCTGTCGAGCACGTTGGGGTAGTTGATCGGCAAGGCCCCCGAACCGTAGAAGTCGCTCAATGACTTGGGGTCGAGATTGCTGATGATGAAGTACACACCCAACGGTGTGCGGGCATCGCCTTCGACCCTCTTTTCGATGCCCGACTTGCCGACCGAGATGTAGAAATCGGCCACCAGCTTGAGTTGCTGCGGGGTGTTCTCGAAGAGGTAGAGGCGCGAGCGCGAGGCGTCGATGGCGATGGCGTGGCGGTTGCGCGACGACAGGGCCAGGAACTGCGAGGGGATGGCCCCGACGGGCGGCCGTTCGCGCAAGGCCTTGATGCGCATCTGCGATTCGTGGCGCAACTCGCTCAGGGTGGTGCCAGCGTTGCCAGCGGCCAGGGTCGCAGGCACATCCCCGAAATCGCGCACGGGTCGGGCCTGGGTCGTCAGCAGGTCGCCGTAGACCAGTTGGGCCAGCTGGAAGTTCGGGTGGTCGCGCACCAGGCTTTCGGCGCGTTCCAGGGCATCCCGCGTGTAGCCGGCGCCGGTCAGTCGGTAGATCTCGATCAGGCGAGCCTCGGCCGCACCATTGACCTGACCAGCCGCAACCGCAGGTGACTGCACAGGCGCTGCCTGCATGGGCATCTGCGCAGCGGCCATCGCCACGGTCTCGCCACGCGCCTGTTCGCCACGGTCGCTGGCAAGCGCCACGAGGACGATGGTGGTACCCAGGAGCAGCAGCAGAGGGCGAGAGCCTAGTTTCATGTCAGTACGGAATGTGTCCAGCGCAGTGACGCAGGGCCTGCACGTCAGGTTCTCAGCCGCCGCTGGATTCCTTGACGATCAGCCAGCGGTCGCCCGCCCTGACCAGTTCGAGCGTCTTGCGGCTCAATACCGCCAGTGCGTCGGCCTTGTAGTCCTGGCGGAATTTTGCCACGGCGCGGTTGCCTTTGACAGTGATTTGCAACTCCAGCAGGTTGACCGAAATGCGCGACTTGCCGGTGATGCGCAGTCTGCGGTCCTGTTCCCAGGCGCTGCGGCTTTGCTGGCCAGGCGTTTCGAAGCTCTTGTCGTAGGCCGCAAGATACTGGGTCATGTTCTTGTCGGTCCAGGCGCGGGCCCAGGCACGCACGGCCAGCTCCACGTCGCGGTTGCCGTCCGCGGCAGCGGGGGGCTGCGGCGGCGTGGCGGGGGGAGCTGGCACCACTGCCGTTGCGGCTGCGGGTTTGGCCGGGGTGGGGGCAGCAGCGGCCACGATGGCTGGCTTGGTCTGCGCGGGAACGACAGGCTTGGTCACGGTGGGGCTGGGGGCGGCCGCCAGCACCGGCTGCGCCTGGCTGGCGGGTGCGGGGGAGAGTTCCCGGAGCAGGGTCAGGCGTGCCGGGCCGGGCTGGGGGGTGCCATCGAGCTGCAGGGCCTTGCTGTAGGCCTGGCTGGCCAGGCGGGCGTAGACGTCAGCGAGGTTCTCGTGCGCCGTGGCGTAACTCGGATTGGTGCGCAAGGCCTTTTCCAGCGCGACACGGGCCTTGTCGTATTGCCCCTGGGCGGCGTGGATGACTGCCAGATTGTTGTAGGGCTCGGGCAGTTCGGGGTGGTCTTCGCTGAGCCGCGTGAAGGTGGTGATGGCATCAGCCGGTCGGCCCGATTCACGCTGGATCACGCCCTTGAACAGGCGCATCTGGGGGTCGCGTGGCTTGGCGGCGAGATGGCGGTCGACCCGGGTCTGGGCTTCGGCCAGTTTGCCCTCGCGCAGCAGTTGGGCGACGTCACTGTAGTCGTCGGCGTGCGCTGTACCCAGGGTCAGGCTGATGGCCAGGGCCAGCAGGCGAACCAGCAGCAGAGTGGAGGAGTGGGCACGACCTGGCTTCATGAACTGGACGAATTGTAGGGGGACAGGTCCCGAATGATGGCAGACAGCGGGACCGGCTGCAGCCGGTGAGAGTGGTGGATCACGGGCAGCTGGCGCCCAGGGCGGCCAGCCTGGCTTTCAGGCCGCTGTTGGTGGCATCGAGCTGCAGTGCCTTGCAGTAGGCCTGCTGGGCCAGCCGCGCATGGATATCCCCAAGGTTTTCATGGGCCGTGGCATAGCCGGGATTGGCGCGAATCGCCATCTCGAGTGCGACACGAGCCTTGTCGTAATCGCCCTGTGCGGCGTGGATGACAGCCAGGCTGTTGTAAGGCTCGGGCAGTTCCGGGTAGTCCTCGGTCAGCTTGGTGAAGGTGGCCAGCGCTTCAGCTGGTTGGCCCGATTCGCGCTGGATGACACCCTTGAAATAACGCATCTGGGGGTCGCGCGGTTTGGCGGCCAGATGGCGATCCACCCGGGTCTGGGCCTCGGTCAGCCGACCGGCGCGCAGCATCTGACTGACCTCACTGTACTCGTCGGCCACGGCCATGCCAGCGCCCAGGCTGGCGCATATCGCGAGCAGGCGTACCAGTGCAAGAAGGTGGGCGCTACCGGGCTTCATGAGGGCTGTGCTAGGGGTGGGGCATACCCGGTCCAGGGAGGCTGGCCGGGGCTTTATACTGCGTTCGATTGTAGCCCCCGTCCTAGTTCTCCGCCGGCGCGCCTGCCCTTGCGCGACGGTTTCTGATTGATCCATGAGTCTGCGCATATACAACACGCTGTCGCGTGCGCTGGAGCCTTTTATCCCGCTCGAAACCGGCCATGTCCGCATGTACGTCTGCGGCATGACGGTCTACGACCTGTGCCACCTGGGCCACGCCCGTGCCATGGTGGCCTTCGACGTGGTGCAGCGCTGGCTCAAGGCCAGTGGTCTGCGCGTGACCTATGTGCGCAACGTCACCGACATCGACGACAAAATCATCAAGCGCGCGCTGGAGAACGGTGAAACCATCCGCTCCCTGACCGACCGCATGGTCGAAGCCCTGCACCATGACGCCGATGCCCTGGGCATCGAGCGCCCCACACATGAGCCGCGTGCCACCGAGTACGTGCCGCAGATGCTCGGCCTGATCGGCACCCTGGAGCAAAAGGGGCTGGCCTACCGTGCCGGCAACGGCGACGTGAACTACGCCGTGCGCAAGTTTGCGGGCTACGGCAAGCTCTCGGGCAAATCGCTGGACGAACTGCGCGCCGGCGAGCGCGTGGCCGTGCTCGATGGCAAGGACGATCCGCTGGACTTCGTGCTGTGGAAATCGGCCAAACCGAGTGAGCCCGTCGAAGCCAGGTGGGACAGCGCCTATGGTCCCGGCCGCCCGGGCTGGCACATCGAGTGCTCGGCCATGAGTTGCGAGATGCTGGGCGAGAGCTTTGACATCCACGGCGGTGGCGCCGATCTGCAGTTCCCGCACCACGAGAACGAGATCGCACAGAGCGAAGGCGCTACGGGCAAGCCCCTGGCCCGCTACTGGATGCACAACGGTTTCGTGCGCGTGGATAACGAGAAGATGTCCAAGTCCCTGGGCAATTTCTTCACCATTCGCGAGATCCTGGCCCAGTACGACCCGGAGACGGTGCGCTTTTTCATCATCCGCGCGCATTACCGCAGCCCGTTGAACTACAGCGACGCGCATCTGGACGATGCGCGCGGCGCTCTCAAGCGTCTGTACACGGCCTTGCACGCGGTCAAGCCCGCGACCGTGCAGATCGACTGGCTCGATGCCCATGCGGCGCGCTTCAAGACCGCCATGGACGAGGACTTCGGAACGCCTGAGGCGGTGGCTGTGCTGTTCGAGCTGGCGACCGAGGTCAACAAGAGTGGCTCGGCGCAGCTGTCCGGCCTGCTCAAGGCCCTGGGGGGCTGTCTGGGTCTGTTGCAGGACGATCCGGAAACCTTCCTGAAGGCGGGTTCCGCGCTGGACGAAGCATCGATCCAGGTGCTGATCGGGCAGCGTGCGGCAGCAAAACAGGCAAAGAACTTTGCCGAAGCGGACCGCATTCGCCAGGCGCTGCTGGAGCAGGGCATCGTGCTCAAGGACTCGCCCGCCGGCACCACCTGGGAGGCAGCCCAGTGAGCCCGGCACTCGCCCCCAAGGTGTACACACCTGACTACTGGGAAGAGGCCTGCAAGCACCTGATGAAAAAGGATCGGGTGATGAAGCGGCTCATTCCGCAGCATGGCGACGCCTGCCTGCAGACCCGGGGCGACGCCTTCACCACGCTGGCGCGCAGCATCGTGGGCCAGCAGATCTCGGTCAAGGCGGCGCAGACCGTCTGGGACCGCTTCGCCCTGTTGCCCAAGCGCATGACGGCGGCCAATGTGCTCAAGCTCAAGGTGGACGACATGCGCGCTGCGGGCCTGAGCGCGCGCAAGGTGGAGTACCTGGTGGACCTGGCCCTGCATTTCGACAGCGGCGCCATCCGTGCGCCGGCCTGGAAGGACATGGACGACGAGGCCATCATCACCGAGCTGGTGGGCATCCGCGGCATCGGCCGCTGGACGGCCGAGATGTTTTTGATCTTCCATCTGATGCGACCCAATGTGCTGCCCCTGGACGACGTCGGCCTGATCAACGGCATCAGTCGCAGCTATTTCTCCGGCGAGTCCGTGAGCCGCAGCGACGCGCGCGAAGTGGCTGCCGCCTGGGCACCGTTTTGCAGCGTCGCAACTTGGTATATTTGGCGCTCGCTCGATCCGGTACCGGTCGAGTATTGAAGTTTGGGGCCCGGGCTTTGGGAGCGGGCACATAAAACAAGGAGTTTCTCCATGGCCAAGAAGACATTTCTCGATTTCGAACAGCCGATCGCCGAGCTCGAAGCCAAGATCGAAGAGCTGCGCTACGTGCAGACCGAATCCGCCGTCGACATCAGCGAGGAGATCGACCAGCTCAGCAAGAAGAGCCAGCAGCTGACCAAGGACGTCTACAGCGACCTCAATCCCTGGCAGATCACCAAGATCGCCCGTCATCCCGAGCGTCCCTACACGCTGGATTACGTCAACGAGCTGTTCACCGACTTCGTCGAGATGCACGGCGACCGCCATTTCGCCGACGACCTGAGCATCGTGGGTGGCCTGGCGCGCTTCAACGGCACGGCCTGTATGGTGATCGGCCAGCAGAAGGGTCGTGATACCAAGGAGCGCGGTCTGCGCAACTTCGGCATGAGCAAGCCCGAGGGCTACCGCAAGGCCCTGCGTCTGATGAAAACCGCCGAGAAGTTCGGCCTGCCGGTCTTCACCTTCGTCGACACCCCCGGCGCCTACCCCGGCATCGATGCCGAGGAGCGCGGCCAGTCCGAGGCCATCGGCCGCAACATCTTCGAGATGGCGCAGTTGGAAGTGCCCATCATCACCACCATCATCGGCGAGGGCGGCTCCGGTGGCGCGCTGGCGATCTCGGTGGGCGACCAGGTGCTGATGCTGCAGTACTCGGTCTACTCGGTGATCAGCCCCGAGGGCTGCGCCTCCATCCTCTGGAAAACCGCCGAGCGCGCACAGGACGCGGCGGAGGCCCTGGGCATCACGGCGCACCGTCTCAAGGCTCTGGGCCTGGTCGACAAGATCGTCAACGAGCCGGTGGGCGGCGCGCACCGCGATCCCAAGCAGATGGCAGCCTTCCTCAAGCGCGCCCTGGTTGATGCCTACCGCCAGGTCGCCGACCTCAAGGTCAAGGAGCTGCTGGAGCGCCGCTACGAGCGCCTGCAGAGCTATGGCCGCTACACCGACACCAAGACCAGCGGCAAGTAAGCCCCTGTCCTGCGTTGCCCGGCGGCAGGTGAGCGCATGACGCGCAGCCTGGCGCAGGCTCTGCAGGACTTTCAGCCTGGGCTGCCCCTGGCGGTGGCCTACAGCGGCGGCGCCGATTCCACCGCACTGCTGCTGGCCTGCGCCGAGCGCTGGCCGGGCCAGGTCAGCGCCATCCACATCCATCACGGCCTGCAGGCAGCCGCCGACGGTTTCGAGTTGCATTGCCGCGAGGTCTGCGCCCGTCTGGGCGTGCCCTTGCAGGTGCTGCGGGTCGATGCCCGCCATGCGCCCGGCCAGAGCCCTGAAGAAGCCGCCCGCAGTGCCCGCTACGTCGCCTTGCGCCAGTGCGCCGATGCACACGATCCGCCGATTCGGCACATCGCCCTGGCCCAGCATGCCGACGACCAGGTCGAGACCCTGCTGCTGGCCCTGAGCCGCGGGGCGGGCTTGCCGGGCCTGAGCGCCATGCCGGCCCGCTGGGAACGTGATGGCATCCATTACTACCGCCCCCTGCTGGAGGTGAGCGGGGCCGAGTTGCGTCAGGGGCTGCGCACGCGTGGCGAGGGCTGGATCGAGGATCCCAGCAATGCCGATGAGATGTACACGCGCAACCGCATCCGGGCCCGCCTGTTGCCGGCACTGGAGGCGACCTTTCCGCAGTTTCGCGACACCTTTGTCCGCAGTGCTGCCCATGCGGCCCAGGCCCAGCGTCTGCTGGACGAACTGGCCACCGAGGATCTGACGCGTGTGGGAGTACCGCCGCAGATCCTGGCCTTGCAGCGGCTGTCCCGGGAGCGCCAAGTCAACGTGCTGCGCGCCTGGCTGCGCGGCAGCCATGCCACGGCTCCCAGCGCGGCCCAGTTGCAGGAATTGCTGGACCAGGTGGGGGCCTGCACCACGCGTGGCCACCGTATCCACATGAAGGTCGGGAGCGGCTTTGTGGAGCGACATGGGCCCGTGCTGACTTGGTACAATCCCTAGGTTTTGCCCCTGGCGGCGTTGCCGCGGCGGCAGGTCACTCACCCTTGTAGATACCGGCGCTTCGCCATCCAGGCGGGGCCAGCCATCCAATCCAGATATTTCAATGGCACTGATCGTTCACAAGTACGGCGGCACGTCCATGGGCTCGACCGAGCGCATCCGCAATGTCGCCAAGCGCGTCGCCAAGTGGGCCCGCGCCGGCCACCAGATGGTGGTGGTGCCCTCGGCCATGAGCGGCGAGACCAACCGCCTGCTCGGCTTGGCCAAGGAACTCGCACCTTCCAAGTCCAATGACGCCACCAACCGCGAGCTCGACATGCTGGCCGCTACCGGCGAGCAGGCCTCCAGCGCGCTGCTGGCCATCGCCTTGCAGGCCGAGGGCATGGCTTCGGTGAGTTATGCCGGCTGGCAGGTGCCGATCAAGACCAACAGCGCCTACACCAAGGCCCGCATCGAGTCCATCGATGACCAGCGCGTACGCGCCGATCTGGCCCAGGGCAAAGTCGTGATCGTCACCGGTTTCCAGGGCATCGACGACCAGGGTCACATCACCACCCTGGGGCGTGGCGGCTCCGACACCTCGGCCGTGGCCGTGGCCGCGGCCATGAAGGCCGACGAGTGCCTGATCTATACCGACGTCGACGGCGTCTACACCACCGACCCGCGTGTCGTTCCCGAGGCGCGCCGCCTGCATACCGTGAGCTTCGAGGAGATGCTCGAGATGGCCTCCATGGGCTCCAAGGTGCTGCAGATCCGCTCGGTGGAATTCGCCGGCAAGTACAAGGTGCCGCTGCGCGTGCTCTCCAGCTTCACGCCCTGGGATATCGATATCAACGAGGAAGCCAAGTCCGGCACCCTGATCACCTTTGAGGAAGACGAGAAAATGGAACAAGCCATTGTTTCCGGCATTGCATTCAACCGCGACGAGGCCAAGATTTCCGTGGTCGGCGTGCCCGACAAGCCCGGCATCGCCTACCAGATCCTGGGCGCCGTGGCCGAGGCCAATATCGAAGTCGACATGATCATCCAGAACATCAGCAAGGATGGCAAGACCGACTTCAGCTTCACCGTGAACCGCAACGAGTTCGCGCGTGCCATGGACCTGCTCAAGGACAAGATCGTCCCGGCGCTGGGCGCCACGGAAGTGGTGGGCGACACCAAGATCTGCAAGGTCAGCATCGTGGGCATCGGCATGCGTAGCCACGTGGGCATCGCCAGCAAGATGTTCCGTGCGCTGAGCGAGGAAGGCATCAACATCCAGATGATCTCCACCAGCGAGATCAAGACCTCGGTCGTCATCGACGAGAAGTACATGGAACTGGCCGTGCGCGCCCTGCACAAGGCCTTCGACCTGGACCAGCCGGCCGCCTGATATAGCGCTGACAAGGGCGGGATTCATGCGATAATCCCGCTACCTTTTGGAGACGTGACCGAGTGGCCGAAGGTGCTCCCCTGCTAAGGGAGTATGGGGTGTAGAGCCTCATCGAGGGTTCGAATCCCTCCGTCTCCGCCAAAAGAAAGCCCCGCCAATGGCGGGGCTTTGCTTTTGGCGGACACGGAAGGGTGAGGACCCTCTGGTTCGCTCGAAAACAGTCCGGGGGACTGTTTTCGGACGCGCGCAGCGCGGGGGGCGAAGCCCCCGAGAAATTCGCGTAAGACGAATTTCGAGCAATCCCTCCGCGCTTCGATTGCTATAGATGCAGGCGGACGAGTCACGAATCCGCCGACGCACTCCACCGCTCACCCCACCCGGTCTTGTCCATCTGCCGCCGATCCCGCTTGGTCGGCCGTCCCTGCTCAATGCTGAGCGCTGGTTCCGCCGCCAGGCGCCGTTGCTCGGCCGCGGCCTCACGCGCCAGCCGGCTGGCCTCGGTTTCCTCATAGAGCTGCTGAGCCACCGGCGCCGGGCCGCGCTGGCCGCTCAGGCCCTTCACCACCACGATGCGGACGACGGCACCCTGGCGCACGGTGACGAGGTCGCCGGGCCGTAGCTCGCGTGCCGGCTTGACGGTCTGTTCGTTGACCAGCACGCGCCCCTTGGTGATCTCTTCCACGGCCAGCGAGCGCGTCTTGTAGACGCGGGCCGCCCACAGCCATTTGTCGATGCGCAGAGCGTCCATCAGGGTTGACGGGGAGGGCGAAACATGCGGGTCACTGTACCATTGCCGCATGGAAAAAACGGACGTCCTGCCGCGCGATGCCCAGAGCATCCTGGAGCTGGCTGCCCGCTCCATGTTCGACCTGTTTGCCAATGCCAGCGAAGGCATGTTGCTGGTGGACCGCCAGGGCAAGGTGGTCTGGATCAACGAGCAGTACAAACGTTTCCTGCCGGCGCTGGGGTATGCGCGGGTCGAGGACTTCGTGGGCCACCCGGTGTCCAGCGTCGTGCACAACACGCAGTTGCACCATGTGCTGGAAACCGGCAAGCCCATCCTGATCGACCTGCTGAGCAACCGCGCCGGCACCTTCGGGGTCAGCCGCATCCCCTTGCGCGACAGTTCGGGGGAGGTCATCGGTGCCCTGGGCATCGTGCTCTTCGATCATCCCGAGACCAATCTGCAGCCGCTCATCAACAAGTTCGCTGCCCTGCAGCGTGAACTGGATGACGCACGGCGCGAACTGGCCAGCCAGCGCAGCAGCGGCCAGCGCCGCGCCAAGTACACCTTTGCCAGCTTCGTGGGGGGCAGTCCGGCCGTGGTGGAGCTCAAGCGCCTGGCGCGGCGCGCGGCGCAGTCGGGCAGCCCGGTGCTGCTGCTGGGCGAGACCGGCAGCGGCAAGGAACTGCTGGCGCATGCCATCCATGCCGTGTCCTCGCGTCCCAACGGACCTTTTGTCACCGTCAACATTGCCGCCGTGCCCGATACCCTGCTGGAGGCCGAGTTCTTCGGTGTGGCACCCGGCGCCTACACCGGGGCCGAGCGCAAGGGGCGCGACGGCAAGCTCAAGCTGGCCGATGGCGGCACGCTGTTCCTGGACGAGATCGGTGACATGCCGCCGGGCCTGCAGGCCAAGCTGCTGCGTGCCCTGCAGGAGGGTGAGTTCGAACCCCTGGGCTCCAACCGCCTGCTGCGTTTCGAGGCCAAGGTGATTGCCGCCACCTCGCGCGACCTGGTGCGCCTGGTGCGCGAAGGCAAGTTCCGCGAAGACCTGTATTACCGGCTCAATGTGCTGCCCATCCGCGTGCCGCCACTGCGCGAGCGGCGCTCCGACATCCCGGCGCTGGTCGAGGCTCTGGGCGAGGAGTTGGCCCAGCGTAGCGGGCTGCCACAGCCCGAGTACACGCCCGAGGCCATGGACCTGCTGGCGGCACAGCTCTGGCGCGGCAATGTGCGCGAGTTGCGCAATGTGCTGGAACAGGCCGCCTTGCTGGGAGACTCAAGCCGTATCGACGGCGAACGGATCACACGGGTGCTGCGGGAAACCGGGATCGAACAGCTGGAAGCGCCACTGCCCGCCGCGGCACCGGCCCGTGCCGCGCTGGAGGGTGGGGTGCGACCCCTGGCGGAGCAGGTGGCCGAACTCGAGCGCTCGGCCATCGCTGCCGCCTTGACGGCCTGTGGCGGCAACAAGGTCGCCGCGGCCCGGATGCTGGGCATCTCGCGGGCCACGCTCTACGAGCGACTGGATGCGAGTGTCTGAAATTAATGCATATGAATGATTATTGGGCAATTATTTGTATGAATTTCAGACGTTTCTTTGACTTCTAAAAATAAAGTCCATTGAAATCAATGGCTTGCGATATGGCACGGTATCTGCAGATATGTATCCATAACATTTACATGAGGAGACCTGTATGCAACGTCGTCATTGGATCATTCGCAGCGGCCTGATCGGTGCTGCCCTGGCCGCCGCCACTTTGGCGGCTGGTGTCCACGCCCAGGGCAAGGACATCCGCATCGCCCACATCTACAGCAAGACAGGCCCGCTGGAAGCCTATGGCAAACAGACCCAGACCGGTTTCATGATGGGCCTGGACTACGCCACCGGCGGCACCATGACCGTGGCCGGCCGCAAGATCGTGGTGATGGAGAAGGACGACCAGGGCAAGCCCGATCTGGGCAAGAGCCTGCTGGCCGCTGCCTACGGTGACGACAAGGTGGACCTGGCCGTCGGCCCCACCGCTTCCCCCGTGGCTCTGGCCATGCTGCCCGTCGCCGAGGAATACAAGAAGATCCTGCTGGTCGAGCCGGCCGTGGCCGACTCCATCACCGGCGACAAGTGGAACAAGTACATTTTCCGCACGGGTCGCAACAGCAGCCAGGACGCCATCGCCAATGCCGTGGCCATGGACAAGGAAGGCATCAGCATCGTGACCATGGCGCAGGACTCGGCCTTCGGCAAGGACGGCGTCAAGGCCTTCCGCGAGGCGCTCAAGAAAGCCAAGCTGGTGCACGAGGAATACCTGCCCCCGGCCACCACCGACTTCACCGCCGGCGGCCAGCGCATGATCGACAAGCTCAAGGGTCTGCCGGGCCGCAAGGTGATCTTCATCATCTGGGCCGGCGGCAACCCCTTCAAGATCGCCGATATGGATCTCAAGCGTCACGGCATCGAGATCGCCACCGGCGGCAACATCCTGCCGGCCATGGTGGCCTACAAGCAGTTCCCGGGCATGGAAGGCGCGGCCTACTACTACTTCGGCATGCCGAAGAACCCGATCAACGAGGCCCTGGTCTCGCGTCACTACAGCCAGTTCAAGGCCCCGCCGGACTTTTTCACGGCCGGCGGTTTCAGCGCGGCCATGGCCGTGGTCACGGCGCTCAAGCAGACCAATGGCGATACGGCGACCAACACGCTGATCAAGACAATGGAAGGCATGAGCTTCGACACGCCCAAGGGCAAGATGACCTTCCGCAAGGAAGACCACCAGGCCATGCAGAGCATGTACCACTTCAAGATCAAGGTGGATCCGGCTTTCAACTGGGGCGTTCCTGAACTCGTGCGCGAGATCAAGCCCGAAGAAATGAACGTTCCGATCCGGAATAAATAAGCCGTCCCTGTCCTGGCATTGCGCCGTGCGGCGCAATGCCAGCCACCTGCGCTTTCCTCAACCCCCAGAACCTGGGGACCTGAGTTCTCATGCTGGAAACCAGAAATCTCACGATCCGCTTCGGCGGCCACGTGGCGGTCAACGCCGTCTCGTGCCGCTTCGAGCCGGGCACGCTCACGGCCATCGTTGGTCCCAACGGGGCCGGCAAGACCACCTATTTCAACCTGATCTCGGGGCAGTTGCCGGCGAGCGAAGGGCAGGTGCTGCTGGGCGGGCGCGACCTCTCGGCCCTGTCGGCGTCGGCGCGTACGCGCGCGGGGCTGGGCCGGGCCTTCCAGCTCACCAACCTCTTTCCCAACCTCAGCGTGCTGGAGAACGTGCGTCTGGCCGTACAGGCCACTCTGGAAGGGCCGCACCGCCGCGGCCTCAACCTGTGGAGCATCTGGAGCGACCACGCGCGTCTGACGGCACGCGCGCACGAGATTCTTGAATCGGTGGCCATGGCGCGGCAGCAGGATGCGCCGGTGGCCAGCCTGCCGCATGGCGACCAACGCAAGCTGGAGGTGGCGCTGCTGATGGCCCTCGACCCGCAGGTCTACATGTTCGACGAACCCACCGCCGGCATGAGCCACGACGAGGCGCCGGTGATCCTCAATCTCATCCGCCAGCTGAAGCAGGACAAGAGCAAGACCATCCTGCTCGTGGAGCACAAGATGGACGTGGTGCGCGAGCTGGCCGACCGCATCATCGTGCTGCACAACGGCACGCTGGTGGCCGATGGCGAGCCGGCCACGGTGATCGCTTCACCCGTTGTTCAAGAAGCTTACCTGGGCGTGGCCAAGGAGCCGGCATGAGCGACAACCTTCTGACCCTGTCGGGCGTGCACACGCATATCGGGGCCTATCACATCCTGCACGGTGTGGATCTGCAGGTGCCGCGTGGTCAGCTGACCCTGCTGCTGGGCCGCAACGGCGCGGGCAAGACCACCACACTGCGCACCATCATGGGCCTGTGGCGCGTTTCGGCCGGCCGCATCACCTTCGACGGCCAGGACATCACGGCCCTGCACACGCCGGCCATCGCCGCGCGGGACATAGCCTACGTGCCCGAGAACATGGGCATCTTCGCCGACCTCACCGTCAAGGAAAACATGCTGCTGGCCGCGCGCCAGGCGCGTCGCGCCAGCGAGATGGACGAAGCCCGCCTGCAGTGGATCTTCCAGCTCTTCCCGGCGGTGGAGAAGTTCTGGAACCACCCCGCTGGCAAGCTCTCGGGCGGGCAGAAGCAGATGCTGGCCGTCTCGCGCGCCATCGTCGAGCCGCGCCGCCTGCTGATCGTGGACGAGCCCAGCAAGGGCCTGGCGCCCGTGATGATTGCCAACATGATCGCGGCCTTCCAGCAGCTCAAGGCCAGCGGCGTGACCATCCTGCTGGTGGAGCAGAACATCCATTTCGCCAAACAGCTGGGTGACAGCGTGGCCGTGATGGACAACGGCCGCGTGGTCCATGCCGGCACCATGCAGGCCCTGGCCGGCGACGAGGAACTGCAGCAGTCGCTGCTGGGGCTGGCGCTATGAGCACGAGCGTCGCAGGGCCGTCCCAAGACGCGAGCGCCCCCATGGGGGGCAGCGCAGTACACAAAGTGACAAGCGTGGGGGCACTATGAAGGACTTCGATTACAAGCCCCTGCTGCTGGTGCCCGTGCTGGCGCTGGCCGCGCTGCCGCTGATCGGCTCGGGTTCGACCTGGCTCACGCTCACCGTGGCCGGCCTGGCCATGGGCATGATCGTCTTCATCATCGCCTCGGGCCTGACGCTGGTGTTCGGCCTGATGGACGTGCTCAATTTCGGCCACGGTGTTTTCATCGCGCTGGGCGCCTTCGTCGCCACCAGTGTGCTGGGGATGATGGGCGACTGGACCGGCTCGCAGGAGCTGTGGCGCAACCTGCTGGCCGTCTTGCCGGCCATGGTGGTGGCCATGCTCGTGGCCGGTACCATCGGCCTGGCTTTCGAGCGTTTCATTGTGCGCCCGGTCTACGGGCAGCACCTCAAGCAGATCCTCATCACCATGGGCGGCATGATCATCGGCGAGGAGCTGATCAAGGTGATCTGGGGCCCGCTGCAGATCGCCTTGCCGCTGCCCGAAGGCATGCGCGGGGCGGTGTTGCTGGGGGATGCGGCTGTCGAGAAATACCGCCTGATCGCGGTGGTCGTGGGTCTGGCGGTCTTCGCGGCCCAGGCCTGGACGCTGTCGCGCACCAAGATCGGCCTGCTGATCCGCGCCGGTGTGCAGGACCGCGAGATGGTCGAGGCCCTGGGCTACCGCATCCGCCGGCTCTTCGTGGGCGTCTTCGTCATGGGCAGCGCGCTGGCCGGCCTGGGCGGCGTGATGTGGGGTCTGTACCAGCAGAACGTGGTGCCGCAGATGGGCGCACAGGTCAATGTGCTGATCTTCATCGTCATCATCATTGGCGGCCTGGGCTCCACCACCGGCGCCCTGATCGGTGCACTGCTGGTGGGCCTGATGGCCAACTACACCGGCTTCCTGGTCCCGAAGGTGGCGCTGTTTTCCAACATCGCGCTGATGGTGGCCATCCTGCTGTGGCGGCCGCAGGGCGTCTATCCCGTGGCGAACAGATGATGTACCCCCAGGCTCCGCTCCCTTCGTTCGTTGCGCCACCCCCCTTGCAGGGGGCAACGCCAGTGGCCCGGCCAAGCCGGTTCCACGGCGTTCCTCGCTGGCTTCCCCTCGCGCCCCGCAGATTTCGTTCAGGAACGCAACTGCCATGCTGATCCGTCTCATCTCCAACGATCTCCCGCGCAGCCGCGTCCTGGCCGTGCTGCTGGTCCTGCTCCTGCTGGCGCTGGCCGCCGCACCTTTCATCGTGCCGGGTGTCAAGGCGCTCAACGTGGCGGCCAAGATACTGATCTTCCTGGTGCTGGTGGCCAGCTTCGACCTGCTGCTGGGTTACACCGGCATCGTCAGCTTCGCGCACACCATGTTCTTCGGCATCGGCGCCTACGGCATCGCCATCGCCACCACGCATCTGGGCCCCACCTGGACGGCACTGGCCGTAGGGCTGGCGGCCGCACTGGCGCTGTCGCTGCTGCTGGCGTTGGCCATCGGCCTGTTCTCGCTGCGGGTGCGGGCCATCTTCTTCGCCATGATCACGCTGGCCGTGGCCTCGGCCTTCCAGACCCTGGCCTCGCAGCTCTCGGAGTTCACCGGCGGCGAGGACGGCCTGAGCTTCAAGCTGCCGGCGCTGCTCTCGCCCAGCTTCGAGCTGTTCGAGGAGCCGGTGCTGGGCACCATGATCGACGGTCGCCTGATCAATTACTACCTGCTCTTCGCCCTGGCCCTGGTGCTGTTGCTGGCGCTGCTGCGCATCGTCAATTCGCCCTTCGGTCGTGTGCTGCAGGCCATCCGTGAAAACGAGTTCCGCGCCGAGGCCCTGGGCTACCGCGTGGTGGTCTACCGCACGCTGTCCAGCGTGCTCTCGGCCCTGTTCGCCTGCCTGGCCGGTGCCATGCTGGCGCTCTGGCTGCGCTACAACGGGCCCGACACCTCGCTTTCCTTCGAAATCATGATGGACGTGCTGTTGATCGTGGTCATCGGCGGCATGGGCACGATCTACGGCTCGGCCATCGGTGCTGCGCTGTTTGTGGTGGCGCAGAGTTATCTGCAGGATCTTTTGCGTCTGGGCAGCGAGGCCGCCGCCGGCGTGCCGCTGCTGGCCGCCTTGCTTTCACCCGACCGCTGGTTGCTCTGGCTCGGTCTGCTTTTTGTCTTGTCGGTTTACTACTTCCCCACCGGGGTCGTGGGACGTTTGCGGGCACGCAGCCTGCGCAAAACCAAAGCGGGCCCCGAGCCTGCATAAAAAGAAGGAGACAAGCATGTTGGGAATGTTCTATGGGGCCGCACGTCTGCGGCAGGGGCTGGCCTGCCTGTGCTTTGCGCTGGCGGCGCCGGCGGCGCAGGCTGCCGACTTGACGGTGGTGCAGGTGGCCCCTTTGAGCGGGGTGCTGGCCAGCACGGGCCAGCAGATGGTGCTGGGTGGCAAGATCTATTTCGACTGGGTCAATGACAACGGCGGCATCCATGGCGCGAAGATCCGCCATGTGGTGCAGGACGACGGCTACAAGGTGGACGAGACCGTACGCCTGACACGCGAGGCGCTGCAAAAGCCCGAGGTCATTGCGCTCTTCGGCTTTGCCGGGACCGCCAATGTGTCCAAGCTGCTGAGTGATGGCGTGCTGGAGACCGGCGGTGCGCCGCTGGTGGCGCCCTATACCGGGGGCGAGGCGCTGCGCAAGCCCTTCAACCCCTACATCTTCCATGTCCGAGCGGGTTATGCCGACGAGGCCGAGCACATGGTCAATCAGGTCGTCACGCTGGGCATGACACGCATCGCCGTGATGTACCAGGACGACGCCTTCGGCAAGGCCGGTCTGGCCGGCGTGGAGGAGGCGGCGGCCCGGCGCGGCCTGAAGCTGGTGGCCGCCGCGCCCTATGAGCGCAATACCGACCAGGTGCATGGCGCGGTTCGTTCCATCGCGGCGGCCGATGCGCAGGCGGTCATCATGATTTCGGTCAACCGTTCCACGGCGGCCTTTGCCAAGCAGTACCGGGCGGCAGGCGGAGGCGCCCAGCTCTTCAACATCTCTGTGGTGGATCCGGCCGAACTGGTGAAGCTGGCCGGCGTGCAGGCCGTGCACGGCCTGGGCATCTCGCAGGTGGTGCCCTATCCCTATATGGCCAACAAGCCAGCCGTGCGCGAATACCAGACGCTCTTGCAGAAGTACGGCAACGGCCAGGCCCCCAGCTACACCAGCTTCGAGGAATTCCTCGGTGCCAAGGTGCTGGTAGAGGGCTTGCGCCGTGCCGGACCCAACCCGACACGGGCCCGGCTGATCCAGGCGCTGGAGACTCTCAACAACTTCGACCTCGGCGGCACGCGCGTGAGTTTTGCACCGGGCAACCGGGTCGGTTCGCGTTATGTCGAGGTGACCGTGATCGGCGCCTCGGGCAAGCTGCTGCGCTGACGGACATCCAGACACAGGGAGATTTCGCATGACACCGGCATCCCATTACGTCCGTTGTGCCGGACGTGAAATCCACTACACCGAATGGGGTGCCGGGCAGGCGCGCACCGTGATTGCCTGGCATGGCCTGGCGCGCACCGGGCGCGACATGGACGAACTGGCCGGGCACCTGAGCGCTCAGGGCTACCGCGTCATCTGTCCCGATACCCTCGGTCGCGGCCTGAGCCAATGGAGCCCTCAGCCGCAGCAGGAATACAAGCTGGCCTTCTACGCACGCCTGGCGGCCGATCTGTTCGAGCAGCTGGGCATCACTTCGGCGCATTGGGTGGGTACCTCCATGGGCGGGGCCATCGGCACGGTCTGTGCCGCGGGCCGCCTGCAGCCGCAGCTCAAGGCTCGCATCCGCAGCCTGGTGCTCAACGACAATGCGCCGCAGCTGGCCGATGCCGCCATCGCACGCATCCGGGCCTATGCCGGCAACCCGCCGGCGTTCGAGACAGTCTGTGAGCTGGAAGCGTTTTTCCGTCAGGCCTACAAGCCCTTTGGCTGGCTCAGCGACGCGCAATGGCGGCGCCTGACCGAGACCTCGACGCGCCGCCTGCCCGACGGCCGCGTGACGCCGCACTACGACCCGGCGATGGTGCAGCAGTTCGTGAACTACCCCGATGACTACCTGCTGTGGGAGCACTACGACCAGATCGACACCCCGATGCTCTTGTTGCGCGGTGCCGAATCGGATCTCGTGCTCCCCGAGACGGTCGAGCGCATGCGCACGCGGGGCCCGGGCCGCGCGGGCCGCCTGCAGGTGATCGAGGTACCGGGCTGCGGCCATGCGCCGGCGCTCAATGTGCCCGAGCAGCTCGATGCCGTGACGGACTTCCTCCGCCGTAGCGATTGAACGACAGCTGACAGCCGGGCCCAAGGTCTTGGGCACAATGCGGGGGTTTCATCTGAGGAGACTTCATGGCATTGACGATCTACGGCATCCAGGCATCGCGGGCGCTGCGCCCGCTCTGGGTGGCGACCGAGCTGGGCCTGGCGTTCGAGCACGTCCAGACGGACTACAAGGCTGGCACCACGCGTACGCCGGATTTCCTGGCGCTCAATCCGAACGGCCATATCCCGGTGGTGGTGGACCACCGGCCCGAGGGCGATGTGACGGTGTGGGAGAGCATGGCCTGTGCGCTCTACATCGCGCGCCAGCACGGCAAGGCCGACGGCGTGAGCCTGGTGCCGGCCACGCCGCGCGAGGATGCCGAAGCCCTGCGCTGGAGCTTCTGGACCGTCACCGAACTGGAGAAGGATGCGCTCACCGTGCTGATGCACCGGCTCGCCATGCCGGAAGACCAGCGCAAACCCGAACTGGCCGAAGCGGCCGAGCAGCGCCTCAAGGTGCCGCTGCGCGTGTTGGAGCAGCACCTGGCGCAGCAGCAGGCGCGTGGTGAATCGCACCTGGCGGCCGCGCGCTTTACCGTGGCCGACCTGTGTGTGGCCAGCGTGATGCTGTGGGTGCGTGCGGCACGTGAACTGATGGCGCAGTACCCGCTGGCCAGCGAGTGGCTGACGCACTGCCTGGCGCGGCCGGCCTATACCTCCCTGCGCCACCCCAAGAAGACCTGAGTCTTCTCAGCGCTGGGATCCCAAGGCCAGTGCGGCGGCACGCGAGGCCGCCAGCACCGCGGCATCCGGGGCCTGGCGCGTGGGCCAGCCGCCCAGGTGCTGTTCGCTCAAGTACCCCATGGCGGCGATCCACTCGGGGCTGTCGTTCAGGCAAGGGATGTAGTGAAAGGCTTGCCCGCCAGCGTGCAGGAAGGCCTCGCGCGCTTCCTGCGAGATTTCCTCCAGCGTTTCCAGGCAGTCGCTGGTGAAGCCCGGGCAGACCACATCGACGCGTTTCACGCCGGACTGCGCCAGCGCCACCAGGGTCGGCTCGGTATAGGGCTCCAGCCACCTGGCCTTGCCGAAGCGGGACTGGAAAGTCACCGTGTACTGCTCCTTGCTCAGGCCCAGTTCCTGCGCCAGCAGGCGTGCGGTCTTGTGGCACTCGCAGTGGTAGGGGTCGCCGAGGTGCAGGGTGCGCTCGGGCACGCCGTGAAAGCTCATGACCAGCTGGTCCGACTGGCCATGCGCCTGCCAGTGGGCGCGGATGCGTGCGGCAAGCGCGCCGATGTAGCCGGCGTCGTCGTGGTAGCGGTTGATGAAACGCAGCTCGGGAATGGTGCGCACGCGGTCGGCCCAGTGGTAGACGGCATCGAACACGCTGGCCGTGGTGGTGCCCGAGTACTGCGGGTAGGCCGGCAGCACCAGCACGCGTGTGGCACCCTCGGCCTTGAGCGCATCGAGTTGCGCCGGCATGGACGGGTTGCCGTAGCGCATGGCGTAGCGCACGGTGACATGGTGGCCCTGCTGCTGCATCCAGTCCTGCAGGCGCTGCGCCTGCTTCTCGGTCCAGACCTTGAGCGGTGATCCTTCGGGCGTCCAGATCGTGGCGTATTTGGCGGCCGATTTGGCCGGGCGCAGGCGCAAGATGAAACCGTGCAGGATCAGCCACCAGATCGGCCTGGGGATTTCCACCACGCGGTGGTCACCCAGGAACTCGGCCAGGTAACGGCGCAGCGCAGCGGGTGTGGGAGCGTCGGGGGTGCCCAGGTTGCACAAGAGGATGGCCGTGGTCGGCGCCTGGCCATGGGTGTACGCAGGTTCTTTTTTGAATGCCATGCGGTATTCTCGCCCACCTATGTTGGATCCCAAGAAAGTCAGGGCGATATCCCTGGACCTCGATGACACGCTGTGGCCGATCTGGCCGGTGATCGCCCGCGCCGAGCTGGCCCTGCAGGACTGGCTGCGCCCGCATGCGCCGGCCACCGCCGAATTCCTGACCGACAGTGAACAGCGCCTGGCCCTGCGACGCGAGGTGCAGGCCAGCCGGCCCGAGATCGGCCATGACCTGCGGACCCTGCGTCAGGAGCTGATCCGCCGCGCCCTGCAGCGCCATGACGAGGACACCACGCTGGTGGAGCCGGCCTATGAGGTCTTCATCGCCGAGCGCATGCGCGTCGAACTCTACGAGGACGCGCGCCCGGCGCTGGCCTGGCTGGCGCAGCGTTACCCGGTGGTGGCCCTGTCCAACGGCAATGCCGATGTGCAGCGCATCGGCCTGGGCGAGTTTTTCCATGCGGGCTTCAGCGCGCAGGAGTTTGGCGTGGGCAAGCCCGATGCACGTTTCTTCCATGCCGCGGCGCAGGCTGCCGGCGTGTTGCCGCACGAGGTGCTGCACGTGGGGGACGATGCAGCGCTGGACGTCGTGGGGGCGCTGGACGCCGGCCTGCAGACCGTCTGGGTCAACCGTGCCCATCATGACTGGCAGCATGAGGATCACCGTCCGCATGCGACGGTGGCCGACATGGCGGAACTCTGCCGCCTGCTGCAGCGTGCCGCCTGAGCCAGGGTTTCAGCGTTTGTAGCGCTCGCCCGTGAAAAAGGTCAGCTCCACAAAACTCGACCCCAGGTGCTTGTCCGGCCGGTAGTCCAGCTCGAAACCGCCGAGGTCCAGCGGCTGCATGGTGTGGAAGGCCTCCATCAGCCTGTCCGTGCCGACGTTGCCGCCGCGGCTGCCGCGCCGCAATCCCTCGATGAGGACGCGCGATGACACATAACCTTCCAGCGAGGCGTGTGACAGCCGGGTGATGCCGGCCTTGCGCATGGCGCGCTGGTAGGCAGCGACCACGGGCAGTGCGACGGCATCCGGATGAGGAACGACCTGCGCCACGGTCATGCCGTTGCCCGCCGGGCCGAGAGCCTTGAGCACAGGCTCGGACCCCAGCAGCGACAGGGCGAAGGAGGGGGCCTGGACGTGCTGGCGCAAGTCGCGCGCGAACTGCAGGCTGTGCTGCCCGATGTAGAGCGACAGATAGGAGGTGGGCTGGAATCGGGCGATGTCCGCGATGCCCTCGGTGATGCCTTGTGGCGTGTCCTTGATATGGAAGGCACGCCAGGCGGTGTTGCCATGCTTGCGTGCGACAGCGTCGAAGGCAGCCAGTCCGGCCTTGCCGAACGCGGTTTCCGAGTAGGCCACGGCACAGCGGTCCATGTTGACCGTGCCGATCTGCCGCACGATGCGGTCCAGCTCGTTGGAGTAGCCGGCCCGGGTGTGGATGACCAGGGGATGGTGCACACGCAGCGCGTCGATGCCGGTGACCGGTGAGATGAGCGGCACCCGGGCCTGGTTCACCACCCCCATGGCTCCCAGCACGCTGGACGTGCCGCCGCAGGCGAACAGGCACAGCACACGGTCCTGTTCGACCAGCTTGCGCGCGTTCTCGGCCGCCTTGTCGGTCGCACCCCCGTCGTCCAGGCTGATCAGCTGCAGTGGCCGTGCGGCGATGCCGCCGCGTTCGTTCACTTCATCGATCGCCGCCTTGATGCCCTTGTTCAACTCGACGAAGGGCCAGGCCAGTGGCCCGGTGAGTGCCGCGGTCTGGCCGATCAGCCAGCTTTCGGCCCGGGCTTGCAGGAGGCCCGGGAAGGCCAGTGTGGCGGCAGTGCAGCTTGCGCCGCGCAGTAGGGCACGCCGCGCGGTGCCCGTGAGCAGTAGCTTGTTCATGGTCTCCTCGTCTGTTGTGATGTGCCGGCGATGCCATGCCGCAGGCGAGGAGGATTCTGGGCGTCATCACAGGACGGCCATGTCAGGGCTGTGACAGCCTGTCCGCGGCGGGACAGGCTGTCGGGTAGGAGACAGGCCTGTTGTTGCCGACTTTATTGGGTCGGCTGCAGCACCAGCGTGCTGCGCGTGGCCGCTTTCACGTCGGCCGGGCTCAGGTGCATGGGCTGGTAGCGGCCGGCGATGAAGTCCTGTGCCTGGTCGGCGTAGTGAGGGTCGAACAGCACGCCGCTCTGGCCCACGGGGTTGATGCCCAGCGCCTTGCCCGCATCGGAAAAATCGATCAGCCGCCGCGTCGAGGGGCCGTAGTTCACGCTCCAGGGCGCCGGGCCCAGGGCGTGGGCCAGGTTGTTGGGGATCTCACGCCCGCCCGGGGCTTGGAGCGGCCCGACGTCGAACAACTTGTCCAGCGGCTTGAGGCGCCCTAGCGGGTGGCCATGGGTCAGGGTGTGGTTGTTGCCCCAGGTCCAGCCGGGCAGGGAGATGCCCCGCAGGTCCTGCAGATGCTTGAGGGTAGCGCGCCAGGCCTGCTGCACGATGTCGTTGCGGTTCTCCTTCTTCTCTGTGCGGCGGTTGTCCCACCAGGGCGAGCGCGGGTCGGCCACCAGCCGTGGCAGCGCATGGTCGATGGCGCGTGTACGCAAGAGGTTGTTGAACTGCACCTCGCCCAGTTCATCGGCCATGGTCGCCTTGAGCAGCTCGTAGACGAACTGGTTGTAGACCGTGGGGGCGATGCTGGCCGTGTTGTGACGGCCATCCCATTCGGCCATCTGGTCGATCAGCGAGCGCTCGATGGAGTCGGTTGACATCTCACGCAGCAGCGGCAGCAGCGGGCGCAGCACGCGTGCCGCGTAGTCGGTCTGCTCGTCGAGTTGCAGGGCCTGGCTGTTCTGCAGGTTCCACAGGGTGCCGGTGGGGCGCAGCAGCTGGTCCAGGCGCCGGGCGCGCTCGGGCAGGTTGTAGTAACCCGGCACCGGCACGCCGCTGCGCGGCACGGGCTGGTGGTTGGCCGAGACGATGTAGCCGCGCATCGGGTTTTCTTCCTGCGGGTTATCGGCAAAGCGGTAATACCCGGGTTTGTCGGCCTGCTCGCTGCCGCCGTCGAGGATGAAACTCGGGTTCACGCTGAGCGGGCGCTGCACCAGCCTGGCCGCGGCCCACCAGCCGATGTCACCCCCCGCGTTGGCCCACACCACGTTCAGGCCCGGTGCGTGGATCTTGCTGACGGCGTTGCGCGCCTTGGGCAGGGTGTCGGCGCGACTGAGTTCATAGAAGGCGTCCAGGATGGGGTTCTCGGTTTCCAGAAAGGTCCACCACATGGCGATCGGTGCCTGGCCCAGGCTGTCGGGGAAGGCCTGGTTGATGAGGGGGCCGTGGGGCGAACGGGTCAAGGTGATGTTCACCGGGTCGGCGTTCTTCACGGTGATGGTTTCGGTGCGGCTTTGCAGCGCGACCCACTGGCCCTGGTGCCAGACCTGGCGAGGGTTGTCCGGGTTCACCTTCAGGGCCACCAGATCCATGTCGTCGTTCTGGAACATGGTCAGGCTCCAGCCGAACTGCTTGTTGTGGCCCAGCAGCGCAAAAGGGTTCAGGGCCTGGTGGTGGCCGTAGAGCTCGAAACCCGGCGCGCTCAGGTGCGCCTCGTACCAGACCGCGGGCAGCGCATAGGCGATGTGCGGGTCGCCGGCCAGCAGGGGTTTGCCGCTGGCGGTGCGGCGCCCGGAAATGGCCCAGGCATTGCTGCCCTCAAAGAGCGGCACCCCTGCGAGGTCCATGGCCTGCTGGCTGACTTCAGAGACGCGTGCCAGGGCCTGCCAGTCAGCTGCGGCCAGCTTGCGCGCAGGTTTCTTTTGCGCCATCGGGCCGACCACACCCAGGGGTTGCCATTCCAGATCGAAGACCTGCAGATGGTCGGGGCCGAGCTGGTCCCGCACATAACTCAGCACGGGCTCGGTGCGCAGTGCGGCGGCGAAGCTGTAGGCCAGGTAGCCGGCCACGGCCAGCGTGTCGACCGGGGTGTAGGGCTGGGGCTGGATGCGCAGCAGCTCGAACTCGACCGGCAGGGGGCGTGTGTCCTGGAACTCGTTGATGCCATCCAGGTAGGCGAGCAGGCCATGCCAGGCGGGGCTGTTGCGGTCGATGCGCTTCAAGCTTTCCTCGGCATGGGCGCGCAGTTCCAGGGTGCGGAACAGCCTGTCGGTATCGAGCAGCTTGGGCCCCAGGATCTCGGCCAGTTCACCGCGCGCCAGGCGGCGCACCATTTCCATCTGGAACAGGCGGTCCTGCGCATGCAGGAAACCGAGGGCGCGGTAGAGGTCGGTCTCGTTCTGTGCCTGCAGGTGCGGCACGCCGCGCTCGTCCCAGTTCACCAGGACCGGTGCCTTGAGCTGGCTCAGCGTGAGCGTACCGCTGCGCTGCGGCAGCTTGCTGCGGGCATGCCAGACGCCGGCGGCAATGGCGATGGCCAGCGCGGTCAGCAGCACGATGAGCAGGATGAACAGGACTTTGAAGGTGCGTTTCATCTCGGCGGGGTCTCCTGGTTATCAGCGGTGCTGCTGTTGATTCTGTTGCGAGGTGGGCGCCCTGCTCATGGACAAGGCGTTTCCTCATGTCTGCTTTGTATCACCTGCCGAGGGCCTGTGCGGCCGCCAGGCCGCTGCGCACTGCACCTTCCAGCGTGGCAGGGTAGGGGCCTGCGATGTAATCGCCACAGGCCAGCAGGCCGGGCGCGATGCTCAGCGGTGGCCGCTGCAGGCCGGGTGTGCAGGCGAAGGTGGCGCGTTTCTCGACCACGGTCTGAATGGCTTGCAGCTCCAACTCCAATTGCTCGCGGGCCTGCTGCAGGACCTGGGCCTGGATCGCCTCGCGTTCCCCCTGGCTGGCGCTGACCACGAAGGCCAGCAGGCCCGTCGATCCGTCGAGCTGCCCGCGGTCGAAGACGAATTGCGCCGGCTGCCGAGTGTCGTGGCGCAGGGCCAGCATGGGGGAAGGCAGTCGGGCAGTTGCGGCCCAGGCATAGACAGTGGTGATGGCTTCAAAGTGCAGCGCAGCGGCCGTTGCTGCCCAGGCTTGCAGGGCTGCGGGATCCGGTTGCTCAGCCGCGGCGCCGGCGACCAGGCGTGCGGCCTCGGTCGAGGGACAGGCCAGCAGCACGCGGTCGAAGCCCTGGCCATCGAGCCACCAGCGGCCCTCCCCGGACCGCAAGGTGCTGATGCGCGTGCCGCTTTGTACGCTGGCACCTCGCCGCACCAGCCAGCGGGCGGCGGCCTGCGGGAACAGGGCCGACAGATCGATGCGTGGCAGCAGCAGCTGCGAGCCGCCGCGCACGCCGAACAGCGCATCACGCAGCACGCGCAGAAAAACCTGTGCGCTGGCCTGGTGGGCGGGGGTGTTCAGGGCCGACACGCACAACGGTTCGATCAATTCCTGCATCACGTGGGGGCCGAGCTGGCGGCACAGCTCGGCCACCGACAGCTGTGCCTCGCACTCGAAACCCCGGAATTTCCAGCCCAGGGCCGCGCGCAGCAGGCCCAGGCGTTCCCGCAGCGGCCAGTTGCTATTGCGCAGGATGCCGGCCAGCACGTCCAGCGGCACGGGCAGGCGCGGCAGCTGCAGGCCGGCACCGTCGGGGAATTTCAGAGTCAGCGGCAGGCGCTGCAGCGCTGTTTCCATGTTCACGCCCACCTCTTGCATGAGGCGCAGCGTCTCGGTGTAGGCGCCGATCAGGATATGCTGGCCGTTGTCCAGTGGTACGGAGCGCCCATTGGGCAAGTGGCCTTCCAGGCCACGCGCTCTTCCTCCGAGGGTACGGGCTGCTTCGTACATCGTGACCTGATGGCCAGCCTGTGTTGCGGCTACCGCCGCGGCCATGCCGGCCCAGCCGGCGCCGACGATGGCAAGCTTCATGCGCAAGGCCCTGGTTTCGCCGACTGGCCGCCCCAAGGCGAAACGCGGCCCCCTCGGGGGGCCGGGAGCCACACGAAGTGGGCGACCGTGGGGGCCATGTCTATAGCTTCCCCAGCGCCTGCACGCGCCAGGCCAGCCAGAGCTTGCGCAGGGGCGTGAGGCTGATGCGCTGGTGCAGCACCTGGAAGTTGTCGCGTTCGATCTCGCGCAGCAGGGTGCGGTAGATGCTGGCCATCATCAGTCCGGGCTTCTGTGCGCGGCGGTCGACCTCGGGCAGCAGGGCCAGCGCCTCGTCGTAGAGCTTGTGGGCACGCTCCGCCTGGAACTTCATCAAGGCCGCGAAACGCTCCGAGTACTGGCGCTTGAGCAGTTCGTGCGCCTTGACCTCGAACTGTTGCAGTTCGTTGACCGGCAGGTAGATGCGTCCGCGCAGGGCGTCTTCGCCGACGTCGCGGATGATGTTGGTGAGCTGGAAGGCCAGGCCCAGGGTGTGGGCGTAGCGCGTTGTCTGCTCCTGGGTCTGGCCGAAGATGCGCGCCGCCACTTCGCCCACCACGCCCGCTACCAGGTGGCAGTAGCGCTGCAGGCCCGGGTAGTCCAGGTAACGGGTTTGCTGCAGGTCCATCTGGCAGCCTTCGATCACGGCGAGCAGGTGGCGCGCCTCGATGCCGTACGCGGCGGTGTGCGGCATCAGGGCCTGCAGCACCGGGTGCGTGGGCTGGCCGGCGTAGGCGCGGCTCACTTCGGCTTCCCACCAGGCCAGCTTGGTCTGGGCCACGCCGGGGTCGGACACCTCGTCCACCACGTCGTCCACCTCGCGGCAGTAGGCGTAGAAGGCCGTGATGGCCGCGCGGCGCGGCTTGGGCAGGAAGAGGAAGGCGTAATAGAAGCTGCTGCCGGAGGCGGCGGCTTTTTGCTGGACGTAGTGCTCGGGCGTCATGGGTTTGATTGTCGCTGCATCAGTGGCCATCGCTTCACATCCACAGGCTGCGCCACAGCAGCAGCGGGGCATCGGCAGCGCCGACCGTGGGGCGATGTTGCAGGCTGTTGAAGCCCAGGGCCTCGATCTTGTCCAGGATGCGCAGCCCGCCTTGCACCACCAGGCGCAGTTCCCAGCCGGCGCGGCCCGGGATGCGGTGCACCAGGGGGGCGCCTTGCAGCATGAGGGCGCGCGCGCGGTGTACCTGGGATGCGATCAGGGCCAGGATGCCAAGCGTCGGTGTGAGGGCGGCCAGTTCAGCGCGTTGCACGCCATGGGCGGCACAGTCCGTGTCCGTCAGGTAGTGGCGGCCGCGCGGGATGTCGCGGCTGAGGTCCTGCCAGAAGTTGATGAGCTGCAGGGCGCTGCAGATGGCATCACTCTCGCGCAGTGCGGTTTCGTCGTGCACCCCATAGAGGTGCAGCAACAGGCGGCCCACCGGGTTGGCCGAGCGGCGGCAGTAGTCCAGCAGTTCGGCCGGGTCGGCGTAGCTGGCCTGGTCGCGGGTCTTGCGCACGTCCTGGGCAAAGGCGTCGAGCAGATCGTCCAGCAGGGGCATGGGCAGGTGGAATTCCCGCAGCATCGCGGCCAGCGGGTCGAAGACCTGGGGCCAGTGCCCGCTGTGGGGCTGACCCTGGGCCAGGGCCAGCAGGTCCTGGCGGTAGGCGCTCAGTTCGTCCAGACGTTGCTGGGCAGGGGCGTCGCCCTCGTCTGCGATGTCGTCCGCAGTGCGGGCGTAGTGGTAGATGGCGGCGATCGGCGGTCGCAGCCGCGGCGGGCACAGCCAGGAGGCCACGGGGAAGTTCTCGTAATGCACTATCGGCTGGGGCGGGATGGGCTTGTTCACCCGGGGGATTTTCGCCCGGCTTGACATAGGTCGGGTTTTTACCTAGATTACTGACCAATCGGTTATTAATTAAAAACCACTTCCGGAACCCCCAGCCATGTCCGATACACGACCCCACTGGTCCAGGCGCGCAGCCTGGGCGGCACTGCTGCCGATGGCGGCCTTGACCCTGCTCGCCTGCTCCAAGGCGGCACCGCCCGAAGAGCCGGTGCGGGCCGTCAAGGTCATGACCGTGCGCCATGCCAGTCTGAACGCCACCCAGGAATTTTCGGGTGAGGTGCGCCCGCGCATCGAGTCGCGCCTGGGCTTCCGGGTGGCCGGCAAATTGGTCAGCCGCGAGGTCGAACTCGGCCAGCGCGTGAAGGCTGGCCAGGTGCTGGCCCGTCTCGATCCGCAGGATTACCGGCTGGCGGCTGATGCCGCCCAGGCGCAATTCGGAGCCGCGGTGACCAACCGGGACCTGGCGGCGGCCGATTTCAAGCGTTTCAAGGAGCTGCGTGAGCAGAACTTCATCAGCGGTGCGGAACTTGAGCGACGCGACGCGGCGCTCAAGGCGGCGCAGGCCCAGGTCGACCAGGCCCAGGCGCAGCTGGCCTCCCAGCGCAACCAGGGCAGTTACACAACCCTGGTGGCCGATGCCGCCGGTGTGGTGACGGCCGTCGAGGCCGAGCCCGGCCAGGTGGTCAGCGCCGGCCAGCCCGTGGTGCGGGTGGCCCAGGACGGTCCGCGTGATGCGGTCTTTGCCGTGCCCGAGGACAAGCTGGCCATCATGCGCCAGGGCAGCGCGGTGGAGGTGCGGGTCTGGCCTGGCCAGACCCAGCTGGCCGGCCGTGTGCGTGAGGTCTCGGCCAGCGCCGACCCGGTGACGCGCACCTACCAGGTCAAGGTGGCGTTGGAAGGCAAGCAGCCACCGCCCCTGGGCGCGACCGTGACGGTCTTTCCCAAGCTGCGCAGCGAACAGCGTGTGGCGGCCATCAAGCTGCCGACCAGCGCCTTGCGCCAGGACGGCCAGACCACGGCGGTCTGGGTGCTGGACCCCAAGACCATGACGGTCGCGTCGCAAACCGTGCAGATCGCCACGGCCGACGGCAACGAGGCCGTGGTGGCTGGCGGCCTGCAGGACGGCCAGCTGGTGGTGTCGGCGGGCGTGCACGTGCTGTCGCCTGGACAGAAAGTGACGATCTACCGCGAGAAGTCGACCAGCACCTTGAGCAGCGTGCCCCAGACCGCCGTCGATGCCACGATCGGCACCGCAGCAGTGCCCTCGGCGACCCGCAAGTGAGGCGCGCATGAGTTCCACAGAACAAGCGTCGACCAGCTTCAACCTCTCGCGCTGGGCCATCGAGCACCCGGCGCTCACGCGTTACCTGCTGCTCGTGCTCATGGTGCTGGGCTTCGTGGCCTATTTCCAGCTGGGCCAGGACGAGGATCCGCCTTTCACCTTCCGGGCCATGGTGGTGCGCACCTACTGGCCCGGTGCCACCGCGCAGCAGGTGGCCGAGCAGGTGACCGACAAGATCGAGCGCACCCTGCAGGAAGTGCCGGGCGCCGACAAGATCCGCAGCTACTCCAAGCCGGGTGAATCGCAGATCATCTTCCAGCTCAAGGACTCGACCAAGGCCGCCGACGTGGCCAACACCTGGTACACGGTGCGCAAGAAGATCGGCGACATGCGGGGAACGCTGCCCGGCGGCATCCAGGGACCTTTTTTCAACGACGAGTTCGGTGACGTCTATGGCGTGATCTACGCGCTGGAGGCCGACGGCTTCAGCGATGCCGAAGTGAAGGTGTTTGCCGACGAGGTGCGCCAGCAGCTGTTGCGCGTGCCCGACGTGGCCAAGGTCGAACTCTTCGGCGTGCAGGACGAGAAGCTCTACATCGAGATCTCGCAAAAACGCCTGTCCCAGCTGGGGCTGGACCTGAGCCAGGTGCTGGCTCAGCTGGGACAGCAGAACGCGGTGGAGAGCGCCGGCGCCGTGCAGACACCGCTGGACGTGGTGCAGGTGCGCGTGGCCGGCCAGTTCGAGGCCGTGGGTCAGCTGCGCGCCATGCCCATCCGCGGCAGCACGGGCAACCAGCTGCGCCTGGGCGACATTGCCGAGATCAAGCGGGGCTACGTGGACCCGGCCGCCATCAAGGTGCGGCACCAGGGCCAGCAGGTCATCGCCCTGGGCATCTCCATGGCCAAGGGCGGGGACATCATCGCCTTGGGCAAATCGCTGCGCCAGGTCACGGACCGGATCGAAAAGATCCTGCCCGCCGGCATCCAGCTGGTGCAGTTGCAGGACCAGCCCAGGGCGGTTTCCACCTCGGTCAACGAGTTCGTCGGCGTGCTGATCGAAGCCGTGATGATCGTGCTGGCGGTCAGCTTCATCAGCCTGGGCCTGCACAAGCACCAGAACGCGAGCCACCTGCCGCTCTGGAAGCGTTATTACGTGGACATGCGGCCCGGCCTGGTGGTGGGCATCACCATTCCCCTGGTGCTGGCGCTGACCTTTCTGGGCATGCAGTACTGGGGCATCGGTCTGCACAAGATCTCGCTCGGTTCGCTGATCATCGCCTTGGGCCTGCTGGTGGACGACGCCATCATTGCCGTGGAGATGATGGTGCGCAAGATGGAAGAGGGCTACGACAAGGTGCGCGCCGCCACCTTCGCCTACGAGATCACCGCCATGCCCATGCTGACCGGTACGTTGATCACCGCCGCCGGTTTCCTGCCCATCGGCATGGCCAAGTCGGCCGTGGGTGAGTACACCTTTGCCATCTTTGGCGTGACCGCGCTGGCCCTGGTGCTGAGCTGGATCGTCTCGGTCTACTTCGTACCCTATCTGGGCACGCTGCTGCTCAAGGCACAGCCGCACCATTCATCGGCCGAGCCGGTCCCTTCCGATGGTCCGCACGAGCACTTCGACACGCCTTTCTACCAGCGCTTTCGCGCCACCGTGAACTGGTGCGTTCAGCACCGCTGGCTCACCATCGGCGCCACGGTGCTGACCTTTGCGCTCGGCATTGCCGGCATGGGCAAGGTGCAGCAGCAGTTCTTCCCCGATTCGAGCCGACCGGAAATCCTGGTCGACCTCTGGTTCCCGGAGGGCACGTCCTTTGCCGCCAACGAGGAAACGACACAACGCGTCGAAAAACGCCTGCTGGCCCTGACGGGTGTGAATGCGGTGAGCACCTGGGTGGGTTCGGGTGTGCCGCGTTTTTATCTGCCGCTGGACCAGGTCTTTCCCCAGACCAATGTCTCGCAGCTCATCGTGCTGCCCCAAGACCTCAAGACGCGTGAAACCCTGCGTGTGCAGCTGCCGACCCTGCTGGCCCAGGAATTCCCGGAGGCGCGTGGCCGTGTCAAGCTGCTGCCCAACGGGCCACCGGTCCCCTATCCGGTGCAGTTCCGTGTGGTCGGTGCCGATCCGGCCGTGCTGCGTGCGCGTGCCGACGAGGTCAAGGCCGTGATGCGCGAGAGCGCCAACACGCGCGGCGTCAACGACAACTGGAACGAATCGGTCAAGGTGCTGCGTCTGGAGGTTGACCAGGCCAAGGCGCGTGCCCTGGGGGTGAGCAGCCAGTCCATTGCCCAGGCCTCGCGCACCCTGCTGGCCGGCCAGAACGTGGGCCAGTACCGCGAGGGCGACAAGCTGATCGACATCGTGCTGCGCCAGCCCCTGGACGAGCGCAACGCCCTGACCGACCTGGCCAACGCCTACCTGCCGACCAGCAGCGGCCGTTCCATCCCGCTGACGCAGATCGCCAAGCCGGTCTTCACCTGGGAGCCGGGGGTCATGTGGCGCGAGAACCGCGAGTTCGGCATCACCGTGCAGTCCGACGCCGTGGAGGGCATGCAGGGCGCCACCCTGACGGCCGAGCTGCTGCCCTCGCTGCGGGCCCTGGAGTCCAAATGGCATGCCGCGGGCCTCAACGGCTACCGCATCGAAGTGGCCGGCGCGGTGGAGGAGAGCAGCAAGGGCACGGGTTCGATCGCCGCCGGCATGCCCCTGATGCTCTTCATCACCTTCACACTCTTGATGTTGCAGCTGCAGAGTTTCAGCCGCGCCATGCTGGTTTTCCTGACCGGTCCCCTGGGCCTGGCCGGGGTGGCCGGCGCGCTGCTGGTACTCAACCGCCCCTTCGGCTTCGTGGCCCTGCTGGGCGTGATCGCCCTGATGGGCATGATCCAGCGCAACTCGGTGATCCTGATCGACCAGATCGAGCAGGACCGCGCCGCCGGCATCCCGGCCTGGGACGCCATCGTGGAGTCCGCCGTGCGTCGCCTGCGCCCCATCGTGCTGACCGCGGCCGCGGCCGTGCTGGCCATGATCCCGCTGTCGCGCTCGGTGTTCTGGGGCCCCATGGCCGTGGCCATCATGGGCGGCCTGATCGTCGCCACCGTGCTGACGCTGTTGGCGCTGCCGGCGATGTACGCCGCATGGTTTCGCGTGAAGCGCGAAACACCGGCGTTACTGTGATTCCGCCCGCGGGGGCAGCGCGTAGCGCCAGACCCCGCATGGTTTCGCGTGAAGCGCGAAACACCGGTGTTGCCTGGTTTGAGATGAAACGGCGGTCTCCTGGCCGGGTTAAAATGCCCGGTTGACCGATTTCATGGGGAGGTCTGTCGGACCTCCCCTTTTGTTTGGACCCGCGCGGGTGGCGAAATTGGTAGACGCACCAGGTTTAGGTCCTGACGCCAGCAATGGTGTGGGGGTTCGAGTCCCCCCCCGCGCACCAGTCCGGCCGCAGACTAGCCTGCGGGCCGACCCCGTTTTTGAATTGATTGGAGTGAGTCATCATGGCCGTTACCGTTGAAACCCTCGAGAAGCTCGAGCGCAAGATCACCCTGAGCCTGCCGCTGGCAGCCATCCAGTCCGAAGTCGAGACGCGCCTCAAGAAGCTGGCCCGCACCGTCAAGATGGACGGTTTCCGCCCCGGCAAGGTGCCGATGAACGTGGTGACCCAGCGCTACGGCTACTCCGTGCACTACGAGGTGCTGAACGACAAGGTGGGCGAGGCCTTTGCCTTGGCCGCCAATGAAGCCAAGCTGCGCGTGGCGGGCCAGCCCAGCATCACCGAGAAGGAAGGCGCACCGGCCGGCGAGGTGAGCTTCGATGCCGTGTTCGAGGTCTATCCGGAAGTCAAGATCGGCGACCTGGCCGGTGCCGAGATCGAGAAGCTGAATTCCGAGGTGAGCGAGAGCGCCATCCAGAAGACCCTGGACATCCTGCGCAAGCAGCGCCGCACCTTTGCCCAGCGTGCCATGGACACCGCCGCCCAGGACGGCGACCGTGTGACGATCGACTTCGAAGGCAAGATCGACGGCGAGCCCTTTGCCGGCGGCAAGGCTGACGACTTCCAGTTCCTGGTCGGCGAAGGCCAGATGCTCAAGGAATTCGAGGACGCCGTGCGCGGCATGAAGTCCGGCGAAAGCAAGACCTTCCCCCTGGCTTTCCCGGCCGACTACCATGGCCAGGACGTGGCCGGCAAGACCGCCGACTTCCTGGTGACCGTGAAGAAGATCGAAGCGGCCCACCTGCCCGAAGTCAATGACGCGCTGGCCAAGTCCCTGGGCGTGGCCGAAGGCACCGTGGCGGCCCTGAACGCCGACATCAAGAAGAACCTGGAGCGCGAGGTCAAGTCGCGCCTGGCCGCCCGCAACAAGCAGGCCGTCATGGACGCCCTGGTGGCCAAGGCCGAGCTGGACCTGCCCAAGTCCATCGTGCAGGCCGAGATCGACCGCATGGTCGAAGGCGCGCGCGAGGACCTCAAGCAGCGCGGCATCAAGGACGCCGACAAGGCCCCGATCCCCGGCGAAATGTTCCAGCCCCAGGCCGAGCGCCGTGTGCGCCTGGGCTTGGTGGTGGCCGAACTGGTGCGTGTGAACAACCTGCACGCCACCCCTGATCAGATCAAGGCCCACGTGGACGAACTGGCGGCCAGCTACGAGCGTCCGGAAGATGTGAAGCGCTGGTACCTGGGCGACAACCGTCGCATGGCCGAGGTCGAAGCCGTGGTGATCGAGAACAATGTCACCGACTTCGTGCTGTCCAAAGCCAAGGTCAGCGAAAAGGCCATTGCCTTCGACGAACTGATGGGCCAGGCCTGATCCAGACGTCGTGATCCCAGCAGGTGGGGCTTGTGCCGGGCTTGCAGTCCGGGCGACAAGCCCCATTTCATTTGGGGCCGATATTTTTCGGTAAAGTAGACCCAATATTTGGAGTGAGCATGAATCTGCGCAACAGTGCATACAACGGCGCCCTGGACACCCAGGCCCTGGGCATGATCCCGATGGTGATCGAGCAGTCGGGCCGCGGCGAGCGTTCCTACGACATCTATTCGCGCCTGCTCAAGGAACGCGTGGTGTTCCTGGTCGGCCCGGTCAATGACCAGACTGCCAACCTGGTGGTCGCCCAGCTGCTGTTCCTGGAGAGCGAGAACCCCGACAAGGACATTTCCTTCTATATCAACTCGCCCGGCGGCTCGGTCAGCGCCGGCATGGCGATCTTCGATACCATGAACTTCATCAAACCCGACGTGTCTACGCTGTGCGTGGGCATGGCCGCCAGCATGGGTGCCTTCCTGCTGGCCGCGGGCGCCAAGGGCAAGCGTTTCTCGCTGCCCAATTCCAAGGTCATGATCCACCAGCCCCTGGGCGGAACCCAGGGCCAGGCCACCGAGATTGAGATCCATGCCCGCGAGATCCTCAAGACCCGCGAGCAGCTCAACAAGATCCTGGCCGAGCGCACCGGCCAGCCGCTGGACAAGATCGAGCGCGACACCGAGCGGGACTATTACCTCTCGGCCGACGAAGCCAAGGACTATGGCCTGGTCGACCAGGTCATTGCCAAGCGTCCCTGAGCCGCTCGTCGGGTTTGTTGTTTTCTGGCGCCAGTCCCTAGCCGGGGGCGGGCGCCGCATGGTTATCATAGATTCGGAAAAACCGAAAAGGCGTTCCTCCCATGGCCGATAAAAAAGGCACGACCAGCGAAAAGACCCTGTACTGCTCTTTCTGCGGCAAGAGCCAGCACGAGGTCAAGAAGCTGATTGCCGGCCCCTCGGTCTTCGTCTGCGACGAATGCATCGAACTGTGCAACGAGATCATCCGTGACGAGCTGCCGGCCAGCACCGAGTCGACCGATGGGCGCGGCAACCTGCCCATACCGTCCGAGATCAAGCTCAACCTGGACAACTACGTGATCGGCCAGGAAGCCGCCAAGCGCACGCTGGCGGTGGCCGTCTATAACCATTACAAGCGCCTTCAGCACAAGGAATCTGCGCGCAAGGACGATGTCGAGCTGACCAAAAGCAACATCCTGCTGATCGGCCCCACGGGCTCGGGCAAGACGCTGCTGGCGCAGACGCTGGCGCGCCAGCTCAACGTGCCCTTCGTGATGGCCGACGCCACCACGCTGACCGAAGCCGGTTACGTGGGTGAGGACGTCGAGAACATCATTGCCAAGCTGCTGCAGAGCTGCAACTACGAGGTCGAGCGCGCTCAGCGCGGCATTGTCTACATCGACGAGATCGACAAGATCTCGCGCAAGTCGGACAACCCTTCCATCACGCGTGACGTGTCGGGAGAAGGTGTGCAACAGGCCCTGCTCAAGCTCATCGAAGGCACCATGGCCAGCGTGCCGCCGCAGGGTGGGCGCAAGCACCCGAACCAGGACTTCATCCAGATCGACACCACCAACATCCTCTTCATCTGCGGCGGCGCCTTTGCCGGCCTGGAGAAGGTGATCGAGAACCGTACCGAATCCTCCGGCATCGGCTTCGGTGCCGCGGTCAAGAGCAAGCAGCAACGCAGCCTGACCGAGGTGTTCAAGGACGTCGAACCCGAGGACCTGATCAAGTTCGGCCTGATCCCGGAACTGGTGGGTCGCATGCCGGTGGTTGCGACCTTGGCCGAGCTGTCTGAAGACGCGATGGTGCAGATCCTGACCGAGCCCAAGAACGCCCTGATCAAGCAGTACGCCAAGCTGTTTGCCATGGAAGGCGCGGATCTGGAGATTCGTGCCGCCGCGCTCAAGGCCATTGCTCGCAAGGCCCTGGCCCGCAAGACCGGGGCTCGCGGGCTGCGCTCCATCCTGGAGCAGTCCTTGATCGACACCATGTTCGAGCTGCCCGGCATGAACAATGTCGAGCGTGTGGTGGTGGATGAATCCACCATCGAGGAAAACAAGCCACCCCTGCTGGTGTATCGCGAGGCCGCCAAAAAGGCCTGAACCAGCGGGTTTTCCTACCCCACCTTCATGGATTTGACCTAACTGCCCGTCTCATAATCGAAGCCGGGTTGAAAATTCCCATTCGCAATCCATATTCAACAGGTCATCTAAAGGTTTACCCATGTCCGGTCATACCCCTCTGCCTGCCACCCCCATCGAGTTGCCGCTGTTGCCGCTGCGCGATGTCGTGATCTTCCCGCACATGGTGATCCCGCTCTTCGTGGGCCGTCCCAAGAGCATCAAGGCGCTCGAATCGGCCATGGAGGCCGAGCGCCGCATCATGCTCGTGGCGCAGAAAGCCGCCGCCAAGGATGAGCCGCAGGTCTCCGACATGTTCGAAGTCGGCTGCGTGTCCACCATCCTGCAGATGCTCAAGCTGCCCGACGGCACCGTGAAGGTGCTGGTCGAGGGGCAGCAGCGCGCCCTGGTCGACAAGATCATCGAGGGCGAGACGCATTTCACCGCCACCGTGACGCCGGTGCAGGCGCCCGCCGAGGCGGGTGCGGGCGAGCACAAGCAGACCAGCGAGATCGAGGCCCTGCGCCGCGCCGTGATGCAGCAGTTTGACCAGTACGTCAAGCTCAACAAGAAGATCCCGCCCGAGATCCTGACCTCGATCTCCAGCATCGACGATCCGGGCCGCCTGGCCGACACCATTGCCGCGCACCTCCCGCTCAAGCTGGAGAACAAGCAGACGGTGCTGAGCCTGTCCGACATCAAGGAGCGTCTGGAGAACCTGTTCGAGCAGATCGAGCGCGAGGTGGACATCCTCAACGTCGACAAACGCATCCGCGGCCGCGTCAAGCGCCAGATGGAGAAGAACCAGCGCGACTTCTACCTCAACGAGCAGGTCAAGGCCATCCAGAAGGAACTGGGCGAGGGCGAAGACGGCGCCGACATCGAAGAGATCGAGAAGAAGATCAAGGCGGCCAAGATGCCCGCCGAGGCGCGCAAGAAGGCCGAGAACGAGCTCAAGAAGCTCAAGCTGATGTCGCCCATGTCGGCCGAGGCCACCGTGGTGCGCAACTACATCGATACCCTGGTCGGCCTGCCCTGGAGCAAGAAGACCAAGATCAAACACGACCTGGCCAATGCCGAGGAAGTGCTCAATGAGGATCACTTCGGTTTGGAGAAAGTCAAGGACCGCATCCTTGAATATCTTGCTGTGCAGCAGCGTGTGGACAAGGTCAAGGCGCCCATCCTCTGCCTTGTGGGCCCGCCGGGTGTGGGCAAGACCTCGCTGGGCCAGTCGGTGGCCAAGGCCACCGGTCGCAAGTACGTGCGCATGGCCCTGGGCGGCATGCGTGACGAGGCCGAGATCCGCGGCCACCGCCGTACCTATATCGGCGCCATGCCGGGCAAGGTGCTGCAAAGCCTGACCAAGGCTGGCACGCGCAATCCGCTGTTCCTGCTGGATGAAATCGACAAGCTGGGCACCGACTTCCGCGGTGATCCTTCGAGCGCTCTGCTGGAGGTACTTGATCCCGAGCAGAACAACAAGTTCGGTGACCACTACGTGGAAGTCGACTTCGACCTGAGTGATGTGATGTTCGTGGCGACTTCCAACTCCATGAACATCCCGCCGGCCCTGCTGGACCGCATGGAAGTGATCCGCCTGTCGGGTTACACCGAAGACGAGAAGGTCAACATCGCCCAGCGTTATCTGCTGCCCAAGCAGCTGAAGAACAACGGCGTCAAGGAAGAAGAGCTGCTGATCGCCGAGGACGCCCTGCGCGACATCGTGCGTTACTACACCCGCGAGGCGGGCGTGCGTTCACTGGAGCGCGAGATTTCCAAGATCTGCCGCAAGGTGGTCAAGGGCCTGCAGCTCAAAAAACTGCAGCCGCTGGTCAAGGTCTCGGCCGAGAACCTCAATGACTATCTGGGCGTGCGCAAGTACACCTATGGCCGTGCCGAGCAGCAGAACCAGGTCGGCCAGGTGGTCGGGCTGGCGTGGACCGAAGTCGGCGGTGACCTGCTGACCATCGAGACGGCGCTGATGCCGGGCAAGGGCGTGATCACCCGTACCGGTTCGCTGGGCGACGTGATGAAGGAGTCGGTCGAGGCGGCCCGCACCGTGGTGCGCAGCCGCTCCCGCCAGCTGGGTATCCCGGACGAATTCTTCGAGAAGCGCGACATGCACATCCACGTGCCCGATGGCGCCACGCCCAAGGATGGTCCGAGTGCCGGTGCCGCCATGACGACGGCCATGGTGTCGGCACTCACGGGGATTCCCGTGCGTGGTGATGTGGCCATGACCGGCGAGATCACTTTGCGTGGTGAGGTCACGGCCATTGGCGGCCTGAAGGAAAAACTGCTGGCGGCTCTGCGCGGCGGCATCAAGACGGTGCTGATTCCCGAAGAGAACGTCAAGGATCTGCAGGAGATCCCGGACAACGTGAAGAGCGGTCTGGACATCGTGCCGGTTCGCTGGATCGACAAGGTGCTGGAGATCGCGCTGGAGCGCAAGCCCACGCCCTTGCCGGATGAGGAACCGGCGGTCGCGGCGCCGGTGGCCCCGGCCGTGGCACCGGCGCAGGACTCGATCAAGCACTGAGCCAAAATTTTTGGCGGCCTTTTGCAAAAGTGAAAAAATGCCGCTATAATTTGGGGCTTGAAACGCGGGAATAGCTCAGTTGGTAGAGCGCAACCTTGCCAAGGTTGAGGTCGAGAGTTCGAGACTCTTTTCCCGCTCCAGATTCCGAAAAAGGGAAGCGCCTGCTTCCCTTTTTTATTGAAGGAAAACCGGCCTCAAGCCGGCGGCAACGAAATCCTGGCGCGGTAGCAAAGCGGTTATGCACCGGATTGCAAATCCGTGTAGGTCGGTTCGACTCCGGCCCGCGCCTCCAGACTCCATGCGGGAGTAGCTCAGTTGGTAGAGCGCAACCTTGCCAAGGTTGAGGTCGAGAGTTCGAGACTCTTCTCCCGCTCCATTTCACATGCTTGGTGCCCCTGTCCGCAAGCGCGGCGACCACTTGGGCCGCTCCGCCATTTGCAGGACAATGCAAGGGCGGCATGGCCTCGATGGTGAAATTGGTAGACACAGCGGACTTAAAATCCGCCGCTTCCAGAAATGGGGCGTGCCGGTTCGAGTCCGGCTCGAGGCACCATACTTTCGTTTTTGGGTGTCGGTTGGCAATCGCGAACCGGCACGCCTTGAGGCGGTGTTGACGAGGCGCGCAAGGCACGCGGGTTCGATTCCGGCGCGAGGCACCATAATTTCAATTTTCAAGGTCGGTTGGTGATCGCGAACCGGCACGCCCAAGGGCGGTCATGACGAAGCGCGCTGCGCGCGCGGGTTCGATCCCGGCGCGTGTGGGCGACGCGGTAACGCAGCACGGAGAGAACAACATGGCAAGCTACAACGCTCCCTTTGAAATCCATGTTCATGGTCAGGTGCTCCTGCGCCCGGAGGTCGGCTTCGACCAGCTGGAGGAAACGCTCAAGCCCTTGTGGAAGTACGCTGGGGCCCGCTCGCTGACGGATGGCGCCCCTAGCCACTACGAGGACGAGCCAGGCATACGCTTCGACCCGCAGGAGCACATGCTGCAGCTGTGCTGGACCGTGATCGGCGACGATGATTTCCGTCAGTCGCTCGATGAGATGTGCATGAACCTCAACGAACTCTCACAGGCCGGGGCGGCCATCGAAGTCACCTTCTACGACACCGAGTTCGACGAGGACGAAGCCGAGCCCAGTGCGCAGTCGCGTGATGATTTCATGATGATCTTTGTCGGCCCCAACCCGGCTGCCATCATGCAGGTGCAGCGCGACCTGCTGGTGCAGGACGTGATCAGCCTGATGGAGCGTCACTTCGATGCCTCCGAACTCGGCGGTGTGGTGAGCGAGGTGGACCGCCTGTTCAGCCAGCGCTTCGACTCGCTGGTCAACTCGCTCGAGATCGGCAAGCCACCCCGCGGCTCCGGCGGCGGGCACGGTGGCGGTCACGGCGGCGGTCGCAAACCGCGACATTTGCACTGATTTGCCGCTTCTATGTGCCGGCGGGCGATTCAAACTGGATCGCCCGTGCTACTATTTTCATAGTTATGGTGCACGCAAGGACTGATGCATGAACATGGCTGCTGCAGCCACTGCCAAGCCCGCAGGAACCCGCCCCGCCACAGGCCGGCCGGAAAAGCTGCGCCTGGGCGATGTGCTGGTGCAGCAGCGCCTGATCTCTCTGGAGCAGTTGCAGCAGACCCTGGAACTGCAGCAGCAGACCGGCAAGAAAGTCGGTCGCCTGCTGATCGAGAGCGGTGTCATCACCGAGGAGTTGCTGGCTGATGCGCTGGCGCGCCAGTTGCGTGTGCCCTTCATCAATCTCAAGACCTACCCTTTCCGCGGTGACGTGGTCAAGCTGTTGCAGGAGTCGGCTGCCAGGCGTTTTCGAGCCTTGGTGCTGGAAGACAAGGGCGACAGCCTGCTGGTGGCCATGGCCGATCCGCTGGACCTCTTCGCCTACGACGAAATCACGCGCCTGCTCAAGCGTAGCATCAGTATTGCGGCCGTGCCGGAGAGTCAGCTCGCGCTGGCCTGTGATCGCCTCTACCGCCGTACCGAAGAGATCAGTGGCCTGGCGCGCGCGCTCGAGAAGGACCTGGGCGATGCCGTCGACTTTGGCGAACTGACGGCTTCGGCCGGTGCCGAGGGCGCGCCCGTGGTGCGTCTGCTGCAATCGCTGTTCGAGGATGCCACCCAGGTCGGTGCCTCGGACATCCATATCGAACCCCTGGAGTCCGGCCTGCAGATCCGCGTACGTGTCGACGGTGTGCTGCAGACGCAGACCCAGGCCGAAAAACGCATCGGCGCGGCCCTGGCGCAGCGCATCAAACTGATGGCCGGCCTGGATATTTCCGAAAAGCGCCTGCCGCAGGACGGCCGGTTCAGCGTCCGTCTGAAAGACCAGACCATCGACGTGCGCCTGTCCACCATGCCCAGCACCTATGGCGAATCGGTGGTCATGCGCCTGCTGAGCCTGGACGGCGGGGTGCGTCAGCTCGACCGCATCGGCATGCCGCCGGCCATGCTGGAGCGTTTCCGCCAGCTGCTGGGGCGTACCTCCGGGCTGATCCTGGTGACCGGCCCGACCGGCTCGGGCAAGACCACCAGCCTGTACGCTGCGCTGGCCGAGCTCAATTCCAGCGAGCTCAAGATCATCACGGTCGAGGACCCGGTGGAATACCGCCTGCCCGGTATCACCCAGGTGCAGGTCAACGAAAAGATCGAGCTTTCCTTCGCCAAGGTCCTGCGTGCGACCCTGCGCCAGGATCCGGACGTGATCCTGGTGGGCGAGATGCGCGACGCCGAGACGGCCGAGATCGGCCTGCGCGCCGCCATCACCGGCCACCTGGTGCTCTCCACCCTGCACACGCGCGATGCGGCCAGCACGCCGTTTCGCCTGCTGGACATGGGGGTGCCGCCCTATATGGTGGCCACTTCCTTGCAGGCCGTCGTCGCCCAGCGCCTAGTCCGCCTGATCTGCGAAACCTGCAGTGAGCCCCATGAACCCGATGCACAGGAGACCGTGTGGCTGGCCAGCCTGCTGGGGCCGGGGGAGCACCTGCACGCCAGGCTGGGCCGGGGCTGTTCTGCCTGCAACGGCACCGGCTACGCGGGCCGCCAGGGCGTCTACGAGATGCTGGAGATGGATGCCGAGCTGACCCAGTCAGCCAGCCGCTCCGACCCGGCCGCCTTCTTGCAGACCGCGCGCTCACGTATGGACGGGCAGACGCTGACGCACCATGCGCTGGAACTCGTGCGCCAGGGGCGAACTTCGCTGGCCGAGGCCATGCGGGTGGGCTACGACCTTGAAGATTAGGCGCTGACATGCCCATCTATGCGTGGCGTGGGCGCAACAGCCTGGGTGAGCTGATCCAGGGGGAACTGGAGGCGGTGTCGGAAGACGCCGTGGCCGACCAGTTGCTCGGCCTGGGCCTGGTACCGGTGCAGATCCTGGCGGCGCCTGAATCGAAGCCTTCAGAAAACTGGTGGGACCATCTCAAGCGTCGCGCCATCGCCATCGAAGACGTGCTGATCTTCTCGCGCCAGATGTACACGCTGAACAAGGCGGGCGTGCCCATCCTGCGCGCCTTTGCCGGGCTGGAGGCGTCGGCCGAGAAGCCGGCCATGGTGGACGTGCTCCGGGACGTGCGCGGCAGCCTGGACCAGGGGCGCGACATGGCCACCTCGCTGTCGCGCCACCCCAAGGTTTTCGGCCCGTTCTACGTGGCCATGGTGCGGGTCGGCGAGATGACCGGCCGTTTGACCGAGGTTTTCCTGCGCCTGGCCGAGCATCTGGAGTTCGAGCGTGACGTGCGCGCCCGCATCAAGCAGGCCCTGCGTTACCCGACCTTCGTCATCATCGCCATGCTGATCGCGATGGTCATCATCAATCTTTTCGTGCTGCCGGTGTTTGCCAAGGTGTTCGCCGGTTTCAACACCCAGTTGCCGCTGATCACACGCGGCCTGCTGGGTTTCTCCACCTGGACGATCACCTGGTGGCCGGTGCTGCTGGCGCTGGGTGCCGCGGCCGGGATCCTGGTGCGCTCCTACCTGAACACCCCGCAGGGGCGCTACAACTGGGACCGGCGCAAGCTGAACCTGCCTGTCGTCGGCCCCATCATCCTGAAATCCACGCTGGCGCGTTTTGCCCGCAGCTTTGCACTCTCCAGCCAGAGCGGAGTGCCGCTGGTGCAGGCGCTGACGGTGGTGGCGCAGACGGTGGACAACGCCTATATCGGCGCGCGCGTCGAGCAGATGCGCGATGGCATCGAGCGCGGGGAGAGCATCTCGCGCTGCGCCGCGGCCACCGGCGTGTTCACCCCCGTCGTGCTGCAGATGATGACCGTGGGCGAGGAGACCGGCGAACTCGATTCGCTGCTTTTCGAGATCGCCGAGATGTACGAGCGCGACACCGACTACGCCATCAAGGGCCTGTCCACGGCCATCGAACCCATCCTGCTGGCCTTCATCGGCGTGCTGGTATTGCTGCTGGCGCTGGGCGTTTTCCTGCCCTTGTGGAACCTGGGGCAGGCGGCCATGGGGCGCGGGGGCGGCTGAGTGACGACGCCCGCTCTGTAAATGCCGGGTTTGTTGTGACGTTTTCCACACGAATGCACATCGCCAAGAGTGCATACATCGGGCGACGGCACTATACTTCGAAAATGATAGCGGGCCATTCCGGTGCCGCGTGATTGAAAATTGTCCTCAGACTGGAGCCTGACATGAAACAGCAACGTGGTTTTACCCTGATCGAACTGGTGATGGTGATCGTGATCCTTGGCATCCTGGCTGCTGTGGCGATTCCCAAGTTCATCGATCTGAAAGGCGATGCCATCATCGCCGCCACCAACGGCGTGGCCGGTGGCCTGTCCTCGGCTGCCGCTGTCAACTACGCAGCTCGTAGTGCCAGATCCACCAATGGTGTACCCGTCACTGATTGCAATCTCGTGCCGAATGCCCTTCAGGGTGGCCTGCCGTCTGGTTACAGCATCACCGCTGCTGCCGTGACAGCTGGTGGCAGCGTCACCTGCACCCTGACCAATACGACCGTGACGCCGAACGTGACCGCCTCGTTCACGGCCATCGGTATCCTTTAAGCCGGTCCGCCGGCACATGGGCGGTCTGCGCCCGTGTTTCTGCCCCGTCCCCAAGCGCGAGGGTTTCCTGCCGGATCCCTCGCGTTTTGTTTTGTGCGCCGTACTCATGCGTATGGATCGATCCAGGGGCGTTGTGCATTGCTGACGTCAGCGTACAGATGCCTTCCAGGATGAATACGTGGTGGCCGATTTATCGGACAATTGCGCCAAATAGTACGCAAACGTGTCCCCGTGTCGTCCCGTCAGTGTGCTCAGCTATGAAAAGAAGAGCAAAATGACGGCCGTGCAAGTATCGACAAGATGGTCCTGCCTGATGATGCCGGTGAATAAAGATTTCCTGTCCGAGATGACGTCTGCATGGAGGCTGCTCCGGTGGCTTTGACCTTGCCGCGTTTCCTGGTTCGGCGCGGCCGGCAAGTCGAGCAGCTGGTGCTGGCCTGGGATGGCCAGGCCCTGGCCTATGTGCAGGCGCGCCAGGAGGGGGCTGATCTCTACCGGGTGCAGCGTTTCGGCGTCCTGCGCACCAGCGGCGACAACCCGGCCGAGATGGCGCGCCAGCTGGCCGCACTCGGACTGCGCGGCAAGGCCGTGCGCGCCATGCTGAGGCCGGCGCAATACCAGATCCTGCAGATCGATGCTCCGGCGGTTGCTCCCGAAGAGTTGCGCACGGCGGCGCGCTGGCAGATCCGTGAAATGGTCAATGTGCATGTGGATGACCTCACGCTCGACGTGCTCAAGGTCGGTGATGAGCGGGTTCGCGCCTCCGGCAGTGTCTTCGTGGTGGCGGCGTCCAATGCCGTGATCCGCGAGGTGATGCAGACAGCGCAGGCCGCGCGCTGCAGCGTGGAGGTGATCGATATCCAGGACCTGGCGCAGCGCAATCTGCAGTCGGCACTGGCCCGGCGTCTGGGTACGCCGGAGCGGGCGCATGCCGCTATCGTGATGATGGACGACAGCCAGGCCCTGCTGACGATCTGTGCCTACGACGAACTGTTCTATACCCGCCGCATCGACCTGGGCGCCGGTTTCATGCAGGCCCCCTGGGGCCATGCGGCGCCCGCAAGCGCCGAGAGTGAGCTGGCGCTGACGCCCGCAGGCCAGGATGCCGACCGGGCCCAGCGCCTGGTCGTGGAGATCCAGCGTTCGCTGGACCTGTGGGATCGCACCTGGCCCATGCTGGTGCTGGACCGCATCAGCGTGCAGGCGGGTGCGCGCACGGCCGAACTGGCGGGTCTGCTGGCGCAGGAGCTCGGACAGGCGGTGGTGCCCCTGGACGTGTCGGCGTTGTTCCCGGGTTTCGACGGCGGCAGCGAGGCAGACCGCCAGCTGTGCTGGCCTTTGCTGGGTGTGCTGATGCGCCACGAGGGCCGCAAGCTCTGAGCGGCAGGAAGAACGAACATGGCCCAGCAAATCAATCTCTGCAACCCGATCTTCCTGACGCAGAAGCGCTACTTCTCGGCGTCCACCATGGTGCGTTCGCTGGGCGTGTTCCTGCTGCTGGGGGGGCTGCTGTCGGGCTACTGGTCCTGGACCCTGCAATCCCTGAGTGCGGGCTACCAGCTGTCCGTGGCAAACAACCAGCGCGAAATTACGCGGCTGCAGGCGGCCATCCAGCTCAACCGGGCCAACGCGGCGCCGGCCGATACGGCCCAGGTGCAGGAGTTGCAGGCCCGGCAGACTGAACTGCAGCAGCGTGAACTGCTGCTGAACGAACTCAAGCGCGGTCTCCTGCGCGAGGGCTATGGCCACGCCGCACGCCTGCAGCTGGTGGCCCGCAGCATCCCGCCGCAGGCCTGGGTGACCGAGATCCGGGCCGATGACCTGAGGCTGGAGCTCAGCGGCTATACGCAGGAGCCCGCGGCGCTCAATGGCTGGATGGCGCGGCTGTCCGAGAGCCCGCTGCTGGAAGGCCAGCAGCTGTCCGTCGTCAAGGTCGAGCGCGTGACGCCCGATACACGCGCCGGCAGTGCCACCCCGTTACCGTCCGCGGCCGGACCGCTGTGGTCCTACACGCTGGTGACGGCGCTATCCCAGGTCGGCGCGGGGAGCAAGCCATGAAGGCCTGGTGGACCAAGCTGGCCGCGCGCATTGATGCGCTGAGCCTGCGCGAGCGTGCGTTCCTGTTTCTCACGCTGATCGTCCTGTCCATGCTGCTGGCCAATATGCTGTGGCTGGCGCCTGTCCAGGCCCTGCATCAGCAGATCACGCAACGTTTTACCGCACAGGACGCCGAATTGCAGCGCCTGCGCGATGAACTGAAAAACAGCAGCGCCGAGACCGGACCGGGCCAGCAGGTGCGAGAGGAGTTGGTGCAGGTGCGCGAACGCCTGGCTGCCGTCAACCAGGAAATCGCGCAGATGCCGATGGCGAAAGTGGGCGAGACACCCCTGACCAAGGTTCTGGTGCACTTTCTGCGCCGGCACGAGGGACTGGTGCTGGTGCGCACCGCCACGCTGGCACCGGAGATCCGTGCGGGGCAGGGTGCGACGACCGGTATGACGCGCCAGGGACTGGAACTGACCGTGGCCGGCCCCTACCACGAGCTGGCCCGTTACGTGCAGACGCTCGAGCGGGCCCTGCCGGCCTTGCGCTGGGGCACGATGAAGATGAACAGCGACCGTCAATCAGCCCAGCTGACACTGCAGGTCTGGCTGCTGGGAGGTGCGCCATGAACCGGCTGCGCCTGTCCTGCCTGCTGGGCCTCCTGCTCGCTGTCCCGTCCTTGGGCGCCCAGTCACTGCGCGATCCCACCCAGCCGCCAGGCATGGGCGGTGCTGGCGGTGCAGCGGCGTCGGCTCGCACCAGCCAGGGGGCCTGGCCCGTGGTGGTGGTCGACGGACGTGCCCATGTCGCTGTCGGTACACGTCTGTATGCCGAAGGCCAGATGCTGGGCAAGGCCCGCATCGAACGCATCACCGAAACCGAAGTCTGGCTGCGTGAAGGGCGGGAACTGCGCAAGGTCCCGCTGTATGCCGGCGTTGTGCGCCGCAACGTGCCGTCTGCGCAGCCCTGAACTCACCTTTATGCATGAAAATGGCAACATCATGATCGCAACGACGACCACCCGAATCCACCGCCGGCACGCGATGCCCGGGCTGATCCCCGGCCTCGTCCTGTGCCTGGGACTGCTGGCCGGTTGCGCCGAGCGACCGCGCCGCACGCCTGACGTGGCCGAGGCGATCCGTGCCGAGCTGGCGCCGGTGCCGGCCGTCGCGGCCAGCGGGGCGGTTCCTGCCCGCGTCAGCGATGCGCTGGCCGAGCCGGCGCCCCCGGCGGTTGCGGTGCCGCCCGAGCCACGGCTGGACCTGCTGGTCAACAACGCCAACGCCCGCGAGGTCTTCCTGGCCCTGGTGGCCGAGACGCGCTACAGCATGCTGATGCACCCCGATGTGACGGGCAGCATCTCCGTCACCCTGCGCGGGGTGACGGTGAAGGAAGCCCTGGAGTCGATCCGCGATGTCTATGGCTACGACTTCCGCATGGATGGGCGTCGTATCACCATCTATGCCCCCACGCTGCAGACGCGCATCTTCACGCTCAATTACCCGCATGCGCAGCGTATCGGACGCAGTGAAGTGCGGGTTTCCTCCGGTTCTGCGCCTTCCAACCCGGGCACCGCTGGCGCCACGACGGCCACTTCCACAGCCGGGGCACAGGGTGCCGGGGCCCAAAGCCCCCAGCGCCAGGGTGAAAGCAGCCGCATCTCAACCAACTCGAGTTCCGACTTCTGGACCGAGCTGTCCGATGCCGTGCGCGGGCTGGTGGGCAAGGGCGAGGGGCGCAACGTGGTGATCAGCCCGCAGGCCGGCATCATGGCGGTGCGTGCCATGCCTGAGGAGCTGCGTCAGGTGGAGCGTTTCCTCAAGGCCACCCAGGTGGCGGTTGAGCGGCAGGTCATGCTGGAGGCCAAGATCGTCGAGGTCGAATTGCGCGAAGGCCAGCAAAGTGGCATCAACTGGGGCGCTTTCGGTTCCGACAGCAATGGCTCGGGCGTGATCGGCGTGCTGGGCAGCGGCGTGGGGACGACCAACGCACTGCTGTCGTCTGGTGCGGTCGCTCCCGGCGTGACGCCGGTGGCGGTTCCGTCGGTGGCTGCGGGTGGCGGCCTGTTCGGCCTGGCGCTGGCCACCAGCCAGTTCGCCGCCGTCCTGGGTTTCCTGGAGTCGCAGGGTGATGTGCAGACGCTCTCAAGCCCGCGTCTGGCCACGCTGAACAACCAGAAGGCCGTGCTCAAGGTGGGCGCGGACGATTATTTCGTGACCAACGTCACCGGTGGCACCACCACCAGCAGCGGTGTGGCCGGTGTGGCCGGCAGCACCACGCTGCCGACCCTGACGCTGACGCCGTTCTTCTCCGGCATTGCGCTGGACGTGACGCCGCAGATCGACGACGGCAGCAGCATCATGCTGCACATCCATCCCTCGGTGACGACCGTGACCGAGAAGACCAAGGACGTGGACCTGGGCAGCGTGGGCCTATACCGGCTGCCGCTGGCCTCCAGCAGCGTCAACGAGACCGACACCATGGTCCGCCTGCAGGATGGCAACATCGCAGCCATCGGCGGCCTGATGCAGCTGTCCTCGAGCCGCAGCGCCTCAGGCGTGCCGGGCTCGACCGCCGAGTCCAATCCCTTCGGTTTCCTGCTCGGCAACCGGGCCAGCAGCGCGCGCAAGAAGGAGCTGGTGGTCCTGATCAAGCCCACCATCATCCGTACGGCGCAGGACTGGGAGGCGCAGACCGAACGCTCGCGTGCCGCGCTGGAGGACATCGACGCCAGCCGCCGCCGCGTGATCAAGCTCGACGGCTCGGTGCAGGAGGCGCCCGCGAAACCCGCGGCAAGGTAAGTGATGTACCTGCGGCATTTTTCACTGCGTGAGCTGCCGTTCTCCATCACGCCCGACCCGGCCTTTTTCTATCCGCACGAAGGGGCGCAGGCTGCGCTCAACACGCTGCTGATCGCGCTGCGCAGCGGCGAGGGTTTTCTCAAGATCGTGGGCGAGGTCGGCTGCGGCAAGACCTTGTTGTGCCGTCAGCTGCTGCGCAATCTGCAGGACGAGTTCGTGACGGCCTATATCCCCAACCCGGACATGGGCCCTGACGATCTGCTCATGGCCCTGGCGCGTGAGCTGGACATCGAGCTCGTTCCGCCGCTCAGCCGGCACCAGGTGCTCTCCAGCCTGCAGGAGGGGCTGCTCAGGCATGCCGAGGCCGGGCGACCGGTGCTGGTCTGCATCGACGAAGCGCAGGCCACGCGCATGGCCACCCTGGAGAGCCTGCGCCTGCTGTCGAACCTCGAGACCGAGAAGCGCAAGCTGCTGCAGATCGTGCTGTTCGGCCAGCCCGAGCTCGACGAGATTCTGGCGCGTCCGCAGATCCGTCAGCTGCTGCAGCGCATCACCTTCAGCGAATATCTCGGCGGCATGCGGCCCGAACGCGTGGGGCCTTATCTGGCGCACCGGCTGGCGGTGGCGGCCGAAGACGGGCTGACCGACATCCGGGTCTTCGAGCCGGCTGCTGCCGCCTCATTGGCGCTGTACAGCCGTGGCGTGCCGCGGCTGGTCAATGTGCTGGCCCACAAGTGCCTGCTGCTCGCCTTTGGCGAGAATACCCACCGTGTGCAGGTCCGGCATGTCGAACTGGCCGCTGCCGACACGCCGGGGGTGCAGATGCCGCGGCCGCGCTGGTGGCGCCGGCTGCTGGGGCCGCGCCCGGTCCAGCGCAAATCGCAAGCAGGGGAAATGTCGTGAGCGTCATCAACAAGATGTTGCGTGATCTCGATGCCCGTCGGGCCGAGGGCGCCGCGCCGGGTCATCCACGCCAGGCCAGCCCGTCTGGAATACTGGGCACGGTCAGCGTGCCGTCGTCTGCACAGCGCCCGGTGGCGCGTCTGGGGCGCTGGCTGCTGCCGCTCTTGCTGCTGCTGGCGGCCAGCATTGCGGCGGCCTGGTATCTGGGGCTGGGCATGACACCCACGCCACCAGCGGTGCCGTTGGTGGCCGTCATCGAAGCACCCGCCTTGGCGCCTGTGCCGTCGGCATCGGCTCCCGAGTCCGCTGCCAGTGCACCAGCAGAAACGCCGGAGGTCGCCGCCGAGGTTCGCCCGGTTGTCGAATCCGAGCCGCCGGTTTTGCGCAAGAAGAATCGGCAGGCCGAGGCGGCAAGTGGCGAGGCGCCGGCTGCCGGTAAGAAGGAGAAGAACGACAAGACACGGGTGGCGCCCGCCCGGGCAGCCACTTTGGCCTCGGTGCCAGGCCAGCCTGCCGCATCGGCAGCCGCGCCGCCCCCGCCGGTTGCGACCAGCACGCCCCTTGCGAACAGCGTTCCACAGCGTCGCCAGACGGCTGCCCAGGAAACGCTGGCCCAGGCCCAGGCGCTGTGGAATGCGGGCTCGCGTGATGCGGCGCTGGACGTGCTGCGCGAAGCGGTGGTGGCGGTCGAGCGTGCCCAGCCGGCGGATGTCGCGCTGCTGGCCCAACTGGTACGCGAACAGGTGCGCATGGAGCTGGCCCTGGGTCGACCTGGTGCCGTGCTGGCCCTGTTGAGCCGCCTGGAGCCGGTGCTGTCGGGGCAGGCCGACCTGTGGGCGGTGCGCGGCAACGCAGCCCAGCGGCTGGGGCGTCATCAGGAATCCGTGCAGGCCTATCTGGCGGCCTTGCACCTGCGCCCGGGCGAGCCGCGCTGGATGCTGGGGGCCGCGGTGTCGCTGGCGGCCCTGGGGCAGCTGGAGGCTGCGGCGCAGCAGGCCGAGCAGGCGCGTGCCTTGGGCCCTGTGAGCCCGGAGGTGCTGACTTATCTGCGCCAGGCCGGCGTGCCTTTGCGGTGAGAGCGCATGTGGACGCAGGCGTGCTCGTTAGAATGAATTCCGGATTCCGTATCTTGCGCGGGGTTCTCTACTGACCATGCTCAAGCGTATCCGCGTCGACCAACTCATCCTGGGGATGCACATCAAGGAGTTCTGCGGCTCCTGGATGGAACATCCGTTCTGGCGCAGCGGCTTTGTGCTCAAGGATCCCAAGGACCTGGAGCGCATTCTCTCCAGCAGCATCCAGGACGTCTGGATCGACAGCGACAAGGGCCTGGACGTGTCGGCGGGGCAGAGCGCCGTGTCCGAGGCGCAGTCAGAAGCCCAGGTGGAGCAGGAACTGCAGGCCGTGGCCCAGGCGCAGCGACAGACCGAGCCGGTGACGCTGGCGGCCGAATACGAGCGGGCGGCCCAGATCTGCCTGCAGTCCAAGAAGGCCGTGGTCTCCATGTTCCAGGAAGCCCGGATGGGCAAGACGGTGGATGCCGCCGGTGCCCAGCGACTGGTGGACGAGATATCCGATTCGGTGTCGCGCAATGCCAGCGCGCTGATCAGTCTGGCCCGGCTGAAGACGGCCGACGACTACACCTATATGCATTCGGTGGCGGTGTGCGCCATGATGATCGCGCTGGCGCGCCAGCTGGGCCTGGACGAGGCGCAGACGCGCTCTGCCGGCTTGGCCGGTCTGCTGCACGACCTGGGCAAGGCCGCCATGCCGATGAAGGTGCTGAACAAGCCCGGCAAACTCACCGAAGAAGAGTTTGCCGTCATGAAGGGCCATCCGGTCGAAGGGCACAAGATGCTCCTGGCCGTGGGCAACGTCGACCCGATCGCCCTGGACGTCTGCCTGCACCATCACGAGAAGACCGATGGCTCGGGTTATCCCAAGGGGCTGAAGGACGAGCAGATCAGCTTGTATGCCAAGATGGGTGCCGTCTGCGACGTGTATGACGCCATCACCTCGAACCGGCCCTACAAGAGCGGCTGGGATCCGGCCGAGTCCTTGCGCAAGATGGCCGAGTGGACGGAGGGACACTTCGATCACAAGGTGTTCCAGGCGTTTGTGAAGAGCCTGGGCATCTATCCGATCGGTTCGCTGGTGCGCCTGGCCTCGGGTCGCCTGGGGGTGGTGGTGGAGCAGTCGGCCAAGTCGCTGACCACGCCGCTGGTCAAGGTGTTCTATTCGACCAAATCCAGCCTGCGCATTCCGTCTGAGATCATCGACCTGTCGGCACCGACCTGTCATGACAAGATCGCCGGGCGCGAAGATCCGGTGAAATGGAAGTTCCCCGACCTGGACGAACTCTGGTCGGGGCTGTCGGAGCGGCCCTGGTAAGTCCTGGGCCGGGGTGGGCTTAGCGCTTCTGGTACTGGGTGGCGCCGAACATCATTTCGCGCGCCTTGTCGTCGACCAGGGGCTTGCGCAGATCAGCCAGCACCTGCACACCACGCATCACGGCCGGCCGCACGCTGATCTCGTCGAACCATTTTTTCAGGTACGGGTAGTCGGCCCAGTCGACTCCCTGGTTCTGCCAGCTGCGCAGCCAGGGGAAGATGGCAATGTCGGCAATCGTGTACTCGTCGCCTGCGATGTAGCGGTGCGTGGCGAGCTGCTTGTCCATCACGCCATACAGGCGCTTGGCCTCGTTGGTGTAGCGCTTGACGGCATACTCGATTTTTTCTGGTGCGTAGATGCGGAAATGGTGCGTCTGGCCCAGCATGGGGCCGACGCCGCCCATCTGGAACATCAGCCATTGCAGAACTTCGAACTTCTGGCGATCGGTCCTGGGCAGGAACTTGCCGGTCTTGCTCGCCAGGTAGAGCAGGATGGCACCGGACTCGAACAGCGAGATCGGCTTGCCATCCGGCCCCTGGTCGTCGACGATGGCCGGGATCTTGTTGTTCGGGCTGATCTTCAGGAACTCAGGTCTGAACTGGTCACCGGCGCCGATGTTGATGGGGTGCACGCGCCAGTCACGCCCGAGTTGCAGGCCACACTCTTCCAGCATGATGTGGACCTTGTGGCCGTTGGGCGTGGCCCAGGAGTAGACGTCGATCATCTGCTTCTCCAATGAAAAAGGGCCGGCAAGTGCCGGCCCCTGCGATTGTGCGTGGTTTTCAGCAACCGCGCGTGACGGGCATCTCCACCGGCTTGGGGTTGGCCGCGTACTTGCCCAGCTCCAGCTTGGCAATGGCGTTGCGGTGCACCTCGTCCGGGCCGTCGGCGAAGCGCAGCGTACGCGCATGGGCATAGCTGTAGGCCAGGGGGAAGTCCTGGCACATGCCACCGCCGCCGTGGACCTGCATGGCCCAGTCGATCACCTGGCAGGCCATGCTGGGGGCGACCACCTTGATCATGGCGATCTCGTTCTTGGCGAACTTGTTGCCGGCCACGTCCATCATCCAGGCGGCCTTGAGCGTGAGCAGGCGCGCCATGTCGATTTTGCAACGCGCCTCGGCAATGCGTTCCTGCGTCACGGTCTGGGCGGCCACCGGTTTGCCGAAGGCCACGCGCGAAGAGGCGCGCTTGCACATGTACTCCAGCGCACGCTCGGCTTGGCCGATCAGGCGCATGCAGTGGTGGATGCGCCCGGGGCCGAGGCGGCCCTGGGCGATCTCGAAGCCGCGGCCTTCACCCAGCAGGATGTTGGAAGCGGGCACGCGCACGTTCTTGAACTCGACCTCCATGTGGCCGTGCGGCGCGTCGTCGTAACCCATCACGTTCAGCGGGCGCAGGATCTTGACGCCCGGCGTGTTGGCCGGCACCAGGATCATGCTCTGCTGCGAGTGGCGTGGTGCCTCCGGGTCGGTCTTGCCCATGAGGATGTAGATGGCGCAGCGCGGATCGCCGGCGCCAGAGGTCCACCACTTGAGGCCGTTGATCACGTACTCATCCCCCTGGCGCTCGATGCGGGTGGCGATGTTGGTGGCGTCGCTGGAGGCGACCTCGGGCTCGGTCATGGCGAAAGCCGAGCGCATCTTGCCGGCCAGCAGGGGTTGCAGCCATTCCTTGCGGTGCTGGTCGTTGCCGTAGCGCGCGATGGTCTCCATATTGCCGGTGTCGGGCGCCGAGCAGTTGAAGACCTCCGAGGCCCAGTGCACGCGGCCCATGATCTCGGCCAGGGGCGCGTATTCCTGGTTGGTCAGGCCGGCGGCCTGGACGCCGGCGATCTCGGCACTGTCCCTGGGCAGGAAGAGGTTCCACAGACCGTCCTGCTGCGCTTTCACCTTCAGCTTCTCGATCAGTTGCAGCGGCGTCCAGCGCTTGCCGGCGGCGGTGTTGGCTTCGATCTCGGTGTGGAAGGCGTGCTCGTTGGGATAGATGTGCTCATCCATGAACTTGAGCAGGCGGGCCTGGAAGTCCTTGGTCTTGGGGGAATAGTCGAAGTCCATGCGTAGCTCCTTGGGGTGATGCGTGGTGTGAGGTTCAGGCCTGCTGGGCAAACTGCCAGGCCATGGCCGCCATGGGGCGCGCGCCGGCGGCGGATTTCTGGGCCTGGGCGCTGGAGGCCGTGCCGTTCTCGACCCGCTTGGCGATGCCTTGCAGGATGGCGGCGATGCGGAACATGTTGTAGGCCATGTAGAAGTTCCAGTCGGCTTTCAGCGCCTGGGGCTGGGCCAGGCCGGTGCGTTCGCAGTAGAGGCGGATGTATTCGTCTTCGGACGGGATGCCCAGCGCCGCCAGGTCCAGCCCGCCGATGCCGCGGAAAGCGCCGGGCGGGATGTGCCAGGCCATGCAGTGGTAGGCGAAGTCGGCCAGCGGGTGACCCAGGGTGGAGAGTTCCCAGTCCAGCACGGCGATCACGCGCGGCTCATCTGCATGGAACATCAGGTTGTCAAGCCGGTAGTCACCGTGCACGATGCTCACCAGGCTCTCGTCGCGCGCGCTGGCGGGCAGGTGGGCGGGCAGCCAGTCGATCAGCTTTTCCATTTCGGGGATGGGCTGGGACAGCGCGCCGGCACCATCGGCTGAGGCACGGTACTGCTTGCTCCAGCGGCCGATCTGGCGCTCGACGTAGTTGCCCGGCTTGCCGTAGCCGGCCAGGCCGCGTTCGGCGAAGTTGACCTTGTGCAGGGCGGCGATGACACGGTTCATCTCCAGGTACATGGCGCGTCGGCCGGCCGGGTCGAAGTCGGGCAGGGACTGTTCCCACAAGATGCGCCCGGGCATGAACTCCATGATGTAGAAGGCGCGCCCGATCACGGATTCGTCCTCGCACAGGCAGTACATGCGCGGCACCGGCACCTCGGTGCCGTGCAGGCCATGCATCACGGTGTATTCGCGTTCGATGGCATGGGCCGAGGGCAGCAACTTGGCGACGGGCCCGGGCTTGGCTCGCATCACGTAACTGCATGCCGGGGTGATGAGCTTGTAGGTCGGGTTGGACTGGCCGCCCTTGAAGGCTTCCACCGTCAGCGGACCGGCGAAGCCCGGCAGGTTTTTCTGCAGCCAGGCTTCGAGGGCGACCACGTCGAAGGCGTGGGCGGCGGAGACGGGGCGGGTGCCGACGTATTGCTGTTCGAGTTCGCTCATGGGTGGGGACGGTAAGCCGTGTTCAATGGTCGGATTCGACGATGTGCATCAGCGCATCGCGGTTGCGCACGACCAGGCCACCCGGTTCGATGCGGATGACTTCCTCGCGCTCCATGGCCTTGAGCTCCTGGTTCACGCGCTGGCGCGAGGCCCCCAGCAGCTGGGCCAGTTCCTCCTGCGCAAGCTGCAGGCCGATGCGCATCTCGCGGCTGTCGCTCAGCGAGGAGACGCCGTAGCTGCGCAGCAGGTGCAGCAGCTGCTTGGCCAGGCGCGCGCGCAGCGGCAGGGTGTTGAGGTCTTCCACCAGGCCGTAGAGCTGGCGGATGCGGCGTGCGTGCAGGCGCAGCAGGGCTTCGTAGAGCTCGACATGGCTGGCCAGGATTTTCTTGAAGTCGGCCTTGGCCACGCACAGGGTGGTGGTGTCGCCATGGGCGTAGGCATCGTGCGTGCGCCGGTCGCCGTCGAAGATGGCCACATCGCCAAACCAGACGCCAGGCTCCACATAGGTCAGCGTGACCTGCTTGCCCGAGATCGAGGTCGAGCTCACACGCACGGCGCCCCGGGCGCAGGCGATCCATTCCTCGGGCGGCTCGCCGCGGGCGGCGAGCAGCTCGCCGTCCTTGTAGCGTTTGACGTAGGCACATCGCAGGATGTCGTGTCTGAGTGAGGGTGACAGGGTCGAAAACCAGCGCCCGGCGTTGATCGCCGTGCGTTCCTCGATGGTAAGAATGGGATCGTCCATGGACTGTCTTATGAGTGACTGCATGTCACACCATTGTCGCGCGCGGGACCCGTGGCGCGTCTTGGGGTTGTCACCTGTGCGTCTGTGGCACAGATGGGGGGCCATCACTCGTAGCTGGGCTTCTGTTTGGACAGAAAAGCGACGATACCGCTGCCGGCGTTCGGGTGGTGCAGGTTGCGCACGAAGTGATTGCGTTCCTGCGCCAGCTGCTGGTTCAGGCTGGCCTGGGGTGCTTCGTTGAGCAGTTCCTTGATGCTGGCCAGCACATTGGGGGCGCGGGCATTCAGGTTGTCGGCCAGGGTCAGGGCCTCATCCAGGGCCTGGCCCGGTTCGCAGACCCGGTTCACCACGCCCAGGGTGTGCAGGCGCTGGGACGTCATGCGTTCGCCGCCCATCAGCAGTTCGCTGGCCAGCTGGCGAGGCAGGGCGTGGGCCAGGCTCCAGCTGGCGCCGCCGTCGGGGGAGAGGGCCACATTGCTGTAGGCCATCACGAACACGGCATCGCTGGCCGCGACGATGAAGTCGCAGGCCAGGGCCAGCGAGAAGCCGGCGCCGGCGGCCGCGCCTTCAACGGCGGCGATCACCGGCTTGGGGAAGGTGCGGATGGCCTCGATCCAGTTGTGCAGGCCCTCGATGCTCTCGGCCTGCACGGCCGGGTCAAGCTGGCGGTTGGCCTGCAGGCGGTGCAGATCGCCACCGGCGCAGAAGAGGGTGCCCTCGCCGGTGATGAGCACGCTGCGCACCTCGGGGTTGGTTTCGGCCACGCTCAGGGCCTCGACGCCGGCGGCATACATCCCGGGGTCCAGGGCGTTGCGGTGGCCCGGGTTGGAAAGGGTCAGCACCATGGTGCGGCCCTGGCTGGTGCTCAGCAGTTGTGCGCTCATGACCGCGAGTTTCGCACGAAGTCTCAGTCTTCCTCGTGCAGCAGCGATAGGCCGATGGCACCGCGCCGGCGCAGCCAGGGGCTGGGGCGATAGCGTGGGTCGCCATAGACGGTCTGCAGGTTGAACAGCACTTCCAGCACATTGGTCGGTCCGTAGCGGTTGCCCATGGCCAGCGGCCCCATGGGGTAACCCAGGCCCAGGGTCACGGCGGTCTCCAGGTCGGCGGGCGAGCAGATGCGCTGCTGGCAGATGTCGGCGGCGATGTTGACGATGTGGGCCACCACGCGCTGGGTGACGAAACCACCGCTGTCGCGGATCACGCTGACGGCCTTGCCGTCGCGCGCGAACAGGGCGTGGGCGGCGTCGCGCATGTCGGCGCGTGTGGCCGGGTTGGTTGCCAGCACGCGGCGTTTCGTCGCGGCGTCGTCGATCAGCAGGTCGATGCCCACGGTGCGCGCCGGATCCAGGCGCTCGACCACGGCCACCGTGGTGACGTCGAAGCCCAGCGGGGCGACCAGGGTGAGGGCCGTCATCGAGGGCGACTGACCCGTCTCGATCTTCGCACCCAGGTCTTTCAGCAGTTGCAGCAGTTCGGCGCGCCGTGCCGCACGTGGTGAAACCCAGACCGGAGGCATCTCGCCAACCTGCGGCGCCGGTGGCTCGGGTGCGACCTGGGCCACGTTCTTCTCGTAGCGGTAGAAACCCTCGCCGGTCTTGCGGCCCAGCACACCACCGGCCAGGCGCTGCGCCGTGATGACGCTGGGGCGGTAACGCGGTTCCTCGTAGTACTGGTGGTAGATGGATTCCATCACCGGGTGCGAGACGTCCAGCGCGGTCAGGTCCATCAGTTCGAAGGGGCCGAGCTTGAAGCCGGCCTGGTCCCGCAGGATGCGGTCGATGGTGGCGTAGTCCGCCACGCCCTCGCCGACGATGCGCAGTGCCTCGGTGCCGTAGCCTCGGCCGGCATGGTTGACGATGAAACCCGGGGTGTCCTGCGCCGTCACGGGCGTGTGGCCCATCTGGCGGGCGTAGTCGGACAGCGCGGTACAGATGGCCGGATCGGTCTTGAGGCCGGCGATGACCTCGACCACCTTCATGACTGGCACCGGGTTGAAGAAGTGGTAGCCGGCCACGCGCTGCGGACGCTTGAGCTTGGCGGCGATGGCCGTGATCGAGAGGGAAGAGGTGTTGCTGGCCAGCACGGCGTTGGCACCCACGATGGCCTCGAGCTCGGCAAAAAGCGCGGCCTTCACGTCGAGCCGCTCGACGATGGCTTCCACCACCAGGTCACAACTGGCCAGGTCTTTGAGGCTGCTGGCGGCTTGCAGCCTGGTCTTGCAGGCGGTGGCAGCCGTCGCGTCGAGACGGCCTTTTTCCACCAGCTTGTCCCACTGCTCGCCCAGGGCCTGTTGCGCTGCGGCGATGGCAGCCGGCTGGCTGTCGTAAAGGGTGACGGTGCTGCCGGCCTGGGCGGCGATCTGGGCGATGCCGCGGCCCATGGCGCCGGTGCCGACGACGGCGATGTGTGCGTAAACGGGTTTCATGGCCGGAATTATCGCCCGGTCGTTTGCCGGTCCGGAGTCACCTGCCGGACTGTTGCGGTCCTCATCCTCTGCCAGACTGCAGGGTGAAAATAGGCCAACAACCACCTGAGGTGACACCATGACCCTGAAGCTTTGCGGATTCTCAGCCAGCAACTACTACAACAAGATCAAGCTGCAGCTGATGGAGAAGGAGGTGCCGTTCAGCGAGGAACTGGTCTGGACCGGCCATACCGACAGCCTGCTGGTGGACCGCTCTCCCATGGGCAAGGTGCCGTTCCTGGACACCCCGCAGGGGCCGATCTCGGAGTCCGGTGCCTGTGCCGAGTACATCGAGGCGACTTACCCGCATAAGCCCTTGCTACCGGCCGACCCCTATGCCGCGGCCAAGGTGCGCGAGATCATCATCTACAGCGAGCTCCACCTCGAACTGGTGGCGCGCAATCTCTATCCCGAGGCTTTCTTCGGCGGCAAGGTGTCGGACAACGTGAAGGAGCGCACCCGCAAGCTGCTGGAGCGCGGCGTGCACGGCTTTGCCAAGCTGGTGAAGTTCTCACCTTTCGTGGCCGGGCCTGAGTTCACGCTGGCCGATTGCGCCGTCGTGGCGCACCTGCCCCTGGTCTCGGGCGCCAGCAAGATCATCTATGGCGACGACGTGCTGGCCAGCCTGCCGGTGCGGGACTACGTCAAGATGATGGGCGAACGGCCGACTTTGCAGAAAGTCAACGCTGATCGCAAGAGCAGCACCGAGCAGATGCTGGCGCTGCGCTCGAAAAAGCCGGCCTGAGCCGGGCGCTTACCGCTTTACCTTGAGAGCGTCCGGGTTGGCGATGTTGCTCGGTTTGCCCTGGATGAAATTCACGACGTTGTCGAAGGCCGAGCCGAAATACATCTCGTAGCTCTCCTGCTCGACGTAACCGATATGGGGCGTGCAGATGCAGTTTTCCAGGCGCAGCAGGGCATGGCCCTGCAGGATGGGCTCGGATTCGAAGACGTCGATCGCCGCCATGCCGGGGCGGCCATGGTTCAGCGCGCTGATCAGCGCCTCGGGCTCCAGCAGTTCGGCACGCGAGGTGTTGACCAGCAGTGAGGTGGGCTTCATCAGCGCCAGATCGGCGGGTCTGACGATGCCGCGCGTGGCCTCGTTCAAGCGCAGGTGCAGGCTGAGCACGTCGCTTTGCTGGAAGAATTCTTCACGGCTGGTTGCGGCCTCGTAGCCGTCTTGCACGGCCTTCTCGCGCGAGGCATCCCGTCCCCAGATCAGCACGCGCATGCCGAAGGCACGGCCATAAGCGGCCACCATCTGCCCGATCTTGCCGTAGCCCCACAGCCCCAGGGTCTTGCCGCGCAGCACCGTGCCCAGGGCGAAGTTGGGCGGCATGGCGGCGGACTTCAGTCCGGATTGCTGCCAGGCGCCGTGCTTGAGGTTGCCGATGTACTGGGGCAGGCGGCGCATGGCGGCCATGATGAGTGCCCAGGTCAGTTCGGCGGGCGCCACCGGCGAGCCCGTGCCTTCGGCCACGGCAATGCCGCGTTCGGTGCAGGCTTCGATATCGATGTGGCTGCCCATGCGGCCGGTCTGGGAGATGAGCTTGAGGCGCGGCAGCTTTTCCACCAGCTGGCGGGTAATCGGGGTGCGTTCGCGGATCAGCACCAGCACGTCGGCATCACGCAATCGGACCGAGAGCTGGCCCAGTCCCTTGACGGTGTTGGTATAGACCTTGGGGGGGTAGTCGGCCAGTTTGCTGGCGCAGGCTAGCTTGCGTACGACGTCCTGGTAGTCGTCCAGAATCACGATGTTCATGCCGCTATTGTGCCTCGGCCCCTCCTACGGGCTAACCCGGATGGAGAGGGCGGCTGCGGCTGAAACTATTCAGTGGCGTGCGGCTTCGCAGGCAGCCAGGCGATCGAGTTCGGCGCAGACGTCGGCCATGCGGCCGGAGATCACCATGCGGCCCACCTGTGAGCGGGGCTGGCCGGCTTCCATGACGCGCACCACGCGCAGTGGGCGCTGCATGGGGCGGCTGCGCACGACGGCCAGGGCCGGGCTGCGTACGGAGGGCAGCATGGGTTCCCTCATGTCAGGACGTCGTGGCGCCGCGGGGGCCAGCCAGCGCAGCAGGCCTTGCAAGGGAGTCCAGAGGGCGTAGGTGGCGGACCAGGCGGTATTCATCGTTGACCTTTCGGAGGCAGACGCAGCGCGTTCACATGAGCATGGTGTTGCGGATCAGGCCGACGGCCAGGCCTTCGATCTCGAAGGGGTCGCCCGGCTCGACCACGATGGTCTGGTAGTCGGGGTTTTCCGGCAGTAGTTCGATCAGGTGCTTGTTGCGGCGGAAGCGCTTGACCGTGACCTCGTCGCCCAGGCGCGCCACGACGATCTGGCCGTTCTTGGCATCCTTGGTGGACTGCACGGCCAGCAGGTCGCCGTCCATGATGCCGGCGTCGCGCATGGACATGCCGCGTACCTTGAGCAGGTAGTCGGGCTTGCGCTGGAACAGGGAGCTCTCCACGTAATAGGTCTGGTCCACATGTTCCTGCGCGAGAATGGGCGAGCCGGCAGCGACGCGCCCGATCAGGGGCAGGGCCAACTGAGACAGGTCCGGCATGGGCAGGGAGAATTGCTTGATGCGCGATTCGTTGATGGAGCGCAGCGCCTCGCCCTGCAGGCGGATGCCGCGCGAGGTACCGCTGACCAGCTCGATCACGCCCTTGCGTGCCAGGGCCTGCAGATGCTCCTCGGCCGCATTGGCGGACTTGAAACCGAGTTCGGCGGCGATCTCGGCGCGCGTGGGCGGGGCGCCGGTGCGCGCGATGGCGCTCTGGATCAGGTCCAGAATCTGCTGCTGGCGGGCGGTCAGCTTGATCGGGTACTGCGGCAGGTCCATCGTCGTGACTCCTGTAGGCGGGATGGAGACAAGGTACTGTCTCGATATCCAGTAACTGTATTTTTAACCAGTTTTCAGGGAATTGCAAGTGGGCTTGGAAAAAATCGTGGTTTTGGGCACCGGCGGCACCATCGCCGGCCTGGCCGCCAGCGCCGCCGACAGCCGTGACTACGTGGCTGCGCAGAAGCCGGTGGGCGAGTTGATGACCGGCCTGGCGGCGCCGTCCGGCTTCGAGCTGCTGAGCGAACAAGTGGCCCAGATCGACAGCAAGGACATGGATCTGGCGGTGTGGCAGAAGCTGTTGCAGCGCTGTGTCCACTGGTTGGCGCAGGCCGATGTGCAAGGCCTGGTCATCACCCACGGGACCGATACCTTGGAGGAGACGGCCTTTCTGCTGCAGACCGTGCTGGCACCCCGCAAGCCCGTGGTGCTGACCTGCGCCATGCGCCCGGCCAACGCAGCGGATGCCGATGGTCCGCAGAACCTGCGCGATGCCTTGGCGGTGGCGACCACGGCGGGTGCGCAAGGCGTGCTGGCGGTCTGCGCCGGCCGCATCCTCGGTGCACAGGACGTGCAGAAGGTCCACAGCTCGCGGCTCGATGCCTTCAGCGCAGGGGAGGCCGGTGATATCGGGCAGGTGCATCAGGGGTGCGTCGAGCGCCGGCGTGACTGGCCCCAGCCGCGCGTGCCGCAGGAGATGCTGCTGGAAGTCCTGCTGACGGCGCCGGCGCTGCCGCGGGTCGAGATCGTGCTCAGCCATGCAGCGGCCTGCGGCGCCACGGTGGACGCGCTGGTCGATCCGGCCGTCGCCGCGCGTTTTGGGGCCCCGCCGGTGCGCGGCCTGGTGCTGGCCGGCACCGGGGGCGGCACCGTGCATCACGAACTGGAGGCCGCCCTGCGGCGTGCGCAGGCCGCCGGTCTGCGCGTGCTGCGCAGCACGCGCTGTGCCGATGGGTTTCTGCAGCCCCGGCTTGGCGACGAATTCCCCGTGGCGGAGGGCCTGAGCCCCGTCAAGGCGCGACTGGCGCTGATACTCGAACTGCTGCGCTGAGAGGCGGCCCCGCGTCATGTTCAGCGCCTTGCTCTCCAGTGCCTGGGCCTACCCGGCGCTTGAGGTCGTGCACCTCAGCGGCATTGCTTTGCTGATCGGCAACCTCGTGCTGCTGGAGCTGCGGGTCTTCGGCCTTGGCGCTGCGCTGCCGGTGCGCGAGCTGGCCCGCCTCAGCCTGAGCCTGGCCCTGGCGGGTTTTGGCCTGGCCGCGGCTTCGGGTCTGCTGATGTTCGCCAGCCAGCCGGCCGAGTTGCTGACCAACCGCGCTTTCACCCTCAAGATGCTGCTGTTATTGGCCGCGGCGTGTAATGCAGGCTGGTTCCATGGACGTGGCTCCCTGCACAGACTCGATGCCCTGGCGCGCGTGCAGATGCTGCTGTCCACCCTGATCTGGCTGGCCGTGCTGGTCTGTGGCCGCTGGATTGCCTATCTCTGAGACCACCGGAGTCACGCATGAAACGACGCACCGCGATCAGTCTTGCCTTGCTGCCCGGCCTGCTGCCGCTGGCGCGGGCCCACCATGGCTGGAGCAGCTTCGACCAGGAACGGCCGCTGTACCTGCAGGGGCGCGTGCACAGCGTGCGCTGGCAGAACCCGCATGCCGAGCTGGTGCTGGAATTGCAGTCCCCCTTGACGTTGCCGTCCGATCTGGCGCAGCGCGCCTTGCCGGCGCAGACCGCACCGGTCGACGGCAAGGCCCTGCTGGCCCGGGCCCAGCTGCCGCGTCGCAAGGACAGCCGCTGGGAAATCGAACTGGCGCCGCTCACCCGCATGCAGGCCTGGAACGTGACGCCGCTCAAGGTGGGCGATGCCATGGGCGTGCTGGGCTTCACCTTCCACGACGAAAAGGGCGAGGCCATCCTGCGTGCCGAGTATCTGTTCGTCGGTGCGCGAATCTACGGACTGCGGTCCAGCCCCGCCTGAGAACTTGCGAATAAATCTACTGCGCGACCCGATCGCGGCGTTGGGCGGTGCGCGCCATCCTCACGTACCTGAAGTACGTTCCGGTGGCTGTGCTCCGTCCGCCTTGCGCTCGGGCCGCTCGCTACGATTTCTTCACAAGTTCTGAGACCCGGAAATGAAAACGCCCTGCAGGAGCAGGGCGTTGGCGTGGCGCGCGGGCGTTTCAGCCGGCCAGGGCCTGCAGGGCGCGTGCGGTGATGTCTTCCACGCTGCCCATGCCGCTGATGGCGCGGTATTTGGGGGCGGCGGCCGGATCCTGCTTGGCCCAGCTGCTGTAATAGTCGACCAGCGGGCGGGTCTGGGCGCTGTAGACGTCCAGTCGCTTCTTCACGGTCTCTTCCTTGTCATCGTCACGCTGCACCAGGGCTTCGCCGGTCACATCGTCCTTGCCGGCCACCTTGGGCGGGTTGAACTTGACGTGGTAGGTGCGGCCCGAGGTGGGGTGCGAGCGGCGGCCGCTCATACGCTCGATGATGGCCTCGAAGGGCACGTCGATCTCCAGTACGTAGTCCAGCTTCACGCCGGCGGCCTTCATGGCATCGGCTTGCGGGATGGTGCGCGGAAAGCCGTCGAACAGGAAGCCCTTGGCGCAGTCCGGCTGGGCGATGCGTTCCTTGACCAGGTTGATGATCAGGTCGTCGCTGACCAGCGCGCCCGATTCCATCACGGCCTTGGCCTGCAGGCCCAGCGGCGTGCCGGCCTTCACGGCGGCGCGCAGCATGTCGCCGGTGGAGATTTGCGGGATGCCGTATTTCTGGCAGATGTACGCGGCTTGCGTGCCCTTGCCGGCGCCGGGTGCGCCCAACAGGATCAGTCTCATGGATACCCTCGGATGTTTTGCTGTTCTTAGCCAGCGACAGCACCATGACGGTGCATGTCAACTGCATGACTGAGGCGAGGATAGCATGCCGTAACCAGTATGAAACTTACAGATTCCGTGGGGCCGTTTCCATCCCCGACCGGCGATCCTCGAACCGTTTCAGGCGGCAAACAGCCGGCGTACGCGCGCCAGGTCTTCAGGGGTGTCCACACCGGCGCCCGGGGCCTGCGGCGTCACGTGCACGGCAATGCGGTGGCCGTGCCACATGGCGCGCAGCTGCTCCAGGGCCTCGGTCACTTCGATGGGCGCCTGGGCCAGCTTCGGGAACAGGCGCAGGAAGCCGGCGCGGTAGCCATAGATGCCGATGTGGCGCAGCGGGGTGGGGGTGGGCAGGGATGTCACGCCCTGGGCAAAGCCGTCGGTACGCTCCCCGGTGGACTTGGGCTGATCCCGCCAGTGCGGGATGGGCGCACGGCTGAAGTACAGGGCCAGGTCGCGCGCGTCCAGCACCACCTTGACCACGTTGGGGTTCACGAAGTCGGCCACCTCATGGATGGGATGGGCCGCCGTGCTCATGCTGGCCTCGGGGCGCTGGCGCAGCAGTTCGGCCACGGCCGAGACCAGCGCGGGGTCGATCAGCGGTTCGTCGCCCTGCACGTTGACCACCAGCGCGGCATCGGGCAGGTTTAGCAGGTCACAGGCTTCGGCCAGGCGGTCACTGCCGCTGGGGTGGTCGACCCGCGTCAACACGGCTTCGACGCCGTGCTGCGCGCATGCCTGCAGGATCTCGGGGCTGTCGCCGGCCACCACCACGCGCGTGGCACGGTCCAGGCCGCTGCTGACGCGCTGGGCCACGCGCACGATCATGGGCAGGCCGGCGATGTCGGCCAGGGGTTTGTTGGGCAGGCGGGTTGAGGCCAGCCGCGCCGGAATCAGGACGGTGAGGCTCATGGATTCAGAGACCCAGTTCTTCGTCACTCAGCGTGCGCGCCTCGTTCTCCAGCAGCACGGGGATGCCGTCGCGGATGGGGTAGGCCAGACGGGCGCTGCGCGAGGTCAGTTCCTGTTTTTCCCGGTCGTACGCGAGCGGGCCCTTGGTCACGGGGCAGACCAGCAGTTCAAGGAGTCGGGTGTCCATGGGGTGATGATAGCTGCGCCGCTTCGAGCAGACGGTCGAGTGCCGCGTAAAAAGCCGGTTCGGGCGCGAAGTTCAGGGGCACGGCCAGCGCGTCGGGATGGTGGGCCCAGAGCTTGAGGGCATCCTTCTCGGTGCACAGCAGGGTGTAGTCGCGCTCCAGCGGGCGCTGCCAGCGGGCATAGTCGTCGTGGTCGGGGCGTGCCACCGTGAGGGTCAACGGCAGGCCCAGCGCCTGCAGCATGTCGAAGAAGGCCTGGGGGCGGGCCGTGCCGGCGACGGCCAGCAGGGGGCGGCCGTCCTGTGCCAGGGCCACCAGGTCCACCCGGCTGCCGTCGATGCGCACCGCCTGGGCGGCCAGCGCACGGCGCGCCGTGTAGCCGGTGAAGGCGGGGCGGTTGCCGGTGTGCAGCACCAGGTCCACATAACGCGGCCAGGGTTCGCGCAGCGGACCGGCCGGCAGCAGGAAGCCGTTGCCCACGCCCCGGTCGTCGAAGACGCAGATCTCGATGTCGCGCGCCAGGGCATAGTGCTGCAAGCCGTCGTCGCTCACCAGTACATCGGTTTGCGGATAGGCCTGCAGCAGGGCGCGCGCGGCCTCGATGCGACGCGTGGCCACGAAGACCGGCACACCGGTGTTGCGCCGGATCAGGGCCGGTTCGTCACCGACATCGTGCACGGGGCTGTCGTCGCGGACTTCCCGGCAATCCTGCGTGCGGCGGCCGTAACCGCGTGAGACCACGCCGGGGTGCAGGCCGCGGGCCTGCAGGTGCTTGACGAGGGCCAAGACCACCGGCGTCTTGCCCGCGCCACCGGCCACCACATTGCCGACCACGACGACGGGCACCGGCAGCACGTGCCGACGCAACAAACCGCTGAGGTAGAGGCCCTGGCGCAGTCGCACCAGTAGGCCCATGAGCAGGGAGAGCGGCCACAGGGCCCAGGTCAAGGGGCCGCGCCGTTGCCAGCTGTCGGTGAGCGTGCGTTGCCAGGACGGCTGGGCAGGGCTGGCCATGGGCTCAGCGCCCGCCTGCCTGCGCCGAGGACTGGGTGGCGAAGGTGATCTGTGTCAGGCCGGCACGGCGCGCCGCTTCCATCACGGTGACGACGGACTGGTGGCGCGCGCTGGCGTCGGCGCTGATGATGACCACGGTGTCCTTGCCCGCCTTGGCGGCCTGCAGCAGGGCCGCGACCACGGCTTCCACGCTGCGGCCTTCGACCGTTGCGCGGTTGACGGAAAAACTGCCTTCGCTGCTGACGGCGACGATGACTTCCTTGGGATAGTCGCGCTGGGCGTCGGTATCAGCCACCGGCAGGCGCAGCTGCATCTCGGTGAACTTGCTGTAAGTGGTCGACAGCATCAGGAAGATCAGGATCACCAGCAGCACGTCGATGAAGGGGATCAGGTTGATCTCCGGTTCCTCGCGGCTGGGGCGGCGGAAGTGCAGTCTCATGACGGTGTACGCAGCGTGGCCAGGTGTTGCAGCAGGCGTTCACCGGCCTGTTCCAGCGTCAGCAGGTATTCGTCGACGCGGGCGCGGAAGTAGCGCCAGAAGATCAGGGCCGGGATGGCGATGATCAGGCCGAAGGCGGTGTTGTACAGGGCGATCGAGATGCCGTGCGCCAGCTGTGCCGGGTTGCCACCGGTGGCACCACCCGCCGGCGACTGGGAGCCGAAGATCTCGATCATGCCGATCACGGTGCCGAACAGGCCCATGAGCGGGGCGACGGAGGCGATGGTGGCCAGGGCGCTGAGGTAGCGCTCCAGGCGATGGGTCACGACACGGCCACTGCTTTCCAGGGCGTTGCGCAATTCCTCGTCGTTGCTGGTCGGTTTGGTTTGCAAGGCCTGCAGGCCGCTGGCCAGCACCTCGCCCAAGGCCGAGTTCTTCTCGAGTTGGGCGATGACTTCGGGCGCGGGCAACGCCGTGCTGGAGGCTTTCAGCACTTCGTCCAGCAGTTGCGGGGGGGCGACCTTGGCGGTCTTGAGACTGAGAAAACGTTCAATGACCAGGGCCAGTCCGAGGATGGAACAGATGATCAGGGGCCAGATCGGCCAGCCAGCGGCTTGTATGATGGAAAACAAAGGGATCCTCCACGCGAATGTGCGTTGCGATTATGACCGAGGCCGATGGACGAACCGCTGTTGGCGCATCGCTCATGCCGGTTCCGGCCGGCAGGAGGCCGAGGCAGCCAGGTAGCCCACAGTTCATGTGGATAACTTTGTGCAGAAGTGTTGGGTAGTTGCCCCGATGCACCTGTTCATGCGCGTTTGCGACAGAACGATGACAAAAAAGGCAGACAAAAAACCAATGAAATCAAAGGCTTGCACCGAAAAATCAAGCTCGCAGGCGAGAACGGCCATAGCCTGTCAGCCGCCTGTCTACTGTGGAGTAGTTCTCTGCGGCCACCCCGGCGCGAGCCGCATGGTTGCTCATGTCTGAGTTCGAAAACCCAGTCGGCACGCCGCGTATCTGGCCAGTTGGCGCGCTGTGCCGCGCCGTTGCTGATGCGCTGGATGCGCGCTTCAATCCCGTCGCGGTGCGCGGCGAGATTTCGGGCTTCAACCGCGCGTCCAGCGGACATTGCTACTTTGCGCTGAAGGATGAAAGCGGGCAGATCCGCTGTGCCATGTTTCGCCGCGCGGCCGGGTTGCTGGACTTTGCGCCGCGCGACGGCGAACTGGTGGAGGTGCGTGGCCGCCTGGGTGTCTATGAGCCGCGCGGCGATCTGCAACTCATCGTGGAGTCCATGTCACGCGCTGGCCAGGGGGCCCTGTTCGAGCAGTTCCTCAAGCTCAAGGCCAGGCTGGAATCCGAGGGCCTGTTCGACGCGGCGCGCAAGCGCGAGCTGCCCTTCATGCCGCGCGGCATCGGCCTGGTGACCTCGCTGGGGGCGGCGGCCCTGCACGACGTGGTCACGGCCCTGCAGCGGCGCGTGCCGCACATCCCGGTCTTCCTGGCGCCGGCTGCGGTCCAGGGCGCGGCAGCGCCGGCCGAACTGGTGGCGGCCCTGCAGCAACTCTATGGCCTGGCGAAGCAGGGCAGCCCGGCGCTGGATGTCATCCTGCTGGTCCGCGGTGGCGGCTCCATGGAAGACCTCTGGGCTTTCAACGACGAGCGTCTGGCCCGCACCGTGGCGCAAAGCCCGGTGCCCGTGGTCAGCGGCGTGGGGCACGAAACCGATTTCACGATCGCCGACTTCGTGGCCGACCTGCGAGCGCCCACGCCTACGGCGGCAGCCGAACTGGTGGCTGAGGCGCGCACCGTCTGGCTGGGGGCCCTGGATCAGTTTCAGGCGCGCCTGTCCGATGCGATGGAGCAGCAGCTGGACCGCCAGAGCCAGCGCCTGGACCTGGCGGCCAGCCGGCTGGGCCGCCCTTCGGGGCTGGTGGCCCGGCAGCGCCTGGCACTCTCGGCGCAGGCTCAGCGCCTGCGTTATGCCGCGACCCATCTGCTGACCCAGCGCCAGCGCGATGTGCAGCAGTTGGGCAAGGCCTGGCCGCAGTCCGCGCAGCGCGGATTGCAGACCCAGCAGCAGCGCCTGGAGCGCGCCGGCCTGCGCCTGCAACTGCTGGACCCGTCTCTCGTGCTGCAACGTGGTTATGCCTGGGTCAGCAATGAACGCCATGAAGCGGTGACCTGTGCGCAGGGGCTGGCACCTGGCCAGATCCTGCATCTGCATTTTTCCCAAGGCCAGGCGGATGTCAGCGTCACGGCCATCCGGGAAAAAGGGTAACCGCGTCCTCCCATGACAAAGGGCCGCATCACGCGGCCCTTTGTTCATGCGAGCGGGGGTTACAGGCCGCCGTTTTGCTGGGCCACCATGCAGAACAGCATGGGGATCGAGAGCATGGTGTTGAAGCGCGAGGTCAGCATGGCCAGGCGTGCGGCCTTGGCCTTTTCAGCGGCTTCCACCGTCACGATGCCGAGGGCCTTTTTCTGGTTCGGCCAGATGATGAACCAGACGTTGAAGGCCATCACCAGTGCCAGCCACATGCCGATGCCGATGGCCGTGAAGGGCTTCTGCAGCATGAGGGCGCCGATCAGATACCCGCTCATCGTTGCCAGCAGCAGGCCGGTGACCACCGTGGCCAGGGCGGACCAGCGGAACCAGAACAGGGCAGTCGGTGCAATCACCTTGCTCACGGCCGGTTTCTGCTCGTCGGGGATCTTGGGCATCGACGGGATCTGCACGAAGTTGAAATACCACAGCAGACCGACCCACATGACGCCGCAAACGACGTGTAGCCAGCGCATTACGAAGGTGGCCCAGGCATGGCTGGGGCTCACATTGCCGCCGGCTACCAGCACCAGCAGCACCAGCAGCAGCACACCAGCCAGTATCGATCGGCCCAGGGATTGAAAGATTGCACCCATGGTTGTCTCCTTTTGTTGATTCAGGTCAAGGGCAATTATGGCTGAACGATCACGCGCGCGGAGCATTTGTCCGGCAGGCCACCTTGCCGCCGGCAAGGTTGATCCGGGCCGTCTTGCCCGGACCGAAGGGAGAGTTCTTACAATCGGCGCCTTTGGCCTTCTTTCAACAACAACCCATCGAGGACTTCATGGAACACACCCTGCCCCCCCTGCCTTATGCCATCGATGCCCTGGCACCGCACTACTCCAAGGAAACGCTAGAGTTCCACCATGGCAAGCACCACAACGCCTATGTGGTGAACCTGAACAACCTGCAGAAGGGCACCGAATTCGAGAACCTGGACCTGGAGTCCATCGTCAAGAAGTCCAGCGGCGGCGTCTACAACAACTCTGCCCAGATCTGGAACCACACCTTCTTCTGGAACTGCATGAAGCCCAATGGCGGCGGTGAGCCTACCGGCGCCCTGGCCACGGCCATCAACGCCAAGTGGGGCAGCTACGCCGCCTTCCGCGAAGCCTTCGTCAAGTCGGCCGTGGGCAACTTCGGTTCGGGCTGGACCTGGCTGGTGAAGAAGGCCGACGGCTCGCTTGACATCGTCAATATGGGCGCTGCCGGCACGCCGCTGACCACCGCTGACAAGGCCCTGCTGACGGTGGACGTGTGGGAGCATGCTTACTACATCGATTACCGCAACCTGCGCCAGAAGTTCGTCGAGACTTTCCTGGACAAGCTGGTGAACTGGGATTTTGTGGCCAAGAACTACGCCTGATATCCGCTCTTTGCTGAGCAAGGGCTCGAAGGGTTGACCTTCGAGCCCTTTTTTTTGTCCTCGTGCGCCTGCGCTGGCGGTCGCCGCTCCATGGTTGGCGGCTAGTCATGTGTCTTTTATAAGACTGATCGTCAAAATTTCTGGCTTTTTTTGATGGATATTTTGTATTGCGGGATTTCGATTCAAAAAAAGACGGCACGGTCAGAGCCCAGAAAGCAAAATCTCTCATCGTCGAATGCCTGAAGCCGTTCAGAGAAACAAATCGAACGGCGGCACCACGACTCGATTTTCTGGAGATAGAACATGAGCACCCAGCAACCCACCATCATCTACACCCTGACCGACGAGGCACCGCTGCTGGCGACCAGCGCCTTTCTGCCCATCATCCGCACTTTCGCTGCGCCGGCCGGCGTCAACGTGGTCACCAGCGACATCTCGGTGGCAGCGCGTGTCCTGGCGGCCTTTCCTGAGTACCTGAGCGAGGAGCAGCGTGTGCCGGACGACTTGGCCGAGCTGGGCCGCCTGACCCTGCTGCCCGAGACCAACATCATCAAGCTGCCCAACATCAGCGCCTCGGTGGCGCAGCTGGTGGCCTGCATCAAGGAACTGCAGTCCAAGGGCTACAAGATTCCCGACTATCCGGAAAATCCGAAGACCGAGGAAGAAAAGGCGCTCCGCGCCCGTTATGCCAAGTGCACGGGCAGCGCCGTCAACCCGGTGCTGCGCGAGGGCAACTCCGATCGCCGCGCCCCGGCTGCCGTGAAGAACTACGCACGCAAGAACCCGCATTCGATGGCCGAGTGGAGCCAGGCTTCGCGCACTCACGTGTCGCACATGCACCATGGGGACTTCTATCACGGCGAGAAATCGCTGACGCTGGACAAGGCGCGCGACGTGAAGATGGAACTGATCACCAGGAGCGGCAAGACCATCGTGCTCAAGCCCAAGATTTCCCTGCTCGACCGTGAAGTGATCGACAGCATGTTCATGAGCAAGAAAGCGCTGCTCGAGTTCTACGAAAAGGAGATCGAGGACGCACACAAGACCGGCGTGATGTTCTCGCTGCACGTGAAGGCCACCATGATGAAGGTCTCGCACCCCATCGTGTTCGGCCATTGCGTCAAGATCTTCTACAAGGACGCCTTCGCCAAGCACGGCAAGCTGTTCGACGAGCTGGGCATCAACGTCAACAACGGCATGGTCGATCTCTACAACAAGATCGCCACGCTGCCCCAGTCCAAGCAGGACGAGATCAAGCGCGACCTGCACGCCTGCCACGAGCACCGTCCCGAGCTGGCCATGGTGGATTCCGCCAAGGGCATCACCAACTTCCATTCGCCCAATGATGTGATCGTGGACGCCTCCATGCCGGCCATGATCCGCCAGGGCGGCAAGATGTGGGGGGCCGACGGCCGCCTCAAGGACGCCAAGGCCGTGATGCCCGAGAGCACCTTTGCCCGCATCTACCAGGAGATGATCAACTTCTGCAAATGGCACGGCAACTTCGACCCGCGCACCATGGGTACCGTGCCCAACGTGGGCCTGATGGCCCAGCAGGCCGAGGAATACGGCTCGCACGACAAGACCTTCGAGATTCCCGAGGACGGCGTGGCCAACATCACCGACCTGGCCACGGGTGAGGTCCTGATGAGCCAGGACGTGGAGCAGGGCGACATCTGGCGCATGTGCCAGGTCAAGGACGCCGCGATCCGCGACTGGGTCAAGCTGGCCGTCACACGCGCGCGCAACTCGGGCATGCCGGTGGTGTTCTGGCTCGATCAGTACCGCCCGCATGAGGCGCAGCTGATCACCAAGGTCAAGATGTACCTGCACGAGCACGACACCGCGGGCCTGGACATCCAGATCATGTCCCAGGTGCGCGCCATGCGCTACACGCTGGAGCGCGTGGTCCGCGGCCTGGACACCATCTCGGCCACCGGCAACATCCTGCGCGACTACCTGACCGACCTGTTCCCCATCATGGAGCTGGGCACCAGCGCCAAGATGCTGTCCATCGTTCCGCTGATGGCCGGCGGTGGCATGTACGAAACGGGCGCCGGTGGCTCCGCGCCCAAGCACGTCCAGCAGCTGGTGGAAGAAAACCACCTGCGCTGGGATTCGCTGGGTGAATTCCTGGCACTGGCCGTGTCGCTGGAGGAGTTGGGCATCAAGACCGGCAACGCCCAGGCCAAGATCCTGGCCAAGACCCTGGATGCGGCTACCGGCAAGCTGCTGGACAACAACAAGAACCCCTCGCCCAAGACCGGCCAGCTCGACAACCGCGGCAGCCAGTTCTACCTGGCCCTGTACTGGGCCCAGGAACTGGCGGCGCAGAAGGATGATGCGGCCCTGGCGGCCAGGTTCGTCCCGCTGGCCAAGCAACTGGCAGACAGCGAGCAGGCCATCGTGGCCGAACTGGCGGCCGTGCAAGGCAAGCCCGCGGACATCGGGGGCTACTACAAGCCGGATTTCGCCAAGCTGGACACCGTGATGCGACCGAGCAAGACGCTGAACGCCGCGCTGGCGTCGGTCAAGGCTTAAGCCAGACCAGGCTACAGGCAAGCCGGAGGGCCGGCAGCCAAGAAGCGATCAGGAGGGTCATGCCGTCCTGATCGCTTTTGTTTTTTTGGATGGCGTTTGCGGATCAGGAGCGGCGTTCGAAGGGCTGGCCCCCCAGCTTGCTTCCTGCCTTGATCCCGCGTTTGGCGAACCAGCCCTGGTTCATCTCCAGCACGTAACGCACCGGTTTGGCGGAGCAGTGGGAGTTCGTGGTCTGCGGCTTCATGTCGGCGAGATTGACGATGGTGCCATCATCAGCGACGAAGGCTGTGGTCAAGGGCAGCAGTGTGTTTTTCATCCAGAAGCACTGGCTGGCCGGCTGCTCGAAGACGAAGAGCATGCCCTCGCTGGTGGGCATCTCCTTGCGGAACATGAGCCCGGTGGCGCGCTGCCCGGGCGTGGCGGCCACCTGGGCGTGGATCAGGTGCATGCCGGCCGAAAGCGTGATGCGGGGCAGATCGAGTTGCGGTCTATCCTGGGACCAGGCCGCCCCCGGCAGCGCGAAGAGCAGGAAGCAGAGGGGGGCGATCAGACGGTTCATGGGGTGGTGCGAGAGTCACAAGCAGTCGCATTGTCGGTCATTCCCGAGGGCGTGACCAAGCCTCGCGACAGGCTGCATGGCCGCTGGAGCCACGGAAATAGAGACTAGAATTTATCAGTTCGATCCAGCGCGCTCATAAGGCAGGACAGGGTCTGCAAAGCATCAGCCCACGCATCCATCACGGAGTCTTGTTTTCATGTACCAGCACATCAAGGTGCCCGCCCAAGGCAAGAAAATCACCGTCAATGCCGACATGTCGCTCAACGTGCCGGACCACCCGATCATTCCCTACATCGAGGGTGACGGCACGGGACTCGACATCACGCCGGTCATGCTCAAGGTGGTGGACGCTGCGGTGGCCAAGGCGTATGACGGCAAACGCCAGATCCACTGGATGGAAGTCTATGCCGGCGAGAAGTCGACCCGGATCTATGGCCCGGACGTCTGGCTGCCCCAGGAGACCCTGGACGTGGTGCGCGAATACGTGGTGTCGATCAAGGGCCCGTTGACCACCCCCGTGGGCGGCGGCATCCGCTCTCTCAACGTGGCCCTGCGCCAGGAGCTGGACCTCTACGTCTGCCTGCGCCCGGTGCAGTACTTCAAGGGCGTGCCCTCGCCGCTCAAGGAGCCCGAGAAGACCAATATGGTGATCTTCCGCGAGAACTCGGAAGACATCTACGCCGGCATCGAGTACGAGGCCGAGTCGGCGCAAGCCAAAAAGCTCATCAAGTTCCTGATCGACGAGATGGGCGTCAAGAAGATCCGCTTTCCCGCGACCTCGGGCATCGGCATCAAGCCGGTGTCCATCGAAGGCACCGAGCGCCTGATGCGCAAGGCCATCCAGTACGCCATCGACAACAACAAGCCCAATGTGACCATCGTGCACAAGGGCAACATCATGAAGTTCACCGAGGGCGGCTTCCGTGACTGGGCCTATGGTCTGGCGCAGAAGGAATTCGGCGCCGAGTTGATCGATGGCGGCCCGTGGTGCAAGGTCAGGAATCCGAAGTCCGGCAAGGACATCGTCATCAAGGACGTGATCGCTGACGCCTTCCTGCAGCAGATCCTGCTGCGCCCGGCCGAGTACAGCGTGGTGGCCACGCTGAACCTCAACGGCGACTACATCTCCGACGCGCTGGCGGCCCAGGTGGGCGGCATCGGTATTGCCCCGGGTGCCAACCTGTCCGACACGGTGGCCATGTTCGAAGCCACCCACGGTACGGCGCCGAAGTATGCCGGCAAGGACTATGTGAATCCGGGCTCCGAGATCCTCTCGGCCGAGATGATGCTGCGCCACATGGGCTGGAAAGAAGCCGCTGACCTGATCATCCGCTCGCTTGAGCAGTCCATCCTGAGCAAGAAGGTCACCTACGATTTTGCCCGCCTGATGGACGGCGCCACCCAGGTCAGCTGCTCCGGTTTCGGCCAGGTCATGATTGATCATATGTGACTGCACTTCGACGGTGCAGTCCGCATCTGTAATGCATCGGTAACCGCATCTGCTTGTTTGTGGCCGCGCGGTTTTCTCAAAACAGGCCTTTGACCGGGCTTGAAGTCCGGCCAGGTCGCCTCCAATTCAACCCCATGCGGGGCATGCCTGTGGTCTGCTCGATAGAATCAATCCATGGCCACGAAACCCCCAGCCAAAGCGCCGCTTCCGCCCGTCCAGCAGCCCAGCAAGGACGATGGCGGGTCGGTGGTGCTCGAGCGACGCACACAGAAGGTCAAACCACCCCAGATGTACCAGGTGGTGATGCTCAATGACGATTACACCCCGATGGAGTTCGTGGTGGTCGTGATCCAGGAGTTTTTCAGCAAGGATCTGGAAACGGCAACCCAGATCATGCTCAAGATCCATCTGGACGGCAAAGCGGTCTGTGGTGTCTATACCAAGGACGTGGCCGCGACCAAGGTCGACCAGGTGCTGGAAGCGGCGCACAAGGCGGGACATCCGCTCCAGTGTCTGTGCGAGCCGGTGGCGTGAAGAAGTCAAGTAAGCAGGGAAAAGTTACTTTTCTTTAAGGCTGGAACTGTTGGACAGTCAGGCGAATCGGATTAAAGTAGATTTGTAAGCAAGGCAAAAGGAAGTCACATGATTGCCCAGGAATTGGAAGTCAGCCTGCACATGGCGTTTGTCGAGGCGCGTCAGCAACGCCACGAGTTCATCACCGTGGAGCATCTGCTGCTGGCCTTGCTCGACAACCCCAGTGCGGCCGAGGTGCTGCGCGCCTGCGCGGCCAATATCGACGACCTGCGCAAGTCGCTGTCGAACTTCATCAAGGACAACACCCCCCAGGTGGCCGGTACCGACGACGTCGACACCCAGCCCACGCTGGGGTTCCAGCGCGTGATCCAGCGCGCCATCATGCACGTGCAGTCCACGGGCAGCGGCAAAAAGGAGGTGACCGGCGCCAACGTGCTGGTGGCCATCTTCGGCGAGAAGGACTCGCACGCCGTCTACTACCTGCACCAGCAGGGCGTGACGCGCCTGGACGTGGTCAACTTCATCGCCCACGGCATCAAGAAGAGCGATCCGCCCGAAACCGGCAAGTCCAGTGAAAGCTCGGGTGAGGCGGAGGAGGGCGCTGCTGCCGAGAAGGGCGACAGCAAGGCCTCGCCGCTGGAGCAGTACACCCAGAACCTCAACCAGGCTGCCAAGGAAGGCAAGATCGATCCGCTGATCGGTCGCGAGTACGAGGTTGAGCGCGTGATCCAGATCCTGTGCCGCCGGCGCAAGAACAACCCGCTGCTGGTGGGCGAAGCCGGTGTCGGCAAGACGGCGATTGCCGAAGGGCTGGCCTGGCGCATCGTCCAGAAGGACGTGCCCGAAATCCTGGCCGAGGGCAATGTCTACTCGCTGGACATGGGCGCCTTGCTGGCGGGTACCAAGTACCGCGGCGATTTCGAGCAGCGCCTCAAGGGCGTGCTCAAGTCCCTCAAGGACAAGCCCAACGCCATCCTGTTCATCGACGAGATCCACACCCTGATCGGGGCTGGTGCAGCTTCGGGCGGCACGCTGGATGCGTCCAATCTGCTCAAGCCGGCACTCTCCAGCGGTCAGCTCAAGTGCATTGGCGCCACCACCTTCACCGAGTACCGTGGGATTTTCGAGAAGGATGCTGCGCTGTCGCGCCGTTTCCAGAAGGTCGACGTGGTGGAGCCCACCGTCAGCGAGACCATCGACATCCTCAAGGGCCTGAAGTCGCGCTTCGAGGAACACCACAACGTCAAGTACGCCAATGCGGCGCTGCAGGCGGCGGCCGAGCTCTCGGCCAAGTACATCAACGACCGCCATCTGCCCGACAAGGCCATCGACGTGATTGACGAGGCGGGTGCCGCCCAGCGCATCCTGGCGCCGTCCAAGCGCAAGAAGACCATCGGCAAGACCGAGGTCGAGGAAATCGTGGCCAAGATCGCACGCATTCCCCCCGCCAATGTGTCCAACGACGACCGCAGCAAGTTGCAGACCATCGAACGCGACCTGAAGAGCGTGGTGTTCGGTCAGGACAAGGCGCTGGAAGTGCTGGCCGCGGCTGTCAAGATGGCGCGTTCCGGCCTGGGGCGTGCCGACAAACCGATCGGCTCCTTCCTCTTCAGCGGTCCCACGGGCGTGGGCAAGACCGAAGCGGCCAAGCAGCTGGCCTACATCATGGGCATCGAGTTGATCCGTTTCGACATGTCGGAGTACATGGAACGCCACGCCGTGAGCCGCCTGATCGGTGCGCCTCCGGGTTATGTCGGTTTTGACCAGGGCGGCCTGCTGACCGAGGCCGTCACCAAGAAGCCGCATGCCGTGCTGCTGCTCGACGAGATCGAGAAGGCGCATCCGGACATCTTCAACGTGCTGCTGCAGGTCATGGACCACGGCACGCTGACCGACAACAACGGGCGCAAGGCCGACTTCCGCAACGTCATCATCATCATGACGACGAACGCGGGTGCCGAGACCATGAACAAGTCGACCATAGGCTTCACCAACCCGCGCCAGGCAGGTGACGAGATGGGCGACATCAAGCGCCTGTTCACGCCGGAGTTCCGCAACCGCCTGGACGCCATGGTCAGCTTCAAGGCGCTGGACGAGAACATCATCCTGCGTGTGGTCGACAAGTTCCTGCTGCAACTCGAAACCCAGCTCGCCGAGAAGAAGGTGGAAGTCACCTTCACCGACAAGCTGCGCAAGCACCTGGCCAAGAAGGGCTTCGACCCGCTCATGGGCGCTCGCCCCATGCAGCGACTCATCCAGGACACGATTCGTCGCGCTCTGGCCGACGAGTTGCTCTTTGGTCGCCTGACCGAAGGCGGCCGCCTGACGGTGGACCTGGACGACAAGGACGAGAGCAAGACCGAAGTCCTGCTCGATATCCAGCCTCTGCCCAAGAAGGAAGGCAAGGCCAAGCCTGAAGAGGCCACGGCCGACTGATCGTCAGCCGTCAAAAGAAAAAGCCGGCCCCAGGCCGGCTTTTTCATGCCTGAGGAACTATCAGCGGAAGCCCGCGCGATCCAGCATCTGCTGCACCTGGACCGAGTTCTTGCCGACCACGCTGATCGGGATGGTCTCGCTCTTGAAGCTGTTGCCCCCCATGGCCTGCAACGCCGGGTTGTCCAGCTTCACACCCCTGGCGGTTGGCCATTCGTTGTTGCCGTTGGCAAAGTGCTCCTGTGCCTGCGCGCTGGCCAGGTACTCCAGGAACTTCACGGCATTGGCCGGGTGCTTGGCATGCCTGGCCACTGCACCGCCGGCGATGTTCACGTGCGTGCCCCAGCTGGACTGGTTGGGGAAAACCACGCCGACGCGCTCGACCACAGCCTGGTCTTCGGGCTTGCTGGAGCGCATCAGTCGCGCCAGGTAATAGGTGTTGGTCACGGCCACAGCACATTCGCCCGAGGCCACGGCGCGGATCTGGTCGGTGTCGCCGCCCTTGGGTGCGCGTGCCATGTTGTCCACCATGCCCTTGAGCCAGGCCTCGGTCTTCTGGTCGCCCAGGTGTTCGAGGACGGCGCCGAACAGCGAGAGGTTGTAGGGGTGAGAGCCGGAGCGGATGCACAGGCGGCCCTTGTTCTTCGCATCCCCGAGTTCTTCGTAGGTGTCGATGTCCTCGCGCTTGACCTTGATCTTGTCGTAGACGATGACGCGTGCCCGGGTCGAGAAGCCAAACCAGGACGAGGCGCCGTCGCTGCCTGATGCACCGCGCAGTTGCGCCGGAATGGCCGTCTCCAGGGCGGCCGATTTGACGGGCTGGAACAATCCCTCGGTCTCGCCACGCCACAGACGGGCCGCGTCGACCAGCAGAATCACGTCGGCCGGCGATGCCGAGCCTTCGGCGCGCAGACGGGCCAGAATGCCGGCATCATCTGCATCGACGCGGTTGATGCGAATGCCGGTCGTGCGGGTGAACTGGCTGTAAAGGGCCTCGTCGCTCGGGTAGTGACGGGCGGAATAGATGTTGACCACCTGTTCCTGGGCCAGTGCCTGGCTGGTGGCGAGCAAGGTAAAGAGGGAGAGGGAGAAAATTCGTTTGAGCATGATGTGCGTGCTTGAATCGGAACCCAGATGATATACAAAATGCAAATCATTCTCAATAAACATGGCGGAATCATAGGATATAGGGGCTGGCGCATGCTGCTGCCGGCGCTGCTCGCCACGCTGGTCGGCTGTGCCAGCCCGTCGCTGACGCCGGAGCCTCCTGCGCCGCTGGAGACGATGCGTGCGCCACGCATAGGCCTGGCCCTGGGCGGCGGGGCGGCGCGCGGTTTTGCCCATGTCGGGGTAATCCAGGTGCTGGAAGAGGCCGGCATCAAGCCGGATCTGGTCGCTGGCACGTCGGCCGGCAGTCTGGTGGCTGCGCTCCATGCCAGCGGGCGCAATGGAAGCCAGTTGCAGCGCATTGCTGAAACCATGGACGAGGCCACCTTTACCGACTGGACCCTGCCGTTGTTCAGCCGAGGCATGCTGCGTGGCGATGCCCTGGCGCGGTATGTGCATCAGCAGGTCGGGGGCCGGCGCATCGAGGAACTCGCCATGCCGCTGGGCATCCTGGCCACGGATTTGCAGAGCGGCCAGGGCGTGCTGTTCGAGCGCGGGAACATTGCCACGGCAGTCCGAGCGTCGAGCGCCGTGCCGGCGCTGTTCCAGCCGGTGCGTATCACCGGGCGGGATTACGTGGACGGCGGCCTGGTGGCGCCGGTGCCGGTGCGTCAGGCACGCCAGATGGGGGCCGAACTGGTCATTGCCGTGGACATCTCGCAGCAGCCCGAGGCCAATGCGCCGGGTGATGTGTTCCAGATCCTGCTGCAGACCTTCAGCATCATGAGCAAGAGCATCAACACACTCGAATTGCGTGGGGTTGATCTGGTGGTGGTGCGTCCTGCCCTCAATGGTGTTTCGGGGGCAGACTTTGCCGCCCGTAACCGTGCGATCCAGGCCGGGCGCGCGGCCATGCTGCAGGCCTTGCCGCAACTGCGGCAGGCGATCGAGGCGGGGATGCGCCCGGTGAGTCCGTCGAAATGAGATAAAAAAAAGCCCCGTCAGGGACGGGGCTTTGAAGGGATCCCTGAACCTGATGGTTACGAAAGGACCCGAGGAGACAAACGGTGGAAAAACAAAAGCTGTTTTGTTTTTCGATAAATGAATTATGTCAGGGTTTTCCCTTGTTGTAAAGGCTCATCAAGAAAGCTTTCAGAACCAGGGTCTACCCAGCGTTGAAAATTAACGCTTCTTGGCAGTTGCCTTGCCAGCCTCGACGGTGGCAGTGGCAGCCTTGAAGTTCGACTCGGCCAGGGCAGCAGCCTGCTTGGCCGATTTCTGAGCTGTTTCCAGCACATTGTTGGCGGTAGCCACGGCGCTCTTCATCAGGGCAACGGCGGTTTCGGAGCCGGCTGGGGCATTCTGCGACGTGCTGTCGACCACATCCAGGAATTTCTTCTGGGCTTCGGCGATCTGGGCTTCGAAGGCCTTGCCGAATTCGGCGCTGGTCACGGTAGCGATGTCATAGATTTCGCGGCTGTAGCTGGCGGCCTTTTCGCTCAGCGGCTGCAGCAGACCGGATTGCAGGGCCAGCAGTTCTTGCGGGTCCTTGGCATTCAGCACGGTCTGGGTCTGGCTGGCGGACTCGGCCAGCAGGGCACGGGAAGCAGCCAGATTCAGTTCAACCAGCTTCTCCACGCCTTCGAAGGCTTTGCCGGTCAGACCAAAGAGGGTTTCAACATTGGCTTTGTTAGTGGCCAGAACTTGTTCGACGGTCAGCATACAGAACTCCTTGAAGGATGGGTTTGAGAACCAGTTTTGCTGCATTGCAGCATGAGACCAATTTTAGGCAGCCTCATCGCGAATGCAAGAGGTTTTTGCTGCTTTGCAGCAATTTAGGTCTGGCACCCTAGAAGCCGGGGGGCGATGGCATCGCAGCCCCCTGTGCGTGGCCATATGGTGCAGATCCTCACCGACCAGGTGGCGTTGGACCGCTGGAGGCGTTGGGAACGCCTGAAAGGCTGAGGCCGGGGCTGGCAAAATCAGGGCAGCATGAATAAGCCCACCGAGAAACCACGGCCGCTCCCGCGCAGCGCCTACCGGGTGTTTCGCCCCATCACGACCCGCTGGATGGACAACGACGTGTATGGCCATGTCAACAACGTCGTCTATTACAGCTGGTTTGACACCGCCGTCAACGCCTGGCTGATCGAGCGCGGCGTGCTCGACATCCACGGCGGCGACACCATCGGCCTGGTGATCGAGACCCAGTGCAACTACTTTGCCTCGCTGGCTTTCCCCCAGACGGTGGAGGCGGGCATACGCGTGGCGCGGCTGGGACACTCCAGTGTGCGTTACGAGGTCGGCCTCTATGCCCAGGGAGAGGAATTCGCGGCCGCCCAGGGGCATTTCGTGCATGTCTACGTGGACCGGCAGTCCCGCCGGCCGGCTCCCCTTCCGGCGCCCCTGCGGGCGGCTCTTGAAACCCTGACCTGAACCCCATGACCGTTGATGAAGCCATCCAGACGCGCATGTCCGTGCGCGCCTACACGCCGCAGGCTGTGGCACCTCAAACCATCCAGGACATCCTGCAACTGGCCAGCCGTGCACCTTCGGGGACCAACACCCAGCCCTGGAAGGTCTACGTGCTGCAGGGGCGCAGCCGCGACAGCCTGGTCGAGAAAGTGTGTGCCGCGCACGAGGCCCTGCGTGCCGATCCCTCGCTGGCGGCTGAGTACCGCGAGGAATACGACTACTACCCTGAGAAATGGGTCAGCCCCTACATCGACCGCCGGCGCGAGAACGGCTGGGGCCTGTACGGCCTGCTGGGCATCACCAAGGGCGACAAGGACAGGATGCACGCCCAGCACCAGCGCAATTTCCGTTTCTTCGATGCGCCGGTGGGTCTGATGTTCACGCTGGACCGCGTCATGGGGCGCGGCTCCCTGGTGGATTACGGCATGTTCCTGGAGAACATCATGCTGCTCGCCCGCGCACGCGGCCTGCACACCTGCCCGCAGGCCGCGTGGAACGGCTTTACGAAGATCATCCTGCCGCACATCGGGGCGGGACCAGAGGAGATGCTGGTCTGCGGCATGGCACTGGGCCATGCCGACAGCTCTGCTATCGTCAACGATTTCCACACACCGCGTGAACCGGCAAGTTCGTTCACGCACTGGCTGGACTGAGTGTCCAACCGGACAGACTGCCCCCCAAACCTGATGCGAAATAGAGGAGACATCACATGCTGACCCTGCTGGTCATTGTTTTCGTGCTGGCCTATGCGGCCATTGCGCTGGAACACCCCCTGAAGATCAACAAGTCGGCCTCGGCTCTGCTGGGGGCCGGACTGCTGTGGACGATCTATGCCGTGGCCACCGGTGACGCCACCAAGGTCGGCGGTGAACTGGGCGAGTCGCTCATGGGCACCGCGCAGATCGTCTTCTTCCTGATGGGGGCCATGACCATTGTCGAGGTGGTCGACGCGCACAACGGCTTCGAGGTCATCACCCGGCGCATCAAGACCCAGAAACTTTCCACGCTGATGTGGATGGTCGGCTTTGTCAGTTTCTTCCTGAGTGCCATCCTGGACAACCTGACCACCACCATCGTCATGGTTTCGCTGATGAAGAAGTTGCTGGACCAGCGTGAGGACCGCCTGTTCTTCGCCGGCATCATCGTCATTGCGGCCAACGCTGGCGGGGCCTGGACGCCGATCGGCGACGTGACCACCACCATGTTGTGGATCGGCGGGCAGATCACGGCGGTGGAGATCATGAAGGGGCTGTTCATCCCCTCGCTGATCAATCTGATCGTGCCGCTGGCCGTGACCAGCTTCGTGCTGGGCTCGCGTCCGGTGATCGCGCCGAAACGTGCCGATGCGGCAGAGGGGCCCGAGACCACCGCCTTCGAGCGCAACCTGATGTTTTTCATGGGCCTGGGCATCCTGGTCGCGGTGCCGGTGTTCAAGACCGTGACACACCTGCCACCCTTCATGGGCATCCTGTTCGGCCTGGGTATCCTCTGGCTGGTCGGCGACCTGGTGCACCGGAACAAGGAGGACGATCTGGCCAAGCAGCGTCTGACGCTGGCGCGTGCGCTGACCCGCATCGACATGAGTTCCATCGTCTTCTTCATCGGCATCCTGCTGGCCGTGGCGGTGCTGGAGCACACCCACATCCTGTCCTCGATCGCCCAATGGCTGGATCAGAGCGTGGGTCGCCAGGATGTCATCGTCATGCTGATCGGTCTGGTCAGCGCCGTGGTGGACAACGTGCCGCTGGTGGCGGCCTCCATGGGCATGTACAGCCTGCAGCAGTACCCGGTGGACAGTTTCCTCTGGGAGTTCCTGGCCTATTGCGCTGGCACCGGCGGCTCCATCCTGATCATCGGTTCGGCTGCTGGTGTGGCCGCCATGGGCCTGGAGAAGATCGACTTCTTCTGGTACGTGCGCAAGATCAGCGGACTGGCCCTGATCGGCTATCTGGCCGGCGCGCTGTTCTACATCGCCGAATACCATCTGCTGCACTGAAATCGCTCCCTCCACCCATCGCTTATTCCCCGAGACCTGCACCATGAAACCGAAGATCCTCGTCACCCGCGCCGTTTTCCCCGAAACCATTGCGCATTTGGCGCAGCATTTCGACGTCGAATCCAACCCCTCCGATGAGGCCTGGAACGGTGCCCAGCTGATCGAGAAGCTGCGGGACAAGGACGGCGCTTTCACCACTGGCAGCGTTCGCATCGACGATGAAGTTCTGGCGGCCTGCCCGAAGCTCAGGATCTGCGCCAACATGGCCGTGGGTTACAACAACTTCGACCTCGACGCCATGACCACGCGCGGCGTGCTGGGCACCAACACGCCCGACGTGCTGACCGAGACCACGGCCGATTTCGGCTTCGCCCTGATGATGGCCACGGCCCGCCGCATCACCGAGAGCGAGCATTACCTGCGCGCCGGTAAGTGGACCAAGTGGAGCTACGACATGTTTGCCGGCTCCGACATCCACGGCGCCACGCTGGGCATCCTCGGCATGGGACGCATCGGCCAAGGCATCGCCCGGCGCGGCGCACATGGCTTCGGCATGAACGTGATTTATCACAACCGTTCGCGCCTCGATGCTGCGACGGAGGCCGAATGCAAGGCGCGTTACGTCAGCAAGGAAGAGTTGCTGAAGACAGCCGATCACCTGGTGCTGGTGCTGCCGTACTCGGCCTCCTCGCACCACACCATCGGCGTGGCCGAGCTGGCCCAGATGAAACCCACGGCCACGCTGGTCAACATCGCGCGCGGCGGTATCGTCGATGACGCGGCCCTGGCCCAGGCCCTGCGCGACAAGCGCATTGCCGCCGCCGGTCTGGACGTGTTCGAGGGCGAACCCAAGGTGCATCCGGACCTGCTCACCGTTCCCAATGTGGTGCTGACCCCGCACATCGCGAGTTCCAGCGTGCCCACACGCAAGGCCATGGCCAAGCTGGCGGCCGACAACCTGATCGAGTTCTTCAGCAAGGGCAAGGGCCTGACGCCGCTGAATCCGCAGGTGCTCAAGGGCTGACTCAGGCCACGCGTGTGCCGGTCTTGCGGAATTGCAGGCCGGCCTGGCGCGTGACCTCGCCCAGCAGCTGTTCGTTGGCTTGCGCATCGCGCAGCCAGCGCGCATCGTTGAGTCCGCGCTCGGTGCTGTTGCGCAGCAGTTCGAGTGCCGCCCCCGAGCCCGGTGTGGTGGCGTAGGGCTGCACCCGGTCCAGCGTGGCCAGGATGTGTTCCTTGAGCGGCAGGTGGGTGCCGCTGGCCGGGTCGACGTAGACCGCATCGAGTCCGAAGCGACAGGCCTGGAAACGGTTGTAGGTGTAGACGAGGTAATCGTCTTCCACCGGTTCAAAGGGGGCTTCCTTCAGGAACCAGGCGGCCAGCGCCTGGACGTAGCCCGCCAGTGCGGCGGCGCGCTCGATGGAGAGCGGTGTGTCGAAGACGCGGATCTCGACGGTGCCGTACTCCGGCTTGGGCCGGATGTCCCAGTAGAAGTCCTTCATGCTCCTGACCACGCCGGTGCGTGTCATCTTGTCGAAGTAGGCGTTGAAATCGCCCCAGTTCAGCACGAAAGGTGCCCGGCCCGAGAGCGGGAAGGCGAACACCGAATTCAGCCGTGCCGAGTCGAAGGCTGTGTCGTGTCCCTGCACGTAGGGCGAGGAGGCCGAGAGCGCGATGAAATGCGGGATGTAGCGCGACATGCGGTGCAGCATGAGCAGGGCGCTGTCGGCATCGGGGCAACCGATGTGCACGTGCTGGCCGAAGATGGTGAACTGCTTGGACAGGTAGCCGTAGAGTTCGGACAGCTGGCGGAACCGCGGTTTGTCGTAGATGCGCCGCTCATGCCATTGCTGGAAAGGATGGGTCCCGCCCCCGACCACGGCGATGTTGAGCTTGTCCGCGCACTGCACCAGGGCGTCGCGGATCTGACCCAGCTCCTCCTGCACGTGCGAGGGCGAGTGGCAGATGCCGGTGGAGATCTCGATCATGCTCGACGTCATTTCCGGCACCACGCTGCCGGGCAGCTTGCGCTTGGCCATCAGGCGCAGCATGTCGTCGGCATAGGGCGCGAGGTCGTAGTCGTGCGTGTTGACGAGCTGCAGCTCCAGCTCGACACCCAGCGTCAGGGCCTCGGAATGGTTGAAGGCTTCAAGCGGCATCGATATTCTCTCCCTCGGGTTTGACGCGCCGGATGGCGGGCGGACGTCCGGCTTCGCCGGCACGCTGCAGGGCCAGCATGGCCATGAGCGCGCCCAGCACTTCCATGAACAGGATCAGCGGCAGGGCGATGGCGGCCACCGGCTGCCCGATGGCGGGTGCAAATTCAGCGAACTGCGAGACCAGCAGCAGGGCCACGGCCGACATGGGCCACAGGGCGCCCGCGGTCCACAGCGCCTGCCGTGGGCTGGCACCGCTGCCGATGCCGCCCAGACCTATGGCGGCCAGCTTGGCCAGGGCGCGCGCCAGTATCAGGGCGGCCATCAGGCTCCAGGCCGGCCAGTTCCAGTCGGCCTGTGCAGCGGCCATGGAGACCAGCACAAACATCAGGATGGTGAGGATGGCGGAGGCCGTACCGAACTGGCGCGGCCAGGACCAGGGGCGCGGGTGCAGAGTCTTGAGCAGGATGCCGGCCAGCAGGGCCGCCAGCGGCGCCGAGCCGCCGAAGTGGGCGGCCAGCGCGGTACCGGCGGCGATCAGCGAGAGCTGCAGCACGGCAGTGTTCTCGCTGGTCGGGCTCATGATCTCCAGCGCCTTGCGCAAGGCCAGGGCCAGCAAGGCCCCGACCAATACCGAGGCCACCACCAGCAGGATCACCGGGTAGATGGCATCGGCCAGCGTCGCCGGCGAACGGCCCAACAGGCGCGCCATGACACCGCCCAGGGCCAGCACGTAAAAGGTGTTGAGTGCTGCCAGCGTGATGACGCGGTCGGTCACAGGGCCGCTGGCGCGCAGGTCGCTGGCCACGCGCATCAGTACGGTCGGCGAGGTGGCGACCATCAGCAGTGCCAGCGGGATTTGCAGGGCCTCGTCCACGCCGAAAAGCTGCAGCACCCACCAGGCTGCCAGGTAGGTGGCCAGGGCTTCGCCCACGCTCTGGGCCAGCAGCATGGGGTTGTGGCGCAACCAGCGCAGCGACAGGCGCCCACCCGCTTCGAACAGCAGGATGGACAGGCCGAGTTCCACCATGAACTGCGCGATGCCGTCCAGCGGCCAGCTGGCCGTGGTGTAACCGGAGAAGCCGGCCAGGGCACCCACGGCCGAATACCCCAGCACCTTGGGCAGGCCCAGGTAACGCTGCAGCAGGTGGCCGGCAGCCGCGGCCAGGGCCAGCAGCAGGGCCCACTGCACGGTGGGCAGGCCAGCCGAGGGTTTGATCCACTCGGACCAGTTGAGCATCAGGTCGATCATCGACTTTCCTTCCTTCACGGGCCCGGCGGTAGCGCCGGGCGTCAGAGTGAGGCCAGCGGGAACCTGGCCGCTGTGTCATCGGCCTGCATGGCGGCCAGCAGCAGATCCAGGTCGGCGTTCAGGCGTTTGAGTACGGCCGGGGGCAGGGTCTGCAGGGCCTGGGGCAGTACGCCGATGTAATGCCCCTGCAGGCGCTGCAGTACTTTTTCGCCGGCGGGCAGCAGGCTGAGGTGCAGAACGCGGGCATCGTTGCCACTGCGTGCGCCGATGACCAGCTTGCGTTCGATCAAGGTCTTGACCAAGTTGCTGGTCGTGGACTGATGGATGTCCATGGCTTGCGCCAGCGCACTGATGCGCAAGCCCGGCTGCTCGCGCAGCAGGCTCAGGGCGCGCAGCTGTGCCGCACCGGTACCGGTGATCTGTTCGACCTGGCGGAAATGTGTGCGGACCGCGGCGAAGATCTGGCGAAATCGGCGCAGGGCCTGGACCGCAGGGTCGGCGTCCGCGCGGGCCGCTGCCGTGGCCACCTGGGCCAGGCGCCGGGAGCGTTCTTGCTTCATGCGATTTATTATATTTGTACAAATGTATTGAGGGATGGGACCTCACACCCGCCGGGTGATTCCCCTGCGCGTCATGAATCACAATAGGGGCCTGGAGGAAAACGGTTTGAACTCAGTCGTGTTCTGGGCCCTGCTGGCGTTGGGCGTCTTGAATCTGGTGCTGCTGCTGGCACTCGTGCTGCGCCGCGAGGATGCGAAGTCGGCGCAGGCCGCCGAACAGCTGTCGCGCGGGCTGCGCCAGGAGATCAGCGAATCGGCCCGCAGCTCGCGGCAGGAGCTGACGCAGAACCTGGCGACCTTCCAGCAGACACTGGTACAGCAGGGCGCCGAGGCCACGCGCACGCAGAACACGCAGATCGATGCCTTTGGCCAGCAGCTGGCGCTGCTGCAGAAAACCCTGTCGGACACCTTGGCGCAACGCCTCGAAGCCCTCAGCGAATCCAACGCCCGGCGCATGTCCGAGGTGCGCGCCACGCTGGAGGCGCAGCTGGCCCAATTGCAGCAGACCAATATCGCCAAGCTCGACGAGATGCGCGCCACGGTCGATGAGAAACTGCAGACCACCTTGCACGCACGCCTGGGCGAGAGCTTCAAGCAGGTGGCGGAGCGGCTGGAACAGGTACACAAGGGCCTGGGCGAGATGCAGACCCTGGCTGCCGGCGTGGGCGACCTCAAGCACTTGCTGACCAACGTCAAGACACGCGGCATGTTCGGCGAAGCCCAGTTGGCCGGCTTGCTGGAGCAGGTCTTCGTGCCCGACCAGTACGCCGCACAGATCGCCACGCGCCCGGGCAGCAAGAACGTGGTGGACTTTGCCATCAAGCTGCCGGGCAAGTCGGACGACGGCTCGCCGCTGTGGCTGCCCATCGATGCCAAGTTCCCGAACGAAGACTACGAGCGCCTGCTCGACGCGCAGCAGCGTGCCGATGCCGTGGCGGCCGAGGCCGCCGCCAAGGCGCTGGAGGCGCGCATCCGGCTGGAGGCCAAGTCGATTGCCGAGAAATACGTGGAGCCGCCGTACACCACCGACTTTGCGATTCTTTTCCTGCCGACCGAAGGCCTGTACGCCGAGGTGCTGCGCCGCCCCGGTCTGATGGAGGCCTTGCAGCGCGAGCACCGCATCACCCTGGCCGGCCCCACCACCCTGCTGGCCATGCTCAGTTCCCTGCAGATGGGCTTTCGCACGCTGGCACTGGAAAAACGCTCCAGCGAGGTCTGGCAGGTGCTGGGGGCGGTCAAGACCGAGTTCGGCAAGTTCGGCGACGTGCTGGCCAGGGTCAAGTCGCAGACCGAGACCGTGCTCAATACGCTGCAGCAGGCCGAAACCCGCAGCAATGTCATGAAGCGTGCACTGCGCCAGGTCGAGGCCCTGCCGGAGACGCAGGCGCAGACCCTGTTGCCGGTGGACAAAGAGGCAGACGAAGGGTGACAGGCGTCACAGCAGACCCGCGTTTCATGCTGGCGCGCCTCATCGGCGGACACATCTGCCTGCACGCCTGCATGGCGGGCCTGCGCATGGCAGCTCCCTTGCTGGCCCTCAAGCAGGGCTACAGCGCCCTGGCTGTGGGCGTGCTGATGGCCCTGTTTGCGCTGACCCAGGTCTTTCTGGCCCTGCCGGCCGGTCGTTATGCCGACCGCCACGGCTTGCGCCGGCCCATCGCCTTCAGCGTGATCGCCGCGACGGCGGGCACGGCACTCGCCGCCCTGTTTCCCGTGTTTCCCATGCTCTGTCTGGCCGCGCTGCTCAGCGGCGGTGCCACAGGTGCGGCGGCGATTGCACTGCAGCGCCACGTGGGCCGCGCAGCGCGCGATGCCACCGAACTCAAGCAGGTGTTCAGCTGGCTGTCCATCGGGCCGGCCACGTCCAACTTCCTGGGCCCGCTGGCGGCCGGCCTGCTGATCGACCATGCCGGCGTCTGGCTGGGCGGTGAGGCGGGTGACCTGAACGGCTACCGCATCGCCTTCCTGCTGATGGCGGTGTTGCCCCTGCTGACCTGGTGGTGGGTGCGACGCACACCGGATCTGCCATCGGCGGCCAGTTCTGCAGAGCAGGGCAAACGCCGGGCCTGGGACCTGCTGCGCGATCCCATGATGCGCCGCCTGCTGCTGGTGAACTGGTTTCTCTCGTCGTGCTGGGACGTGCACACCTTCGTGCTGCCGGTGCTGGGTCACGAGCGTGGCTACAGCGCCTCGACCATCGGCATGCTGCTGGGCTCGTTTGCGCTGGCCGCCACCCTGGTGCGCCTGGCCATGCCCTGGCTGGCCGAGCATTTGCGTGAGTGGCTGGTGATCAGCGGCGCCATGCTGGTCACGGCCCTGCTGTTCGGCATCTACCCCTTCATGCCCAGCGCACTGGGCATGGGCGTGTGCTCGGTACTGCTGGGCCTGGTGCTGGGCTCCGTGCAGCCCATGATCATGAGCACCCTGCACCAGATCACACCGGCCGACCGGCATGGCGAGGCCCTGGGCCTGCGCCTGATGTCGCTCAACGGCTCCAGCGTGGTCATGCCGCTGCTCTTCGGCAGCATCGGGGCCGTGGTGGGGGTGTCGCTGGTGTTCTGGGTGGTGGGGGCCGTGGTGGGACTGGGCAGCCACACCGCCTGGAAGTTGAGGGCTCCCTCACCGCCGCACGCCATGTAAGCCTGGCCCCGAGGGGGGCTTGGCGACACCTCAGGGTTTCAGGTCATCCTCCAGCCGATAGAAGGACTGGATGGCCTCCCAGGCGTCTTCCGGCGTGTCGACGAAGCTGAAGAGCTCGGTGTCCTCGGGCGAGATCACGCCTTCCTCGATCAGCAGGTCGAAGTTGATGAGCCGTTTCCAGAAACTGCTGCCATGGAGCACCACGGGCACCGGCTCGGACTTGCCGGTCTGCACCAGCGTGAGGATCTCGAACAGTTCATCGAGCGTGCCGAAGCCGCCGGGAAAGGCCACCAGCGCCTTGGCACGCATCATGAAGTGCATCTTGCGCAGCGCGAAATAGTGGAACTTGAAGCACAGGCTGGGCGAGATGTAGGGGTTGCCCGACTGCTCGTGTGGCAGGGCGATGTTCAGGCCCACGTTGAGGGCGCCGGCCTCGTGCGCGCCACGGTTGGCCGCTTCCATGATGCCCGGGCCGCCGCCGGTGCAGATGTAGAGGCGCTCGCTGTGCGACAGGTGTGTGCTGTGCTCGGCGACCAGGCGCCCGAACTGGCGGGCCTGATCGTAGCGCTGGGCATTGCGCATGTCGCGTTCGGCGCCTTGCAGGGCCGTGGCGTCCCCGCTGGCGCGTGCGGCATCCAGCCGGGCCTTCGCCGTCTCGGGCGAGGGAAAGCGCGCGCTGCCGAAGACCACGATGGTGTTGGTCACGCCCTGTTCCTGCTGCTCCAGGTCGGGCTTGAGCATCTCCAGCTGGAAGCGGATGCCGCGGGTCTCGCGGCGCAGCAGGAATTCGGGATCGGCAAAAGCCAGGCGGTAGGCATCGGCCTGCAGGGGCATGCCGGCATCGGCATGGGCTTTCAGGTCGGCCCAGGCATCGGCCAAGGTGCGGGTGCTGAGATCGCGCGGGGTCTTCATGGAAGTCTTACTCGCTGGTGAGGGTGGACGCAATGGCGCTTGCCATGCTCACGGCATTGCTGGGGTGTGCGATGCAGTCGGTGCTCCAGACCTGGCGGATGCCGGCGTTCCAGAGCAGTGGTCCGGCATCGCCGGCAAAGAGTGCGTGCGTGACGGCCACGTCGACCGAGGCGGCACCGGCGGCCAGCAGGCCGCGTGCCGCCTGGGCCAGGGTGTGGCCGCTGCTGGCCACGTCGTCGAGCAGCACCACGGCGCGGCCGCGCGCGTCCAGCGCGGGCAGGGCGATCTCCACATGGCGGTCACCATGCCGCACCTTGCGGCAGACGGCGTGCTCGAAGCCATGGCGTGCCGCCGCCTGCGCGACCCATTGCGCCGCCTCTTCGTCCGGGCCGACCAGCAGGGCGCCCGGGCGTTGCCGTGCGATCAGGTCGGCCAGCAAGGGCGCGCCACTGAGCACCACGGTGCGCGGTACCGGCACGGCTTCCTCCAGCGTGGCCACACGGTGCAGGTGCGGGTCCACGGTGATGACGGCATCGAACAGGCCGGCCAGGAAGCGGCCCACGATGCGCTGGCTCACGGCTTCACCGGGCGTGAAGGCGATGTCCTGCCGCATATAGGCCAGATAGGGGGCGACCAGGGTCAGTTGCTTGGCGCCCAGCGTACGGGCCGTCTGCGCGGCGAGCAGCAGCTCGACCAGCTTTTCATTGGGCTGGGCCAAGGAGCGCAGCAGGGCAACCCGGGGCGGCAGCTCGGCTGGCAGGCGCAGCTTGAGTTCACCATCGGGGAAGCGATGACGCTGGATGCAGGCATGAGGCATGCCGGCCGCGGCGGCGATGCGCACCGCGCTGTTGGTCTCGTCCTCGAAATGCAGCAGCAGGGATGCGTGCATGCTCAGAACTCCACGAAAACGTGCGGCACGTCCTCGGCCCGGCCGATGCGGTAGCCGCTGGCGCGGGCGCAGGCCTGGCGCGCGAACTCCAGGTCGGCCGGGTAGCTGGCATGCACGCGGTAGAGCACGTCGCCGTCCTGCACCTCGTCACCGAGCTTGGCGCAAAGGTCGACGCCGGCTTCCTTCACTTTCGGTGCACCGGCAAAGCGTGCAATGCGGGCCAGTTGCAGGTTGTCGATGCCGCTGATCACGCCGGCGCCATGTGCGCGGATCTCCAGGCTGAGCCGGCCCAGTTTCGGATGGTTGGGATCGAAGTGCCGGCTGCCCTGGGCTTCGATGATGTCGTTCATCTTCTTCAGGGCGCGGCCCGAGTCGAGGATGTCGCGGGCGATGGCGAAGCCGTCGCCACCACGCACATCGGGGTCGGCCTCCAGCATGCGGCCGGCCAGGCGCAGCGCCTTCTGGCGCAGGTCCATGGGAGCGCGCGGGTCGTTCTCCAGCACGCGCATGACGTCGCGCGCCTCCAGCACCGGGCCGATGCCAAAGCCGATGGGCTGGCGGCCGTCGGTGATGACCACGTCGAGCGAGAGTTTCATGCGTCGCGCCACGTACTCGAAGAGACGACGCAGGCGCTGCGCCTCGGGCATGGAGCGCACCTTGGCCGTGGGGCCGATGGGGATGTCCAGCACCAGATGGCTGGAGCCGGCGGCGATCTTCTTGGACAGGATGGAAGCCACCATCTGTCCCGGTGAGTCCAGCGCCAGCGGCCGTTCGACCGAGATCAGCACGTCGTCGGCGGGCGAGAGGTTGGCCGTGCCACCCCAAGCCAGGCAAGCGCGGTGCTGGCGGATGATTTCCTGCAGGCGCTCCACCTGCAACTCCACCTCGGCGAGTACTTCCATGGTGTCGGCGGTGCCGGCGGGCGAGGTGATGGCGCGCGAGGAAGTCTTGGGGCAGAGCATGCCGTGTGCCGCCACGATGGGCACCACCAGCATGGAGGTACGGTTGCCTGGGATGCCGCCGATGCAGTGCTTGTCGACCACCAGCGGTTCCTGCCAGTCGAGCCGGCGGCCGGCCTCGACCATGGCCTCGGTCAGGAAATGCACCTCCTCGCGGTCGAGCTCGTCGCGGTTAGCGGCGACGACGAAGGCCGTGAGTTCGATCTTGGAGTAGTGGTGTTCGGTGATGTCGCGCACGATGGCGCGGAAGTCGTCCAGTGTCAGGCGCTCGCCGGCGAGTTTGCGGTGCAGGGCGCCGATGGATTCGGGCGGCTCGGCCTGGGCGACCGTGACGGTGTGTCCGTCCTCCACGGAGAGTTGTTCGAATGCCGCCTTGGACAGGCCGAGCTCGCCGCAGGCCACGATGGAGGCGTCGTCGACCACATTGAGCGTGGCCAGGATGCTGTGGCCGTTGGTGCGCACTTCGACCTTGGACAGGGCCTTGAAGCCCTCGGCCCGGTAGACCTCGCAGTCGCGATGCATGTAGGCCACGTTCTCGTGGTAGGTGTCGATCAGCACGCGCCGCAGGGCCAGGCGCGACGGTTCGCCGCCTGTCCCCGGGCCGATGGCGCTGGTCGTGTTCTCAGCTTCGTTCATGCAGATAGCCTACACCGAATCGGGCTCCAAAAACAAAAGGCTCCCGAGGGAGCCTTGTGAGGTCGGAGGCAAAAAGACTCAGACGCGCTTGCGGTATTCGCCGGTGCGGGTGTCGATTTCGACCTTGTCGCCCTGGCTCACGAACAGCGGCACGGGCACTTCGAAACCGGTGGCGATCTTGGCCGGCTTGAGCACCTTGCCCGAGGTGTCGCCCTTGACGGCGGGTTCGGTCCAGGTGATCTCGCGCTCGACGCTGGTGGGCAGTTCCACCGAGATGGCCTTGCCGTCGTAGAACACCACTTCGACCGCCATGCCGTCTTCGAGGTAGTTCAGGGCGTCGCCCATGTTCTCGGCTTCGACTTCGTACTGGTTGTAGTCGGCGTCCATGCAGACGTACATCGGGTCGGCAAAGTAGGAGTAGGTGCAATCCTTCTTGTCCAGGATGACCTGGTCCATCTTGTCGTCGGCCTTGAACACGACTTCGGTGCCGAAGTTGGCAATCAGGCTCTTGAGCTTCATGCGCACGGTGGCCGAGTTGCGGCCGCCGCGGCTGTATTCGGTCTTGAGCACGACCATCGGGTCCTTGCCGTGCATGATCACGTTGCCGGCGCGGATTTCCTGAGCGATTTTCATAAGTTTTCCAATGAGTTGGCCGCTCAATGCCCCGAGTAAACCGGTGTTCGTGCGGCAGGTAAGGGGAATCCCACAGGCTGAGGCCGGGTGGATTCCGCAAAGCCTTGAATTTTAACGTTTTTTCAGGGCGATGGGCATCAGTTGGGCTCGCCGTTGACAAATTCAAGCAGGCGGCTGAGCAGGTCGGTCTGTCCCAGCAGGCGTGCGCGGACCTCAGCCAGGGCTCCGGCCCAGCCCGGCAGGTCCAGGACGGTCAGCGCATGGCTGTCCAGGCCGTTCCAGGTCCGGTGCCAGGCCCGCAGGGAGGCCGGGGCCTCAATCTGCGCCAGAAAGGCTTCCAGCTTGGTATGGTGGGCGTCGTCGTGCTGCGGGTAGATCTGCCAGACGAAGGGCTGGCCGGCCCACAGGGCGCGTGCCAGCGAATCTTCCCCGCGCACGAAGTTCAGGTCGCAGCTCCACAGCAGGTGGTCGTAGTCGTCCTGCGTGAGGTGCGGCAGGTAGTGCACCGCGAGGCCGGGTGGGAGGGCGCAGGCCTGCACCGCAGCCGTGGCGCGACCGGCGGTGACCAACAATTGCACAGGCACCGGCTGGCGTGCCAGCAAGGCCAGCAGATCGGTCAGGGCGGCCGGTTCGTAACAGAACAGGGAGACCTGTTGCCCTGCGGGGTTCGGCGTGATGCCCTGCCGCGCCAGCCAGGCGGCGCCGTCGAAGCCGGCCTGGCGCTGCAGCAGATCGGGCTCGCGCAGCAGGCCGCCGGTGTGCGGCGTGAAGCCGGGGTAGAAGAAGCGTTTGATGAGTCCGTGCCCGGCACCGCTCATGACCGGTGAGGGCAGGCCGTGGCTGCGTTCCACATAGGCTTCGGCGGACAGGTACTCCAGGTTGATCCAGGCCGCCGGCCGGCCGTCGGCTGCCCGCCAGGCCACGTAGCGCGCCACGAATTCGTCCGGGATCTCGCAGCCGAAGGCCTCGACCAGCACCTCGCCTGGCGCCAGCCCCGCCAGATCCAGCGGCGCGGTCCAGGCCCGCAGTTCGACGCCGGGACAGCCCCGGGGCGCCATCCAGCGTAGTGCGCTGGCGTCGTCCACCCACAGGCGCACGGCCTGGCCGCGACCGGCCAGCTGGCGCGCCAGGCGCCAGCAGACGCCGATGTCACCGTAGTTGTCGATGACCTTGCAGAAAATGTCCCAGGTGCGGGCGGATGGCATGCCGGGATTGTCCACAATACGGGTCATGGCAAACGAGAAGGTCAAGGAAGAGGTCAGCCCGGGCAATGTGCACAGCGTGGAGTTGCTGGCGCAGGTGGCGGCCCTGCCTTCGTTGCCGGGTGTCTACCGCTATTTCGATGCCGAGGGCGGCTTGCTCTACGTGGGCAAGGCGCGCAACCTCAAGAAGCGGGTGGCCAACTATTTCCAGAAGAGTCACGACGGCACGCGCATCGGCCATATGGTGGGCAAGATCGTGCGCCTGGAGACCACGGTGGTGCGCTCCGAGGCCGAGGCCCTGCTGCTGGAAAACAACCTGATCAAGACGCAGCACCCGCGCTACAACATCCTGTTCCGCGACGACAAGAGCTACCCCTACCTGAAGATCACGGTGGCCCAGCCGGCCGACGGCCAGGCCGCCCCGGCCTGGCCACGTGTGGCGTACTACCGCGGCGCGGTGGAGAAAAAGCACCACTACTTCGGACCGTACCCCAGCGCCTGGGCCGTGAAAGAGGGCATCCTGCTGCTGCAGAAGGTGTTTCGCCTGCGCACCTGCGAGGACACGGTGTTTGCCAATCGCACGCGGCCCTGTCTGCTGTACCAGATCAAGCGTTGCTCCGGTCCCTGCGTGGGCCTGGTGAGCCCCGAGGCCTATGCGCAGGATGTGGCGCATGCCGAGGGTTTTCTCCATGGCGAGACACAGCAGGTGCTGCAGCAGCTCGAAGCGCGCATGCAGGTGCATTCCGAGCGGCTGGAGTTCGAGCAGGCCGCCGAGCTGCGCGACCAGGTGGCCGCTCTCTCCAATGTGCTGCACCAGCAGGCCATGGACAACGTGGACGACCGCGACGTGGACATCCTGGCCGTCAAGGTGCAGGGCGGGCGCGCCTGTGTGAACCTGGCCATGGTGCGCGGCGGCCGCCACCTGGGCGACCGCGCCTACTTTCCCGTGCACGTGGAGGATGCCGCCCTGCTGGCCAGCGAGGACGATAGCGGCGCCGTGCCGGTCGAGGTGCAGGTGCTGGAAGCTTTCATTGCCCAGCACTATGTGGAGGTGCCGGCCGTGCCCACGCTGATCACCAGCGAGCCGGTGGGCAAGGGCCTGATCGAGGCCCTGTCGGAGCAGGCCGGCATCAGGATCCGCGCCGTGCACCAGCCGCGCGAGTTGCGCCGCAGCTGGCTGGAGATGGCGCAGACCAATGCGGCCCTGCAACTGGCCCGTCTGCTGGCCGAGGAGGGCTCGCAGCAGGCGCGTACACGTGCGCTGGCCGAGGCCCTGGCCTTGCCGCAGGACCGGCTGGACGAGCTGCGCATCGAGTGCTTCGACATCTCGCACACCGCGGGCGAGTCCACCCAGGCCTCCTGCGTGGTGTTCCACCACCACAAGATGCAGAACAGCGAATACCGGCGCTACAAGATCGACGGCATCACGCCGGGGGACGACTACGCTGCCATGCGCCAGGTGCTGACGCGTCGTTACGCGCGGCTGGCCCAGGCCTTGCGGGAAGGGGGCGAAGGCGAGGGCGGCATGGCTACCGAGGGCACCGACCGCCTGCCCGACCTGGTGCTGGTCGATGGCGGCAAGGGCCAGGTGGCGATGGCGCGCGAGGTCTTCGAGCAGCTGGGCCTGGACCTGGGGCTCATCGTCGGCGTGGAGAAAGGCGAGGGCCGCAAGGTCGGCCTGGAAGAGCTGGTGTTTGCCGACGGGCGCGAGAAGGTCTACCTGGGCAAGGATTCGGCGGCCCTGATGCTGGTGGCGCAGATCCGTGACGAGGCGCACCGTTTTGCCATCACCGGCATGCGCGCGGCCCGCGCCCGCGTGCGCACGGGTGGCAGCAAAATCGAGGAGATTCCCGGTGTCGGTCCCAAGCGCCGCGCCAGGCTGCTGCAGCGCTTTGGCGGTGTGCGCGGCGTGGCATCGGCCAGCGTCGAGGACCTGGCCTCGGTGGACGGCATATCGCACGAACTGGCCGAGGCCATTTACCGCGCGCTGCATTGACCGGAGCTGCTGCGCCGGGCGGCCCTGGCGGGCATGCCACAATCACACCCATGTTTCTCACCATCCCCACCCTCATGACCTGGACGCGCATCGTCGCGATCCCCCTGATCGTGGGCGTGTTCTACCTGCCGCTGGAGCCCGTGACACGCAACCTGATCGCCACGGTCATGTTCGTGGTGTTCGCGTTGACCGACTGGCTCGACGGCTACCTGGCGCGCAAACTCAACCAGATTTCCTCCTTCGGCGCCTTCCTCGACCCGGTGGCCGACAAGTTCCTGGTCTGCGCCAGCCTGCTGGTGCTGGTGCATCTGGGGCGGGCCGACGTCTTCGTGGCTCTCATCATCATTGGCCGCGAGATTGCGATCTCTGCCCTGCGCGAATGGATGGCGCAGATCGGCGCTTCGCGCAGCGTGGCCGTGCACATGCTGGGCAAAGTCAAGACGACGGTGCAGATGGTGGCCATTCCCTTCCTGCTGTTCGACGGTACGCTCTTCGGTCTGATCGACACGCGCGACTGGGGTAACGTGTTGATCTGGCTGTCCGCCGTGCTGACCGTCTGGTCCATGGTCTATTACCTGCAGAAGGCCCTGCCGGAAATCCGTGCCCGCGTGAAATGAAATCTGGACACGATGAGTCACCGCAGCGACAGTGAAGCCCTGCTGCGGGCCATGCCGCTGGTCTTCGTGCTGATCTGGAGCACCGGCTTCATCGTGGCGCGCTACGGCATGCCCCATGCGCCGCCGCTGGGTTTCCTGGCCTGGCGTTACGTGCTCTCCATCCTCTGTTTCCTGCCCTGGATCCTGCTGACCCGCGTGGCCTGGCCGGCTACGCGCACGCAATGGCTGCATCTCTCGGTGACGGGCGTGCTCATGCATGCGGGTTATCTGGGCGGCGTGTGGGCAGCGGTGAAGGCCGGCATGGGTTCGGGACTGGTGGCCCTGGTCGTCGGCCTGCAGCCCGTGCTCACCGCTATCTGGCTCTCGGCACGCGGCTCCTCGGTCACGGGCCGTCAATGGACCGGGCTGGCGCTGGGCTTTGCAGGACTGGCGCTGGTGGTGGCCCGCAAGTTCGGGCAGGGCGGCGAAGCCGACCTGCTCAATCTCTCGCTGGCGGTGCTGGCCCTGCTGAGCATCACCACCGGCACGCTCTATCAGAAACATTTTGTTGCGCCTTGCGATGTGCGCAGTGCCAATGCGGTGCAGCTCATTGCGGCACTCGTGGTCACGTTGCCGCTGGCCCTGCTGCTGGAGACCGAGCCGGTGCGCTGGATGACCGTGCAGGCCGAGGTGAACTGGGAACTGGTGGCGGCCATGGCCTGGTCGGTGCTGGGGCTGACGCTCGGAGGCAGCTCACTGCTTTACCTTTTGATACAGCGTGGCGCAGCCACCAGCGTGACCAGCCTGCTTTACCTGGTGCCACCAACCACGGCCCTGATGGCCTGGCTGCTGTTTGCCGAGCCGATCACGCTGCTGACCATCGCGGGGACGGTGCTGACGGCTGTGGGCGTGAGCCTGGTGGTGAGGCCAGCGCGCTGATGTGGTGCGCAACCCGCTCATGCGGGTGAGCGGCAACTCCTGGACCATTTTCCCTGCGGCGAAAAGTCTTGATGCGCTGCATGAGAAAAATTTATTTGTGAAGATGAGCGGGCAGGAGCGTGAAAAATACGTCTAGAATTCGCCCCCGCGCTGTTGTAATGCCGCATGCCATGTTGACACGGGTACCATCCCTCGCTCTAATCGCATGCAGCAGTGCAAGCTGCAGGCCCAGCCACCCGACACCGGTTTGCCCGACCGGACCGGCAAGCCAAAATTTCTGACAAGACATACTGACCAACGCAGTTTCCATACAAGGGGATCTTTGTGAACAAAACCGAACTGATCGAGCACATCGCCAAGCATGCCGACATTTCCAAGGCCGCCGCGACCCGCGCGCTGGAGTCCACCATTGGTGCCGTCAAGACCACGCTGAAAAAGGGTGGCTCCGTTTCCCTCGTGGGTTTTGGCACTTTCGCCGTTGGCAAGCGTGCCGCCCGCACCGGCCGTAATCCCCGCACCGGCGCAGCGATTAAAATCAAGGCCGCCAAGGTGCCGAAGTTCCGTCCGGGTAAGGCCCTGAAGGATGCACTGAACTGACCTGTTTCGGTGGGGTGCTTAGCTCAGTTGGCAGAGCGGCTCCTTTACACGGAGTAGGTCGGCGGTTCGACCCCGTCAGCACCCACCAACCCAGGCAAAGGCGAACGATGTGTTCGCCTTTTTGTTTTTTCGATGGAGAGCGTTCCCATGTTTGATTACGTACGCAAGCACACCAAGATCATGATGGTCGTCCTGTTCCTGGTGATCATCCCGTCTTTCGTGCTGGTCGGCATCGATGGCTACAACCGCTTCCGCGAAAAGGACCGGACCGTGGCCCGCATCGGCAGCGCCGAGATCACCCAGGGTGAATGGGAGGCGGCGCACCGCGAAGAGGTCGAGCGTGTGCGCCAGCTGATGCCCACCATCGATGCCAAGCTGCTCGACTCCGAGCAGGCCCGTTACGCCACGCTGGAGCGTCTGGTGCGCGAGCGCGTGCTGGTGCAGGCCGCGCAGGCCGCGCACCTGGGCACCAGCGACGCACGCCTGGCGCGCGAACTGCAAGCCATCCCGGCCATTGCCGAGCTGCGCCGTCCCGATGGCACGCTCGACATGGAGCGCTATCGCCAGCTGCTGGGCCGCCAGGGCATGAGTCCCGAGATGTTCGAAGCCCGCATGCGCAGCGACCTGGCGGCACGCCAGGTGCAGGCCGGCGTGGCCCAGACCGCCTTCATCCAGGCCGTGCCGGCCGATCTGGCGCTGAATGCCTACTTCGAGCGGCGTGAAGTGCAGCTGGCGCGTTTTGCCACGGCGGATTTCGCCGCACGCGTCAAACCCGAAGACAGCGAACTGGAAGCCTTCTACCAGGCCAACCAGACCCTGTTCCAGGCGCCCGAGCAGGCCAGCATCGAGTACATCGTGCTGGACATCGATGCCGTGCGCAAGACGATCAAGCTCAATGAGCAGGACGTGCGCAGCTATTACGAGCAGAATGCGGCGCGCCTGAGCGGCCCCGAGGAGCGCCGTGCCAGCCACATCCTGATCTCCGTGGCCAAGGACGCGCCCGCCGCCGAGCGCCAGAAGGCGCGCGAGCGTGCGCAGGAGCTGCTGGCCCAGGCACGCAAGGCCCCCGACAGCTTTGCCCAGCTGGCGCGCAAGCACTCGCAGGATCCGGGTTCGGCCCCCAATGGGGGTGACCTCGACTTCTTCTCGCGCGGCGCCATGGTGAAACCTTTCGAGGACGCCGCCTTTGCCCTGAAGAAGGGCGAGATCAGCGAAGTCGTCGAATCCGACTTCGGCTTCCACGTCATCCGCGTCACCGACATCAAGGCGCCCAAGCAGAAGAGCTTTGCCGAACTGCGTGCCAGCCTGGAAGAGGACCTGAAGAACCAGCAGGCGCGGGCCCGTTATGCCGAAGCCGCCGAAGTCTTCACCAATGGTGTCTACGAACAGTCCGACAGCCTCAAGTCCGTGGCCGACAAGCTCAAGATCGAGATCCAGACCGCCAGCGGCCTGGGGCGCCAGCCGGTGCCTGGCGCCAAGGGCGTGCTGGCCAGCGCCAAGTTGCTGGAGGCGGTTTTCAGCCCCGACAGCGTGAACAACAAGCGCAACACCGAAGCGGTGGAGATCGCCCCCAGCCAGCTGGCGGCCGCCCGTATCACCCGGCACACGCCGGCGCGCACGCTGCCTCTAGCCGAGGTGCGCACTGTCGTGCGCGAGCGTGTCGTGCAGGCGCGTGCCGCTGAATTGGCGCGCCAGGAAGGCCAGCAGAAACTGGCAGCCTGGAAGGCCAGCCCGGCCGGCGCGAGCTTGGGAGCCGCCCAGGTGGTGTCGCGCGACCAGTCGCAGAATCAACCAGCTGCCGTGGTCGATGCCGTGCTGCGCGCCGATACGACCCAGCTGCCGTCATGGCTGGGCGTGGACCTCGGTGCCCAGGGTTATGTCGTGGCCCGCATCAACAAGCGGGTGGAGCGTGCCGCGCCCGCCGCCGATGCGCAGCGTCAGGACCGTGCCCAGTACGCCCAGTGGTGGATGCAGGCCGAGGGCCAGGCCTATTACCAGCTGCTGCAGGAACGCCTCAAGGTGCAGATCAAGGTACCGCGCCCCGCGAATGCCCTGCCTGCGGCACGCGGCGCCTCGTGAGCGACTGAGTTATAATTTCCGCCTTACGGTGGCTGTAGCTCAGTTGGTAGAGTCCAGGATTGTGATTCCTGTCGTCGTGGGTTCGAGTCCCATCAGCCACCCCAGATAAAAGAAATGCCCGCATCAGCGGGCATTTTTGTTTTCGGGCCGTTCCTGGGCCTGGCTCAGTTCACCAAGACCAGCTTGCCCTTCACGTCACGCGCGCCCATGCGCGCGTAAGCCGCCTTGAGCTGGTCCATGGGCAAGGTGCTGTCGATCACGGGTTTGACCAAGCCCCGCCCGTACCACTGGGCCAGCGCCATCATCATGGCGGCGTTGGCCTGCGGTTCGCGTCGCGCGAACTCGCCCCAGAACACACCGACGATGGAGGCGCCCTTGAGCAGGGGCAGGTTCAGTGGCAGCTGGGGAATGGGCCCGGCGGCAAAGCCCACCACCAGGTAACGGCCGCGCCAGGCGATGGAGCGCAGCGCCGGCTCGGCCAGGTCACCGCCCACGGGGTCGTAGATCACGTTGGGGCCCTTGCCGCCGGTCAGGGCCTTGAGCTGCTCGCGCAGGTCCTGGGTGCTGTAGTTGATGGTGTCGTCGGCGCCGATGGTCTTGCACAGCGCGCACTTGTCATCGCTGGAGGCCGCGGCGATCACGCGCGCGCCCATGGCCTTGGCGATCTGGATGGCAGCGGTGCCCACGCCGCCAGCCGCACCCAGCACCAGAACCGTCTCACCGGCCTGGAGCTGGGCCCGGTCGACCAGCGCGTGGTGCGAGGTGGCGTAGGTCATGATGAAGGCTGCCGCATCGGTGAAGGGGAAACCCGCGGGCAGCGGCAGGCACAGGGCGGCCGTCGCCAGGGTGTGGGTGCCGAAGCCGCCGGTGCCCGAGAGGCAGGCCACGTGCTGGCCGACCTTCAGGTTCGTGACGCCCTCGCCCAGGGCTTCGACCACGCCGGCGTATTCGGCGCCCGGCACGAAGGGCAGGGGCGGCTTGATCTGGTACTTGTTCTGCACGATCAGCAGGTCGGGGAAGTTCAGGCTGGCGGCCCGGATCGCCACCAGGACCTGGCCGGGACCGGGCTGCGGGGTGGGTTGTTCCTTCCACTCGAGGGCGTCCACTCCGGTGGGGTCGGTACAAAACCATGCGTGCATTCCGTGTCTCCTGTTTTCGTGCTGAAGTGCGTCGGGCATGATACGTGCAGCGCTGTTTTTCGTGTTGTCTCTCGCGTGACGCAGGTCAAGACAGACAGGCGGCCACCTACAATGGGCGCAGACATGCCAACCATGAAAATCCTGATCTCCAACGACGACGGCTACCAGGCACCCGGCATCGTGGCCTTGTACGAGGCGCTGAAGGACGTGGCCGAGGTCGAGGTGGTGGCGCCCGAGCACAACAACAGCGCCAAGTCCAACGCGCTGACCCTGCATTCGCCGCTGTACGTGCACCGCGCGGCCAACGGTTTTCGCTACGTCAACGGCACACCGGCCGACTGCGTGCACATCGCGCTGACCGGCCTGCTGGGCTACCGGCCCGACCTGGTGGTTTCGGGCATCAACAACGGCGCCAACATGGGCGACGACACCATCTATTCCGGCACGGTCGGGGCGGCCATGGAGGGTTATCTCTTCGGCATCCCGGCCATCGCCTTCTCGCAGACCGAGAAGGGCTGGAAGCACCTGGACGCCGCTGCCGCCCGGGCGCGTGAACTGGTCGAGCAGATGATCGCCCATCGCACCGGGGACGCACAGCCCTGGCTGCTCAACGTCAATATCCCCTGCCTGCCGCAGGCCGAACTCAAGTCCGTCAAGGTCTGCCGCCTGGGGCGGCGCCATGCGGCCGAACCGGTCATCACCCAGGCCAGTCCGCGCGGCGAGACCATGTACTGGATCGGTGCGGCCGGCCCCGCCATGGACGAGAGCGAGGGCACGGATTTTCACGCCACGGCGCAAGGCCACGTCTCGGTGACGCCGCTCAAGGTGGACCTGTCCGACCATGAGCGCCTGGGCTACTGGGCCCAGTCCATGGCACAGCGCACGGGCAAGGGGCCGGCATGAATTCGCGTCCGCGCCCCGGCTTCCCGGTGCGGCTGGATCGACCGGCCGACGCAGCCGCGCGCCCCGCTTCGCCAGTGGTGCAGCGCAGTGCGCCGGCAGCCCTTGCGCCCGCCGGTCTGCCGCGCCCTGGACGTACGGCTCCCACGCCGCAGGGCCTGGGCCTGGACTCCCAGGCGGTGCGTCTGGCCATGGTGAAAAAGCTGGCGGCTCAGGGCATCACGGATGCGCGCGTGCTCGAAGCCATGGGCCGCATCGAGCGACACCGTTTCGTCGACACGGCCCTGGCCACGCAGGCTTATGAAGACACCAGCCTGCCCATCGGCCTGGGCCAGACCATCTCCAAGCCCGGCGTGGTGGCGCGCATGGCCGAACTGCTGCTGGCCGGCCTGGACCCACGCAAGGGTGAGCCCATGGGCCGGGTGCTGGAGATCGGCACGGGCTGCGGCTACCAGGCCGCCGTGCTGAGCCTGCTGGTGAAAGAGGTTTACAGCATCGAGCGCCTGCGTGGGCTGCATGAGAAGGCGCGCGAGAACCTGCGCCCGCTGCGCCTGCCCAATGTGCACCTGCTCTTCGGCGATGGTATGGCCGGTTTTGCCCAGGGGGCGCCCTATGCCGGCATCATCGCGGCGGCGGGCGGCGAAGCGGTGCCGCAGGCCTGGATCGAGCAGCTCGCCGTGGGCGGGCGCCTGGTGGCGCCGGTGGCCAGTGCCGCCGGTGGCGCCCAGGCCCTGCTGGTGCTGGACAAGACCGCTGCCGGGGTGCAGCACACCCTGCTTGAGGCGGTGCACTTTGTCCCCCTAAAATCGGGCATCGCATGAAGGAATCATCTATGACGGTCTATTCGCGACGAGCAGGGTTGTTGGGTTTGCTGGTGGCTGGCACGCTGCTCCTGGTGGCGTGCGGCACGAGCCCGACCAGCCGCGCCCCGGTCGAGGAACGGCGCACCGCCGTGTCCAGGCCGGTGATGGATCCCAATACCGTGGCCGTCAAGCAGCCGCCAGGCTTCGAGAACGCCGGCAAGGTGGGCTACTACACCGTCAAGCCCGGCGAGACGCTGATCCGCATCGGGCTGGAAACGGGGCAGAACTGGAAAGACATCGCCCGCTGGAACAACCTGGAGCAGCCCAACCAGATCGAGGTGGGGCAGGTCTTGCGCGTGACCCCGCCGGCCACGGCCGTGGCCGCCACCGAGAGCAATGGTGTCGTGACCCGGCCCATCGGTTCCGCCAGCATCGCTTCGAGCCAGGTCCAGCCTGGCCAGACGTCGAGCGCAGCGGCCAAGCCGTCGGCTGCAGCAGCTGCCGCCGCAGCGGAGCCTGCCGCGGCCGCCGAATCCGGTCTGAGCTGGATCTGGCCGGTGCCAGGCCCGGTGCTGGCGGGCTTTGACGAGGTGAAGAACAAGGGTCTCGACCTGGGTGGTGCGGCTGGCGAACCGGTGCTGGCCGCCGCCGAAGGGCGTGTGGTCTATGTCGGCGCCGGCCTGCGCGGTTACGGCAACCTCATCATCCTCAAGCACAACAACACCTACCTGACGGCCTACGCGCACAACAAGACGCTGCTGGTCAAGGAAGACCAGGCCGTGCGCAAGGGCCAGAAGATTGCCGAGATGGGCAACAGCGATGCCGACCGCGTGAAGCTGCATTTCGAGGTGCGGCGCCAGGGCAAGCCGGTCGATCCGCTCAAGTACCTGCCGCCCCGCTAGGGGCGCACCGCATGCCGTGAGGAACAGTCATGACCCGACGATCCCTCCACGGTAAAGACGACGCGCGCATTGCAGCCTCGCTTGACGGCCGCGCGGGGGCCGCTGCGGCCGACCCCGACGCTCCCGCGCCGGTCGTGGCCGAGCTGGCCGCCGATTCCGGCGACGCGCTCACCGCCTATCTGCGCCATGTGCGCCGCACCGAGCTTTTCACGCCTGAGCAGGAGTACGAGACGGCCGTGCGTGCGCGGGCCGGCGACTTTGCCGCGCGCCAGAGCATGATCGAGCACAACCTGCGCCTGGTGGTCAGCATCGCCAAGCTCTACCTGGGGCGTGGCGTGCCGCTGTCGGACCTGATCGAGGAGGGCAACCTCGGCCTGATGCACGCGATCGAGAAGTTCGAACCCGAGCGCGGTTTCCGCTTCTCCACCTATGCCACCTGGTGGATACGGCAGTCGGTGGAGCGCGCGCTGATGCAGCAGGGGCGGATGATCCGTCTGCCCGTCAACGTGGTGCGTGAACTGCAGCAGGTGCTGCGCGCGCGCCGCGAGCTAGAGAACGATGCTGCTTTCGTGGCGCGCCGCCCGGAGGGTGTGCGTGTCGAGGACGTGGCGGATTTCCTGAGGCGCGACGTCCACGAGGTCGCCGAGTTGCTGGCCCTGGCCGAGACGCCGCGCTCGCTCGATGCGGCCCTGGATCGCGTGGATGGCGAGCAGACCCTGGGCGACACCGTGGTGGACGAGCTGGCCATCGATCCCAGCGGCATCACGCAGGCGCACGAGGTCGAGCGCTTGCTGGAGGACTGGCTGGCGAGCCTGTCGGCGCGCGAGCGCGAGGTGCTGGAAGGGCGCTACGGTCTGCACGACCACGAGCCCGAGACCCTGGACGTGCTGAGTCAGCGCCTGGGCCTGACGCGCGAGCGCGTGCGCCAGGTGCAGAACGAGGCGCTGTTCAAGCTCAAGCGCCACCTGGCGCGCAGGGGCATCACGCGCGAAGCCTTGTTGTGAAAGTGCTGGGGTAATATCTCCGCATGGTCTCTCCGGTACTTGTCTTCGACATCGAATCCATCCCCGATATCGCCGGCCTGCGTGCGCTGCGCGACATGCCCGCGGACAGCGCGGACGAGCAGGTCTACGCCGCCTGGCTGGCCGAGCGCAAGGAAAAAGGGCAGAGCGACTTCATGCCCCTGCACCTGCAGCGCATCCTGGTCATCAGCGCCGTGTTCCGCAACGCCGAGGGCCTGCGCATCCACTCCTTCGTCGACCGTGATGGCAAGAGCGAGGGCAAGGTCATCCAGACCTTCTTCAACACGCTGGAAAAACACGTGCCCCAGCTGGTCAGCTGGAACGGCGGCGGCTTCGATCTGCCGGTGCTGCATTACCGCGGCCTGCAGCACGGCGTGGTGGCTGACAAGTACTGGGACCAGGGCGAGGACGACCGCGACTTCAAGTGGAACAACTACATCAGCCGTTACCACATGCGCCATCTGGACCTGATGGACCTGCTGGCCATGTACCAGCCCAAGAACAACGCGCCGCTGGACGCCATGGCCAAGCTCTGCGGCTTCCCCGGCAAGCTGGGCATGGACGGCTCTGCCGTCTACCCGGCCTACCTGGACGGCAAGCTGGAGGACATCCGCCGTTATTGCGAGACGGACGTGATGAACACCTACCTGCTGTACTGCCGCTTCCAGAAGATGCGCGGTGGTTTGCTGGAGGCCGAGTACGACCGCGAGATCGCGCTGGTGAAAGAGACGCTGGGCCATCTGGCGCCGGCCGAGCCGCACTGGGACGAGTACCTCAAGGCCTGGGGCTGACGCAGCCCGGCAGCCGTTTCAGGCGTCGTCGGAACTGTATTCCCGGGTGGTGCGCGAGATCGCAGCGTCGACACTCGACAGCCAGTCGTACAGCTTTTGCTCCGCGGCATCATCTGCTTCGGTACGCCAGTGGCGCCTGACCTGTCGGGCCAGGGCGCGCAACTGCCAGGCAGCTTCGCTGGCCAGCAAGGTCAGTTCGGCCTGCAGGTGCTGGTCCAGGGAATCCTTGCCGAGTTGCTCGAGCTGTTCCGGGGCCGCACCAGCACGGGCCAGGGTGCGGTAAAGCTGCGCAGCCTGCGCGGCGATCGGGATCAGGATCTTCTTGTGCTCCTCGGCCAGTTGGGAGGATGCAATCCTGTCTTCAGGCCAGGCGGTCAGCACCGTTTGTATTTCCAGCAGGCAGCGGATCGGGTCTTCCAGCAGGGTGATCGAGGTGACCGATTCGTCCTGCGGCCTGAGCAGCGTGATGATCTTTTCCGACAGGGCCGCATCGTAACGATGCGTGTTCATGCGCAGCAGGATGGACAGACGCAGTTCGGGGACTTCGCGGCCGGGTGCGAAAGCGCCGCTGACCAGCTCGGTCAGGGCCATGAGCTTGCCGCAGGGGCTGATGCTGTCTTGCGGCAGATTGCGCGGATAGCCCGAACCGTCCAGGAATTCATGATGCTCCATCACGGCCTGGACCACTTCCCTGGGGTACTCCTTGTGCCGTTCGATCAGCGCGCTGGACACCATCGGGTGCGAAACGAGCTGGCGGTGCTGGTTGCGATCGATGCCGCTCTTGTACTCCAGCAACTGGGGGTCCAGATGCAGCATGCCGATGTCGTGCAGCAGCCCCGCCGTGGCCGCGACCCGGAGTTGCAGGCGGGACATCCCGCTGGCAGCCGCCAGCCAGGACGCCGTGAGCGTGGTGCTCAGCAGATGCTGGTACAGCGTAGGCCGTATCTCGTAGGCCATCGTGAGCTGGAAGGCGATGGGATCCGGCAGATGGATGCGCTCAACGATATCGAGCAGGATGTTGCGGGTGTCGCGATCCTCCAGCATCCGGGCGAAAAATGGTGTCCGGGTGCTTAGCTCCTCGATGCCTTTGCGCAGGGCATGGCCGTTCACCGTGGGCAGGCTCGAGACGGAATCCTCGATGGGCGCCGAGAGCCGGTGCTCCATCAGGCGATCGTACAGACCCGGGTTGATGGCCACACCCTGGTCGATGATCTTGATGCCCTTGGCGTTGTAGATGGGCTGCGTGGTGACGACGGGGCGCACCCTGCCCAGTTCGGTGACGGCTTTGGTGAAGTACTGTGTATCGGTTTGCACGGCGGATTCCCGGGGGACGTGCACATGGTAGCGCCAGAATCAGAGGGCGGCAGGCGGGCTCGCCGGCCGTGGCCCTCTGGTTCATGAAATCGAGAAAAAATCACAGGTCTTCCCGGGCCGGGGGCAGCTATTTCAGAAGGACTCCCAGTCGTCCTGCGTGGGGCGGATGGGCTTCTGGGTGACGGCTGCGGCCGGGACAGAGTTCCCGATTTTTGCCGCCCCGGTCTTGGGCAGGGTGGCGAAGGAAGTCAGGGGCCGTGGGGTGGGCCGGGTGTCCGCTGCGGGGATCGAGGGGAGGGCGGCTGGAGGGTAGGGGGCCTGGGTGCCCTGGAGGCGCACCGGATCCTGTGCCAGCTTGAACACGGCCACGGTCTGCACCAGCTCCTGCGCCTGGCCCTTCAGGCTGCCGGCCGCTGCCGCCATCTCCTCCACCAGCGCCGCGTTCTGCTGCGTGACCTGGTCCATCTGCATCACCGCCTCGCCGATCTGCGCCACACCCTGGCTCTGCTCGGTGCTGGCCGCGCTGATCTCGCCCATGATGTCGGTCACGCGGCGGATGCTGCTGACCACCTCGGCCATGGTGGCACCGGCCTGGTCCACCAGGACCGTACCCTGGCCCACACGCTCCACGCTGTCGGTGATGAGCGTCTTGATCTCTTTCGCCGCCTCGGCACTGCGGCCCGCCAGCGAGCGAACTTCAGAGGCCACCACGGCAAAACCGCGGCCCTGCTCACCCGCG